>CAWGVL010000019.1:0-33579 GCA_963825845.1 Bryobacteraceae bacterium | reverse complement strand
TCAGAATCTCATCATTCACCGTGACTTGAAGCCCTCGAACGTTCTTGTGAAGACGGATGGAAGCGTCCGTTTGTTAGATTTCGGCATCTCCAAGCATGTCGAAAATCTCGACGGTGTTAACGATCGGACTCGAGCCGGGCTCAGGCTGATGACACCGGCGTACGCTGCCCCTGAGCAACTTCGCGGGGACAGTGTGGGATTCTCGACTGATATCTATTCGCTTGGGTAATCCTGTATGAGCTCTTGACGGGCTGCCTACCGTACGATCTCTCGGACCGCACTCCGGGCGAAGCCGAACGGCTGATCATGAATGGGCAGCCGAAGCGGCCTTCGATTGTTGCACGGGAGGCGAGATCGGCCGGTGTGCAGACCGAGGCGCCCGTCGCGAGCAAATCGGCGTGGGCCGATCTTGACGGGCTTTGCCTCGCTGCCATGCACCTTGACGTTCACCGCCGTTACGCTTCAGTGGAAGCCCTGATCCGGGATGTCGATCATTATCTGAAAAATGAGCCGCTGGAGGGTCGGCCCGATAGCTTTCGCTATCGTTCGGCGAAATTCGCCCGTCGCAACTGGCGGCCTCTGGGCATAGGGGCGATTCTCATCGTTTTCATCGCTGCCGGCCGGTTGCTTTCACCGTCCGGTTGGATGCCGCACGCGGTGAGGCGCTTGCGGCAGCCGCACGCACGCAGCAAGTCCAGCGCTTCATGATCAACCTCTTTGAGGGCGGCGATAAGCAAGCCGGTCCTGCCGACGGACTGCGAGTCGTGACGCTTCTTGCTCGCGGCGAGCAGCAAGCACGGACCCTGCGTTCTAACCCACAGCTTCAAGCCGACCTTTATCAGGCCCTCGGCGCAATCTATGAGCAACTCGGTGATATTCCCAAGGCCGAGCATCTGCTGGTTGCGGCTCTCGATAGGCGAACCTCATTACACGACCCAAATCACCCGCAGGTCATCGATAGTCTCCTGGCACTCGGGTCGTTGCGAGTGAACCAAAGCCGGTTCGACGAAGCAGAGACGTTAATCAATGACGCCCTTAATCGAAGCAAGCATGCCAGAGAACGAAATCGGGAACTGTTTGCCAACGCAACCACTGCTCTAGGCTCCCTCTATGAAGCAAAAGGGGACTACAAGCGGGCGGCGACACTGCTTGATGAAGCTGTTCGGTTGCATTCGCAAATCGGATCGATGACTCCGGAACTCTCCAGCGCGATGAGCGAACTCGCAAATACACATTTCTACGCAGGCCACTACGATGAGTCCGAATCTCTGAATCTCAGGGTGTTGGATATGAACCGCAAGCTCTTCGGTGATCGTCATCCTTTCGTCGCGAGTGACCTGATTAATCTCAGCGCCATCGCCTTTCAGCGTGACCAATACTCGCGAGCCGAACAACTGTGCCGTCAGGCGTTAGACATCTACCGTGGCTGGTATGGAGACGACCACTACGAGACTGGAGCATCGTTGATGATGCTTGGGCAGGCGCTCGTTTTCCAGAAGCGGTATGACGAAGCGAGAGCGATCCTCACACAGGCGCTCAAGATAAGAGAACGAGTCTACGGACCGACTCACCCCCGTGTCGCATCGGCTATTAACGAGTTGGGAACGCTGGCTTTGAAAACAGGGAAGCTGAACGACGCCGAGGCGAGTTTTCGTCGAATGGTCGACATCTATAAGAAAGCGTATAACGATCATCACTATCTGATCTCGATCGCTCTTTCGAATCTCGCAAGTGTGTATATGGAGCGCAAGCAGTACGCGCGCGCTGAGCAGTTCCTGGCCGAGGCAGTGCAAAGATACGCCACCACTCTTGCCCCTGATCACCTAAATGTTGCTGTCGCACGAATGAAACTCGGGCGGACGATCGCGCGGCAGGGACGGTATCGCGAGGCCGAAACGCAATCGCTGGCTGCCTATCGGGCGCTGATGAAGCAAAGCACACCACCAGTCACACGTCTGCAGGATGTCCGAAAAGATCTTGTCGACATCTATGAAGCTCTCGGTGAAAAGGATAAGGCGCAGCAATTCCGAACCGAACCGGCGGTTGCGGTTACATCGGTCGCTGCGAAGTAGACTCGCCGTCTTCGACTGTGTAGGACCCGCTACACAATACCTGTCATAACGGTTCGAATAATCAGTTTCGATTCAGAATGAGCCGTTCGGAGCCGCCTCTCACGCGTTTTTTCGACGAGGTAAGAGATTTGATGCTTCGATGGATCGCAATAGGAATCACCACAACCCTCTCGGTTGCGGCGCAAAGCATACCCGATTTCACCCCGCCGACCCCGCTCTTTCGTGCAGTGTTGAGCGGCGACGCGGGTGAAGTTAACCGAGCGCTTAACGCCGGCGCAGATCCGAACGAAGGCCGGTTCTTAGGCGCGCCGCCTTTGATTATCGCTTTGATGCAACACAATCCGGTCGCAGCGAAGGCGCTCATCGACAAGGGAGCCGACGTCCATGCCATTGACGGCTCCGGCTCGACATCCTTGATGTGGGCAACCGCGGATGACAACTCGGATCCAATGATGGTTAAGGAACTGCTCCAGCGTGGTGTGGATCCCAACATTGCGAACAAGGGCGGAGAAACGGCCCTGACCTGGGCTCTTCGCCGCGGCTACACGCCAGTAGTTGAAGAATTGAAGAAGCACGGCGCATCGGAGCGGAAGCTGGTCCGCGATTCAGTGGAGCGCGCCGTTGCACTTCTGCAGAAAAGCGGCCCGGAATTTGTAAAGGTCTCCGGCTGTACGTCCTGCCATAACCAGTCGCTTCCACAGATGGCATTTGCCCAGGCGAGGAAGCGGGGCATCCATGTCGACCCGCAGATCGCCGACAAGCAGGCGAAGACCGTCATTGCGATGTTCAAGCCGTATCGTGAGCAAATGCTCCAGGAGAAGGAGAACATTCCGGACCCGTCGATCAGTGTGTCGTATTCTCTGATTGGCCTGGGCGCGGAAGGCTTCAAGCCCGACGAGACCACCGAAGCGATGGCACATTTGGTTGGCGCCCAGCAATTGCCCAACGGAAGCTTCCGGTGTTTCACGGCCCGGCCCCCGATGGAATCGAGCGCAATCTCGGCAGCTGCGCTGAGCTTGCGTGCTCTCCAGTTATACGGCAAGGACTCTGAGTCTAAAGTAGAAAAAGCGCGAGGCTGGCTACGGACCGCTAAGGCAAACACGATGGAAGAGAAGGCCATGAAGCTGCTCGGCCTGGTATGGGCGAAGGCTGATCCGGAGGATATCAAGGCTGCCGCTCAAGCGGTGATGTCGGAACAGCGTCCGGATGGTGGGTGGGCGCAGTTGCCGGACGTGGAGAGTGACGCCTATGCAACAGGGCAAGCGCTCACTGCGCTACATGCGGCTGGTCAAGTTACCGTCGATGACCGGATCTACAATCGCGGTGCGGCTTTCCTGCTGCGGACGCAGCGTCCCGATGGCTCGTGGTTGGTACGGACCCGTTCCTTCCCATTTCAACCCTACAAGGAGAGCGGCTTCCCACACGGGAAAGACCAGTGGATATCGGCGGCCGGCACAAGTTGGGCCACGATGGCGCTGACAGCATCGCTTCCTCCCGCCGATGCTCAGGTCTCGGAGCTTAACTGACTTGTTGGTGTAATACCGGAGGCGGTGGATCTGACACGCCGCCTCCATTCCGTTTCGAATTTTATTGGTTAGTGAGCACTTCCCTTGCGCGTTCGAGCTCGGGCTTCGCACGCTTGATGATATCGGCGGCGGTGTCGTCGTCGATATCGACTATCAGCAGTCCGTGAGATCTTTGGCCCACCGACGAACTGACCCAGGACGTAGCATGGTGACGCCGCTTTATGTGCACCCAGGCGCTTACAGCAGCGGCCCCCACGATTCCAAGTAGAGCAGCCATCCTTCCAGACATGCACCAATTGTATCCGCTGAACGTCTTGTAAAGTTGGTCGCGTTCAGGCGGCGGTTTACCATGTGGACTGGAGTGGGCGCTTTCCCCGATTCCCTCTCATGAGATCGAAACCAACTTGGCACACAATTCGTGAATGCCGGTAGTTACTGAAGCTGTCATGCAGTCGGCTCGAGTGGTCTGGGATTTTCATCAGCTCCGGCACAAACCTATTCCCGCCGATGCGATCCTTGCGCTTGGTACGAACGATCTGCGCGTTGCCGAGTTTGCGTCTGACTTGTATCTTCGTGGATTCGGCAAAGTGCTGCTCTGCACAGGCGGAATAGCGCACCAGGGTGACCTTCTCGCAACGCCGTGGCCGTGCAGTGAAGCCGAGATGTACGCAGCAGTTGCAGTGGAACGCGGTGTTCCTCGTGATCGCATTCTGCTCGAAACGACAGCAACGAACACGGCCGAAAACGTCCGCTTCAGCCGAAAACTGCTGGAGGCCGACGGGATATGCCCACGTAACATCGTGGTTGCGGTGAAGCCCTTCATGCAGCGCCGTACATGGGCCACTCTGGCAGTCGAATGGCCTGAAATACCTGCTTCTTTAGCATCGCCGGAAATGACGCTGGATGAGTACTTCACCGAGGTGCTGACACCGGAAAAGATCATTCAGATTATGCTCGGCGACTTGCAGCGTATCTGGATTTATGCCCGCCGGGGGTGGTCTGCTCCGCAGCGGATTCCCGGAGAAGTGTACGCGGCCTACGCGCATTTGAAGTCATCCGGCTTCACACAACACCTGATCGCGGAGGATTGATGACTGTCTGCTTTCAAGGCGCCGTTATCCTGCCCGGCGCCGTACTGCCGGAGGCGTATGTGCTGTGTGAAGAAGGGAGGATAACTTATGCCGGAACGAGCCGGCCTTCCTGCTCCGTATTCGTACGCGGCGATTACATTGCCCCCGGATTCGTTGACCTGCACGTCCACGGAGCTTGCGGAGCCGACTATATGGACGGTACGCCCGAGGCAGTGCGGATCGCCAACCGTGCGCACGCCCGGCATGGGGTGACAAGCATCTTTCCAACGACGACTACGGGTTCAACCGAAGAGATCGAACGAATGCTGACGGCTTGCATGGAGGTCCGGGATCATTGGTCTATTGCCGATGGCGCACGGATCGCCGGGGTCCACTATTACGGCCCATATTTTGCGGAGGATAAAGTCGGATGCCACTCCGTGGAGGGCCGCCGCGATCCCGATGCGAAGGAATACGAACGTTTTCTCGATCTGGGCATCATTCGTATCGCAACCTGCGCGGCGGAGCTCGCCGGAGCCAGCGAGTTCTATCGAGCAGCCCGCAGCCGAGGGTGCCTCGTTACGTGCGGCCACTCGAACTCAACATGGACTGAGATGGTCAAGGCCCATGAGGCAGGCGTGCGGCATGTTGATCACTTTTGGTGCGCCATGAGCTCCGTTCCATCTGTACGCGCCCGTTGCGGCACGCCGATGCAAGGAAGCATGGAACAGTTCGTTCTCGCGTACCCCGACATGAGCACGGAAGTGATCGCCGATGGCCGCCACCTTGCTCCGGAGTTGCTCTCGTTCGCTTACCGGATGAAAGGACCCGAGCGATTGTGTCTTGTGACGGATGCGAATCGCGCGGTGGACATGCCGCCGGGCCGGTACAAATTCGGACCGGAAGCGACAGGCACATGGTTCGAAAGCGATGGACAAGTCGGCTTCGTACCGGGGAAGGGATTGGCGAGCGCCGCGGTCGGAATGGACACGATGGTACGCCACATGGCCGCATCAACGGATGCGCCTTTACAGGACATCGTTCGAATGGCGAGCCTCACGCCTGCCGAGCGAGCCGGGGTCTCCGCTGATTCGGGCAGTCTAGAAGCAGGAAAGAGCGCAGACGTGCTCGTCCTCACGCGTGATCTCTTCATTGAACGTGTATTCCTCGCCGGGCAGGAATACACGCTGTAGAGCGGAGGTCGGTAGCGAGGTTACTCTGTACCGGGCACCTGGGCTCGGCGCAGATGCACGGGCTCTTCCGTGACCTTCTTCATGCGCAGATTCAGCATCTCTACCATCACCGAGAACGCCATCGCGAAGTAGATGTAGCCCTTCGGAATATGCTGATCGAGGCTTTCCGCGATCAGCGTGACGCCGATCATCAGCAGGAAGCTCAGCGCGAGCATTTTGACCGTCGGGTGCGCGTCGACGAAGCGCCCGATCGCGCCGGCCGCGAACATCATGACCACCACGGCGATCACGACTGCTGCAATCATCACGGCCGAGTCGTTCGCCATGCCGACGGCCGTGATGACCGAGTCGAGCGAGAACACGATGTCGAGAGCGCGATCTGAATCAGCACGCCGCCGAACGTTCGCGTCTCGAGGACGGCCTGTCCTCGCCTGTCCGAGCCTTCCAAGCTTTCGTGAATCTCGCGGTCGCTCTTCGCGATAAGGAACAGTCCGCCGATTCCGATCAATCAGGTCACGACCCGGGATGTCCTGGCGAAGGCACGGTGAACAACGGCCCTGTAGCCGCATGATCCACGTCAGCAGCAATAGCAGCAGGATCCGCGTGCCCATCGCGAGCATGAGCCCGAGCCTGCGGCCGCGCGGGCGCTGCGCCGGCGGGAGTCTGCCGACGAGGACGCTGATGAAGATGATGTTGTCGACGCCGAGAACGATCTCGAGCGCCGTTAACGTAACGAGGGCGAGCAGAGCTTCCGCAGTCAGGAGTTGATCCATTCCTGTAAGAAGATGCTCACCCCCGGTTGTGAGGTTTCAACTGAGGTGTTAGTTGTCACTGCCGGACGAAACCGGCTGTTGTGCGCGCTGGGGACCCTCGGCGAGCGCTTCTACACCGAGCCGCATGTGACGATCGGCGATTTCGCGGGACTCATTGGCCGCTCTGCGAGCTTCCATAGCGAGTTGGCGTTCTTTGACCCAAGGCTGCCGCGCCATCGCGGGCCATTTGTGGTCCATCGGGCTACGAGGCTGCTTCTCAAGCTTGCGCGCCTCCTCTTCATGTTGCTTGGCCTTTGCTTCAAACGATTCCGCGCGGACGCGATATTGTTTTGAGACCTTAACGTGCTCGGCCGGAGTCTGCGCCGCTTCAGCCATCTGCTCGAGCGTTACGCTTTTTGCCGCCTTTTCCTGGGCGATGGCGGGTGTTGCCAAGGTAAGTATCGATGCAGTGATCAAGGCAAATGCATATCGTGCGCTACTCATTTCGTTGCTCCTGAGTCTATTAAGCCGGAAATGAGGCATCGGCCGATATCCGCAAATCTACGTAGGAACCTTTTACGACCCGGCAATCAAGCCGTGCTTGATCGCGTGCTGAACAAGCTCCGCCGTGGTTTTTACGCCGAGGTCGTCCATGATGTTGTATTTGTGAGTTTCCACTGTCCGGGACGAGATCCCCAGTACGCCCGCGATCTCCTTGGCCGATTTGCCCTCCGCGAGCAGTTGCAATACCTCGCGCTGCCGTGCGGTAAGCTCAACCGTCTTCTTTACATGGCGGCGGGAAGGATGTAGCAATTCGTCCAGCGCGGGATTGCGCAGGGACGTCGAGATGAAGACGCCGCCTCGCAATACTTCATGGATTGCGGCGATCAGTTCATCGGGCGCTGAGTGCTTCAGCACATACCCGGACGCGCCCGCTTCCATAGCGCGCGTGGCGTACACAACGTCGGGGTGCATTGTTAGAAACACGATCTTCGCCTGCACACCGGATTCGCGCAGTTTGCGAACAGCGTCAATGCCGTTCAGAAGCGGCATGGAGATGTCGGTAACGATGACGTCCGGGTCTGTGCGCTGCGCCAATTCGACGAGATCCACGCCGTTCTCCGCAGTACCCACCAGATCGAACTCGGACTGCAGCAGACTGCGGAGGCCTTCAACCACGATTCGATGATCGTCGGCCAGAATGATGCGCGGACGGCTCACGCAGTTCCCCTTATTGGCAGTTTCGCGGAAATCACAGTGCCTTCACCGGGACGGGAGCGAACTGTGAGATCGCCGCCCACCAGGCGCGCTCGCTCGCTCATGCTTGCCAATCCTACGCCCGGCCGCCAATCCGGGCCATGTTGATCAAAGCCGAGTCCATCGTCCTCAATTTCGAGCGACACGGACTTAGGGCTCGCAGCCAGTTTGATCCTGACCTCACTGGCGTCGGCATGGCGAAATATATTTCGAAGCGCTTCCTGAACGATTCGATAAATTGCAAGCTGCACATCTTTGTTCAAGGGTTGAGAGGCGTCCGAATGTTGAAAGTCGACGGGAGGACCGCCGCGCTCGAAAAAACCGCGGCACTCGCCTTCGATGGCGGCGATCAAGCCGAGGTCGTCGAGCGTCGCCGAATGCAGACGCCTCGACAGGCTATGAACATCGTTCGAGATGTCGACAAGCTGGCGCTGGATATCTTCGAGCCCTTGTCGCCACTTGGCCGAGCCCGGCTCGGCGATCTTCTTTAGCGTCCCGGCCGTGATCGCGACCGCCGCGATTCGCTGCGTAAGGTCATCGTGCAACTCCCTGGCGAGCCGTCTGCGTTCTTCTTCCTGCGCCGTGATCAACCGTGCGTTGAGCGATTCGAGTTCTTGATTCGCGCGATCGAGATCGTCGCGGGATACCGTCGTGTGTTCCAGACGCTCGGCCATGCGATTGAAGGACTCGGCCAACTGGCCAATCTCATCGGAAGATTCGACCGGGAGGCGCACACCGAAATCGCGGCCGCCCAGGCGGCGTGTCCCGTTCACCAGCGCCATCACGGGGCGCGCCACAGACCCTCCCAGAATGAAGGCGGCGCCAAGAAAACCTAGGGAAACCAGGATACCCACGACGAGAAGCCGCACCTGTAGCTTGCGAACTGGACCGAAAGCCTCCGCCGTTTCCATCTCGGCTACGAGAATCCAGTTGAGGCCGGGCAGGTCTAACCTCGCGTGCGATCGGATCACTTCTACGTTTCTGAAATCCGGGGCGATATGAGTCCCTTTATCATTGGTTTCGATCGCTTGCGCAAGACGGTCGGGGACGGGCAGGTTCAGGATGGCCGTGCCGTTGCGGCGAATGCGTTCGATAACATCTTGCGGCGCCCCTGCCTTCGCGATCTGGGTGAAGAACAATTCGGGCTGCTCAATCTCGAACCGGAGATCGCTTCTCAGTGTGCGATCCGCGCCGACGATATAGGCGTGTCCCGTGCGCCCCATTCCCTCACTGCTCCAGTTCTGGTTGCCCGTGATCAACCGGTTGAGATCGTTGATTGACACCTGGATCGCGAGCACCCCGATCTTGGCCCCGGCCCGCCAGATGGCCGATGCGACGAATGCGGCGGGAGCGAAGTCCGAAGGCGCATAAGGAGCATAATCCTCGATTACGGCCAACGTCGGTTCGTCCTGTTCCATCGCGCGATGGAAAGCACGCGCGAGTGTAGTGCTCTGGTACGGAGCGAGATTCAACACGACACCAAGATCGATCTCTTTTGTGACCGTATACAAAACTCTCCCGCCCTGCGCGTCGATCAGGAATACATCGTAGAAATCGAAGGCCGTCTTGTAGCGGTGGAACGTAGGATGGTATCGCGCATGAATCTCGCCGTACCGTCCGCTTCCCTTCGGTTCGAGCATGAGTTCTCGGTCAGCGTGATTGGCCGCGAGAAACAGTTGCTGCAACCCGCGGGTTCGCGGATCGGATGGGAACCATTGGGACTTACTACGGTACTGCTGTTCGAGCAGCTCGTATCGCGCGTCGCCCGGCATGATTGCGGGCAAGGTCCTCCAGGCTGACCGGAATTGCTCGAGCGCAGCAATGCTCGATTCGTCCGTCGACAGCGCCACTACGCGATCCGTGAGATCGGCGAAATACTGCTGCACCAACTGCCGCTTGGTCTCCCGCACCGCGGTCAGGTGATCGTATGTCGATTGGCTCAGCGCGGCAGTCGCGCCCGCTGACGCCTGCCAATACGTGACGCCGATTGCCAGCAGACCCAGAAGAAAGAATGAGGCCTGAAGCTTGGATCGGTATGACCTGAACAGGCTCATCGCTTTACTTCAGGATAAAGAACATGAACCGGTTCGCTGACGAAACTGCGCAACATCTCGGGCGGCGCTGCCTCGATCGCATCTCCAATCGTCCGCATCTCAAAGAATGTTGACGGCTCGAGCGGCGACGATCGCGACAGTGCCTAGCGATATCAGACTTTGCAGCATCATGAGGAGCTTGGCCCAGCCGGTCAAGGGCGCAACGTCTGCTGGAGAAAAAGCAGTGCTCGTGTTGAATGCAAGGAAGAGATAGTCGACGAAGCCGGGTTTCCATGGGTGCCGGGACGCGGAGTGAGAGGTGAGCATCTGCGGGAAAAGAAATGCGCCTTCGGCATGACGAGCCCGCTGATCGCGCTTCTGCGGACCACCGGCATCCAGTCTCCAGTACCAGGAGGCGAAGACCAGGATGTTGCTCAGCCACAGGGCGCCTGCTGAGCGCAGCAAGGAAGTGGCTGGTAGGTGATGCTTCGGAAGTGCAGCGACGAGAAATGCCAAGGAGCACGCCAGCGCTACAGTGATTACGCCGGAGACTACGTAGCCGAAAACGGTATGGGCCGTCTGTGCGCCAAAACGTTCGCACACGAATGATGCGGACAGGAGTGAAATGACCACAGTCGGGAGCAGCCACGTAGGGCCGAGCGTCAATGACTCGGGCAGACAGAGGAGAAGTCCTCCGACAGCCAGGGCGCCCAACACGGCAGGCCACCGAGGTTCGGGCGGAAGCCGTTGATGCGGCGCCGGCGCAGGATCGGGCATCTGACGTTACGAGTGTACGATCAGACTGGGTCACAAAGCAGATGTCTGATATGGCTGGCAAACGCGCGCCGCGGGCAGGATTGCGCACAGTCGCAATTCTCGAGGCGGTGAAGGGTGTGCTGGTGATTGCGGCTGCATGCGGTCTCCTCACCCTGTTGCACAAGGATGTGGCGGATGAAGTGGAGCGTCTGGTGGACCGCTTGCATCTCAATCCGGAGGGCCACGTTTCTCAGGTCTTTCTCCGGGCAGCCGCAATGTGACGGACGCAAAGCTATGGGCGGCCGCTGCGGCTGCCGTCATGTACTCGCTTGTGCGATTTATCGAGGCTTATGGGCTCTGGAACGGCTGGATCTGGGCTGAGTGGTTCGCTCTTCTGTCCGGCTCGATGTATCTGCCTTGGGAGCTGTATCACGTGATCGCTCATTTCTCCCCAAGTCATTTGATTTTGTTCGGATGTAATCTCGCGATTGTGCTTTATATGTTGTACGTACGACTGCGGACAGACGTCGGGAACACATCGAAGTGAGGCCCAACGACAACGGCCGCCAGACATCCAACCGATCCTCGTGGCGCTGGCTGCCGCTGTCGCGCCGCTATCGATGAATGCCTCATCCGCGCTCTATCGGGTTAACATTCAGAAGATGCTCAAATGGTCCGACGTTCTGAACCTCGCGAAGAATGGCAATCCGGCTCCCGCCCGGAAGATCGTCAAGAACGAAGCAGAATGGCGTCAGCAGTTGACAGATGAGCAGTATAGGGTCACCCGCCAAGCGGGGACCGAACGCGCTTTCAGCTCAGAAATGTGCAGCCGGTTTGAGCCAGGGCTCTATTCCTGCGTTTGTTGCGATACCCTTCTGTTCGATTCGAATGAGAAATTTGAGTCGCATACCGGGTGGCCGTCATTTACTCAGCCGGTTGAGGCGAGCGTTATTGCCTACGGCTTCGATGGACCGGCCATTCTCGAGCGGGTCGAGGCCATCTGCAATACTTGTGACGCGCATCTGGGGCATGTTTTTCCGGACGGCCCGGAACCGAGTGGGTTACGCTACTGCATGAACGCCGTCGCGCTCAAGAGAGCTGCGAAGACCTGAACGGATTTCTTCGCTACCGAACCTGGATTGTATCGACCCATCCGCAGAAAACCCTCCCATCGATGGATTGGGGCGAAGACACCCCGAGTTGTGCGACTCCTGCGGGGAAGCCCACCATACCCCCGATTCTGCTTTCTTCCTTCCGCATGAAACAGAATTGGTGGATACTTCCGACCCTGTCCGGATGGCCGGATCGACTTATATACTGGACTGCGTCTTCTGAGAATGAGACAAGGAGAACCACGATGAAATCGGCGAGAGCGGCGCTGCTTCTCACCTTGGCAACTGCGGCTTGGGCCCAAGTCAATGTGGGCGAACAGAAACCCGAAGCCACCCTACCCTTTAAGATGACCACGGTGGCCACCTTTGGACTGCCCTGGCGGATAGCCTTCCTGCCGGATGGCCGCATGTTGGTGACCGAAAAGATCGGGCCCATTTGGCTTGTATCCGCGCAGGGAGAAAAGATCGCGCCGTTGGGCAATACGCCCGCCGTCTATTGGCAGGGCCAGAACGGCATGCTGGGCATCTTCCTCTCGCCCCATTACGCCACCGACGAGAGTGTCTATCTCACCTATATAGAGCCGGGTGACTATGGTGGTGGCCAGGCGTTGGCCCGCGCCAAGCTGAACACCGGGCGTGTGCCTAGACTGGAAGATTTCAAAGTGCTGTGGCGCCAGATGCCCAGGGGCAAGGGCGGCCAGGCCGGCGGGCAGATCGCTTTCTCGTCCGATGGCCAGTATCTGTTCATGACGGTTGGCGACCGCCAGCGCATGACCCCGGCCCAGGATCCCGACCAGCCCGTGGGCAAGATCCTGCGCCTGACGCTGGACGGCAAACCCGCCCCCGGCAATCCCAACTTCGGCAAGACCGGTGCTGCCACCATTCCCCTAATCGATCCGCCAAGTGACACTGAAGCTGCCAAGACAGCCAAGCCGGTGAGCACCTATACCTTTCCCGGCCCCAACCTGACGCCAGCGGAAACCTGGGCTAGTGGCGTCCGCGCACCCTATGGCTTGGCGTTTTCTCCCACCGGCGAATTATGGGAGGTCGAACATGGCCCGCGCGGCGGCGACGAACTAAACCTGATCGAGAAGGGCAAGAATTACGGCTGGCCGATTGTCTCCTATGGCATGAACTATAACGAAGTGCCTATTCCCAGTCACGACACGCGGCCCGAGTTTACGAAGCCGGTGCTCTATTGGGTGCCGGTGATTGCGCCGGGCAACCTGATGTTTTACCGCGGCACAAAGACCTTCCCGCAATGGGACGGCAGCGGCTTCATCAGCGGTCTGGGAAGCCATACGCTCAATCGCATCATCTTCGACGGTAAAGGCGGAGCCAAAACCGCCGAGCGCTGGGATGTCGGCAAACGCATCCGCGATGTGGAACAAGGCCCCGATGGTTCGCTGTGGATGCTGGAAGACGCCAATCCCGGAGCCCTGATCCATGTGACACCCAAGTAATCCCTTGGGATGAGACAGGAAGTTATGGATGGAATGGCCCAAAGTTCGGCCAGGATCTGGCTGCCGCTCGTGCGATCGGCCGGCTCTTATGTTCCGACAATCGAGAGTTGCGCGCAAAGAAATCCGCGCGTCGCAGATGTCCGCCACATAACGGGGATCTCCACAAAATAGGCCGGAGCGCCTCATCGGTGAGCCACGCTGACCGATCGCTCCGGCCCTCTACACTGAATACGACATCTGATCAGTTCTGTTTCGAGAGTTCGGCTCCAAATGAACTTCCAGTCCCGCGCCCGACGCGGACAGAGACCGCCCACTTGGATTGAACCCCTTCTATGTGCCCTTCATGCGTTCGTTTCGGCAGCGTCCCTTTGTACAGAGGCAACAACTCAGCACATCAACGCTGGCCCGCGGCTCTGAGGAGGACGTCAACCGGCCCGTTCCAGGCCAACTCTTTGAGACGATCCTCCGATAAACCCGCAACCCGCCCGAGCACCATCCTTGCGAAATATGCGTGACTCGGCCTACGCCACGAGGCCATCTCGATCAGTGAATCGAGGGCCGCTGAACGTATCTTCAAAAGTAGGTCTGGATTCCTCCCGGTTGTCAGTTCCATAAGGAGCGAGGCCCCTTTGTTCCGATCGCTCCACCTTCCCGAATTGAGCATATCGATGAAAGGATCAGGTGCGATTAGAGAAGCGAATGCGGAGCCGGATCGAACCAGAACGCCGAGAGCACGAGTCGCGTTATTACGCACCTCATCGTCGGGGTCGCTCGCGGCGCGGGTCAATGCAAGAATCTGAGCGCGAGATTGGCGAACATAGCCGATTGCATCGCTCGCGATCCGGCGATGTTGGACAGAGGACGACGCATTCCAGCACTCGCAGAAGCTCCGACTGGTGCTTGAGAGCCCACTCGCGAACGGTTAATTGAAGAGACCGGGCAGCCGGGTCTTTTATCAGTGCGTACCCCTTGGAATCGTCCTCCTCAGCAGCCCGGCCGCCCTTGCGCACGGCTGCTTCGAATGCGTGATCAAGACGATCGTAAAGTTCCACAAGATCCGGAGAAAGGCGCTCGGTGCCCTTTGGTTCTGGATGGAGGACGAAGCTCTTACTGGATGCGCCAGGAAGCCCAATGAAAAGCAGCCTCTTCCCTTTCTCATCGCAGCAGACCGCAGCCACGTCAGTAGGCTCTTTGCCGGTCAAGTCAATTACGGCTTGGCGTATCTGGTTTTTTGTGACATCCGAGTATTCGTCACCCTCGTGCACCGGTATCGCTTTTGCGATTTTTGCGACATCCAGGCCCTTGTACCCGAAAAATTCTATATTCCCGATGCGGTCATTCGCGCTGACCGGCGCAGCGCCAGTGGCTAAAGACCACAACAGCCACGCTCGTGCCACAGGGTAGCTCACCTCGAAACAATAACGTGTTCACGTTCGGTCACCACGCCCCTTGCGCATGTCCTTCCCCAGAAATGCGAGAACTTTCGGCCTGTCGAAAACTCCGTTCACAGGCCTATTTTAATCCGTATTTTCAATCACTTACATTGATCCTCATTTGGAAGCCCGTGCCTACAATCAATATAGGAACATCCATATGACCAAACTCGCCGCCAACCGAGCCAACGCGCAGCACTCGACCGGACCCAAAGACACCAACAAAACCCGCTTCAACGGCGTCCGTCATGGACTCACCAGCAAACAGACCGTCATTCCCGGCGAATGCCAGCAGGAATACGACGAATTCCAAGCCAGGTTCCTCCGCGACCTCAACCCGCAATCCGAGATCGAGCACACAATGGCCGAACGAACCATCGCCGCCGCCTGGAGAATGAAACGCTTCCAGCGCATCGAAGCCGCTTATTTTGACGACCGGGTCACCGCCTACCTCGAGGACAACCCCGAAGCCGACCCGGACTCCGCCCTCGCCTTTCTCTTCATAGACCCGGCCGAGATCGCGAAAACGAAACTCTTCCTCCGCTACCAGACCACCGTCCAGCGCGAGTTCGACAAGGCCCTCTCGGAGTTCCGCAAAGCCCGCGCCGAACGCGAGAAACAACTGCTCGAAGAAGCCGTGCTACAAGCCGCCCGGGAACGCCAAGTCCCACAAAAAACAATGACAGCAGCCGTCAGTGGCTTCGCTTCGCAACCCGCCGCCGAGCCCGACGGCTACTTCACGACCGCCAATGCATCCGCGCCGCCGGCGGCGGGAGAAATGCCCCGGCCGGTGGCTACGGCCATCGCTGCGCTCCATGCAACACATTAAGCACAATCAGGCACTCTTCGAAGGTCTGGTACACGACGAGATACGGAAGTCGGGGAATGACGAGCTCGCGGGTATTCTCGAGCCGCCCATAGCAGCCGCCTAAGGCATCGTCTGCAGACTCCGGACCGCTTCGTAGATGCGGCGGGGAATCCGGTTCGCCTTCTCGATCCCCGGTCCTGCTGGATCCACTCGTGATCGCCTGCAAGTCCGCGACGGCCGCCGAAGACCATTTGATCCGCACGGACCCGTTACCGGCGCTCCCGACCTTCAAGCCAGGCGCGGATGTCCTCGTCGGGCACGGTTTCGCCGCGACGCGTAGCGGCTATCGGCGAGGACGGCGTTTGGGAATCGCCACTATAGGACGGGATTTGTCGTGAGCGGAGTTTTATGGCCTGGGCTGGAGCCAGAGAGTTATCGCCATGCTCCAAAACGCTATGCCCAGCGATACGCGCTCTCAGATGGGATCGCCGTGCAAGAACAGGATGCGGGTAACAAATATAGCCGGGGTCAAAGACTTCGTAATTCAAGGTGATGAAGAATTTTGCCGATATTGACTTTTTTGATGATGCTCTCGCGCCCACTAGCAGGGGCCATACGGCGACTGGTCGTGTCCTACGTGCGAGGCGTTATAGGACCGCAATTCGCCTTCCAGGAAGCCGCCGGAAGTCAATTTGTTTACCCGGTGCTGTTTTCTTACGCGTTCTTTTTGGAGGGGTTTACGGGATTGTCGGTCACAATCGGCGCCATCGTTACTCTATTTGTCGTCATGCACATGACCGCTCGTGTACAGTGGAGCACGAAGTTCGGGCCTATGCCGCGTCTTCGTTCGCAGCGCTCGTGAAAACAAATGAACGCGGTAATACGATTAGCCCTGACAACGCGATGATAGACTCACACGGAGAGGCTCACAATTATGCCGAGCGGGTACACGCAAGATAGGCGTTTCCTGAAGTTGACGACACCGCTGGGGAAAGACGTTCTCCTCATCGAATCCTTCACTGTCTCGGAGCGCCTGTCGGACAACTTCGTCATTGAAATCGAAGCGCTCGCGCAAGCCGACAAGACAATCGACCCCGCGAAACTCCTCGGGCAGGTTGTCACGGTCTCCGTCAGCCTCAGTCCCGAAACGGACGACGCCCGTTATTTCAGCGGCATCGTTCGGGAATTCCAGATTGGAAGCGAGAGCGACCGGTTTCGTGGATATCGCCTGGAGTTGGTGCCCCATTTCTGGCTGACAACGTTGTCCCAGAATTATCGTATTTTCGAGAAAGTCACCGTCGTTGACATCATAAATACGGTTCTGGGCGATTATGGCATGATGACGACAAATCGGCTCACGCGCACGTACAGCAAATGGGATCTATGTACGCAGTACCGCGAAACGGATTTCCATTTTCTTTCTCGTGTGATGGAGCACGAAGGTATTTTTTATTTCTTCGAACATGCGGATGGGAAGAATACGATGGTATTCGGGGATTCGCCGCAGGCGTTTCAAGCCTGTCCCGAGCAGTCGTCGTATAACTATGCTCCCGACATCGGCCCTGGTGACAACGATTGGATTGGAGACTGGGGAACCGCCCACCAACTGCGGACCGGTTCGTACCGTCTCTGGGATTGGCACATCGAGAACGCCAATCGCTTCGAGTCCGTCTCGCAAACCGCGAAGGCCGTCGCCGGCAACACGAGCTACAAGCTCTCGGACTTCCCCGGAGATCACACGCTGCAATTCAACGCGGTTCAGAGCGTCTCGAAGGCCCCGGCGGAAGGCACGACTATGACGAAACTGCGAATGGAGGAGACGGAAACCGGAAATCCACTCTTCCAGGCCGCGGGTTCCATCCGGGCTCTGAGCGCTGGCCAGAAGTTCACGGTCGCCGGCACGTCGGTCACCGGTGACTACGTCGTCGTTTCCGCCGAGCACAGCGGCATGCAGCATCCGCCCTACATCTACGGCGACTCCGACACTCCGCTGACCTACACCAACAGCCTTACTTGCATTAAATACGGAACCCAGTACCGCCCGCCCCGCATCCACAACAAACCCCTGGTGCAGGGTCCACAAACGGCGCTCGTCACCGAACGGCCCGATAAATACGCAAGAGTCCGAGTGAAGTATCACTGGGGCGATCCGCAGGGCGCATCGGCTTGGGTGCGCGTGGTTCAGAAATGGGCCGGGCCGCAGTACGGCGCTATCTTCATTCCCCGCCCCGGCCATGAAGTTGTTATCGAATTCGAAAACGGCGATCCCGACCGTCCGCTGATTACCGGCTGTGTGTACAACGCCCAAAACATGCCGCCCTATACGTTGCCCGACAACTTCACGCAAAGCGGCGTGAAGACCCGCAGCCTTACCCAAGGCGGGGACGGAGGCGGTGAAGAGTTCAACGAGCTTCGCTTCGAGGATAAGCAGGGCTCGGAAGACATCTACTTCCATGCGCAGAAGGATTTCCATCGGGTCGTAGAGAATGACGACGACCTCAAAGTTGGGCATGACCAGACCATCGAGATCAAAAACAATCGAACCGAAGTCGTTAAAGATGGGAACGAGAAAGTCACCATCGAGAAGGGCAATCGTGATATCTACGTCGATAAAGGGAACGATAAGCACCAGATTAAAATGGGCAATCGCGAATGCATTATCGACATGGGCAACGATAGCCTGCGCATCAAGATGGGAAATCAAACGACCAAGATCGATCTTGGCAAGAGCGAAACTGAAGCGATGCAGTCCATCGAACTGAAGGTAGGCCAGAGCAGTGTGAAGCTCGACCAGATGGGCGTGACGATCAAAGGCATGATGATTAAATGTGAGGCGCAAATCCAGATGGAACAAACCGCCATCATGCACAAGACCAGCGGCACGGCCATGGTTCAGATTCAGGGCGGCATCACAATGATCAATTAGGGAGCAAGGGTTGAAAGCCACCGAAGTTACCCGCTACGTGAACCTCGGCGAAGAGGCAAAGAAGATGCTTACGCCGGAGATTTCGGCGAACGAGTTCATCGAAGCCCTAGTGGCAAAGCAACTGCATCCGGATGCGGTGCAGTTCATCGCTCATTACCTTCCCAAGCGGCAAGCTGTGTGGTGGGCGCTAGGCTGCGTGAAACAGGGCGTCCCCGAGATGACGCCGGAGCAGGATGCCGCTCTGAAAACAACTGAGCGGTGGATCGCTGAACCGACGGAGGAAAACCGGCAGGCTGCGTTCCGCGCCGCGGAGACGGCCGATACCACAACGCCGTTTGGCATTACGGCGCTTGCCGCGTACTATAGTGAGGCTCTGCCGCCGACGGCCGATCCGAAAACGAACGCCAAAGCTTACTTCATTACGGCGAAACTCGTGACGGCCGCAGTCATGCTCGCTGCAACAGCGGACCCCGAGCAGTTGAAGCCCCGGTTCAGCGGCTTCGTCGACAAAGGGGTCGAAGTCGTGAAAAGGACGAAGGGGTAAGGATGGGACAGCCTCAGGCGCGGGTCACCGACATGCACGTTTGCCCGATGGTCACACCGGGCGTGCCTCCGATTCCCCACGTAGGCGGGCCGATTCTGCCGCCCTGCGCCGTCACCGTTCTCGTCGGGGCCCTGCCGGCCGCACGGGTGACGGATATGTGCCTGTGCGTCGGACCGCCTGACGTCATCGCTCTCGGCAGTTTCACGGTTCTGATCGTTGGCCTGCCCGCGGCTCGTATGGGTGACATGACCGCCCACGGTGGCAGCATCGTGATGGGAATGCCTACGGTTTTGACGGGCTAGTAGTCTTTTCGGGTTTCTGCTTCTTAGCCTTCTCGGCCTTCTTGGTCTTCTTGTTCTTCTCAGACGCCCCGCTACTTTCGTCGGCGGGCGGCTTTGGCTGCGGAGTCGCTCGCGGAAGAGGTCCGGGGTTCGGGTTCCCCGGAATCTGACTCGGGTCTTTGATCGGATCGGTGACCCCGGGCTTCCCCGGCGCCTGCGCAAGTAGTAGGGACGAGCAGAGAAGGAATGCGAAAGCTCGCATCGGCGACCTCCGTTAGGTGGATGCCGTTAGCGTGTCGAAGTTTCGCAGCGTCGCTTCGCCGAGTTCGTCAGGGTCCATCCCTCGAAGTTCCGCAATACGTTGCGCCGTATGAACTACATACGATGGCTCGTTGCGCTTGCCCCGAAATGGAACCGGAGCAAGGTACGGAGCATCCGTCTCAATCAGGATGCGATCCAGCGGAAGAAACCGCGCCGAATCGTGCACGTCGGTTGCCTTGGGGTAAGTCACGACACCGGAGAAGCTGAGGTAGAACCCGAGGTCCAGCGCCTGCCGGGCCTGCTCGGGATTGCCGGTGAAGCAGTGCATGATGCACGGCAGCCCGGTCGGCGCCCAATGGGATCGAAGCAGCCGATCGTGTCATCCCAGGCGTCGCGTGTGTGAATGCTGATCGGCTTCCGCGCAGTGGCGGCAATCTGCATCTGCCGCACAAACACATCGGCCTGCTGCTTCGCGTCGTACGGCTTCCAATAGTAATCGAGGCCGATCTCTCCGAGCAGCAGGACCTTCGGATGAGCCAGCAGCATCCGCGAGACGGTCATAGTCGGCCTGCGTGACCTTCGGCGCATGCTCGGGGTGCAAACCCACGCTGGCATACACCGGTTCGTACTGCTCGGCCATTCGGATCGCAGCTTCCAGGTCTGGCGGACCTTGGCCTGTGCCGATGGAAAGGATCTTTGCGACTCCGGCATCGACCGCGCGCTGAACCGCCGAGTCGCGATCGTCACCGAAGCGCTGATCGTCCAGGTGCGTGTGCGAGTCGGCGAGCCTCACTTCAAGCGCGCGCCCGGCTCGATGTTCTCGAGAAAGCCGGCCAGCACGGGCGGACCGTCGGGCAGTGACGCCGCCACGATCATCCCGCGCGACTCGATGCCGCGAAGCTTGCGCGGCGCGAGGTTCGCAACGATGACCACCTTGCGGCCGATCAACTGCTCGGGTTGATACGCCTTGGCAATGCCGGCAACAATCGTCCGCACTTCGGGTTCGCCGATATCGACCTTCAGATGAAGGAGTTTGTCGGCGCCCTTCACCGGCTCAGCGGACTTTACCAGTCCGACGCGCAGGTCGACCTTGACGAAGTCGTCGATGGTGATCTCGGGTTCGAGCGGAGGGACATCCGATGGTGAGGCCACCGGCGCTTGCGACTCTGCGCTGATCGTCAATCCGATCGGCTCCTCTTTCGGGATCTCCTTCCCGAACAGGGCAGATTGTCGCCGAGTCTCTTCGGCTCTCGAGTTGCTTCATCTTCTCGATGGCTTGAGCCGATTCGATGCGCGGGAACAACGCTGAGACGGGCTCCACCTTCTGTCCCGGTCGAGCGACTGCTCGGCCAAATCGATGAATCGCGCATCGGCAACGGGAGTCTGCATCCCGAGCATGCGCCAGATCTTGACCGCCGTCTCGGGCAGGACAGGAACACACGAGCGCAGTAATAACACGAATGTACTCGGCGGCCGTATAGAGCACGGCATCCAGTTGGTCCTGCGCGCCTTCGGCCTGGCTCTTGGCGAGTTTCCAAGGCTGCTGCTGCACGATGAATCCATCGAGCCAGGAGATCGCCGACCAGATCTCTTCGAGCGCTCGTGAGAAGTCGAACTCGTCGTAGAACTCCTGCACGCGCCGGATCGTATCGGTGAGGCTGACCTCCGTTTTCGGGGGGATGTAGCCGTCGCGGTACTGATTGATCATCGTCAACGTGCGGCTGACGAGATTGCCAAGACCGTTCGCCAGGTCCGAATTGTACCGGCCGACGAGCGCGTCGTAGCTGAACGAGCCGTCTTTGCCGAAGCTCGTTTCACGAAGGAGGTAATAGCGAAGGGCGTCGATACCCATGACGTCAACGATCGGCGTAGCCCGCACGATGTTCCCGCGCGACTTGCTCATCTTGTCGTTCTCGAACAGCAGCCAGCCGTGCGCGAAGATGCGTCTCCGGGAGCGGATAGCCGGCGGCCATCAGGAACGCCGGCCAGAAGATCGCGTGGAAGCGGACGATCTCCTTGCCGATCAGGTGAAGATCGGCAGGCCACAGATCGTCGCCTTCGACGGCGCTCTTGTACGTGGTGAGCGCGTCGAACCAGACGTAGAACACATGATTTCCCTCGACCGGTAGCGGGATGCCCCACTTGATCGTGGTCCGGCTGATCGAAAGGTCGCTCAGTCCCTGCCGCACGAACGCGAGCACTTCATTGCGCCGCGTCTCGGGCAGGATGAACTTCGGGTTCTCCTCGTAGAGAGCCAGCAGTTTATCTTGGAAGGCCGACAGCTTGAAGAAGTAGTTCTCTTCGGTGACCGTCTCCGTCGGACGGCCGCAGTCGGGACAAGGATCGCCTGGCTTGGCTTCGTTGACGTACAGCTCATCGTACACGCAGTACTGACCGGTGTACGAGCCCTTCTCAGATGTAGCCGTTCTCCAGGCATCGCGTGAAGAGATCCTGTACGGCCTTGGCGTGCTGCGGGCTCGTCGTCCGCTGGAAGTAGTCGACGTCAAGGTTCAGCCGCTTCCACTGATCGCGGAACTCGTTGGAGATAACGTCGGTGAACTGCTCGGGTGTTTGGCCGGCGGCTTTGGCGGCACGTTCGATCTTCTGTCCGTGCTCGTCCGTTCCGGTCGTGAGATAAGCGTCGTAACCCTCCATGCGCTTCACGCGCTTGATCGTGTCGGCCGCGATCGTCGTATAGGTGTGCCCGATATGCGGGGCCGCATTGACGTAATAGATAGGAGTGGTTAAGTAGTATTTCATTGGGCGTCTTTCAAGTAGGCAAGCGTCGCTTCGGCCATCACCTGCTTCAAGGGCACGTTATGAGTGCCGCTAGGTGGCGGCAGTCTTCAAACTCGGGCGCAGCGGCTCCCGTCTGGGAGATCTTCACTCGCACCGGACCATAGGGCGTCGTCACATGGACGATGCGTCGGCTCTGCACGCGCCTTTCGGCGTTGTACATTCGGACCCCGAGGCTCGACGTCTCGCGAAGTACAATCTCGGCAAGCGCTTCGCGCTTCTCCGGTTCGCCGACGACGGTCAGCTTTGATCCTGGCCGGTTCTTCTTCATCTGGGTCGGCGTGAACGAAACGTCGAGCGCTCCGGCTTCGAGCAGTTTCTCCATGGCGTATCCGAGAAGCTCGGGAGTCGAATCGTCGATGTTGGTCTCGATCACAACCACAGTGGTCGTCTCGGTCGCGCCGGTAGCCTGGCCGATCAACACTCGGACCACGTTGGCGTGCTCAGGGAAGTCCTTGTCCCCGGCGCCGTATCCGGCGGACGTAATCGACATCGGAGGCATCGCGCCGAAGCCTCCTGCCAGAGTGCTGACGATAGCGGCGCCCGTCGGAGTGGTGAGTTCGACCTCCGGGCCGCGCGAGTAGATCGGCTTGCCGATCAGCAGGTCCGCCGTCGCGGGCGCCGGAATCGGCAGGATGCCATGCTCGGTACGGACGGTGCCGCTGCCCACGTTGATCGGGCTGCAGTGCAGCGCGTCGACACCGAGGTTGTCGAGACAGAAGCACGCGCCGACGATGTCGCAGATCGAGTCGACGGCTCCCACTTCATGGAAGTGGACCTTCTCGATCGCGGTCGCGTGCATCTTCGACTCGGACTGGGCGAGGCGGCGAAACACGGCGAGCGAATTGGTCTTGACGCGGTCGGAAAGCCCGGAGTCGTTGATCATCTTCTCGATATGGTGCAGATGACGGTGGGCCTTCGAGTCCGTGCCGTCGACGTGGAACTTGCCCGCGGCGATGCCTTTGCGTTTGGTGCGTTCAAAGCGGAACGTCGCTTCGTTCCGAGCGATGTAAGCGCGTCACTGAGTCCGGCGAAGTCGGCTCCGGCGTCGAGCAGCGCGCCGACAGTCATGTCGCCGCTGATCCCGGAAAATGCGTCGATGTAGCAGAGTTTCATTCGAGTAGTTGTGGCAGTACTTCCCCGGCCTTCCCTCGAATCGAGTAATAGACCGAAGGCGAGATCGGCGTTTCGTCCGGGTTGATCTCGATAACAATCGCGCCGGACTGCTTCGCAAATGGCGCCAGCGACGCAGCCGGATAGACGACGGAGGAAGTTCCCGCGACCAGCAGCACGTCGGCCGCGCTTACCGCCTTACATGCATTATCCCAAACGTCTGTGGGCAGTCCCTCACCAAACCAGACGACACCGGGACGAAGCAGCGCTCCACACTCGCAGCGCGGCGGGATTTCGGGCAATGGTACGCGCTCGTCATGCATCTCGAAGTCGCACCGGGTGCATCGGATCCTCCAGATGCTGCCATGGACCTCCATGACGTTCCGGGCGCCCGCGCGTTGGTGCAGTTCGTCGACGTTCTGGGTAATGATCGGGAACCGCGCGACAGCGTAGTGGCCGGGGTTCGGCTGCGCCTTGGCAATCAGGCCGCGGCGCCAGTCGTACCACTCCCAAACCAGCTTGGGATCGCGCTCGAACGCCTCGGGAGTCGCGAGATCTTCGGCTTTGAAGTTGCGCCAGAGCCCGCCCGCGCCGCGGAAAGTCGGGATGCCGCTCTCGGCCGAGATGCCCGCCCCTGTCAGGACGCAGATCGACCTCGCAGATCGAATGCGCTCTCGGATGTCTTGCATCCCTTTATGGGAACACGGGTCTGACTTCGTCGCCGGCTTTGATGGCTCGTTCGACCGGAAGCGCGACGTTGTCACCTTCCTGCAGGCCTTCGAGGATCTGCACGCGAGTGACGCTGGTGATGCCGGTTCGCACCGGCCGCCACACGAGCTTCGTTCGGTCAGGAGAAAGACGCCGGTCTCCGGGCCTTGCCGCCGGATGACTTCCTTCGGCACAACGAGCGCGTTCTCGGCCGCGTTCGACCGGATCTCGGCGTTGATGTTCGTGCCGGGGATAAGACTCAGCTCAGGGTTGTCAATGGTGCAGATGACCTCGCCTACCTGTCGCGTCCCGAGCGGCACAACCTGCAGCGGCACACTCTCGACGAAGCCCTTCCACTCGCGGCCGGGCAGCGCGTCCCAGGTGATGGTGACAGGCATTCCTTTCTCCACACGTCCGAGTTCCGGCTCGTCGACGTAGACACGAACCCGGAGTTGGTTCAGTCGGCCGACTTCCGCGACCAATTCTCCGGGATTCAGGTAGCCGCCGGGCTTGACTTCCAGCCGGTACAGGATGCCGTTCATCGGGCTCTGGACCTGAGCGCTCGCGAGACGCTGCGACGCCGCGGCCGCACCGCTTTGCGCTTCCTGCAGCCGGGCTTCCGCGGCAGACTTGTCGGGTTGCGTGACAAGCGACGATCTCCGCCGCTCGAATGACTGGATCTGCTGCTCGGCGCGTTCGACCGCCTGCCGCGCGGCCTCAACGTCCGCCTTGGTCGCGGCATTCTTGGCAGCCAGACGTTGCAGCGTTGCGTATTCGTTCTTCGCGTTGGCCAAGTCGGATTTCGCCCGGATGAGTCCGCTCTGCACTTCGGCCTGGTCCGCGGCGCGGCCGCCCAGATTCAGCGTCTCGATCTCAGCCCTGGCGGCGTTGATGCGGGCCTCTGCTGCGGACAAATCGGACTGCACGTCGGGCAGACTGATCGTGACAAGCACTTGCCCCTTCCGCACAGTCTGCCCGCGCTGCACGTGGATCTGCTGAATCGGCCCGCCGACCTCGGCATGAGCCGCGGCCCACTCGATCGGCTCAACCTTGCCGTTGGTGTTCAGCGTACTCACGATGGTTTCGCGCACGACGCGCGTGAACGGCACTTCGGCAGGACCGGGCCCACGCGCGAACAGCCATCCGAGCAGCACGATCACGGGGATCAGCAGCAGCTAGGAATCGTTTCAAGGTGTAATTACCGTCTTGCCCGACTGCCACGTTCGCGTCGTCGCGAGCGCTTCGTCGGCTTGCTCGAGCGGGAACCTGTGCGTGATCTGCTTCGCGAACAGCCGCTTCCAATCCGTCGCATCGAGCAGTCGAAGCGCCCGATCCACATGCCGCGGCTCGAAGCCCCACGAACCCGCAACCAGCAACTGCTTGCGAGTGATCGTGTGCGGATTGAACTCGATGTTCCCTGCATTGGCGTACTGACCAAGCACAAGGAAACGGGCTCCGTCGCGGCAGTATTCCAGACCCTCGTTTACAGCGTCAGGATGACCCACACACTCTATAACGACGTCTGCCCCGTATCCTCCGGTTTCGGCGAGCACGAGTTGCTTGCGCTGCTCGAGGTTCGTGATCCCTACGTCAATCGTCACATCGGCGCCGAACTCCTGCGCGAGCTTCAGCCGGTGCGGAGGACCGCCGGTGACGATGATCTTCAGGGCGCCTGCCTGCTTTGCAACGGCGAGCGCCGCGATGCCGACAGGACCGGAACCTTGGACGACGACCACGTCGCCCCATTGCAAGGGACACCGCTCGATTCCGTGGATGGCGGTCGTCAACGCGCATCCGGCGCCGACGACAGCTTCGGTCGGGAGCGAATCCGGGATACGGAAGATCGCCGTTCCGGCGCGAAGGTGGATCTTTTCCGCGTAGCCGCCACGCAGATGGGGAGCTTCATCGGCGTTGTAGGATATGCCGTACGCTTTCCGAGTGAGGCAGCGCGTCGGCTGCGCCTTCAAACGACAGTAGAAGCATTCGCCGCATGCGATGGAGCTCGCCCAGCAGACGCGATCTCCGACCTGCAAAGGATCGCCGCGCCAATCCTTCTGCAAACCTTCGCCGAGTTGCTCGATGACTCCGACCGTCTCATGCCCGAGGATCACGGGTTTCGGAATCGGAAGCTGTCCGAGCCACAGATGCACATCCGTCCCGCAGATGCCGGCCATCGTGACACGGACAACCGCTTCGCCCGGTCCCGCTTTAGGCTCCGGATATTCGCGGACTTCCAGGGGCTGCTCGAATTCACGTAATACGGCGGCGCGAACACTCATGAATGCGGCCTCGCACAGTAGTCAAACAACAGTTGCCATTCGGCAAGCTGTACTGCCATCGCTATCTTCTCCTCCGTCGAACCAGGTCTGTGGCGAGCTTGCTCGCAGTAATCGATAAATGCAAACGGATCCCACTTCTCTTTCACCGGAAAACCCGCCTCCGCAGCGGCATCTCTCAAATCCGGGAAGACCGGATGGTTCCCGACGCGCCGGAACCAATAGCGGGAGTTGCCTGGATCGGGCTCCTGGCGGTGCATGATGCCGTGCCAGAAACTTCCCTCCACGGATGAGATGTCCTGCGAGATGGAATGTGACCTGATCGTAGGCGCAGAAGTAGAGATACAAACCGCTGAGCGCCGCTTCCGGACTGAAGGCTCCGGGAAACAGTTGGCTCGCGGACTTGCCCGACAGCGCATCGACTCCGGCACGGACTATCGTCCCGTTCGCCAGAGGCATGAGACGGGCGCCACTGCCGTCAATCGCCAGAACTGTATGCACGTCCGCGCTGTACTGGGAAAGATCGAAGCCCATCGAAGCTATTCTTGCAAATGCTCAGAGGCTGAGACGATCTTTCAGCGCCTTGACGCGATCGCGCGCAACTTGCAACTCTGTCTTCTTCTCGTCTTTCAGGCGTAAAAGCATCCCGGCCGCCGAACCAGTTGTACAACTCGTGAATGTAGTCCACATTGACGATAGTTGATCGATGAATGCGCACGAACTTGCGCGGATCGAGCTTCTGCTCGATTTCGGCAACGGTCTGATCGATGCAGTAGTCCTTGACACGCGTGGAGGCGAACGTGAGCTTGTCTTTGGCGTAGAGGTGAGTGACGCCGATAGCTCGATGAACTCGACGCGTTCGCCCGTCCGGGAAGATAACCGGTCAGGGTAATGCAACGCGGTGGTAAGCCTGCGGACGAGGTCGTTCAGGTCGGGCCGGGGCTCCGCGCGCCGCCTCGGATGCGCTCCAACTTGTTGAGCGCCCGCTCGAGGTGACGCGGTTCGATCGGCTTCAGAAGGTAGTCAACTGAGTTTACTTCGAACGCCTTCAGCGCGTACTCGCTGTATGCGGTAGTGAAGATGACGAGCGGTTCTTTGTCAAGCGCCTGAAGGAACTCGAACCCGTTCATACCCGGCATCTCGATGTCGAGGAACAGCACATCTCCGATAAAGCAGTTCAGCGCTTCAACAGGGTCGGTTGAAGAACCTGTGACCTCCACTCGGCCCGTTGCGGCGAGCATGCGGCTGAGACGTTTCAGGGCTAGCTCTTCGTCGTCGATGAGATAGGCGCGGAGCATGGAATTGAAATGAATACCGATGAGCCTTCAGTCCGTAAACGAGCCGCGCCTTCGTATATCGTATGCAGGCGGGACTGCAGCAGGTCCAGGCCGTGACCGGCCGCGATTGCGGCCAGGTCGACTCCGGCCCCATCGTCGCGAACCTCGATTTCCAGTCTGTCACTCGAACCCGATGCGCAAACACAGATCGTACCGCCTTCGCGTTTCGGCGCCACCACGTACTTCACGCTATTTTCGACGAGAGTCTGAACCGACAGCGGCGGAACTGCAGCTTCGCTCAACTTCGGCGGATATTCAACCGAGAACTGCAGGCGGTCGCCGAATCGCGCCTTCTCGATCTCGAGATAACCTCGAACTACGTCCATTTCCTGCGCAAGAGTGACGACCCCAAGCTGGTTCGAATCGAGCGAGAAGCGTAGTAGAGCGGCCATGCGCTCGAGCAGCCGCTCGGCGCGATCGGGATCTTCACGGATCATCGAGTTCAAGGCGTTGAAGAGGAAATGCGGGTGAACACGGCTTTCGAGGGATGACAGCCGCGCCTCCGTGGCGAGTTTCAACGCTCGTTCATGGTTGGTGTTTGCCGATTCGAGTCTTGAGTTCAGCGTTTCGATAATGGCCCCACTGACTCCGAACACGATCGTGATGATCAGTCCGATCCGGAATGCCCATTGAAAGTGTTCCCAAAAATCGCGAGCCCGGTATAAACCCGCAAGGACAAAAATTACGTTCGCAATCGCGCATCCGATGGCGGTCACGGCCACGAATATCGCAAACACGGTGATCCACCGCTGTGCCCTGCTCCAGTGGACGACGCGCGGATAAGCCCACGTCATGCTGACGTGGGCCAGAGTTCCGACGCATTGCGCGTAGACTTGCCCCCCAGCGATGTTGACCATCAGCGCGCGCCATTCGAATTTCGGGCCCAGCCACAAATACATGACCGGCGAAATGAGGCCGATGAGCGTATCGGTGACCAGGATGTGGCGGACCGTTATCAATGGACCTTCATTTTACGGCTGCACTATGGCAACCGATGCAGCCCGTTTGCGCGAGCGGCAACGACTTCGTCTCTCGCCATAGCGCCGCGCGTTTCGCATATTGAGTGTTCGGGAAGGAGCGATACAATCTTGTCGAAGAACTCGGCCGCGCGGTCCTGGTTGCCGAGTCGGCTGTTCGTGTCGGCGATTCCGAACAATAACTCGCCCAACGGATGCTGTCCGAGTTGCGAGACTCGGGCGTTTTGCAGGTTGTAGACGTGCTCGTAGTCGGAGGCCGCTTTTTCGAGCATCTTTCTGCCAAGTTCGGGATTCCGTTCGTGAATGCCGCGTCCGGCCGCCATCAGCACGGCTCCTCGAGGAATCCGGACGCCGACATTGTCCGGTTCGAGCGCAACCGCATCATCCATCTCCTTCTGAGCGCGGGCAAAGAGTTCCGAGCCCTTATGCGTGTCGCCGGATTGAAATGCGGTTCGAGAGAGCATCATGAGCCCCCGCCATGCCACACCATGGCTTCCGCGTGTTTCGGGTTGGCGGCCATGACCGCCTCGGATTTCTGCATCGCGCGATCGAGCGCTTCCTTGTTTCCCGAGAAGCCGGCGAAGAAGTCGTTCCGGACTTCCAGGTCGAACCGTTCGGCGGCGGAAACGACCATCGCGCTGGCCGTGAGTAGCAAAATGCGAATCTTTATAGGTTGGTTCCTCCGCAATCAGATTAGGTGCGTACTGACATCAGAAGCTTGCGATTTCAGATGAATCGCGCAATTCGCGGATGAAACGCCGCAAGCCGCCGACGAGCCGGATATTATTGGAGCATTCGACTCTGGCTTCCTACCGTCGCGATGTGGCTGGTTTCGCTGATCAGCTACATTGACCGCAATACACTTGCGCTTCTCTCTCCCGCAATCCTGGCGGACACAGGATTGTCCGCCGAGCAGTATGGGTACATCATCTCGGCGTTCTCGGTGGCTTACATGATTGGCAATCCAGTCTGGGGTGTGATGCTGGACCGGTTCGGATTGCGTGCAGGGATGTTCTCGGCCGTCTCGTTTTGGACGTTAGCTTCGGCTGCCCATGCGTTCGCAAGCGGGCTCTGGAGCTTCGCTTCCGCCAGGGCTCTGCTGGGCTTTGGAGAGGGAGCTACGTTCCCCGGTGGTCTGCGGACTGCAACGCAGACTCTGCCAAAAGGCCTGCAATCCCGAGGCATCGCTGTTGCCTATAGCGGCGGATCTTTGGGCGCGATCATTACGCCTCTGCTCGTGACTCCGATCGCGCTGCGTTACGGCTGGCGCGGGGCTTTCATATTCACCGGGGTCGTGGGCATCTTTTGGCTGGCTATATGGACGTTCATCAGCCGCCGGCTTCCGAGACATGAGCCCGAGCCAAAGTCAAAGACTGAGTTCCCAAAGATGAACGACCGCCGTCTGTGGGGATTCATGTGTGCTTACGCGTTAGGAGCGCAGCCGCTCGGATTCGTGCTTTACGGCGCAGCTATTTATCTGTCGAGGGTACGCGGACTTTCCCAAGCGGAGGTGGGAGCGCTCTTGTGGATCCCCCCACTCGGTTGGGAAATCGGGTACTTTTTTTGGGGATGGATCGCGGACAGAGCTCGAGGACAGTTCGCGAAGGTGTTTCTCGTAATGACGATTCTGAGTCTGCCGATGATGGCCCTGCCTGGAGCGCCCACCGTCGGACTCGTGATGGCAGGCTTTTTCTTTGCGATGTTTGTCGGGTCGGGATTCATCATTCTGCCGGTCGCGCACGCGACGCAGGTGTTCCCGCCCTCGCAGTCGGGATTCATAGCGGGCGTGGGCGCCGGATCCTGGTCGGCCGTAGTCGCTTTGGTGATGCCGGTGTTCGGTCGCCTCTTCGATCTTGGGCGTTACGATCTGGCTTTCCTTCTGGCTGCCGTTTTTCCTATTGCCGGTTATCTGGGCTGGAGAACCCTAACTGCAAGCCGCCTTACGTTTAAGGTTCGGTAAACCGACCCGCCGTGGTAGAATCTCAGGATAATTTTGCAAAAGGCGCTCTGATGCCCGAAGCATGTATTCTCTTGTTCAGATCGGAGTTTTTATAGATGAAAGGCGTCGTCCTCGCCGGAGGTACCGGCTCGCGGCTGTTCCCGCTGACTAAGATCACCAATAAGCACCTGCTTCCGATCTATGACAAGCCGATGATCTACTACCCGATTCAGGCGCTTGTCGATGCAGGCATCCATGAAATTCTGGTAGTGACCGGCGGACGTAACTCGGGCGACTTCCTTCGTCTGCTGGGGAACGGCAAGCAGTTCGGCGCTCACCTGAACTATACGTACCAGGAAGGCGAAGGCGGCATCGCTGAGGCGCTCGGATTGGCGGAGCATTTCGCGCACGGGGAACGTATCGCGTTGTGCTCGGCGACAACCTGATGGAGCGCAGCATCAAAGGCGCTGTCGATGCCTTCAAGGCGCAGCCGGCAGGGGCTCGCATTCTGCTGAAGGAAGTCCCGGATGCAGAGCGTTTCGGGGTTGCAGAGTTGGATGGCGACCGTATCATCGGCATTGAAGAAAAACCGCAGAATCCGAAGTCGCAGTATGCAGTGACGGGCATATACATGTACGACGCTTCGGTGTTCCAGAAGATCAAGACGTTGAAGCCATCGGGTCGCGGCGAGCTGGAAATTACGGACGTCAACAACGGCTACATCAAGGAAGGAACTCTGCAGTACAGTGTGCTCAAGGGATGGTGGACGGACGCAGGCACGTTTGAGTCCCTTCTTCGCGCAGCGAATCTCGTCGCCGATAGCGAGCGAGTGAAGGCACAGGATGCCGCTATCGCTGCCGGTACGAACGCATGACTTCCGCTTTTGCGCTCGACTCACCCTTGGAGATCCCACGAAGCGAAACGGGAATCGGTGATGTAATTCTGTCGCCGGACTCGCCGAAGCTGATCGACGGTGTGAGGGTTGCGGCGTTTCCTCTGTGGCCCGACGACCGCGGCTACTTCCTCGAGGTACTGCGGATCGGGAACGGATTAGCAGCGCATTACGAACCGGCCACAACTCAGGTGTCGGCGGCCCTGAGTTATCCCGGCACGATCAAGGCTTTCCACTACCATCTCGAGCAGACGGACTTCTGGGTTGCGGCGATGGGGATGTTCCAGGTCGCGCTGGTAGATCTTCGGAAAGCGTCGGCGACCTTTGGTCGAAAGAATACGCTTTATGTCGGGAATTTACGCCCGTGGCAGATTCTGATCCCTCCCGGTGTGGGGCATGGCTACAAGGTCATCGGCGCCGACCCGGCGATGCTGGTGTACGTGACAAATAAGGTCTACAACCCGAAGGATGAGGGCCGGATCTGCATATAACCAGCCGGAGATCGGGTACGACTGGGAATTACAGCATAAGTAAGCTGTACAGGTATTTGACGACGTCGGGCATCAATCTCTACGCTGAAGGCATGGAAGTGCACTTCAGTCCGGATCTAGAAGTACGGATCAATCGAGCAGCTGCACGGAAGGCCAGCAATCCGGGTGAGTACGTTCAACAGATCGTTGAAGATTACCTCGACCATGAGGCGTGGTTCGTGGATCAGGTAAAAAGCGGAATTGATCAGCTGGATCGTGGCGAAGTCCTCACCCACGAAGAGGTCGGCATCCGAATCAATCAGTTGTTTAGATCGTAATGCATGTTCGTTGGTCGGTTCGGGCCTCGGACGACCTTTCAAGCATCGCGGCGTATCTGCAACAAGAGAACCCCAGCGTGGCAGAGGGCATCTGCAAGGATATCTATGAGCGCATCGGCGCTCTTCAGCACCTTTCCCTACCGCGGCCGTATTGGCCGCGTGGAGGGAACACGCGAGTTGCCATTACCCCGCTTCCCTTCGTGGTTGTATACCGAATTCGCGAGGACACACTCGAGGTCTCCAGCATACTGCACGGAGCCCAGCGCTGGCCTTGAGTTCTGTCGAACGCTTCTTCTTTCAGGTTTTCAGGGAGTCGGCAGCGGTCAAACCGAACGCCGACCAGTACTTTCGCGGGAGCCAACGGGCGCAGGTCACGATTGCAAAAGACGTGCGTAGTCGAGCCGGTCGCGAGTTTGACGCCTGTTTCCAAGGATGTCATCCGGTATTCGAACTCGATCACACGTGACGTCGAGCGCTTCACACTCGTTTCGACCGTTACCTCGTCGTCATACCGGGCAGGCGCGTGGTAGCGGCAGTCGCTTCCACTACCGTGAGCAGAATACTTCCTGCTCTTCGAGATCCCGGTAGCGTACACCCATTGTCCGGAGAGTTCGACCCGGCCCATTTCCATCCACACCAGATAGTTAGCGTGGTAGACGACACCATCTCGATCTGTTTCGGCATAGCGGACTCGCAAACGGATCTCGCTCACGCCCGACATGGTGGCAACGTCGCTCATCGGGGTACGTCTGCTATGGATTCAGGCGTGCGGGTAAAGGTATTGTTCTTCGGGCAGCTCAAGGACATCACGGTTCAGACACAGGATTCCCTGGAATTGGCCGGCGGCGGACCTGGAGCAGGTTTTCGATCATTACGCAGGTAAGTTTCCGCGACTGCAGGAGCTTCGTTCGAGTATCGTGATTGCCTGCAACCAGAACTTTGCGGAAGCCTCGACAGAGGTGGCTGGACGGAGATGAAATCGCGTTCCTCCTCCGTGAGCGGCGGGTCCGGAACGAAAATGTCGGATCGGACCATCTTCGCATTGACTCGGGACCGATCGACACGCAACGAGTTCGCACCAAAGGACGGTAACGCCTGGAGACGGCGCGAGTCGTCTTCGAGGGAGTCGTGCGCGACGACACGAAGAGGCCGTGACGAACCTCGATCTAGATGCTACGAGCCGATGGCGCTAAGATCATGTCCGAATAGGCCTTGACATCGCGGCCAAGCATACCATCACGGCTAT
>CAWGVL010000018.1:0-13150 GCA_963825845.1 Bryobacteraceae bacterium | reverse complement strand
ATTTTTATGTACAACTTACTTCAAAAAACGTTGCAGATTACGTATTGCTACCGATGGCTATCGCACGCCAAACACTGCCGGATCTGAATGCCCTCGACGCAATGCGTTGCGGGCGCTGATCCTGGCGCAGCAAGAGGAACTGGCCTCGCGCGACACTGAGATCGACAACCTGAAGCTGCTCGTGCCTGAAGCTCAAACGTATGCAGTTCGGGCGTAAATCCGAGAAGCTCGACAAGCAGATCGAGCAACTCGAGTTGCGCCTGGAAGACCTGGAAGCGCAGCAAAGCTACCGTGCCGCCTCGACACCACGCGTTGGCGAACTGGCCACAGAGGCAGTGAAACCGGTACGCCGGCCGCTGCCGGATCATCTCCCGCGTGAAACTGAGACCTACACACCCGACCAGAATGCATGTCCCGATTGCGGCGGCAAATTGCGGCTGCTCGGTGAGGATGTATCCGAGGTGCTCGAGTACGTCCCGGCCAGATTCAAGGTCATCCGCCAGGTGCGTCCGAAGCTGAGTTGGGAGGCTGCGAGCGCATCGTGCAAGCGCCGGCGCCGAGCCGCCCGATTCAGATCGCAAGAGCGTTGCCTGGTCTCCTCGTTGCCGCGTGTCTCACCGCCACTTCGCTGTCCGAAGTTTCGGGTAAGGTAATCGGCATCACGGATGGGGACACCATAACGGTCCTGGAAGCTCTGTGATCGTGCGAATCAAAGGTCACGATCGCTGGAAGAGGGCTAGGCCGAGAACCAAAAGGCGGTTGGACCTCCGGAGGCGGTCCCCCTCCCGGCCCTCCCCGACTCGCCGTCAGGCAGGAGATCGGGCTGTTATGCCCCTTCGGGGACGCTCCCGCCGGTCGCTCAAACCGCCTGCTCCCGCGGCTTCCAGTCTATTCACGTAGGCCGTCAAGGCAACCCTTCGGGCTCCGCTTCGCTCCGGCCTTGACTGTGAGCTCATGATGGCCGTGGAGGGAAGAACCCCTTTCTGCCTTGAGTGCTCTTCGCACCAAAGAAGTGAACGTAATGCGCAAGCTGCCGAGCGCTTTCTGTCGGCTCTTTGTTCTCAATGAGAACGATCTGTTCGTCCTTCGTCCATTTCGCCAAGTTATCCCAGAATGCCGCCTGCACCTCTGGCGAGGCTTCATCTTCGGCTTGATCAATCCGGCCTTCACGATAACTTGTGATAGGCGAATCGAGCACAACGAATCCGGGGTGAGGAGGTCGTTCGCACGACAGTACCGCATAAGGCCTACAGAGAAACGTCCGTGCAGGAACCCCCTTAAACCCTTCCCGTTGCTTAGCCTGCGCTTCCCGGCAACTACAATGTCCATTTTTTGCTCGTTGAACTCCACGACATCACTGTCGCCCAAGAACTTCCAATCGCGCAGGATCGCCTGAATCACGTCTGACAGAGCGCGAGCAGACTTAACGCTGGTTCCCGCAAAGTTCTTCTTTTCTGGTTTGTCGACTTCATCCAGCGCAGCACGCGCAGCCTTGTACTCCGCCAACGAGGCAAATGAGGATGCGAGATCAGAAAGTTCTTTTTCGACGTTCCATTAGAACGTCGAGGTTATTCTTTTCGGTTCAAATGTGGGCTTCAGTTCCTTCGCCAGCAGCTTATCTACGCGGACCACTTCATCACGGCTGGTTGCCGATAATTCTCGGATTGACGTGCGCTCAACTTCTAGCCCACCGATCGTCTGTTTGAGATCCAACAGGTGAGCGCGGATCTTATCAGCTTCGACGCGACACGCCTGTTGAACATCATTCAGGAAGGTTCATTGTCATTGCAAAGCTTCTTTGCCGCGTGGTGCCTCTAAGGAGCTGCCGCAAACCGGGCAGCGGGTCGCGACGAGTTGATCGAAATAGTGATCTCCTTCGCTGATGAATTCCAGCCGCTCCAAATCGGACGTATAGTGTTCCTTCAGGACGCGGAATCTTGTGCAGTAGCTCCCCAATCACGATGAGGCGAGATTCGGCAGTATGTTGCTGGTCGAAAGCAGTCTGCCGAGCGAGCTGAAACTCACGGATCGTGCCTGTCTTCTCGTTCAGGCTATCAACCGCTTGAGCGATGCTGTTGTCTAACGCTGACAGTTGGTCAGTGATTTCATCTGTCGAGACGTCCTTAAGCTTCACTTCAAGTGAATGAATCAACTCGTCATAGAGTTCTTTCTTGCCGGCTACGTGTGCTCGGGTCCCCTTGGGGTCTGGTAACGAAATGATGCTGTGGTCATCGTCACCAGTAATTAAGTAATTGAAGGTCCGTTCTATGGTGGCTCCATCAGCACTACACGTTTGCTTTTCAGTCTCCTGTTTGCGTGCATTTCCGATGGCCAGTCGCCGTTACCGAGCGTACATTTTCGATGGGCGCGACCGAAGCGCAAGCCGACCAGCGGGGCAGGCGCTTGTCGGCATGGCAGCAATACGCCTGCACAAAATTCGGCCCGACTGCAGGCTCGCACTAGCGATCCAACGCGCGGAAAATCCCGCGGGTAAATGCGATATCTATCACTACAATACCGACGGCAGTCTCGACTGGGGCTATTTTCAGATCAACACGGTCCATCTCGAGCGGCCGGGCTTCAACCTCCGCGACCTGCTGGACTGCAAAGCGAACATCGACTTTGCGCATCAACTCTATCTTGAAAAGGGCGGTTTCACACCTTGGAGCACGTTCAAGAACGGCAGGTACCGGCAGTTTATGGTCGGTCCGTAATCGGACGCGCATCCGCACGGACGCGCGAGATAGCATGAGAGTCATGCGCAATTGGGTGTTAGCCCTCGCTCCAATTCTGATGTGTGGACAGACGGGGATGTCGAGTGCTGTCAAAGCACTGGTCGGCGCGCGCGTGATTGACGGATCCGGTCGCCCGGCTATCGAGAATGGCGTCATCGTTATTCGAGAGGGCAAGGTTGAAGCAGTCGGCTCCTCAACCGCGGTGCGGCCGCCAAGCGGCGCTCAAATCGTTAATCTCCCAGGCAAGGTTATTATCCCCGGCGTCATATCCGCGCACGTACATATCTCAGACGTACAGGGCACGCGACCTCCCGCATACACGGAAGAGAACACGTTACGGCAGCTTGGTGTTTTTGCCCGGTACGGCATCACTACCGTGTGGAGCCTCGGAGGCGAGCAGGAGCCGGGTTTCAAAGCCCGCGCCTCCCAGAACGTTTCATCGCTCGGGCGTGCCCGCATTTATGTTGCGGGAGATGTGATCGTGGGCAAAACTCCGGAGGAAGCGCGGCAAATGGTCGCAAAGGTAGCCGAAGCAAAGCCCGACGTGATCAAGATCCGCGTAGACGACCACTTGGTTCGACAGCGAAGATGCCGCCGGCAGTGTATCGCGCGATCATCGAAGAGGCTCATCGTCGCGGACTGCGAGTCGCCGCGCACATCTTCTATCTCGATGACGCGAAAGACGTGCTTCGCGCGGGAGCTGACATAATCGCGCACAGCGTGCGGGACAAGGAGATCGATAGCGAGTTCATCTCGTTGATGAAGGCCCGAAACGTCCCGTACTGTCCTACCTTGACGCGCGAACTTTCCAGTTTCGTCTACGAATCGAAACCGGCGTTCTTCTCGGACAAGTTCTTCCTGCGCGAAGCGGACGCCGCCGTTGTCGCACAACTGCAGGAGCCTGCACGCCAGGAGGCGATGCGTAAATCTCGCAGTGCCCAAGCATACAAGGCAGCTCTTCCAGTCGCCCAGCGCAACCTGAAGAAGGCTGCCGATGCTGGCCTGTTCATCATTATGGGTACGGACTCGGGAGCGTCAGCGAACCGGTTCGAAGGCTATTTCGAGCACGTGGAAATGCAGATGATGGCCGAATCCGGGCTGACACCGGCCCAGATCATTCGCTCTGCGACCATCGATGCCGCAAGAGCCATGCGGGTAAAAGACGTCGGCGCGATTGCAAAAGGAAACTGGGCCGACCTCGTTGTGCTCGATCGTGACCCGCTTACCGACATTCGAAATACCCAATCCATCAGCACCGTGTGGATAGCGGGCAACCAAGTGACACGCTGATCGTCATGCTGTACGGCGCACTGCTGCTCGTCTTCTGCGCAGCCTCGCTTGCGTTATCCAGGCCGTTCGCATCGCGATACTTCTCTGGTAACAGCCTGGAGGATACAGGCAAATAGCAGAGCCTCCTCCGTTCTGAATTGTACACCTTTGGCGCGGTGCCTCAAGATCCGACGCCGCCGTGTGTCGCGGTTTACGAACGGTCCGGTGTGGGCGAAATACGTTGCTGATCGTCTGCGCCGGCCCCACGACGCGCAACCAGCCGGAATGTTCTTGGAGTGGCTGGGGCGCGTCGGCGGTCGAGGACTAACTGTTCGGTCGGAGGCGACCGGACAACGGCGGGTCCTTGGGATTGCTCGACGTCGCTCCGACAGGCGTCTTCGAACAGGTGGACTTCTATTTCTCGAGGACGGGCGCGGCGGACCCGCAAGGATTTTATCTCCTTCTCGCTGGAGGGAACGATCGGCGCGATGCTGCAAGGATTTCCGACGTGAACCAGCGAACCCAGGCAGCGTTGCGAGCCGTCGCGAACATTGCGTACTCCGTTCGAGACCTTTACATCGCGGGAGCGCGGAAGTTTGTGTTGGTCAACTCGCGCGAAATCGGGCTCATTCCTGATGGTCGGCGATGATTTTACCGCCCAGGAACCGACCTTTCGCAGTAGTTCAACACATGGCTATAACTTTACACTGATTACGTGCACACTGTGCCAGGATGCCAGTTGCAGTATTTTGATCTATTCGGCTGCATCACGATCTTGTAGCCGAGTATGGGTTGCACCTTGCAAGGACGATCCGCCGGATGTGTGTGCCAAACCCTATTCTTCGATAGTGTTCATCCTAACGCGCGGGTACACAAGATCATCGGGGAGAGATTCGCAGACCAACTGCTCCCGAGAACATCGGCCGCGTCCTTGATTTCAGATGCGCGGGAGGTGACCAATCCCGAGCCATCGACGATGCGCGCCTGGTGCGCTGCTCGCTTTCAAACGGATAAGCCGCCGAAGATCTGAGCTCTAATGCAAAAGCATTAGTACCCCCCGCGTGAGCAGTCTACCGCCAAAACTACTAGTCGCTAGTACCGTGTGCTGTAATTTACTAAAGCCCACATGGCGCACAGATCAGGTTCAGGAGGTCTCTATCCAATGAGATTCAAAGTTTTTAGCATAAGACTGATGCTGCTGATCCTCAGCAGTATCTCTCTGCTATTTGCGCAAGGTGATCGTGGTGCAATCACCGGTGTGATAACTGACAAATCGGGGGCAGCCGTTCCCGACGTTGCGATCGAAGTTGTAAACACAGCAACGAACGCGAGATTCGATACCGTAAGCACGGGTACAGGAGCCTACCGCGTTGTGGGACTCCCCATCGGAATCTACGATTTGACAGCAAAAAGCACCGGTTTTAGCACCTACGTTCAGCGCGGAATTCAGATTCAGACGAATCAGACGGCGGCGGTTGATATATCGCTGGCAGTTGGGGCCGTGACCGAAAACGTCACGGTCGAAGCGTCCGTACCGCTGATTCAAACAGAGTCAACTGACGTAGGCATGGTCGTGGAATCGAAGCAGTTCCTCGACATGCCGCTTACCTTAGGCGGTGGAATTCGTAATCCGTCTAACTTTATTAAGCTCTCTCCCGGCGTCAGCCCGACAGGAACATGGACGAAATCGATCTCCGGCGGCGGCGGTTTCCAGGATCAGATCTACTACGACGGCATTGCGCTTAGCCGTGGTGACTTGTCCAACGACGCGGAAGTGAATCCGTCCGTCGACGCGATTGCCGAATTCAAGCTCATCACCAACAACTACTCGGCCGAGTATGCGCATGCGATGGGCGGAGTCACCTCGTTCACCATGAAGAGCGGTACCAATGATCTCCACGGAACCGGTTTCTACTTCGTTCGCAATGAGAAGTTGGATGCCCGAGGTTTCTTCCCGGCCACCCGAGCGCCTTCCAAACAAAATGAGTGGGGCGGCACGATGGGTGGTCCGCTTGTCATTCCCAAGCTCTACAACGGCAAGGACAAGACCTTCTGGTTCTTTTCATTCGATCAGTTCTACCGCCGCGGCGGTGCGCTCGCAGGCTTGAATACGCTGCCTACGTCGCGAATGCAGCAGGGTGATTTCAGCGAAATTCCTCGCATCATCTATGATCCTGCCAGTTCACCGGACCCTGCGAACCGCACTCCGTTTCCCGGCAATCGCATTCCTACAAACCGTATCAGTGCGGTTTCTGCGAAGATGCTGCCATTTTTACCGATCCCAGAGCTTCCGGTATCGTGAACAACTCGATCGCGCCTCTCGGCAGCCCGCGTGCCGATGAGCGCACCCTCGGTTTCAAGATCGATCATCAGTTCACGACGAATCACCGCATCAGCGGAATGTACAACGACACGTACCGACCTTCGGTTAAGAGCCCCGGCAGCAGTCGCTTGATTCCGGTCGGCGGGGAGAGCGTCACGGCCCTGCTGAACTATAACCTGCAAAAGGTTCGGACCAACGTTCTCCATTTGAACTTTGATTCGACCCTCTCGCCGACAACGCTCAACCACATCGGATTGGGCTATTCGCGGTTCCGAAACCCGCAATTTCTCACTTGGGTTCGATCAGGGCTGGACGCAACCGAATGGGGGCAAACTCGGACTTGCCGGGTTGCAGTTCGACCTTTTCCCGACCGTGAATTTCAACACCGAAGGCTATACCCGGTTTGGTGACGACATCGCGAGCGACAACTTTTTCCATACCTTTACGGCTATGGACACGATGACGCTCATTCGCGGAAACCACACCGTCAAGATCGGCGGCGAAGTTCAACAGCACCGCGACAACTATCGGAATTACGGGAACGGTGGTGGCACGTTCAACTTCACGAAGCTGACAACGGGTCTGCCAGGCAACAACAACACTGGCGACTCGTTCGCGAGTTCCTGCTCGGTGAAACGCAATCGGGTAGCGCCTACTTCCGGGATTCGATCCCCGGCGCCCGTTACACCGTGTCTCGGCGCCTTCATCGATGACACCTGGAAGGTCACGAACAAGCTCACATTGACGATGGGATTCCGGTGGGAACCCGTTATTCCGCATAGCGATCCTGCCAATCGCGTGTCCTACATGGACATCACCGCTCCGAACGCGGCCGCGGGTAACCTGCCTGGCGCTATCCATTACGGAGGCAGCCCTGGGAACGGCAATCGATTCCTCGACATGTCGTTCATGAACTTTGCGCCGCGCTTTGGTGTGGCGTATCGAATCGCGAGCCGCACAGTTATTCGTGGAGGATTCGGCATCTTCAACTCGAACTACATCAACCAGGGGTTGGGAATTCCGTCATTCGGCTACGCAACTACCGCGTCCTTCTCCTCGGCGGATTCCGGAACGACTCCGGCGTTCAACTGGGATGGAGTTTCCGCAGAACTTCCGCCGTCCCCCGGTTATCGATCCGACGGCAGCGAATCGCCAGAGTGTCACTGCTGTCTTGCCGGATCGATTCGGTTGCCGTATAAGATCCAGTGGAACTTCCTGATTGAGCATCAGTTCGCAAACGACCTGTCCATGAGCTTTGCTTATGTAGCAAACGCCGGCCGGCACCTCTACGCGTCACAGAACCTGAACCAGTTGCCTCAGTCGTATGAGGACTTGCCTCTCTCCCTTCTCACCTCACGGGTTGACTCGCCCGCGGCGCAGGCAGCGGGCTATCGCGAGCCCTTCGCGGGATTCATGAATCTCTGGGGCGCGCAGGGTACCGTCGCACAAGCGCTGCGTCCTTTCCCGCAGTACAGCGGCGTGAGCATCTATGGATCGACGTACGGGAATTCGAATTACCAGTCGTTCCAATACAAACTCGACAAGCGATATGCGCGCGGCCTCACCGGCACCGTTGCTTACACCTGGTCGAAATTCCTGACGGATGCCGCGATGTTTGATGACAATCCCGCGCCGCAGACGGCTTTCAAGCGCGAGAAGTCCTACCATCCGTCCGACTATCCGCATGTCTTTACGTTTTCACTCGTGTGGGATGTTCCGTTCGGCGATGGTCGCAAGTGGAAATCCGGCAATGGATTCGTGAATGGAGTTCTGCGGTGGTTGGCAGCTTGCCACGGTGAACTCCTACACGTCAGGTAGCCGTTTATTTGCCACTACGGCAAATACGCTGCCGTTCTTCAATATCGGACAACGCCCAGGATCTGGTCAGCAGCAACATCCGGTCGGACATTTCGATGAGCGACTATGATCCGAACGATCCCGCCCCGCAACACCTACATATTGCGCTCAGGTTTGCTGCGCCGCAAGCTGGTGAATACGGTAACTCGCCTCGCGCGTTGGAAGTGCGTGGGCCCATGCGGCTTCGACGAAAGCTTTGCCGTCTTCAAGCAAACGAAGATCGGCGAACGTATTACCAACCAGTTCCGCGTCGAGATTCAGAATCCGCTCAATCGGACGGTTTTCGGAAATCCGACTATGGACTTCACGTCCGCCGCATTTGGACGGATTAGTTCCACCCAGATCGGGCCTCGCAATATCCAGCTCGGTATGAAGTTAATCTTCTAAACGGGCTAAGATCAACCATTCAAGGCCGAGCCGGCTCTCGCACCACGAGAGTCTGCTCGGCCTTCGTATTTCGGATAATCTGCCTTTTGCCATTCGGCCAGATGATCTCGACCTCAGGCGCCACTGCATCTTCGCCGAGTCCGAAATGCAGCGCGTCAAGATTCGAAGATGCATATCCCGTAGCTGAGGACTGCTGCCGCCATTGCGATCCGACACGGACCCTAGCCCCGATCGACTGGCCTTCTAGTTTCACTCCTAGCCATTTGCCCGCATCGGTCTCATTACGCCAAACTTCCGGTTTGTCACCCAACACAGTAATCACGGCATCGAGACGTCCATCATTATCGAGGTCGGCAACAGCAACACCCCGATGCGCCGCTGATGCGCCGATCTCCTGCGTGGCGACAAAGGTCCCGCGACGGTTCAGAAAGACAGTATTCGGTTCCTTATACCGTTCGCTGCGCACCCGCTCTATGTTGTCTGTGACGTGCGAATTCGCCGTGAAGAGATCCTTCCATCCGTCGTTGTTCAGATCGGCAAACGCGACACCCCATCCGCTCCGGCGCGCCGCGTTCAATCCCAGGCGGCTCGGAAAGGTGACGTCCTGAAAACCGCCTTTGCCCGTATTCCGTAGCAGGAGGAAGTTCTCACCGGTCAGCGCGGTCACGATCAGGTCCGGGAGTCCATCGTTGTCATAGTCCTGCGCATCGGTCCCCATGCTCGAAATCGCCTTACCCTGATCATTCAAAGCGGCGCCGAACTGCACCGCCGCCTCTTCAAACGATCCGTCACCGCGGTTGCGGAATAGAAAGTTCGGCATCGTATCGTTCGTGACGAATATATCTGGCCATCCATCATTGTCGGCATCAATTACTGCAGAGCTCATCCCCTTACCGATGTATTTCAAGATGCCGGCGCGTTCGGACACGTCTTCGAACGTACCGTCATGCCGGTTTCGATAGAGGCGATTCGGAAGACCCTTATACTCACGTGGATGACAATATACACGGAGCTCCTTCGCCTTATCGCCGCAGAATCGATCCATCTCAGGGTTCCAGTCCAGGTAGTTGACGACGAACAGGTCGAGCCAGCCATCGCGATCGTAGTCGACCCATGCGGCCGCTACTGACCAGATCTCGTCGTGGATGCCCGCTTTGTTCGAGACCTCGGTGAAGCGATCGCCTGCGTTCCGGTACAGCAGATTCCGCTGCACGCCCGGTACGAACAGATCGATGCGGCCATCGTTATCGTAATCGCCTGCGGCGGCGCCCATCGCGAAGCTCTCGCCTTGCAGTCCCTGCCGTTCGGTGACGTCTTCGAAGCGCCAGTTTCCGGCGTTCCGAAACAATCGATTCCAAAATTGAGGACCGCTCTTCTTTAATGACGGAATCTCCGCGCCGTTCGCGAAGAAGACATCCATCAGACCATCATTGTCGAAATCGAAAACGGCGAGCCCCCCGGTCATTGTCGAGATCAGATGTTTCTTCTCTGAAGGGAAGTGCTCGAGACGAAAGTCAATAACATCCTTCCGGGCAAAGCGCACCGCGGTCGCTCCCTCGACAGCTTCCGAAGTGCGAACGGCGGTGGCCGCACTCCTCTCCAGTGCCGCTGCAACCCGCTTCGCCTCGGCATTGTCCGGCTGCAGTCGCAGCGCAGCTTTCGCGGAACTGCCCGACTCCACATATCGACCGAGCTTGTACAAGACCGACGCTTCTCCAGCCAGGGCGTCAACCATGTCCCTGTTGGCGGCCAGCGCTTGCCGATATGCCTCGAGCGCCTGATTGAACCGCCCGCGTTCCTCCTCGATACGGCCCCGCAGATAATTTACGCGTGCAGGAGGCTCGCGCAAGCGCTCTGCGTCAGCGACAGCGGCGAGCGCCTCCTCGAACCGCCCCGCAAGAAACAAAACGCGCGCTAGCGAGTAGCGGGCACCCGAGTTTGTCGGTTGGACTTGCGCCGCCTCCGCAAAGCTCAGTTCTGCCTTCCCGAGCTCGTCCAGCTGCTGCCGGCACAACCCTAGTAGCATCAACGCATCAAAGTCGCGAGGATGATCCTTCAGCCTGCCTTCGAGAACGGCGGCTGTGGCGCTATACTTCCGTTCCTTGAATAACTTCGCTGCCTCTTCTCGCCAACCTGCCGCGATAAGGAGAAAAGTTGCTACAAGAGCGGCTGCGGCCGTTCTCACTGCGCGTTTCCCTGCGTTTGCTCAAGGGCTTTGGTGTAGCTATCGTCCGAATGCGTAGAGGTCTGCGGCGAGACCGCCAGCAGAATATTGCCCGATCGCATAACGTCAGCATACAAGCCCTTGCGAAGATCGGCTTGCGCAACCGGCGGGCTCCCTTGGCGGCGATATCATCGGGATAACGGCGGGACCGGACACGATAACGGGTTTACCGTCAAGCGCCATCGTGTAAGTTGTCCCGAAATCATTGGAGACCTTCACCACTTTCTTTCCCTCAGGTTCATATTTCACCTGAGCAGGACTCGTAATTCGAAACGACTCGAGTTTCCCTGTGCCGACGAGTCCTGAAGGCTCTTTGGAGCTTCGCCGGTATACCCGGTGTGGTTACGTTTGTCTTCCCATTTGCGTCTTTTCACTCCATTTGCTTAGTTACAGTCTTGCGGCCGCCTGCGAACGCAATTACATCGTTGATCGGACGCTGGTTCTGCAAAGGAACTTTTCTTGTGTCCGGTTCGGTCTTTGACAAGTCGCCAGTCGCAGTTCTGACCGACCAGATGTTCTTGCTCCCGAACGACACGCAATCGATCGCTACAACGGAACCGAAGGATCCGGACTCGCCGTTCGGCCTGTCATCGGCGGAACCGGCCAGTACGCCGGCTACACGGGGGAGCAGAGGCAAGAATTTCTCGGGTTTAACAAAACTGGAGGGGTCAATCTGCGGGTTACGATCAAACTTCGGAAAACAACGAACTTTCGATAATTCGTATACTCACCCTTTGCGAAAGGAGACCGCCTTGAAACGAATGTTGCTGAATATCGCACTCGCGGCGGTGGCTGCGTCGGTGTGGCCTTTGGTCACGCCGGCGCAGATCGGTAGCGAGAAATCCATTGTCCGCCATCTTGGGATGGTGAAGAATTCGAGATCGGCCTGGACGCTTTGCTCAAGCACGGCGAGGCTCTGTTTAGCGCCGCGTGGACCGTGCAGGAAGAGCCAGGCGACCGACTGACGAAGGGTACAGGAACCGCCTTGTCGGACCCGAATTCGCCGCTCCGTTTTCCGCGCAATTTCAACCGCATCTCGGCGCCCGACGCGAACTCGTGCTTCGGCTGTCATGCCGTACCACGCATTGGCGGCGGGGATGACATCGTGACCAATGTGTTCGTACTCGGGCAGCGGTTCGACTTTGCAACGTTCGATGCCGCCGATGGAACATCGACAAAAGGATCCCGGGACGAACTGGGTCAGTTGGTAACGCAGCAGTCGATTGCAAATGAGCGCGCAACGATCGGAATGTTCGGCGCCGGCTAATAGAAATGCTTGCCCGCGAGATGACCACCGATCTGCAAGCCATCCGCGATTCGATCGCTCCTGGCCAATCGGCGCGACTCGCCAGCAAGGCGGTTCAGTTCGGAACTCTCGCCCGTTTGCCCGATGGCCGGTGGATACGAGCAAAGTGCAAGGGCTTCCTCCGTTGAGCCTGGCGTCGGCCGGAGCAACCGTTCCGCCAGATCTCATGATTCGCCCGTTTCACCAGGCGGGCCGCGTTATCTCGCTTCGTGAATTCAGCAACAACGCGTTCAATCATCACCACGGTATTCAATCGACCGAGCGCTTTGGCCATGGCACTGATCCGGATGGCGACGGCTTTGTAGACGAGATGACGCGCGCAGAGTCACCGCGGCGAGGTTTTTCAGGCAATTCCGGAACTGCGTTGCGAGCATACGCGACCTGAGCCGCAGCGGTGATGGTAGTTCTAATTCGGATCGAAACAAGAGAGTGCGAGATTGTATCTCTCGGTCGCGCCCCGTTCATACTCCATCCGGAGACCCAACGTGAGCGTCCGGTTTCTCGTAAAGCGCCATGTGTCCTGCCCGTCTTCGCCCTTGCGAACATACGTATTTGCAAACGTAAAGTTGCCGGACGTGAAGCCGCCGTTCTGAATCTGCGTTCGGAAGCGCTGTCTGGAACTCGATACCCGCGCGGAACGAGTGCGAGGCCATCACCTTCGTCAAGTTGGTCTTCATACCCTGCTGCCGTCCCTCCGACCAGGATCCACGGTCGTTCCGACCACCATATCTCCTGACCACGCGGTCATGCCCGGGAAGATGATCCTGGGCAGAACGCCAGTTCTCACCGCACTTCGCATCCATATAAGCCGGAAGCCCGACGTCCGTACGTTTATACGTTCCTGCGCGTACCCAGGCGATGATTCTGCTGCAGGAACCAGCTGGTGTACGCGGTTACGTTCAGGATCGTGGTTGGATTGGCTGGGTACGTCCAGTCGCCTGCAGCGGTGTATGCGGGCCGCCGCTCATCCCAATTCATCAATTCAAATTCGGTCTCGTAGGTGTAATCCTGGGCTCCCTCGACGAAACTGCTCTTAAGCCAGCGGAAGA
>CAWGVL010000017.1:0-23279 GCA_963825845.1 Bryobacteraceae bacterium | reverse complement strand
CTGCGCCGGAGATATTCAGCAGTGCGAGCACGCGAGTTTGTGACTTATCGATCACGCGCGCTTTGAAATCGGGGAAGTCCGCCACCCGGAGTTCGCATCGACCACGGTTGTCACGCCGCTGGAAATGAGTGTGCGTCCGCCTGAACGCTGCTGTCGCGTTCGACGGTTTAGTTCTCGGCCGGGGATACACATGAACGTGAATATCGATCAGGCCGGGCGTGACGCGTCAGCCCGGAGACGTTCACCGGTCTTCCTGGCATTCGGAGCAGGAATGTCGCCGGCCACCCGGCGCGATCTTGCCGTTCGCAATGGCGACGTCCATCGGCCGCATTGATCCATTCTTGGGTCGATTACGTGGCCGCCTTTCAGCAGAATCGTATAGTTTACTGCCCGAAGCGGCATACACGCTGCAAGCACAACAAGCAATAGTCTTTTGTTCATCGGTTCCTCAGAATGTTTCAAAAGTACTTTAGACGCGAACTGCATCTGCCGGTTATCCAGCCAGGTGGAAGTGATCTGGCCGAAGTTCGGCGCGCCCAGCTGCGAATTCGGGAGCGCGGAACTGCGGTGTGTTCCACAGGTTGAACGCTTCCCACCGGAACTGGAACCGCTGCCCCTCGCCACCGGAAATTCCTTGAAGAGCCCAATGTCCCAGATCTTCATGCCGGGCTGGCGCAGCGTGTTGCGGCCGACGTCGCCGTATTTGTTTCGCACGAACGTGAACGCATCGGTGTTGAACCAGCGGACGGATCGGGATTGTCGAGCTTCAGGATTCTGGTCCGGGCACGTAATCGGGACGCTGTGTGGCGCTGCCGGTATTCTGGGGTTGCCCGATTGGGTGACGGTGAACGGGAAACCCGGTCTGATACGTCACGATGCCATTGAAGCTCCAGTTCTTCAGACAGGTACCCGAAGGTCCTCGCCATTCTCGGCGGAGCGGGATGTTCCACAGATAACTGGTTGTGAATCGATGGCGGTAGTCGAAGCCGGAATTCGCACGCTCGCACGCGAAGCAGTTCTGATTCTGCACGCCGCCAGGCGTGAACGGCAGCGATTCGTTCGTGCCGTAGGCCTGATCGATATTGTGAGCCCAAGTGTAACTCGCGAGGAAGGAGAAGCCGCGTGAGAATCGCCGCTCTGCCCGAATTGCAGCGATTGGTAGTACGACTTTCCGTCGCTCGCCAGATAGCGGATCGTGCCCCAGAGCGGATACGGCCGGTTCGGCTGAAGCGGCACGGATCCCGGAGGCGCATCGTTTAGGTTGCGGCTGTTGTCGAGATGCGACGCCTGGCTGCCGACATAGCGCGATTTCCAGCACGGTGGATTCCGAAAGCTGCCGCTGCACCGACGCGCTCCACTGCACGTTATAGGCGTTCACGCGGTCGGGCGAAATGTACACCACATTGATGGGAGGAATCGCCGCCACTGCCAGAGGCGGAATGGATTGGCTGAACGTGATGTAGTTCTGCGGATTCCAGAAGTAATTGTTTGAGGCGCGGCGTTCCGGATCGGAGAACACCGTCAGATTGTTCATCTGGTTCGCGTTGTTGTAGACGCCGCCGCCCAGCGAACCACCCATCCTTCGGAGGGCCGGTAAGCGAGTCCGAGGCGCGGCCAGAAACGATTCTTCTCGGCCGTACAGACGGAATTGGCTCGCGGCCCTGGGGGGCGCGGGAGTCTCCGGGATACAGGTACCCGCCGGTTGTCCAGGCGCAAGGCGCGCTGGATTCCGTTCTTCTCGTCGACCGTGCCGACGTAGTCGTACCGCAGGCCGAGATTCAGGGTTAGCTTGCGCGTGGCCTTCCATTCATCCTGCAGATACCACGCATAGGTGTGCTGACGGAACTGCACCGGCAGGATGCCTTCGGGCGACTGCGATTGCGCGGCGTAGCCGATGCAGAAAGTCGGCCGCGGGGTTGCCGGTGATCTCGCCGTTGAACGTGAACTGCCCGCGCGGCACGTTGGCGCCCGCGCGATCCATGCGCAGCCGCCGGAAATCGATGCCGGCTTTGAACGTGTGAACGCCGCGCGTCCACGTCAGGCTGTCGACGAGCTGCCATGTCTCGCTGACGTTGAAATCCGGCAGCAGGTCGCCGTCGCCCATCGTCAGATAGCCGGTGACGCCATCGGAACATAGCCGGTTTCGAGCGGATTCAGCTGCGGCGATGTTCGGCGGAGACCCGCGCGGATTCGGTGAGTCCGATCGATTCGGGATCGAAATCGGTGTTGGTGCGCGGGATTACTTCGCAAGATCCAGTTGCGGTTGAAGCCGAGTTTCGCCTCGTTGATTAGCGTGGGGCTGAAGATGTGGGTCTCGCTGATCACCGCGTTGCGGGCGGTGATCCGGCTGTTCACCGGCGAAAAATAGTTGATCGGAATCGTTGGGAAATCGTAATTGAATATCGCGACGCGGGCGAACAGCTTATCGTTGTCGCCGATGTTGTGATCGCCGCGCGCGAACAACTGGTTGATGTTGTTGATCTGCTGGTCGACACCCGCCAGGTTGGCCGTAGCCCGGGCAGATTCGGCTCGAGGATGAATATCGAGATAGCGCTGGGAGATGGGACTGATGCGACTGGCGGGGATCTGATTCCCGGGGAATTGCCGCCCAGCGGATCGCGCAGCGGCGTGGAAAGCGAGGAGAAGTCGCCGCGGCGGAACGCGTCAGGGATCACGGAGGCGATGGAGGCTGCTTCCTGCTTTTCGCGCTGGCCCTCGTAGTTCACCATCCAGAACGTCTTGTCCCGGCCGTTGTAGACCTTCGGAATGTAGACCGGACCGCTGAGGACGAATCCGAACTGATTCCGCTGCAGAACATCTTTGCTCAGCGGGCTGCGGACGGAAGTAGTTGCGGGCATCGAAATTGTCGTTGCGAAGGAACTCGAACAGCGCGCCGTGCAGTTGATTCGTGCCGGGACGGGTGAGAATCTCGACCTGCGCGCCGGCGTTGTGGCCGTACTCCGCCGAGTACGTTCCCGCGTGCACCTTGAACTCCTGAATCGCTTCGATCGAGGCTCGGAAGAAAGTCGCGTTGTTGATGTTCCACGCCGTGCTGACGCCGTCGTACAGTACCTGGCCCTGATTCTCGCGCATACCGTTCGCGCTGACCGCGATGGCCGTGTCCTTCGGCCGTACTGATTCGTGTTGGACGAGATTCCTTTGATCACGCCGGGCATCAGGCCCGCCAGGTTGGCGAAATTGCGCCCGTTCAGCGGCAGGTCGGTCACGCGCTTCTGCTCGACTACGTTGCCGATCGTCGCATCATCGGTGTTCAGAATCACGCCGCGGGCGCTGACCTCGACCGTTTCGCTGACCGCGCCGACGGCCAGCCTTATTCGACGCGCGCTTTCTGGTTGAGCTGCAGAGTAAGCCCGCTGCGAACCTCCGATTTGAATCCCGCTTTCTCCGCGCGTACGGTGTACTCGCCGGGGCGATGTTCGTAAAGACGTAGTTACCCGATTCCCCTGTCGTTACCTGCCGTTGCTGGCCGGTCGCCACGTGTGTGACCGTCACCGGCACGCCGGGCACGATGGCTCCGGACGTGTCTTCCACGATGCCAAGAATCTGTGTGGATTCGCCGCCCTGCGCGAACACACCGACAGCACACGCAAGGCAAACGAACAAAAACGGACGCACGCAAGTTTGAAGCGTCATAGTCACCTCGTCAGCTTCGAGGCATTATATAACCGGAAACCTACGGTGACCCGTGCCGATCGTGACGCCCGTCTTTAACATATGACTTGTCCGCGTCAAATGGCACATGAAATGTCCGGTCGATGAAGCGGACTCAGGGAGATCGCAAGTGACGAATCGCCACCGGTGGTGGCTTCCAGCCGAGATGGCGCGCGGATGGCCGCGAACTATTCTTTCTTTCGCCGGACGGAACGCTGATGAGACACGGAGGTGAGCGGGGATCGTCAACTGAACGCAGGCGCCCCGCAGGCACTCTTCCAGACCGGGGTCCGAGCGAAACGCGGCATTCACGACACGTGGGGACAGGATTACGCCCCCGGTCTTGACGGACAACGGTTTCTCATCAATCGCCGTGCCGGAGACGGTATGACGGAGCCGGTGAACATCATATCGCCGTGGGTCCCGTAAGGCTCTGATCCTGTTATGTACGTACGTAGGACGCGCCCATATCGAACCCACCTGTACTGACGTTCGGGCGCACGCGGCGGGCATCCTGAACGGTGATGAGACACTGCATCGAGATCCTCCGATTCACCTCGGCCGCCACGTGGGTGCCAGCCACCAACCACCTGCCAGTGGGGCCATCCGAAGCACGGGCGCGGTTGTCCCAAAGTACATTCCTATGATTGAACGTTCTCTTCTGAAGTGGACCGACAGCGAAGACCCTTGTGTCTCGTCCACAACCAGCTGTCGGGAGCATGGTCCTTTCGATGGCCAGAGAAAAAGGTTTGAACACGAGCGCGTCTCTCCTTGGCGCTCTTGGGGGGCCGGATCTAACGGAACTTACCCTTCAGCGACTTGGCCCGGGCGACAATCAATCCGGGGTTCAACGGGTATGTCGTTCTGGGCGTCCAGGATGTTCGGCAGCGAGGCACTCCCTGACCGTCTCTGATGGCGGCTATAGTGCGGCGTCAGCAAGCCGACGGCCGGGTGGCGGTCTTTATTTCACCGACCGCCTTCGGAGGACAGTGACATCAGCGCAACTGCTCTGTCAATTCGAATACTCCACTGGTGAAAATGCCGAACAGCAGTGCCGAAGCTCGGCGGCGCATTGATAGCGCGCGAGTGGCTTCGGCAGACCCCGCCGGGTAAACACCGAAGATTGAGCGTTTCAATTGCTCGGCCTGAGTTGGGCGGGAGTCCGTAAGCGAAGCATGGCAGAACTTGCAAAGCGCCTCATCGTCGAACAGCGACCGGATGGCGGATGGGCGCATCTAACATCGCGCTCCAGCGATGCTTACGCGACCCGCCTGGCATTGTTTCCGCTGATTCATGGAGCGCCGGATTGCCAACGCGCCATCCTGCAATCGAGAGAGGACTGCGACACCTGATCGCAACACTCAGAGAGCCGACGGCACGTGGCTGGTACCGACTCGCCACCATCCGCCGACGCAGGGCAATCCGATCTATGTCGACACGTTTCCGCATGGCCCAAATCAATTCATCTCCTACGCGGGCTTGAATCGGGCCGCCATGTCTTTGCTGCCAGTGCTTCCGATGGTGAACGCGCCACAACCGCTGCGAGAATCACGGTCACTCGAGCTTCCAGCCCGTTATTAACGCTCGTCGACGTGCCCGTTTGTTGCCTTTTGCCATTTGGATTTTTCGTCATGGCAGATTCCAGCGGTCGTCCAGCTATTTTTGCCTGAGAGTCCCAAGCACGCCGGCCGCTAAATCGGCTACAATCCCGAAAGCCTTTGACATCCGATGGAACTGAATATTCGAAACCTTTCAAAAACTTACCCGAACGGTGTGCGCGCGCTCGACGACGTCAGCCTCACCATCGGCCCAGGCATGTTTGGCTTGTTGGGGCCGAATGGAGCCGGTAAGTCTACTTTGATGCGTACTGTAGCGACTTTGCAGGAGCCGGACACGGAAGAGATCACTTGGCCGGCATCGATGTGCTTCGACAGAACTACCAAACTCGCCGCCAACTCGGGTACCTTCCTCAGGATTTCGGAGTTTATCCTCGGGTCTCCGCATACGCCATGCTCGACCATATTGCCCTGTTGAAAGGATTCACCACCGGAGAGCGTAAAGCTCTAGTCAGTGCGATGTTGCATCGGGTCAACTTATGGGACCTCCGAAAGAAGGCTCTGACCGGATTCAGCGGAGGTATGCGCCAGCGCTTTGGAATTGCGCAAGCTTTGTTAGGCTCTCCTAAACTTCTCATCGTGGACGAGCCAACTGCCGGTCTTGATCCTGGGGAACGCAACCGCTTCTACAATCTTTTGGCGGAGATCGGCGAGACCGTTATTGTGATTCTTTCCCCCCACATCGTAGAAGACGTAACCGACCTCTGCTCGCGAATGGCAATCATTCATCAGGGACGTCTGTTGTTTTGCGGCACTCCCGATGAAGGAATCAACGCCCTTGAAGGACGGATCTGGCAGCGTCTCGCAACCAAAGGGGAGTTAGCAGAACTGAATCAACGTCATCGAGTCATCTCCCACAAGCTGATCGCAGGGCGTCCGCTCCTCCATGTTTACAGCGATTCCGATCCGGGAGACGATTCGAAGCTGCGGAGCCCGGACTTGAAGACGTATTCTTTTCCCGCATTGCAGGCCTGAGCAACGAGAGAGTGAATCCGTAATGTTTCGCCACTTCTTTGGTTTTGAAACCCGCTTCTGGCTCACAGGCTGGATGGTCTGGATATTTTTTCTGGTGATTGGAGCTTTCATCTTCGGGGCGACATCTTCCGACAACATCACCGTGGGCGGGTCGATTGGCAATACGCTCCGAAATGCTCCCTACGTCATTCAGAACTTCTTCGCCGTGACCAGCGTGTTAACGCTCCTGATGACAACGGCGTTCATGAACTCCGCTGCTATCCGTACTTCCAACACAATACACACCAAATGCTGTTCAGCTTACCGATAAGCAAATCGGGCTACCTGTCTGGGTCGCTTTCTCGGCGCATACTTTATTGCCCTGATTCCGGCGCTTGGGGTATCAGCCGGGGTGCTTCTCGCTCGCTACATGCCTTGGGTCGATGATGCGCGCTTCGGTCCCGTTCAGTGGCATGCGCATATCAACGGATTTCTCTCGTTTACAGTACCGAATACGTTGTTCATCGGGGCGATTCTGTTCAGCAGTGGCGATACTCTTTCGATCAACGACGGTCAGTTTCCTTGCCGGCATTATTCTCTTAGTGGCGATCGGCGTCACTGACGCGCTTACTAGCGATTTAAAAAACGAACAGGTCGCCGCCATACTGGACCCGTTCGGCAGCCGAGCATTCGCCCTCGCCACTAAATATTGGACGGTTGCCGAACGCAACACGAAATCGCTTCCGTTGACCGGCCTATTCCTTTGGAATCGACTTACCTGGACCTCGATCGGCATACTCATTTTCGGTCTTGCGGCCTGGCGAGTGCGGCTCGGTGAGATGTCGAGCCTGTGGCGGTGGCGCCGGAGGAAGCAAACTGACGCCGAAACTGCTGAACTTCCGTCGTCTGTGGATCTGCCGGTCGTTCAGCCGACGTGGACCGCCAGCGCCGCATTGGTTCAGTTGGTTCGGCAAATGGAATCGAGTTCGGCGCTCTCATCAAAACGCCGACCTTCTTAGTTGTGCTGGTCGCCGCAATGTTGAACTGCATTCTTGCGCTCAGTTTCAGCGCTACGGAGATTGCAGGTAACACGACGTTCCCCGTCACATACACCGTCGCGAATATCATTCGTGGCACGCTGTATATCTTCTTGATAGCGCTTCTTACGTACTTCGCGGGCCAACTGGTGTGGAAGGAGCGCGAGGATCGCGTGTCTGAGATTTATGACTCGCTTCCAGTTCGCGATTGGGTGCTTTACATTGCCAAGCTTGCGACGCTGCTCGGGGCCCTTTCTCTAATTCTGCTTGCAGCCATCACTGCCGGCGTCATCGTGCAGGCCGCTAAAGGCTATACACGGTTTCAGTTCGAGGTCTATTTCAGCGAGTTGTTGATTCGGGACTTTTCAGCGTTCGTTTATTTTTCGATTCTTGCCTTCGTTTTTCACATCGCGCTTCCAAACAAATATCTGGGCTATTTCGCCTTCGTCGGCTACCTGATCTTTGACCATTCGCGTGGAGCGAACTGAACATCGCTACCAGGCTTGTCGATTTTGGCTCACGGCCGAACATCCCTTATTCAGACTTTTACGGTTTTGCGCCGGCAATTGAGGGTTGGCTCTGGTTCACGATTTCTTCCAGCCTTTTGTGCGGACTGTTGGCCATCGTGAGCGTCCTTCTCTGGCCGCGCGGCAAGGACCTGAACTGGCGTCAACGGCTGCGCGTGGCTTCCTTTCGTCTAGGGCCAATATTACGTCCGGTTGCATTGCTGTGTCTTTGCGCATGCATCGCGAGCGCCGGATGGATTTACTACAACACGGCAGTCCTGAATCGACTTGACGGGCCGAAAGATCAAAAGCGCTATCGTGCCGAGTACGAGAAGACTTACAAACACGAAAGATGATGCTGCCCCGGATCACTGCCGCCAGTTATGAGATCGATCTGTTTCCGATGACTCGCGAAGCCACGATTGTGGCTTCGCGAGTCATCGGAAACAGATCGATCTCATAACTGGCGGCAGTGATCCGGGCAGCGTCATCTTTTCGTGTTTGTAAGTCTTCTCGTACTCGGCACGATAGCGCTTTTGATCTTTCGGCCCGTCAAGTTGATTAAATAGGACTGCCGTGTTGTAGTAAATACTCATTCGGCGCTCGCGATGCATGCGCAAAGACACAGCAATGCAACCGGACGTAATATTGGTCCTAGACGAAAGGAAGCCACGCGAAAGCCTTTGACGCCAGTTCAGGTCCTTGCCACGCGGCCAGAGAAGGACGCTCACGATGGCCAACAATCCGCACAAAAGGCTCCAATAAAGCGTGAACCAGAGCCAACCCTCAATTGCCGGCGCAATGCGAAAATCTGAATAAGGGATGCTCGGCCGTGAGCCAAAATCGACAAGCCTGGTAGCGATGTTCAGTTCGCTCCACGCGAATGCGTCAAAGATCAGGTAGCCGACGAAGGCGAAATAGCCCAGATATTTGTTCGGAAGCGCGATGTGAAAAACGAAGGCAAGAATCGAAATAATAAACGAACGCTGAAAAGTCACGAATCAACAACTCGCTGAAATAGACCTCGAACTGAAACCGTGTATAGCCTTTAGCGGCCTGCACAATGACGCCGGCAGTGATCGCTGCAAGCAGAATTAGAAAAAGTGCCCCGAGCAGCGTCACAAGCTTGGCAATGTAAAGCACCCAATCGCGAACTGGAAGCGAGTCATAAATCTCAGACACGCGATCCTCGCGCTCCTTCCACACCAGTTGGCCCGCGAAGTACGTAAAAAGCGCGATCAAGAAGATATACAGCGTGCCACGAATGATATTCGCGACGGTGTATGTGACGGGGAACGTCGTGTTACCTGCAAATTCCCCGTAGCGTTGAAACTGAGCGCAAGAATGCAGTTCAACATTGCGGCGACCAGGACAACTAAGAAGGTCGGCGTTTTGATGAGAGCGCCGAACTCGATTCCGCATCGGTGCTGAACCAACTGAACCAATGCGGCGCTGGCGGTCCACGTCGGCTTAACGACCGGCAGATCCACATACTCTACGGAAGTTCAGCAGTTTGGGCGTCAGTTCGCTTTCTCCGCCGGCACTGCCACAGGCTTGGCGATATTACCGAGCCGCACTCGCCAGGCCGCAAGACCGAAAATGAGTATGCCGATCGAGGTCCAGGTAAGTCGATTCCAAAGGAATAGGCCGGTCAACGGAAGCGATTTCGTGTTGCGTTCGGCAACCGTCCAATATTTAGTGGCGAGGGCGAATGCACGGCTGCCGAACGGGTCCAGTATGGCGGCGATCTGTTCGTTTTTCAAATCGCTAGTAAGCGCGTCAGTGACGCCGATCGCCACTAACAGAATAATGCCGGCAAGGAAACTGACCGTCGTTGATCGAAAGAGTATCGCCACTGCTAAACAGAATCGCCCCGATGAACAACGTATTCGGTACTGTAAACGAGAGAAATCCGTTGATATGCGCATGCCACTGAACGGGACCGAAGCGCGCATCATCGACCCAAGGCATGTAGCGAGCGAGAAGCACCCCGGCTGATACCCCAAGCGCCGGAATCAGGGCAGTAAAGTATGCGCCGAGAAGCGACCCAGCAGGTTCCCCGATTCGCTTATCGGTAAGCTGAACAGCATTTGGTGTGTATTGTGTTGGAAGTCACGGATAGCAGCGGAGTTCATGAACGCCGTTGTCATCAGGAGCGTTAACACGCTGGTCACGGCGAAGAAGTTCTGAATGACGTAGGGAGCATTTCGGAGCGTATTGCCGATCGACCCGCCCACGGTGATGTTGTCGGAAGATGTCGCCCCGAAGATGAAAGCTCCAATCACCAGAAAAAATATCCAGACCATCCAGCCTGTGAGCCAGAAGCGGATTTCAAAACCAAAGAAGTGGCGAAACATTACGGATTCACTCTCTCGTGGCTCAGGCCTGCAATGCGGGAAAAGAATACGTCTTCAAGTCCGGGCTCCGCAGGTTCGAAGTCGTCTCCCGGATCGGAATCGCTGTAAACATGGAGGAGCGGACGCCCTGCGATCAGCTTGTGGGAGATGACTCGATGACGTTGATTCAGTTCGGCTAACTCCCCTTTGGTTGCGAGACGCTGCCAGATCCGTCCTTCGAGGGCTTTGATTCCCTCATCGGGAGTGCCGCAAAACAACAGACGTCCCTGATGAATGATTGCCATTCGCGAGCAGAGGTCGGTTACGTCTTCTACGATGTGGGTGGAAAGAATTACAATTACGGTCTCGCCGATCTCCGCCAAAAGATTGTAGAAGCGGTTGCGTTCCCCAGGATCAAGACCGGCAGTTGGCTCGTCCACGATGAGAAGTTTAGGAGAGCCTAACAAAGCTTGCGCAATTCCAAAGCGCTGGCGCATACCTCCGCTGAATCCGGTCAGAGCCTTCTTTCGGAGGTCCCATAAGTTGACCCGATGCAACATAGCACTGACTAGAGCCTTACGCTCTCCGGAATTGGTGAATCCTTTCAACAGGGCAATATGGTCGAGCATGGCGTATGCGGAGACCCGAGGATAAACTCCGAAATCCTGAGGAAGGTACCCGAGTTGGCGGCGAGTTTGGTCCTTCTGTCGAAGCACATCAATGCCGGCCAAAGTGATCTCTCCCGTGTCCGGCTCCTGCAGAGTCGCTACAGTACGCATCAAAGTAGACTTGCCGGCTTCATTCGGCCCCAACAAGCCAAACATGCCTGGGCCGATCGTGAGGCTGACGTCATCGAGCGCGCGCACACCGTTCGGGTAAGTTTTTGAAAGGTTTCGAATATTCAGTTCCATCGGATGTCAAAGGCTTTCGGGATTGTAGCGAATTTAGCGGCCGGCGTGCTTCGGGGACTTACAGGCAAAAATAGCTGGACGACCGCTGGAATCTGCCATGACGAAAAATCCAAATGGCAAAAGGCAACAAACGGGCACGTCGACGAGCGTTAATAACGGGCTGGAAGCTCGAGTGACCGTGATTCTCGCAGCGGTTGTGGCGCGTTCACCATCGGAAGCACTGACAGCAAAGACATGGCAGCCCAATTCGAGCCCGCGCAGGAGATGAATCGATTTGGGCCATGTGGAAACGTGTCGACATAGATCGGATTCTCCTGCATCGGCGGATGGTGGCGAGTCGGTACCAGCCACGTGCCGTCGGCTCTCTGAGTGTTGCGATCAGGTGTCGCAGTCCTCTCTCGATTGCAGGATGGCGCGTTGGCAATCCGGCGCTCCATGAATCAGCGGAAACAATGCCAGGCGGGTCGCGTAAGCATCGCTGGAGCGCGATGTTAGATGCGCCCATCCGCCATCCGGTCGCTGTTCGACGATGAGGCGCTTTGCAAGTTCTGCCATGCTTCGCTTACGGACTCCCTCCCAACTCAGGCCGAGCAATTGAAACGCTCAATCTTCGGTGTTTACCGGCGGGGTCTGCAGAAGCCACTTGCGCGCTATCAATGCGCCGCCGCGCTTCGGCACTGCTGTTCGGCATTTTCACCAGTGGAGTATTCGAATTGACAGAGCAGTTGCGCTGATGTCACTGTCCTCCGAAGGCGGTCGGTGAAATAAAGACCGCCACCCGGCCGTCGGCATGCTGACGCCGCGCTATGCCGCCATCAGAGACGGGTCCGGGAGTGCCTCACTGCCGAACATCGCCTGCACGCCCAGAACGACATACCCGTTGAACCCCGGATTGATTGTCCCCGGGCCAAGTCCCTGAAGGGTAAGTTCCGTTAGATCCGGCCCCCCAAGAGCGCCAAGGAGAGACGCGCTCGTGTTCAAACCTTTTTCTCTGGCCATCGAAAGGACCATGACTCCCAACAGCTGGTTGTGGGACGAGACACAAGGGGTCTTGGCTGTCGGTCCACTTCAGAAGAGAACGCTCAATCATAGGAATGTACTTCTGGACGGCGCCCGTGCTTCGGATGGCCCCACTGGCAGGTGGTTGGTGGCTGGCACCCACGTGGCGGCCGAGGTAAATAGGAGGATCTCGATGCAGTGTCTCATCACCGTTCAGGATGCCCGCCGCGTGCGCCCGAACGTCAGTACAGGTGGGTTCGATATGGGCACGTACTACGTACGTACATAACAGGATCAGAGCCTACGGGACCCACGGCGATATGATGTTCACCGGCTCCGTCATACCGTCTCCGGCACGGCGATTGATGAGAAACCGTTGTCCGTCAAGACCGGGGGCGTAATCCTGTCCCCACGTGTCGTGAATGCCGCGTTTCGCTCGGACCCCGGTCTGGAAGAGTGCCTTCGCGGGCCTGCGTTCAGTTGACGATCCCCGCTCACCTCCGTGCTCATCAGCGTTCCGTCCGGCGAAAGAAAGAATAGTTCGCGGCCATCCGCGCGCCATCTCGGCTGGAAGCCACCACCGGTGGCGATTCGTCACTTGCGATCTCCCTGAGTCCGCTTCATCGACCGGACATTTCATGTGCCATTTGACGCGGACAAGTCACATGTTAAAGACGGGCGTCACGATCGGCACGGGTCACCGTCCGTTTCCGGTTATATAATGCCTCGAAGCTGACGAGGTGACTATGACGCTTCAAACTTGCGTGCGTCCGTTGTTCGTTTGCCTTGCGTGTGCTGTCGGTGTGTTCGCGCAGGGTGGTGAGTCCACTCAAATTCTTGGGATCGTGGAAGACACGTCCGGCGCCATTGTGCCGGGAGTGCTTGTCACGGTCACACACGTTGCTACTGGCGAGCAGCGCCAGGTAACCACAGGGGAATCGGGCAACTATGTCGTAACGAACATCACACCCGGCGAGTACACGGTACGCGCGGAGAAACCGGGTTTCAAATCTGAGATCCGAACCGGGCTTACGCTGCAGCTGAACCAGAAAGCGCGCGTCGATATAAGGCTGGCCGTTGGAGCTGTGAGCGAGACAGTAGAGGTCAGCGCCCGAGGCGTGATTCTGAACACCGATGACGCGACCATAGGCAACGTTGTGGAACAAAAGCGCGTGACCGACCTGCCACTGAATGGACGCAACTTCGCCAACCTGGCGGGTCTGATGCCGGGCGTTATCAAAGGGATCTCGAGCAATACGAATCAGTATGGCCGGAAGGATACGGCCATCGCGGTCAGCGCGAACGGAATGCGAGAGAATCAAGGCCAAGTGCTGTACGACGGCGTGAGCACTGCCTGGAATATCAACAATGCGACATTCTTTAAAGCATCGGTTGAGGCGATTCAGGAATTCAAGGTGCACGCCGGAACTTATTCTGCTGAGTACGGCCACAATGCGGGCGCCCAAGTCGAGATTCTCACCCGTCCGGGAACGAACCAACTCCACGGAGCGCTGTTCGAGTTTGTTCGGAACGACAACTTCGATGCGCGAAACTACTTCCGTCCGGAGCCCCTAAGCAAAGATGTTCTGCGTCGCAATCAGTTTGGGTTTGTTCTACACGGACCTGTGTACATTCCGAAGGTCTACAACGGGCGTGACAAGACCTTCTGGATGGTGAACTATGAGGCGCAGCGCGAAACGCAGGAAGCAGCTTCCATCGCCTCCGTTGTCCCTGACGCGTTCCGCCGCGGCGATTTTTCCTCGTTTACTTCACCGCTACGCGATCCGCTGGGTGGCACATTCCCCGGCAATCAGATTCCGCCGAGCCGCGTAAGTCCCATCTCCGAGCGATATCTCGATATTCATCCTCGACCCAACCTGCCCGGAGTGAACTCTAACCTGGCCGGTGTCGACCAGCAGATCAACGACATCAATCAGTTGTTTGCGCGCGGCGATCACAACATCAGGAATAACGACAAGCTTTTCGCCCGTTTCGCGATGTTCAACTACGATTTCCCAACGATTCCGATCAACTACTTTTCGCCAGTGAACAGCAGGATTACTGCGCGCAATGCAGTGATCAGTGAGACGCACATCTTCAGCCCGACGCTGATCAACGAGGCGAAACTGGGATTCAACCGGAACTGGATACTTCGGAGTAATCCCCGCACGAACACAAATTTCAATCCCGAATCGGTGGGGCTCACCAATATCCGCGCCGGGTTACCGCCCAACGATCGCCCTCTAAATCCCCTGGAAACGGGATATGTACCGATGATGGTGACGGGTTATCTCACGATGGGCGATGGCGATCTGCTGCCTGACTTCAACGTTAGCGAAACCTGGCAGATCGTCGACAGCATGACGTGGACGCGGGGGCATACACATTTAAAGCCGGTATCGATTTCCGACGGCTCCGGATGGATCGGGCGGTCGCGAACGTGCCGCGTGGTAGTTTCACTTTCAATGGTGAGATCACCGGAATCCCGTTGCTGATTTTCTCATCGGCTACGCGGCGCAATCGCAGTCTCCGGAAGGAATCCTGCCAGTGCAGTTTCGGCAGCATACGTATGCGTGGTATCTGCAGGATGAATGGAAAGCGGGTCGTAAACTGACGCTTAGTCTGGGCGTAAGGTATGACTACATCGGGACGGTGGATGAAAAGAACGGAATTCAGCGCGCCTTGCGCCTCGATCGTCCCGGAGGCTACCTCTATCCCGAAACTCCCGCGCCCCCGCAGGGCCGACCACCAGTTCCTCTGTACCATGCAGAGACGAACCGGTTCGGCCGCGCCTCGGAGTCGCGTACCGTCCCGCCGACGGATGGGTGGTCCGCATGGGCGGCGGTGTTTTCAATAACGCGAACCAGATGAATAATCTGACGGTGTTCTCCGACCCGGAGCGCAGGGCCTCAAACAATTACTTCTGGAATCCGCAGAACTATATCACCTTCAGCAACCCATTCCCGGCCTCTGGAGTGGCAGCGATTCCTCCCATCAACGTTGTCTACATTGCGCCTGACCGGGTAAATGCCTATAACGTGCAGTGGAGCGCCCGGTGCAGAGGCAGCTTTCGGAATCCACCGTGCTGGAACTTGCGTATGTCGGCAGTCAGGCATCGCATCTGGACAACAGCCGCAATCTGAACGATGCGCCTCCGGATCCGTGCCGCTTCAACCGAACAGGGCGTACCCGCTCTGGGCACCATTCGATATCTTGCGAGCGACGCGAAATCTTATTACCAATCGATGCAGATCCGCGGAGAGCGGCGTTTCTCGCGCGGATTCTCCTTCCTTGCGAGTTATACATGGGCTCACAATATCGATCAGGCCTACGGTACGAATGAATCGCTGCCGTTCACGCCTGGCGGCGTACAAAATCAGAACTGCTTCAGGTGCGAGCGTGCAGATTCAGGATTCGATTACCGGCATCGATTCACAACCAGTTACCTGTGGGATGTGCCGACTCCCCGCGAATGGCGAGGACCGTTCGCGTACCTCGTCAAGAACTGGAGCTTTAATGGCATCGTCACCTATCAGACCGGTTTCCCGTTTACGGTCACACAATCGGGCAACACGCAGAATACGGGCGCCGCGACACAGCGTCCCGATTATGTTCTGGACCAGAATCCGAAGCTGGACAATCCCGATCCGTCGATGTGGTTCAACATCAACGCGTTCACGCGTGCAAACAATCACTACGGAAACGTGGGCCGGAACACTCTGCGCCAGCCCGGCATGAAGGTTTGGGATATCGGGGTGTTCAGAGACTTTCCGGTGCGGGAGGGGCAACGGTTCCAGTTCCGCTGGGAAGCGTTCAATCTGTGGAATACCCCGCAGTTCCGGGCCCCGAATTCGCAACTGGGTGGGTCGGGCTTCGGCCAGATCACATCCACCTGGCTGGATAACCGGCAGATGCAGTTTGCTCTGAAGTACCTTTTCTGAAAACATTTTGAGGAACCGATGAACAGAAGGATTGTTGTTGTGCTTGCATGCGTGTATGCCGCCTTCGGGCAGGCAAACTATGACATTCTGCTGAAGGGCGGTCACGTAATCGACCCGAAGAATGGCATCAATCGTCCGATGGATGTCGCCATTGCGAACGGTAAAATTGCGCGCGTCGCGGGCGACATCCCTGCGTCCGAATCCAGGAAGACCGTGAATGTTTCGGGACTGACCGTCACACCCGGTCTGATCGATATACACGTTCATGTGTATCCGCGGCCGGAACTTAAGACGATTGAGCGCGACAGCAGCGTTCAAGCCGACGCACACACACTTCCGAGCGGCGTGACAACGGTTGTAGATGCCGGAACATCCGGATGGCGGACTTTCCCTGACTTCAAGGCGCGCGTGATCGATAAGTCACAAACACGCGTGCTTGCGCTGCTGAATATCTCCGGCGCAGGAATGGGCACAGGGAAAGAGGATGAGATTTCCGAACTTGATCCGGACGCTGCCGCCCGGACGGCTAAGGCCAACAAGGGCACGATCGTCGGGTTCAAGTCCGCCCATTTTGCAGGTCCGGGCTGGGAATCCATTGATGCCGCGGTGAAGGCGGGCAGGGAAGCCGATCTTCCCGTCATGGTCGACTTCGGATACCTGAACCAGGTCCGAAATCTTCCGACCCTGCTGATGGATAAGCTCCGGTCGGGCGACATCTACACGCACTGCTATTCCGGACATCGCGAGGAGATTCTCGCCGATGGCAAGGTAAATCCCGCAATGTGGACGGGCCGCAAGCGAGGCATCATCTTTGATGTTGGCTATGGGGCCGGTAGCTTTTACTGGTACGTTGCTGTGCCCGCGTTCCAGCAGGGCTTTCTGCCCGATTCGATCTCCACGGATCTGCATACGGGAAGCATGAACGCCGGCATGAAATCGATGTCGAACGTAATGTCGATCGTCCTCAGTCTGGGCGCGCCGCTGGAGAAAGTGATAGCGATGTCTACATGGAATCCAGCCAAAGAGATCAAGCGCCCGGATCTCGGCAGTCTGGATGTGGGAGCGGAAGCGGACCTCGCCGTGCTCCGGGTGGAAAAGGGTCAGTTCGGATTCATCGACTCTGCCGGTGCCGGAAATTCAGGTACGCAGAGAATCATCAATGAACTGACGGTCCGGAAGGGACGTGTCGTTTATGATCTTAATGGCCGGGCGAGCGAGAACTGGAAGACCTTCAGCTACAACCGGAAGAAGTGGGAAAAGTAAATTGGCGTCCTGCTGGATATCACCACCACCACCACGCCCTTGACAGGAACTGTTTATCGAATTTCGGACATTGGGAGGACATTCAGCCTGATCGTCATCCACACAGCGACGGGCCAGGTTCTCGGCCGATGCGATACCTCGGACGAAATCACCAGAATGGTGCAACCGTTCATGTTTTTTAGTTGAGAATCCCGCTTAACCAGAGTTGAGAATGCCCGGATGCCGCAGCGCCTCCATCTTCCGAGGACAACCATGGCGTATGGTCCGGAATCATGTTGACGATGCAGGTCGAACTAACTGACTGAATACTGCGAGCCGGGTGCTGGTCGATACCCATGACCCAAGTTGCGGAATACATCCTCAGCGGTCGAGGCGTCCCGAGTTCCTGGTGAAGGATGCTCCGCACAGGGTGCGCAATTGCGCCGCTCTATTTGGCGGCAGCTTCCACGGAGGTTCAAGCGGCCACGTGATGATGGTAATTCAGCATGCCAGGATGTTCACGGCTTGCATGCCGCCTCTGGCGGCTGGTTCCGTCGCTCGCCATGAGAGTGAGCCACGGAATTTTGAACGGCTGTCCGCACCGAGCGTTCCCCAAACAGGATCCGCCGTTCCAGACAGTCCCCTTGAGGCTGCGCACGAAGCGCTCCGCATACGCGTTCAGATTCGGGCTCAGCGCTGGCAACGTTAGTGATTCGACGCCGGCATCGGTCGGTGTCCGCAGGAAATTGTCCGTCAACAGCGGGTCCCCCATCATGGATCAGGTACCGCTTGCCCGCGGGCAGGCCGTTACCAGAGTCGGCCAGATTGCGGGCAATCTGGGTCATCCACAAGCCGTTCGCCACCGCAGAGATTCCGCCGATCTCTATCGGTCGGGTCGCCAGCTCGACAAAGAACAGCACGACGAATCGCTGCAGGCCTTTCGCATCGCCATCTCCGGAAGGAATCGCGAACACCCCTTCTTCCAAACGTCTCGCCCAAACCGCGAATCCGTCGCGGTCCCAATATGAAGATTGTGACCCTGTCTCGTCGCCTGTAGAGGAAGATACAAAAGGTGTCGGGCAAAAGCGTCCAACTGCAAATGATCGCGCACTAGCGCTTATAGCCCATCGAAGCTACGCCGTATGTCGGTGGGCGCCAGGCACAGATACACTCGCACGCTGGCCGCGCAACGTTGCGCCGTGTACTCCCGAATGGAGTGCATTCGCACTCCACCCAGCAATATGAGTTCGAGCTGCGCTTCTGTCACATCCGGCTTTGCCGGTTCTCGCTCTACCAAAGCGAAACGAACCGCTCCGGGCTCCCGCAACCGTTTCCGCCAGCCATAGAAGGACCACCGTGTGACTACGCACTCTTTGCAGAACTGCTTTATCGACAAGCCGCTGCGTACTTGCTCAGCGATGCGCTCGCGCGCTCATCCGCCTTTGTCGGGCTTTCCCCTCGATGACCGCTTTCGCATGAGAACACTATGTGGCGCGTAACGGTCGGCTAGGAGGAGCTGTTCACCAGCCGTGTGCATGCCGGTGGTGAAGGCATTGTCGAGGGTTCTACCCGACTCCAATCGGGGCACAGCTTATCAATTCACGATGGATTCGTTGCTTTGGGACGGACAGCATTCCTGCGGAGCTCAGCTCTCTATTTAAGCGTCCGATAGTCAGTGATCGGTGGAATCGATACCCGCGCCCGTCAAGCTGGCCGAGATCCGTTTGGCAGCAGCCCTCACCAGGTTTGAAAGCTCGATGACGTTTTCTTCGTTGATCTCAGCAACAGTTCCCGCAATGCTGATGGCGGCCACAGGTTGCTCGCCGCCGGCAAACAGCGGCGCACCGATGCAGCGGAGCCCGATGGTCTCTTCTTCATCGTCGTACGCGTAGCCGCCGGCTCGAATCTTACTCAGCTCTTCTTTCATCTTTGCCGGTGAAACGATGGTGTTGTCGTTGTAGCGAATGAAACCTTGTCGAAAGTGGTGCTCGATTTCCACTTCGGACATGTAGGCCAAAAGGGCTTTGCCGGTGCCGGTACAGTGGATGGGCAGGCGCTTGCCAATCCATGTCGGTAGGGATGGGTGGCCACTTGGCCCCACTTTGTCGATCAAAACCACATCGTTTTGCGAGATGACCGCGATGTGCACCGTCAATTGCGTCTGTTCGGCCAGAAGCCGCAGGAATGGGGCGGCCCGCTCGCGTAAGTCGAGTCCAATGACGCTCCGGTTGGCTAGAGCAAAAAGCTTCGGAGTAAAGGTATATCGTGCTCGCGGTGAGCTGCGGACCACATAACCACACTCTTCGAGTGTATTCATGATGTAAAAAGCCGAACTTCGAGGTACCCGCGCGGTTCGAACAATTTGTGACAGCGTCAAACCTTTTCGCGAGGTCGACAACGCTTCTAGAATGGTGAGCGCTCTTCCTACGGCGGGCGCACCCTTGGTGTGCTTCTCTACGAGTTCGATAGCCTCGAGACTTTCGTGTGGACTGGCGTCACTTGCGCCCAAATGGCCTAAGAAACCTCATGATCAAGTGTAACTTCATGAAGAAGGCCGAAAGATGGTGAGGCTCAGCCCTCGGCCTTTTTGTTCGCCGGGGAGAACAAAACCAAAGGTCCGGCTGCGCCTTCAACTTGATTGATTGGCGCTGGGTAGTTACAGTCAAACCTGGAAACCAATGAGCCCAGTGCCTCTGAAAATCACAAACTTAGAAACTATTCAGATTGGGCGTCCTGACGAACTCGGCGAGGGGGGGAGTGGAGAGTTTCTGGTCTCTCCACTAAGCGCCCTATCAGGTCGCGGGCCTGCATCGGACGAGTTCTTTGTGGGTTTGCGAGGAGGGCCGGCATACGCCGTCCTTGTTCGCATCAGCACCGATGCGGGTATTTACGGGCTGGGAAGCGTCGGTGTCGGGAGCGGCGCTAGTGCTTACGTGCTGGAGCATCACTTGAAGCCGATTCTGGTTGGTCAAGATCCTTTCGATGTCGAGTTCCTTTGGGAAAGCATGTTCCGCAACACATTGAATTACGGCCGCAAGGGGCTTGTTCTTGAAGCCATCAGTGCTGCCGATATTGCCCTGTGGGACATCATGGGCAAAGCAACCGGTCAACCGGTGTATAACCTTTTGGGCGGAAGGACTCAAACCAAAATCCCCGTTTATGGCAGCCGGTTATACGCTAATCGCGATCTCGACGTCCTGGCGAGTCAGGCAGAAGCTCTGGTGAAGCAAGGCTTTCGGGCCGTGAAGCAGCGTTTCGGTTATGGCCCAGCCGATGGATTGCCGGGCATGAAAAAGAATCTCGAACTTGTGAGCACCGTCCTTCAGACTATAGGACCCGAGATCGAGCTCATGGCTGACGCGTACATGGGTTGGGATGTCATGTACGCGATTCGCATGATTCGCATGATTGAAGATGCCGGTCACAACCTGAAGTGGATCGAAGAACCGGTCATTCCGGAGGACATTGACGGCTACGCCCAAATTCGACGGTCAGTCTCGACGCCCATCAGCGGGGGCGAGCATGAATTCTCAAGGTATGGATTCCGCGAATTGATCCGGAAGGAGGCGGTCGACATTTTGCAGCCCGATGTAAATCGCGTCGGTGGAGTCACGGAAGCAAGGAAGATCTGGGCCATGGCGGCTGCGGAGGGGCTCCCAGTCATTCCCCACGCGGGCCAGGCACACAACTATCACCTCGTGATCTCTCACCTCAACTCACCTATGGCCGAGTACTTTCCGGCGCCCGATCAGGGCGGCGTGCTGGACGACGACACTCTCTTCTATGAATTGTTCGAGGGAGAACCTCGTGCGAAAGACGGCTATGTGACGTTGTCAACAGCGCCCGGCCTGGGGCTGGAATTAAAGGAGGACCGAATCCGGCAGTGGAGAATTGCCGGGTAGGCCCGTCACGCCAAGCCCTTCAGCAACGAAACGCAACGATCGACTAAATGCTGCGCTGCCGTCGGCGCGAAGTGCATAGGCATCATATAGGCTTGGCAAAGCATATCGGGCACGAGATACGTTTCCCAAGGCGACCATCCCTCAGCCGGATAACATTCGGCGTTGGGTATATAGCCGACGCATCCATTCGAATACCCGAGGAATCGCGTGTCAGCGAAGGGGGATGCGGCCTTCACGCGAAGTCCCAATTCAGACAGGGTTTCGCCCGCGGCGCTAGCAACAGCCACGTCGCCCAAACGGATGGCTTGCAGATTCACGGAAATCGAGGTCTGCTTCTTTCCGGACTCGACTGCTCGCAGAAGGCAGTTCGACCAATCCCGAAAGCGATAGTGGAAAGCCAGTTGATGCGGAGGTAGACTACTCTGAATTGCTTTTTCCAAGCGCTCGGAACAGAACGATTGAATTCCGCGGGCGTCTTCGAGGGAAGGAAAGGGTAACAGAGGCAATTGTGCGGCCTCGCCGACAGCAGAGATCTGAATCGGGCTGTCGGACACAGGCACATAAGGGTACATACTGTTCTTGGTCAACGAGGCGAAGATGACGCGTTGCCCCCGGACGCTGCTCGTACGGATCTCTGACATGACGCGAACAACCTCTGCGCCAAGAGACTGACCCAGTCGGGTCATGTTCTCGGTATCGTCTTCCGTCGGTCCGATTCCAGTGACCGGGTTAATGTCGCCTCCTGCACCCTGCAGAAATATGGATACTGCGCCAGTCGCAGACTCGATAAGTTCCCGTGCTGGTCCTGGGAAATCCGGCGAGAGTCCTAAGAATTTGGGTCCCATTGTCACCGTGTGACAGCCGTAGCTGAAGAGCACGGCCATTGGCCTTCCGCTCGGGTCGTCAATGCGAATGACACCCACCGTGGGATCCATCGGGCCGTCCGGGTTCTCCCCCAGAAAGATCTTGCCGCTTTCGTCGAGTTCGCGGCGGTTTATGCCGATATGTGAGGAGCCGTTACCCGTACCGATGCGAGCCGGACGTAGTTGACGATCGGCGGCTACGGCGCAACCCGTCAGCAGGTGTTTGAGGTTATCGAGATAAGACCGCTGCAACCGGTGCTGGTCTTCACTCTCCCAAGAAAACTCCCAGGTATTTGGCCCGCAGTGCGTGTGGCTGCAGTTGATTAGAATGCTTTCTACAGTCGTGCCTATGGCGGACGCGATCGCCATGCGGATCTCATCCACTGCGGGGTTGAGAATAGAAATGAGGTCGCAGCCCAGAATCGCGACCTTCGCCCCACCACTCGCCAAAACGACGGCGGTCGCTGTCAAGGGCCTCTCGGCGTGGTTTGAAACCCCGGCTCGCGCAAAATAACCGCACATCGAGATGCCTAATGGGGGCGTGATATCCACGCGGTAGACACCAGCTTGCAAAGAGTTTGCCATGGGATGCTTTCTGTGGTTACGAATGAGTCAATCAGATTATGGCCCTCGAAGCCATGCACCGAATCGCCCCGTCCAAGATAACATCGGCCGCTTTGTTCAATTGCGTGAACACAAACTTCCAACGAGAGGTTGCCTAGATTGTGCCGGTAAAAGCCTTTGTCTAAACTGAGGAACTACGAACACAGCCCAGTTATGAGCGTTCAAACGGTATTGTCGGCATCTCGAACGATCTTCGATCGGGCGTTGGAAGTGATTCCCGGAGGGGTGAACTCTTCCACGCGGGCCTTAGACCCGGCCATAATTTGGCGAAAAGCCAAAGGAGCGATGATGGAGGATGCCGATGGTCGCCAATATGTCGATTACCACGCCGCGTTTGGCCCGATCGTCCTTGGACATAACGATCCGACGTGAACCAAAGCGTTGTGGAAGCCCTTGCGGGGCCGGACCTTATGGGTGTCGGTACGACCGAAAGCGAGGTGGAGTTGGCGACTAAGTTGAATCGCCATATCCCATCCGCGGAAAAGGTGCTTCTTTGCAATAGCGGATCGGAAGCGACGTTCAACGCCATCCGGCTGGCTCGCGCCTCACCGGGCGTAAGAAGATCATCAAGTTTCAGGGCTGTTATCACGGCTGGCATGACTATCTCTGCATGAACGTCATCAGCCCGGCCGAGAAGGTCGGCCAGTATGATTTTCACTCGGCTGGGATGCTCGAA
>CAWGVL010000016.1:0-30852 GCA_963825845.1 Bryobacteraceae bacterium | reverse complement strand
CCCAAGCGTACCGCTCCGCCTACGCCGGCCGGGCACAATCGAGATTGCGGGCGAACGAGTCGCGTTCCTTATCTGCTACGAGCAGTTACTCGTGTTGCCAATCCTGCTATCGGTAATGGAGCGGCCGACGCTGATCGTGGGTATGGCGAACCAGTATTGGGTTCGCGAAACATCCATTCCCGCAGCGCAAAGGGCCTCTTTAATGGCGTGGTCTCGACTTTTCGCGCTGCCTCTTTTGATCGCTGAAAACAAGTGAGGTCTATCGTGCAAGAAGCAACGAGCAAATCCGAGATTCTGACCATTCGTGAGGTCGCCGAGGTCCTTCGATGCTCGAAGGCGCACGTCTGCAACGTGCTGCGCGGCCGTGTCCAAGGCCTCCCGCGGCTGAACACCTCGCGTTGGGCCGCCGCAAGCTGGTCCGCCGCGAGTGGCTGGATCAGTGGCTTGAGGCGAGCAAGACCCTAGCATTTGGGTATGTCAGAACGCATCGCGAAGGGCGCCAGAAAGGAACTGAATGCGTCGAAAGCGATACCAAAAGGGCAGCGTCCGCCCCCGAAAACATGGGCGGAACAAGGTGTGGGTGGCCCAGTGGTGGGTCGACGGAAAGCGTCGATCCAAAGTACTCGGCCGCTGTGCCGATATGCCCAAGAGCGAGGCCGAAGCGCGCATGGCGCTATCCTCGAACCCACCAACGTGGGAGCGGGTCATCCGGAAAAGCCCGTATACACGTTCGGCGTGTACGTCGAGAGGTTTTTCTCCCTTTTTGCCGGCGGAAGTGGAAGGAGTCGACTCGAATGACTACTGAGCCCCGGTTCAACTTCCATTTGCTCCCGGCTTTCGGACCGATCCTGCTTAAGAGCCTGACGCGAGACGAACTGCAGTGATTTCTCGACGAGAAAGCGAAGGAACTCTCGCGAAATGTAGTCGATCATCTGCGGTGGGATCTAAACGCCATTTTCAAGACGGCCCTCAGTGATGGGATTGTGGACATCAACCCGGCGGCTGCTTTGTTTACGCCAGCATGCAAAGAAACCCCGGGGAAGCGGTTTATGACCCCACGAAATCCGGAGGGCGTTGTCTGTACTCGAAATGCGGGAGCGGCTGATCTTTCGAATGGCCGTTTTCGACGGGATGCGGCCGGGCGAGATCCTCGCGATCCAACTCGGCAACATTCGCGATCACTCGGTGCTGATCGACAAGCGCGTCTACAAGGGCGACATCGACACGCCAAAGGGCCGTAAGGGGAAGCGTACCGCTCGGACGGTCGCGCTCTCGCCGGGGACGGTGCAAGACCTGGCGGTCTGGCGGGAGATGCTCCCGAGCAGAAGGCCGACAGCTTCCTGTTTCCCACGGAGCGCAACACGCCCCTCAGCCGGGACAACGTCTGGAACCGCCATATGGCGCCTAAGCTGGAGAAAGTCGGGTTGAAGTGGGCAACGTTCCAGGTGCTACGCCGGACGAACGCCCAACTCGGCCCGGAAGGCAGACATCGACGACAAGGTCGCCGCCGACCAGCGGGGCCACGGGCTCGGTGTCAGTTTGGAGGTCTACTCCCAGAGTGACCTTGAGCAAAAGATCGAAGCAGTGAAGCGCCTCGAATCCGAGGTGATCCAGTAATGATGATGGCGATTCAGAGGAGGCTGGCGACCGGGCAACCACCCGTTCCGCTGGCGTTCGGAAGAAAACGGAGTAATCGGAGTAAGCATGAAACTCGGGTCTTCCAAGCTGTTGTGACCGTTCCGAGACATAGGTAACAGAACGTTCCGGACACATGGGTTACACTTTTTCCCCCGAAGGGGGCGCGGAAGAAGGGAATGCCATGGAAGGAAAGCTCTGTTATGGACGAACGAATGCGATTTGCAATTCGACTCAAGGACGGGGAAAGTATGGCTTCTCTGTGCCGTGAGTTCAACATCTCAAGGAAGACCGGCTACAAGATCTTTGAGCGGTACGAAGAATGCGGTCTGGAAGGGCTCAGCGATCGGACGCGCCGGCCGTTCCGTTATGCCAACCAACTGCCCGAACAGATAGAAGCGGCAATTGTCGCAGCCAAGCGCGAAAAGCCGAACTGGGGCGCACGTAAGATTCGCGAGCGCTTGCTGCGGCGCTTGCCGCACGCAGTCAAGATCCCAGCCTGTAGTACGATTCACGCCATCCTGGATCGTCACGGCCTGGTGACTGACCCTACGCGCTCAAGAACGCGCACGACGGGCACGCCTCTGTCTGAGGGCCTCGGCCCGAACGATCTGTGGTGCACGGACTACAAGGGCGAGTTCATGCTCGGAGATAAGCGATACTGCTACCCCCTGACGGTCACCGACCATGCTTCGCGAGATCTGCTGTTGTGCGAAGCAATGGAGTCGAATGCGGAAAAGCCTGCCTTCACAGCCTTTGAGCGGTTTTTCAAGGAACGCGGTTTGCCGCGCGCAATCCGTTCGGAAATGGCGTTCCGTTTGCTTCGCCTAATGGACTATTCAATCTGTCCAAGCTTTCGGTGTGGTGGCTACGCCTGGGCATCAGCATCGAACGCATCAAGCCTGGCCATCCGCAGCAGAACGGCCGGCATGAGCGTATGCATCTGACATTGAAAAAAGAAGCTACGCGTCCCGCCGGCGCCAACATCCTCCAGCAACAAGCCAAGTTCGACGACTTCATCGAGGAATTCAACAACGAACGTCCTTACGAAGCCCTGCAGATGAAGTGTCCGGCTGAAATGTATACCGCTTCTGTCACGCTTTACCAAGGCATTCCCGAGCCGCACTATCCGTTCCACGACCGGACCGTGATGGTCACAAGCTGCGGCCGCTTGTGCTTGTATCGAAAGAAAATCAACCTCAGCTTGTCCTTAGCCGGCGAAGCCGTCGGAGTCAAAGAAGTCGACAACGGCATCTGGCTCGTCAGCTTTATGGATTACGATTTGGGTTATATCGATCTGGAGGAAAAAACACTGCAGCCCCTCGACAATCCTTTTGGGCCTATAGTGTTACCTATGTCTTAGGAACGAAATGTTACCTATGTGTCCGGTCCGGACAATTGAAAACATGGGAGCGGGAGACGGGACTCGAACCCGCGACGTCCAGCTTGGGAACACGCATGGAGTTGTTTGTCTCTAATTTATGCATCAATGGTGTTCATCCTGATCATCGGCATGCATCGTTTTTCGGCCTAATTGTGATGAAAGCTCGTTTTCGCAGTAATTGCAGTAACGAGCTCAAGAGCACCCGGCGACCTCTGTGGCCGCTCGGTTCCTTCGCTCAACTTGGGGCGCCGGATCAGGTCCGGCGTTCACGCGAGGTGAGCGTTGGAACGTACACTCTTTGGAGGTGTATGCGAGTCTGGTACACGACAGAAACGAGATCTCGAATCCGCAGGCGCGGTCCTGAAAAGGACTCAGCCGGATCTCGTCATATCGAAGCGGAAGCTGCGAGAGATGGAAGGTATCGCGCTCGTTCGCCGGAACCGGGATCAGGGCAAGCAGAACTTGTGCTTTAGTTCGCGGCCCTTCGTCTTGTGCGGTCTCCCGGTCCGGCAACTGCCAGAAGGGCAACTCGTCTACGAACGCCGGAACGGCCACTTTGTCCTACAGATCACGGGACACCCGCAATATGGTGTCCCGTTTGGCCAGGACCGGATCGTCCCGATCTTTCTCGCAACGCTGGCAGTACAGCAGAAGAGTCAGGTGATTCGGTTTCAGGAGTGCGTCGGAAATGCTCGAAACTTTCGGAATGCACAAAGGAGGCAAGGAATACAGGAGGCTGGTCGGAGCTTTCGAGCGGATCTTCGGAGCTACCATGTTCTTCGGCACGGACACGTTGAGCCATGGGGCAAAGGTGGTTCATCGCTCCCGATTCAACTTCCTGCGGGAGGCCACCATCTGGTATGCCCGTGATTCATCGGACCCGGCGCAGTCGTCCGGATTCGAGAATGTAATCGTGCTGAGCGATGAGTTCTACAAGGAAATCGTGGCTCACCCGATCCCGATCGACCTCGACGCGGTACGCGTGCTGTCATCATCGCCGGCGGTGCTGGACCTGTTCACCTGGCTGTCGTACCGATGTTTCTCAGCAAAGGGCGAAGAAGAGATACCGCTTTTCGGGAACCGCGGCCTCGCGGCGCAGCTTGGTAACACCGAGTATGCAAGACCGCGGCGGTTCCGGGAAAAGCTCGAGGAATGGCTTCACGCGATTCACGGAATATGGCCGGAGTGTCCGGCACGTCTGTCTGCGCACGGATTGAGCCTAGTCGTCAACCGGGCAACTGCCGTCGCACCGACACGCTAACCGGCAGTTGAATCGGCGACTGGATCCGCCGCCGACGAAGATCCTGTCAAAATCAGGCCCTGGTTGGAGGCGTACGGGAGAGGTGTGCAAGCACGGGACTTTAGGGGCGCTTTGCTTCCCACCTAATGATCGCGGATCCGCGCGCCCGCCGAAACTCACCACCAATGTCCTCTTCAGAGGCGCATTCGACGACTTCACTAGCAGAGCCGATCAACTGTGCCTTCGTATCTGCGAGCTAAATGACAGCCATTGATGGACCAACGGGTGCCGCCTGACAGCGCCGCATCGATGAGTATCGTCTGAACGGTAGGCGCCCTCGATCGAAATCAATGTGTACGGCCTTTGTCCTCTGGCAGCTTTCGATCCTTTCCGAGCTTCTTCCCCTTTCCCCTGCCGTGAGGCGGCGGTTCCCTTTCCCGGACTTTTCCACATTTCCACGGATTCGGTGGCGCTTACTACTGGTCTTATCGTCAGGTAGTACAGGTATATAAAGTAGAGCGCCCCCAAAGTCCCGATGGAGTGCCCCTAAAGTCCCGTGCCGGACCGGTGAACAGCGCCCCCAAAGTCCCGTGGAAAGTCCGATCCTCACAGCCGGCTGTGGACAGCGCCCCTAAGGTCCTGTGCCGTCGTGGATGTCAGCGGATTGGGCGTCGATGTCCTGCTCAAGCACGCAAGCCAGCCTGGTGCACCAACAGCCTACGGCGCTCCGTCTCGTACGCGAGGACTTCAAATCTCGCCTCCATGACTGCAACACCTACTTGACGATCGCCACGACCCATGATGGGGACCGGTGGAAATGCGGCTGTTTTATTCCGGTACTGACAGACCGAGTGGACAGCGGACAACTGATCAAGATTGCTGGCCGATTACAAAGGGCCGGAACACCTAATTGACGGCAACCGGCTGATGCAGCGCATAACAAAAGAAACTGGTGGAGGGCGCAGTCCATTGCCACCAAAATGCGCCTTTGCAGCCAGCACTGCCTCAAAACAGGCGCCTTCACACTCGTAAACCCATCGAACGGAGCCTCCTATTTCTTGTAACAGTGGTACCGAACGTGCTCTCTTCAACGTAACGAGACAGCAGAGACACACTCTTCCAATCGGTTACTCGGCCTGTCCTAGGCGCCGCGCCAAAGCGGCTCGTTATCGGTATGCAATGGATCTCTGAACTGTTAAATCGTAAAGATGTTCGCCGGAGACGTATACAAGCTGCTCGAGGGTACCGCAGATGCGGCGTTCGTCGTCACCGTCGAAGGCGAGATATGCTCCTGGAATGCGGCCGCCGAAAAGTTGACAGGCTATGCAGCAGCCGATGTTCTGAGCAGGACCTGTCATGAAGTTCTCAAAGGCAGAGGCGCGCTCGGCACAGTTGTTTGTGGCGGCGAGTGTAGCGTGCACCGCTGCGCGGTAGAGACTGAGTCGATTCCGACGTTTGATCTCGAGATTACAACGCGGTCCGGCGAGCGGAGATGGGTGAGCGTTTCAACAATCGTATTTGATGACTCGCGCCTTCATAGGCGCCTTGTTGCACATCTCCTTCACGACATCAGCGATCGCAAGGAATTGGAGCAAGCCTTTTCGAAAATGCTCGAACTGTCAAAACAGGTCATTTCTGTTGGCAACGGTCCAACGAGGCCGTCTCCCATCGAGCCGCTCTCCGAGCAGGAAGAACGCGTCCTGAAATTGTTTGCTGCTGCAAAGAATTCGGCGCAAGTCGCAAAGGAGCTGAGTATTACCTTGCCAACTTTGAGAAATCATCTCCACGCCATCAACCAGAAACTCCGTACGCACAATAGGCTCGAGGCGGTTCTTCACGCAATGAAACGCGGGCTGATCTAGCGCGCCCCCTCCCTCTCGCAAAAATATTTCTGGCTGGGCCCTTGCGTGTCCAGTCGCTGTTGCTCATGACGGCTGTCCTGAACGCCATTATGAACAGTCTATTGCCGATTCTGCTGCCAGGGCTCACATTGGAACAAATGGTTCCGACGAGACGCATCAGACGAGCGGAATTTCAAGGATGACTCGATGAGCTGTGTTGAGAACTTGGCTGCATTTGTTTGTCGTTCCGCTTATGAAGATCTCTCTGAAGCAACGCGGGAGCAATTAAAGATTCGTATTCTGGATTCATTGGCGTGCGCCGTCGGCGCGTGCGAGGGCTTGCCGGTTCAGATCATTCGTCAATATCTGGCGGAGTTCGGCTCGTATAGCGGGTGCACATTGATAGGAGGCGGCGCCGCCACTCCTGATTCCGTCGCGCTCTACAACGGCGCGCTCGTCCGTTACCTCGATTTCAACGACGCATACATCGCCAAGGGTGAAACCTGCCATCCCAGCGATAATTTGGCGCCTATTCTCGCTGGTGCTGAATATGCCAACCGTAGTGGCCGGGATGTGATGACCGCGTTAGCTGTGGCTTACCAAGTCCAGTGCCGGTTGAGCGATATCGCTCCGGTTCGAGACAAGGGGTTCGACCATACGACACACGGCTCGTACTCCGTCGCGGCCGGCCTCTCTAAGGTTCTCGGGCTCGATGCGAAGGCAACAGCAAACGCGATTGCCATCTCCGGCTCTGCGTTCAACGCGCTGAGAGTCACGAGAACGGGCCAACTTTCCCATTGGAAGGGGCTCGCATTTCCGAACACAGCCGCTTGTTGCACACGCATTGTCTTCCTCGCCAGGAACGGCATCACTGGCCCCCTCGAAGTTTTTGAGGGAGATAAAGGATTGATGGATGCAATATCGGGCGTGTTCGATATCGACTGGCTGAGGGAAGATCTCGACCGGGTAAAGCGAACGATTCTCAAGCGGTATAACGCGGAGATTCATTCGCAGGCAGCGATTCAGGGAGTGCTGGATCTCCAAGAGCGGCATCAATTCTCTGCCGCCGAAGTCGACCGAATTCACATTGAAACTTTCGAGGTGGCGTTCAACATCATCGGCGGAGGAGAAGAGGGCGATAGGACAGATTCGATATCCACCAAGGAACAGGCCGATCACAGCCTGCCTTATGTCATCGCTGCCGCCCTTCTCGATAGGGATGTGATGCCTGCCCAATACAAACTCGAGCGAATTCAGCGTGACGATGTGCAAGAACTGCTTCGACGGGTATCCGTGGCTACGAATCCGGTGTATTCGCAACGATTTCCGGAGGAACTCCCATGCCGAATTGAAGTTGTCCTTCGCAACGGAGAGTCCCTCATTAAGGAAAGCCGTGATTATCCGGGGTTCGTAAGTCAGCCCATGTCTTGGGACATGGCGCGCGGCAAGTTCAATCTACTGACAGCCCCGTACTCTAAAACATCCGAAAGTAGAGCAATCGCGGACGCTGTATCGGACTTTGAGAACACGCGGATACGTGATTTGATGCGGTTGCTGGCCCGTGTGCGCGTGCCGCCCGCGATCAGACGCAAGGAATATGCGTGATCGCACATTCGACAATCGATACATCTTATGAACGAGGAGAAAATCCGTGTCTGAATATGCCTATCCCGAAACAATAGTGAGCACAGCGTGGGGGCAAGTCATGCGGCGGACACCAACGTCAGAGTAGTAGAAGTGGACGTAGATACGAAGGCCTACGACGAAGGACATGTCCCGGGCGCAATTGGCTGGTCGTGGAACACTCAGCTTTCGGATCCAGTTCGCCGGGACATTCTATCGAAGGCGCAGTTTGAGGAACTAATGTCTTCCTCGGGTATACGTCCTGATACCACATTGATTGTTTACGGCGATAACAACAACTGGTTTGCCGCATGGGCAGTGTGGCAGGCGAAGATCTACGGGCACCGGGACGTCCGGTTGATGAATGGTGGCCGTAAGAAGTGGCTTTCGGAGGGTCGCGAACTCTCGACCGATGTGCCGCATATCGCGCATACAAAGTACGAAGCCAGCAAGGCGGATCTGTCTTTGCGCGCTTTCTTATCTCAGGCCAAGGAGGCATCTGTTCAGGGATCTGCCGCACTTGTGGACGTCCGCAGTCCGCAGGAGTTCACAGGAGAAATTCTGGCGCCTCCCGGACTGCCGGAGACGTGCCAGCGCGGAGGACACGTGCCAGGGGCGCGCAACATTCCCTGGGGCAGAGCATGCAACGAAGATGGCACGTTCAAGTCCGCCGATGAACTCCGGCGCATCTATGGGGCCGAACGCATAGACGGTTCCAAGCCGGTAATCGCCTATTGCCGAATCGGCGAACGTTCCAGTCATACGTGGTTCGTGCTGAAGTATCTTCTCGGCTTTGACAAGGCGGCCAATTACGACGGTTCATGGACCGAGTGGGGCAATTTAGTGGGCGTAAGCGTGGAGCGCGGGAGGCGGCGAACGCAGCCAACAGGGTGATATGAAAGCCGAACACTTTCAGGAACGCGAACTCGAACTGTGCGGTTGGGCTGTATGTCTCAGCAGCTATCTGCTAGGTCGTGAGTGGCACTGCAAAGCGGACAACGTGTCACCCGGTGCTGCACTTGCCCGCACGAAGGGCCAAACCCGTCAGGAAGCAGAGAACAAGGCAATCGCACGCGCCGAAACACTACTTGCCCGAACGAAGCGTCACGTCATTTAACGATGAATCTGGCGCATCGATGGCTGTGCAATTCGCTATGGTGGCGAAGCGTAGTTCAGGCGAGCTTCGCCTGGGCAATGAGGAACCTTGAACTCGGAACCGATGTTCTCGAGATCGGACCTGGCTTTGGCGCCACTACGGAGCTGCTTATCGATCCGGTTCGACGCCTGACCTGCGTGGAAATCAACGAAAAGTCTGCACACTCACTTGCGATGAGGCTGGACAGCCACAATGTTCGCGTTGTTCAGGACGACGCGACGCGCATGTCTCTTCCGGCCTGCAGCTTCGACAGCGTAGTATGTTTCACCATGCTTCACGTTCCGTCAGCGGCGCTACAGGATTGCGTGTTGAAGGAGGTGTTTCGTGTATTGCGGCCAAGTGGAACGTTTGCCGGCGTCGATAGCCTGGATAGTTTTTTGTTCAGGCTCCTTCATATCCGAGATGCGATGGCCCTCGTCGATCCGGCTACATTCCCTCGGCGGCTTGCAATGGCCGGGTTTGAAGCCATCTGTGTAGAAATCGGCGACCACGAATTTCGCTTTATGGCCCATCGTCCTTCGATCGAGGACTCACCTCGAAATCGATTACAATCGTCCTCCCGCAAGTGACAGTCGCTCTATTGTATGTTCACCGGCGCGGCGTCAGACTCAGGACATGGCAACGAAGCGATTGACGGACCTTCTATTCAGGCTCCAGTACGACACGAAAGTACGAACGGGCAGAGTTCGTAACCACCTCGTCAACGCCGTCGTTCGGGGGTCCACTCACATTCAACGGGCTATGACGCGTTCGGCCGGATGGATGTTAGATCCCCGGTCGCAGGAAACCGTGGAACCAGTTGTCTTCAGAAGCCAGTTTCATCCAACGCCAACCCCGTTAATAAAGCGTCGCGGGAGCTCTACGCGCTTGCTCTCTGGCGGTAAGTGATGAAACTCGCGTACCTGTTGATCTGGGGAAGCATGCTCGTCTTCGGAATGAGCGCAGTCTGGGCGTTGGTATGGGCCATCCGGCGCAGAGAGATGTCCGATTTCCAAGCCGGCGCCGAGAGTATATTTGACCGTGACGAGCCGGTCGGCAAGGCTACGGATACGTTCCCCGGGCGGCGTTCATGAGCACATTGGTTGCGTCCCCGGGTGCTGCTCCAAATCTCGAAGATGACGTAATCACGCGCATTCAGATCGATCGCTCCTGCCGGCAAACCGTACTCGGATATTATGCGAGCGCAGTGTTTTGGCTGCTCTTCGGGACCGCTGCAGCGCTAATCAGCTCGATTAAGCTTCACCATCCGGAGTTTCTTGGAGATTGGGAATGGCTCACCTTTGGACGTATTCGATCGGTGCATCTGAACACAGTTGTTTATGGATGGTCCTCAATGGTGGGTATCGGCTCACTCTTGTGGCTGCAGGCGCGCCTATGCAAGGTTCGACTGCCAAATCGTATCGTGCTCCCGTCGACCGTGATGATTTGGAACTTCGCCGTGATCTGGGGTGTTTACGAATTGCTAGCTGGAAACTCTACCGGCGTCGAATGGCTCGAATTTCCCACGCCAGTGCTGACATTCTTCGGCTACGTTCTTCTAGTGCTGTTCTGGACATCCCTGACGATGTTTTCCCAGCGCCGGGCCCGGCACACTTACGTCTCGCAGTGGTATTTATTCGGGTCCGTTGTTTGGTTTCCGATCCTGTACGTCGCCGCGGTTTTATTGCCGACAACGGGCCTGGTAAGCGGCGCCGCCTGGGCGACAACAAACTGGTGGTATGCCCATAATGTCCTCGGACTCTACATCACCCCGATGGGGCTTGCCGCCGCTTACTACCTGATTCCCAAGGTCACCGGCCAGCCGATCCACAGCTATCATCTCTCGCTCCTGGGTTTCTGGGCCAATGCCCTGTTCTACAGTTGGATCGGTACCCATCACTTGGTGGGAGGCCCGCTGCCAGCCTGGATTATTACAGCCGGAATTGTCGGGAGCATCATGATGTTCGTTCCCGTGATTACGGTCGCGATCAATCATCACATGACGATGGTGGGACGCTTCCACATGCTCCGAACAAGTCCAGCGCTGCGATTTACCGTGTTCGGAGCCATGTGCTATACGGCAGTCAGTTTTCAAGGTTCGATTGAGGCCCTGCGTTCGGTAAGCCAGGTAGCACACTTCACTCATTACACAGTTGCCCATGCGCACCTGGGCATGTATGCCTTTTACACGATGATCATGTTCGGGGCAATGTATTACGTGATCCCTAGATTGACGCGCAATGAGTGGTCTTCGCCCCGCCTGATCAAGGTGCATTTTTGGACGTGCGCGTTTGGAATCGGCTTCTATTTCGTTGCGCTGAGTTGGGCTGGGTGGTATCAGGGCATCATGATGAACGATCCAGGCATCCCGTTCCTGAAAGTTGTCGAATACACCAAGCCGTATCTGGTTACCAGGAGTCTCGCCGGAGTGATGATGACAACGGGACATGTCGCCTTCGCCATCCTGATCTTCCGTATTCTTCATAGCAGTTCAGTCCCGTTGGTGGGTCCAACCCTATTTACGACCAAGCGCGGAGAGATGCGTTAGGTTATGAACCGGTCCTGGTCTTTTCTCATCGGCGTTCTTGCAACAATCCTGTTTTCGATGGCGGGTCTCGTGCTAGTGCCGAACTGGCAATTCCAGGAGTTGAAACCGGTCGTCGATGACAATGACGTGGCTCATCCAGTGAAACCTGAGGGCTCAACTTATTTGGGCCAGCAGGTCTACATATCGGAAGGCTGCATCTACTGTCACAGCCAACAGGTTCGCAGCGCCGATTTCGGAGCGGATATTGCACGAAACTGGGGCACTCGCCGATCGGTTGCGCGCGATTATATCTACGATCAGCCGCATCTGATGGGGACTATGCGGACCGGTCCCGATCTCGCGAACATAGGGGCACGGCAGCCAAGCCGCGAATGGCATTATTTGCATTTATTCAATCCGCAGATTACATCGGACGGATCCGTCATGCCGCCGTTTCGATTCTTGTTTAAGAAAATCGAGGTCGAATCAGTTTCAGGAACTGAAGGAGGAAGCAAATGGATTAAGATTCCGGCCAAATACACTGGCGCAGGAAAGCCCATGTATCTGCTCCCAACGCAACGGGCGAGTGATCTCGTCGATTATCTCCTGAGTCTTGACCACAGTTATGATCTGCCGGAGGCTCATCGATGAGCGAGCGCATTCTTGGTAAGGGTTCACAACCAGTCAAAGGCTCCTCCGAGGCAGAAGAAAAACTGCGGGCCGAACCTTCCGAACTGGTTGCCGCCGTCACGCGCGAAATGTCGGAACCAACGGACGGCCTCGCCCCGACTCCGGTCGGGCTTGTATTGTTCTTCTTCCTGCTGGCGGGATGGGCAGGGTATTACCTCTCAAGCAACTCCGGGGGATTCAACGCCAACACATACGATGAGCACTATGCAGGCAGCGCGACCCCCCCGGAAGTCGAGACACCACCGGATCCCGTGGTCCTGGGCCGCCGGACCTTCAACGTGTGTGCGCAGTGCCATCAGGAAAACGGTCTCGGTTTGCCGGGAACCTATCCACCCCTTTCCGGTTCGGAGATTGTTCTTGGCGACCCTCAGACACTCGCTCGCATTTTGCTTCACGGTTTGCATGGTGATGTCACGGTTGCGGGTGTGGTTTACAACGGAGAAATGCCGGCGTGGGATCGTCTGAGCGATATTCAGATCGCTTCCGTCCTTACTTATATACGTGGCGCCTGGAACAATAACGCGAGCTCGGTCGATCCGGCGCTGATAACAACGATCCGGGATCAGAATCTGGCGCGCACGCAAGCGTGGACGTGGGTGGAGCTTCGGGAAGCGGCTAAAACTCCGGTGAGTATGCCCATGACAAATGCTCCGCCGCCATCGAAATGACGACCGACTCTTCCGATACCGTTTGCTGTGCAGTAACGAATGGAAAAGAAGGCTCATGGTGGCGAATCGCGATTTGCGCATTTCTCGCAGGCAACAGCATGACTTTTGCGCTTGCGGCCAATCTCTCCGAGGCCGAGCCTGCCGAGAAATTTCTGTTGCAATCCATACCTCTGGCTGTTGCCGTAGTCGTGGCGCTTCTGCTGGGCGGCGAAATGCTTCGGAACACCTGGGCTGCGCTGTTAAGGGGGCGGCCTTCAATCGACAGCCTTTTCGTTGTGGCGATGCTCGGAGCCTTCGGCGCATCATTCATTTCTTACTTCTCAGGTCAAGGCCCGGTATTCTTCGAAGTCGCGAGCATTCTTCTAGTGGTATATGCTTTTGGCCGTCAGTTGGCGCGCTACACGCGATCCCGGGTGTTGTCTGCATTGACCAGATGGGATCCTGCCGCGCTGATTTGTGAAGTCCAAGAGGGAGATGTTTGGGAGAGCCGAACAGCGGCAGAGATCCGCACAGGTGATCGTGTTCGTGTGCATCCTGGCTTGATGATTCCTGTAGACGGAGTAGTCCTGCAAGGCCAGGCATTGGTGCAGGAAGTTAGCATGACGGGTGAAATGCTGGCAGCGCGGCGCGAGAAGGGTCAGGCCGTTCTCGCCGGCACTCATGTTGTCGATGCAACTCTGGTAATCGAGGCGACTGTGGACGGATTCGATCGATGCCTGGATCGAATTACGGGTGTGCTTCGAGAAGCGGCAAGACGGCCAGGGCAGTCCCAGATATTGGCGGACCGGCTCGCACGATGGTTCGTTCCGTCTGTACTCCTTGCAGCGACTCTCACCTTTGCTGTTCATAACGCGATCTCCGGATGGCGCCCCGCGCTCTTCTATGCGATGGCGGTGTTACTCGTTGCTTGTCCATGCGCGCTTGGCTTCGCCACCCCTCTGGCTGTTTGGACCGGGATGCGGCGACTGCAGTCTCTCGGGTTTTATGTAAGGCGTGGAGACGCGATCGAGAGACTTGCGGCAGTCGATCGCGCCGTGTTCGACAAGACGGGCACGCTTAGCCGACTGGAACTGTCAACTCAACTCCGGGTCGAATCGAAGTGGCGCGAGAGGCGAGCCGATCTGGAGGACCTCATCGGCGCTGCCGAAGCGCCGGTACACCATCCGGTCGCCCGCGCTCTCGCGCAACTCGCTGTTGACCGCGGTCGATATCGCGCAATTCAGTCCGCATTGAGCCCGGGAGAGGAATCTCCGCCCACGTTGGTACGACAGCAGAATCGGCGCGAAGGATTCGAATCGTAAGCGCATCGGCCGCTCAGGATAGCGCATCGCTATCGGTCGAAATTGACGGTGAACGCGCGGCAACAATTCTTATTGAGGAAAGGCAGAGGCCGCACGCATCAGCGATACCGGACGCTCTGAAATCGATGGGCATTGACTCAGTCCTGATGACGGGAGATCGATGGGAGCGTACTTCCCAATTCGCGTTTCCAAATACATATGCGGCCTTCAGTCCGGATCAAAAGGTCGCGCTCGTTCGTTCATGGAACCGGAGCAGGCGACGAATTGTGTTCGTCGGGGATGGGATGAACGATGCGGCCGCAATGGCGATCAGCGACGTTGCGATTGTTGTGGGCGTGGAGCCCGGACTGGCACAAGAAGTTGCGTCGATTGGCTGGCCGGACCCACACTTCGATAGGCTTCCGAAGGCGATCGCAATATGCCGTGAAACCGTGCGTCTTGTCCGTCTGAATCTGCGGTTCGCTCTTATCTATAACCTGTTTGGGATGGCAATCGCCGCCTGCGGTCTCCTGCATCCAGTGATCGCAGCACTACTGATGGCGATCTCGAGTTGCGTGGTCACGCTTCGATCGTTGCGGCTTCTCGATGCCGATCGCTCGCTTAGGCACGGCGGCTGGGCTTGATGATACGCCGTGAGCGTGCAGTTAGTCTCGCTCTTGCGGCCGGCGTGATCGCCCAAAGTATTCTGCTATGGACCCGCTCCGAGTTGAGCATGCGCGAATCAATGGAGTTCTGCGCGGTATCCGTCGGCCTTAGCATTGTCACTGTTCAGCTCTGGCGGTGGCGGCGACATCTGAGTTCTCATGTAGACATGCTTCTCATCATGTTTTCGATAGGCGGCGCCGGGATGGCATTCAGCCTGCCCAACGGCGTATCCTGCCACGCTGCGAGTTGGCTTGAATGGGTTCAGATGAGTAGCTTGATGATCGCATCCGGCCTATTGCCCAGCATTGTTTTCAGCCGCTGCCTCCAGGACGCGAAGCGGGAGAAAAGACTAGTCTCGACAATGGCGCTAGATAGCTTGGGCATGCTCGGAGGTATGCAACTCGCCGGCCTCATCTCGACAGCCTCCTTAGGCGCCTGGAGCACGATCGCGAGTCATACATTCATGGTCATCGGCATGATGGCCGGCATGACCGCAGCGATGGCGTTTCGCCGCCCCGGTCCTTATAAGCTGTCTTCGATGACAAATGTCGGTCTGCAGGTGACAGCTGTTCCATTGAGCTTTCTGGCGCGTGTCGTCAGACTAAGAGTATGGAATGCGCACAAGTAATGCAGATGGTCGCCGGTGAGTTCCGCCCGCACGTTAGTCAGGCAAGCGCCGAGGATTCGGCGAATCGCGTTCTAGTGGTTTCGTCGGCGCGGGAGGACCAGGCGGCGTTGGCGGAAGTGCTTGTCTCCGAGTCGTACCCACGGTACTGGGCCTCGTCAGTAGCCGAGGCTGCCGACTGGCTGGGGCGCAGGAGCGCGCGCGTTGTGATTTGTGACGACCAACTGTCAGACGGCCGATGGCAGGATTTGTGGGAGATTCTGCGTGGGACGCCGGTTCCTCCCGTATTCATTGTCAGCGCGTACCGGGCCGACGAGCGGCTTTGGGCCGAGGTTCTTAACCTGGGCGCTTATGACGTTCTTGCTAAACCCTACCGTGCGGCCGAGGTCACCCGAGTTCTCGATCAGGCGGCCCGGGCGTTTGGATCTCTACGGTTGAATCCGGAAATACAACGGATCCAATATCCTGCCGGCTTTCACCTGCAAAAATGATGCGGCGCAGCGGCAATTATCAGGCTGGTGAGAGACACGAAAGGAGGGTTGAAATTGGCGGTGCAGATAGGTCAATCGGACCCCGGGTTCGACGATCCGGTAGGCTTGATGGCGGCATGTCACCGCAGAATCGAGCGATTTCTGGCGATTTTGGTCGACTTGACGACACGGCGGGCGGAAGCGGATTGAGCCGGCAGGAGAAGGCCGCAATGGAAACAGCGCTGAGGTATTTTCGAGACGCGGCGCCGCGCCACACTGCTGATGAGGAAGATGGACTTTTTCCTGCCCTGGAGAAAGATCGTGTCGATGCCGAAGGGATGATTTCCGAACTCGAGCGGGACCATCGAAGAGCCGAGGGGCTGCACAAGACAGTCGACAGCCTCGGGCAGCTGTGGTTGACAGCCGGTAATCTCGCCGAAAGCAAAGTCATTCGATTGAAGGCCGCTCTCGGTGAGTTGTCGGCTCTCTACCAGGAGCATATCCGTGTCGAGGAGGAGCATATCTTTCCGGGCGCCCGGACGTTTCTTTCACGAGAGGCGCTCGAAGCGATCGGGCGAGGGATGGCGGCACGGCGCGGTTTAAGTTATATCCCCACGGTCGTCAGGGCGATTGCCGGCAGTTCGTGCAGCCGTCCCATCCAGCCATCCGGCTTGGTCGAGGTTCTTCAACAGCAAGAGAAAGAAGATTAGACCGCCATAATCTTTCCACCTGCGAAGAACATGCTGCACGCGGTCGTAATCGAGTTTGTTCCTGAGGCGCAGCCAGCGCTCCAGGTTGTTACGAGCGCCAACGTCATCGCCTGGAAATACATTCGTTCTTCCCAAGGCACGGAGCAGTAAGTATTCCGCGGTCCAGCGCCCTACCCCGTACATTGCAACTAATCGTTCGGAACATTCCTTGTTATCCAGTCGCTCAAGTCCCTCCAGATCGAGGTCTCCTTCGACGATCGCCCGTGCGATTCGAATAATAGAACGCGCTTTGTTGTTGCTATACCCTAACGGACGGAGATCGGCCGGATGTAGATGGGCTAAATCGTCCGGACGAGGGAAAGCATGCAAGCCGGGACCAAACTCCAGGCCATATCTTTCCGCAAGCCGGTTCAGAAACACGATGCCGGCCGCAAGACTCAATTGCTGACAGGTGATCCCGTTCACGAGGCCTTCAAAGACCGTAGCAAAACGGGGGGGTTTAAACCCTCGAAACCGCGTAGCCAGTTCGTCCATTCGCCGATATCCGGCCGCGAACGCGTAGAACTCTGAAAGGTCTACCTTGATCCCCAACAGGCGCTGCAATACAGGCTTGATGGTCTGCTGGATTGCAGGCGAGAGATGTTCTCCGGTCAAGGTGACGTCCAGCACCGTTGCTCGTTGGGTTACGCAAACAAGGACAGGCACACCATCAACGTTCAGGACCCTGCGGTACATCTCGCCGCTCCAAAGGTCTACCGTATTCACGGAGCGGCGCCGCAGGGCCCAAACAGTCGTATCCAGCCGGAACGGCATCAGCGGACGTAGAGAAAAGTGCCTGTGATGCTCATCCATACATCAGTGGACGCCAGGGCTGTTCTTCGTGATTATCGGACAAGGTTGCTCGCAGCGCCCAAGCCATCTTCTCGTGATCCTGGATGAGATCTGTAAGCAGATCGGTTGTGCCAATATCCAGGATGTCTTGCGGCGACGATGTCAAAGATTCTGTGATGAATCGTATGATGGCTTCGTGATCTTTCAGGACATCGTGCAGCATCTGATGTGCCGCGGGAAAGCTGCCTGGGTGCTCACGAAGCGTGCTTCGCTGAAGAAACACGGTCATGGTACCCGTTGCGTGAGATCCCAAGGCTCTAATGCGTTCCGCAACCTGATCGATGCGAATCGCGAGAATACCGTACTGTTCCTCAAAAAGCGCGTGAAGCTGCCGGAAGTGCGGTCCGGCAACGTTCCAGTGGTAATTCCTCAGCTTAAGCAGGAGTACGTTTTCATCGGAAAGCGTCTGAGTCAAAGCATCGACTGCCCGGTCCGCAAGGCTATTTCTCGATTCCATTTCTGCTGTCTGCATAATGTACGACCTCCTTATCGTCTGCCTATTAGAGTGCAATCCTGGGGCCATGGACTCAGTGATCAACCCGATTGATGATCGCGCTGGTCAGCCGACTCGATCTGGTAGACGGTATCGCAGGTAAAGATGGTCCACGCTCTGCTTTACGCTGACGATCTTCAACCAGGGCGCTGTCTCCGGAAGGAACTCCGCGCCTGAGATCACTCCGGGACGCTGCCCTTTGAAGCCCCTGCCGGCGAATTGCGGAGCCACAGTTAGAAAAAGTTCGTCCACGCATCCATGTGCCACAAAATCGCCGAAGAGAGTGGGACCGCCCTCGTGAAGCAGTTGCTTTACCGCGAATTCCTCACGCAGAAGTTTCAGGATCGATACAGGACTGATCTTGCCGCCAGGACCGCCAAGCACTCTTACTTCAACCCACGGGAGCGACTCCAAGCCGTTGCTTACAAGCCGTTCTCCACCGTTTGGCGACGTAACGATAAGAGTTTTCACTTCCGCCGTACGGAACACGGCCCTTTGAAGGTTAACGGACCCGCTGGCGGCCACGATCACATTCAGTGGCGGCTCTGGCTTGTTCAGCGATCGCAGGCGATAACGCGCATACAATTCGCGGGCCTCCGGATATTCATGTTCCGGCAGCCAGAGATGTCCCGCAGCGGTATCTCGAAGGGTGCCCGCGCCGACAATAATCGCATCCGCGGATGCGCGGAGCAGACCCATGATAAACCGGTCCGCCGCGTTGAATCCGCTGATTTCCCCGCCGCCGGATCTACCGGCAATCTCGTAACTGACAACTCCATCGAGGGTGCTGACGAAGTTGCCAATCACATAAGTTCGATCCGAATTCGTCGGGAATCGCAGATCTCCCGAATACAGAGTCCTCAAGTCCTCCGGTAGAATGCTGTTGCCTAGCACTCCTTCCCTATCGAGTAATGTTGTGATGTGTTCCATTTGGCCCGCGTCTTGCTTGCATACATTGTGTGGCATCGGCGCTTAACCAAAAGACGCCATGCCAGGTTGAATGGAGCAATATGATCGCAACTAAACGCGTGTACGAAGAAACCCGGGCCAAAGGCAAAACGTTTCTTGTGGAGCGGCTTTGGCCACGCGGCATAAAAAAAGAACATCTGGACTATGATGAGTGGCTCAAAGATGTAGCGCCGAGTACCGAGCTGCGAAAGTGGTTTTCGCACGACCCCGCGAAGTACGAGGAGTTCCGGCGCAAGTATTACAAGGAACTTGACTCCCACCCGGAAGCCTGGCAGCCGATTTTAACCGCTGCGCGAAAAGGGACAGCCACGCTGCTCTATAGTTCCCATGACGCCGACCACAACAATGCTGTCGCGCTGAAGCGGTACCTCGAAGAAAAACTGGGAAAATAGAGACCGAACCACTCAGGACAAGTCGAGCGCCTGTCGAACCATCTGGTTGGCATATCCCCACTCATTGTCATACCAACTCATGATTTTGACGAGATCCTGATCGACTACCTGGGTCAAGCTCAGATCGACAATAGACGAGTAGGACTGCCGGATGATGTCGGACGATACGATCGGCTCTTTCGTGACGGCCAGAACCTGGTGGTAGCGATCGCCCGCAGCGTTCTTCCGTGAAGACCCGATTGACTTCTTCCACTGAGGTCCCCCGGACGGTAACAAACACGATATCCGCCAAAGATCCAACTGGGACCGGCACCCGGACCGCCACGCCGTCGAACTTGCCCTTGTATTCCGGCAGCGCACGAGTCGTCGCAATTGCCGCTCCCGTACTGGCAGGCACAAGATTGGCGGCGCCGGCATGGCCTCTGCGATAGTCCTTCTTACCTGAATCGACAATCGATTCATTGGCGGTGTAAGCATGGATTCTCGTCATCGCGGCCTTCTTGATACCGATTCTTCGTCCCATGATTTCGACAACTGGTGTGATGCAGTTCGTCGTGCAGCTTGCGCAAGAAACGATCTGTGCTGAAGCCGCCTTCGATCTGTTCACCGCGTGGACTACTGTCGGGATATCATCGCTTTTCGCGGGAGTCGACAGGATGACAAAGCGCGCCCCGGCTTCGATGTGCGTGACAAGATCGTCCCGTCTTGTAAACAAGCCTGTACACTCGAACACAACGTCGACGCCCATCCGACCCCAAGGTAGCTTGCCCGGTTCACGTTCGCTCAGAACCGGATAGTCGATGCCATCAAGATTCAAACGGCCGTCGCGGGCGTGAACTTCCCTAGTCCATCTTCCATAAACGGTGTCGAATTTCAAAAGGTAAGCAAGATTGTCAGCGGGCAATATGTCGTTTACCGCGGTGAGGCGGAGAGCGGGATTATCCAGCACGATCTTCAAAGTTGCGCTGCCGATTCGTCCCAAGCCATTGATTGCAATGTTCAGCATCTCGCTGTACCTGACGAGCCATCCAGCAATTGCACGGCCGCCTTCGCTTGAACCTCTGCGATCACACCACTTCGGTGGTGGAACGGCGCTTGCAATCTCACGTGACTATGGCAGGATGGCCGAAAAATGAGTCTACTAACAGGAGGTCCTATGGAGAATCGAGAGACAACTACGGCTCTCGCGGATTTGCGCAAGCATGGTCAGTCAATCTGGCTTGATTACATTAGCCGTAGTCTAATCACCAGTGGCGGGCTCAAACGCTTCATCCGCGAAGACGGACTGACGGGAGTCACCAGCAACCCAAGTATTTTTGAGAAGGCGATCGACGGTAGCGCAGACTATGACGAGGATTTGCGGCAAGTGCTGGAACGCCACTCGGATATGGGTCCGCGCGCAATCTACGACACACTTGCAATCGAAGATGTGCGTGCGGCCGCTGGCTTGCTGCGATCCACGTATGAGGAAAGCGGTGGCGCCGATGGTTTCGTAAGCCTGGAGCCTCCGCCCCAGCTTACGAGAGACACCGCCGGCACGGTTACGGAAGCTCGCCGCCTCTGGCACGCAGTGAACGTTCCCAATCTAATGATCAAGGTCGTAGCCAGCCGCGAAGGGATTCCGGCCATCGAGCAACTCATCGGCGAGGGGATCAACGTCAACATCACATTGATATTTTCGCAGCGGCACTATGAAGAGGTGGCCCAGGCTTATCTGCGGGGCGTCGCGCGCTGCCGCCAACCCGGCGCCATCGCCTCGGTCGCTTCATTCTTCGTAAGCCGTATCGATACCGTGGTCGATCGTGCACTCGAGGCCAACGGCTCGGCAGAAGCATTGGCGTTGCGGGGCAAGATTGCTATCGCCAACGCGAAGGTTGCCTACCGGCGCTTTCGTGAAATCTTCCATGGCGATGCTTTTGCGGCACTCCGGCAGCGCGGAGCTCGCCCTCAGCGTGTCCTGTGGGCGAGCACGGGAGTCAAGAACCCCGAATACAGGGACGTCCTCTACGTCGAAGAGCTCATCGGGTCTGAAACCGTCAATACTCTTCCGCCTGATACCCTCGAAGCCTTTCGACAGCACGGATACGTTAGGGGCGCAACTGTGCTTGAAAATGTTGAAGAGGCGGACGCGCAGTTGCGCAGATTGCGATCTCTCGGGATCGAGCTGGACGATATAACCGAAAAGCTGCAATTGGACGGCATTGCCGCCTTTGCCGCAGCATACGACAAGGTATTGGCGGCGCTCGACAAAAAGAGGCATGCCATTGTCGCCGGAAGTGCGGAACGGCAACCGCTCGAGCGCCTGTAAGCGGCAGGGGCGCCCGAAAAGGTCCAGGACTGTGCACTAACAACCACGCCCAACGAAGCTGCGCAAGGTGACCGTGTCGATTACGAACGTTCGTATCGCTGTGACGAACGGCCTATTGGCGGCCTGATGAGTGTAGCGCATACTCCTGTTGAGGGCAGTGACATTTATGACTCGAACTCCACCGGCTGGAATCATGGAGGTTCGTTGATTATGGCCGTGCAATCGGCCATTCGCGAAACCATTCCGCGACTGGCCGGTAGTTCCGGCTGGAGTCCATGACGCGCCTGCCGCGCGGCTGGATTTCATAACGGCCATTCCGCAGGATGTGTATCGGGGTAGCGGATGTTTTGTTGGAATTCAGACGCTCGCAAAGGCTCTATGCCAGCTCAACTGCGACGTTGAGATGATAGCTCCTCGGCGCCATCTTCCTGTGTTGATGCTCGAGCGCATTATCTTCAACGAATTTTTGCGATGGCGCACGTTCAGGCCTGACGCAATCACCGTAGGCTTTGATGCAGACGCTTACTCCATAGCGGGACACAAAGGGCGCCCGCACGTCGCCTCAATCAAAGGTGTGATAGCAGATGTAATCCGGTTCGAACGCGGCGCGGAAAAGGCGAGTGTGATGTTCCAAGCTCACCTTGAAAAGCTGCATGCGCGGCGAGCGGATCTCGTGATCAACCCCAAGCCGGTATTGTGCCGAACGGCTGGACGAACTTTACGGAGTCAGAAACGCCATTGTCATCCCGGAACCGATTGACCTTGAACGATGGGATAGTCTTCTGCGGCGAGCGGATTCACGTGCGGTATCGGAACGTTTCACGGTGCTTTGTGTTTGCCGCTTCTATGCGCGAAAACGTGTGGATCTTCTATTGCGTGCCGCAGCGATGCTCCGGGAGAAAATTCCTGAACTCGAAATTCGAATCGTTGGGGAAGGGATGGAAGAAGCCCGTCTTCAGCGCTTATGGCGTGAACTGCGTCTTGAATCAGTCGTGAACTGGATTGGAGACGTGACGCAGCGGCAATTGGCTGCTGAATACCAGCGCAGCGGACGTATTTTGTCTGCCAAGCATTCAAGAGGGGTTCGGGATTGTTTTTCTGGAAGCAATGGCGGCGAGCAAACCGATTATCGCAGCCCGTTCGGCGGCGGTACCGGAAGTCGTGCAGCACGGCTGCCTCGTCGAACCGGATAACGCAGAGGCTCTGGCCGCGGCGATTGAGAAGCTGTACTTCGATACCGGACTAAGAATGCGTTTAGGAATGGAAGGTTTGCAGACGGTGCAGCATTTTGAAATGAAACGAGTGGCGCTGTCGTTTCTGGAAGCGATATCGCACCTCCTGGTGTAATGAGGACCGGACCGATCGATGAGCACAGTGTAAGGGAGAGTCCACCGCGCTTCGTAGGCGGACCTTACTTCTTGGCGACCGCGGCTGTAATAGGATCGGCGCTCTTGCGGCTAGCCGTAGATTCTTTCGCGCATGACGAGGCGCCTCTTTTATTCTTCGCCTTTGGCGTAGTGATTGCCGCCCTATACGGCGGATTCAGCGCGGGCATCGCCGCAACCATCCTGAGCATCCCGGTTTCGGACTACCTTTTCGTTCAACCTCGACACACCTTCTTCGCCTACGACCCGCCCAGCCAATCGATCATGCTCATCGCGTTCGCGCTGCTCGGAGTACTATTGTGCGGCATCATCGAACGGCTAAATCGAGCGAGAGAGCATCTGCGCCGGACCGCTTTAGACTTGTCCCAAGCGAACGCTCAGTTGGTAGAGAACGAACGCCGTTTGGCGAAAAGCGAAGAGCGGTTCCGCATGGCGACAGAAGCGGCCAACGAAGCGATTTGGGAGTGGAACCTCGAAACAGGACCGCTGTGTGGAGCGAGACCTATGTCAAAAATTATGGGCGTCCGAGTACCGCCGAGCCAGGTATGGGGTGGTGGAAAGATCACATTCACCCGGAAGAGCGCGAATCGGTTGTCGAAGGTCTTCGGGCAGCGGTGGACGGAACAGGCGATGCCTGGGCATCGGAATACCGTTTTCGCCGAGCGGATGGGACGTGGGCATATATTTATGATCGGGCTTGCATTGCGCGAAACTCGGGCCGGCAGAGCTTGTCGAGCTATCGGGGCGATGTTGGACGTTACGGAAACGGTGCTTGCCAGAAAGGCTTTGCAAGAAAGCGAAGTCCGCCTGACCACACTGGCTGCAATGGTTCCTGAAATTCTCTACACGGCTATGCCGAACGGGATGGCAGACTACGTGAGCAAGAGATTTGCGGATTACAGTGGACTGCCCGTTGAAGACATTGCAAGGCCAGGGATGGCTTAATCTTGTGCATCCTGATGACCGGCAATTAGCTGCATCTACCTGGACGAACTCCGTTCAGAGCGGGATCGAATACGAATCGAATTTCCGGCTCCGAAGAGCAGACGGAGCTTATCGATGGTTTCAGTGCCACGCTGTTCCGATGCTGGGGCCGGAAGGCAACGTGCAAAAGTGGTTCGGTATCTTCACGGATATTCATGATCGCAAGGTAATGGAATTGGATCTCTCCCAACAGGCAACGCGACTGCTTGGAGCCAACGAACGTCTGAATCAATTCGCCTATGCTGTTTCGCACGATTTACAGGAACCTCTTCGGATGATCGGTAGCTACACTCAACTCCTTGCGCGATGCAATGAAGGCAAGCTTGGCGCCGACTCGGATCAGTTCATCCGGTTTGTTCTGAATGGCGTCGATAGAATGCGCAAGTTGATTCATGACCTTTTGGAGTACTCCAGAACCGGTAACGAACCCATTGGCGACAAGGTGGATACTGACGCCAATCTGGTTCTGGGCCTCGCGCTTCAGCAACTGCAATTGAGGATTGAAGAAAGCGGCGCCAAGATCAGGTTCGACAAATTGCCGGCGGTCGTAGCGAATCAGGATCTGTTGATGCGAGTATTCCAAAACCTGATTGGCAATGCGATCAAGTACTCAGATGAAAGACCGGCTGAGATATATGTATCCTGTAAACGCGAAGCGAGCGAGTGGGTGTTTAGCGTAAAGGATAACGGCATCGGAATTGATCCTCGATATCATGACCGCATCTTCGAACCGTTCCAGCGGCTGCGGCATAGGGATGCCGCTGGAACGGGCGTGGGCCTCGCAATCTGCAGGCGGATTGTCGAACGCCATGGTGGACGAATGTGGGTGGAGTCGGCGGAGGGGAAAGGTTCAACGTTTCTTTTTACGATCCCGGCATTGCAGGTTGCTGACCCTCCGCCCGGCCCAGGAGATGTCAACGCTCGCACAGTCTCTGATCCGGCTCCGGATTGATATTCTGCACGCCGGTAGCCAAGGTGCATTGCCGACGAGCGCCGAATGCCACCTCAAGACGCCGTCCATCTGGAAATCGTGGCAGCCGTGACACCATTGCTCGACTGGGTGTTTCGAGATCCTCGCCGCGTAAAGGCGCAAGCACGACCGAAACCTTCCGGGGGGCCGACCACCGTCCCCGACTGATCAGCGCAGAGGATTCTTCTCTCTGCACGTGTATCTCGCTGTTTGTCCGGGAGATCGTGGAGCGGAGGCAATGGTGTTCATCCTGATCATCGACATGCATCGTTTTTCGGCCTATTTGCGAGAAAAGCTCGTTATCGCAGTAAGTGCAAAAGGCTTCTTTCCAGACTGCGCTGGGAAGAAGTCCCTTTGGGTAGCAGTTGGCGGAGTGCTATGGTAGCCCGAGCATGGATGGACTCAGCCGGACGTACGCGAGTTTGCTGACGGGCAACTACGATTGCGTGGATCGGATCGTGCTGAACGGTTATTTCAGCATGGCGCATGACCCGGGCGGATTCAGAATTTGGTGGCGTCAGCTTACCGGATCGGAGGACACGCTCGACAATGCGCACTTAATGCGAATGGCAGGACGTTTCAGCCGGCGATTGCGTGCGTGGGCCATTGCAAACGGCATTCCGATTAGAGATTGTAGCGCCGGAGAACAGAAACATGAGATCGGAGAAGACTACCTCGCCAGGACAACGGTTGAGCAGGGCCTGTTTCTGATTCTGGTCGGTCGTGCGCAAGCGCCGGTATGGGACGTGGGCGGTGCGCGGCACATCAGGCGCAAGAAACCGAATCCGTTCGTGAACCACTATTCCTTTCACATTCTTGATCCGGACTGGGGACACGTCACGATACGGATGAGCGGGCATCCGCCCTTTCCGGTGCAGATCATCCTGAACGGACATGAGTACATGGAAAGGCAGGCGCGCAAGGCCGGCATTTTGTTTCACAAGGAGGGGAACTGCTTTACTGCCATCTCAGATATCGCAGGTTTCACTCAGATCGCAGACACCTTAGCCGAGGAATCGGTCACAGGGCGGCTGACTGAAGTGTGTGATCGTTGGATCTATACGACATGCCTGTGCTTCGCGTTGGATTTCGCGGAGCAGAACCGGAGCGGTTTCCGTTACCACTATTCGACGTATCAGTTCGAGTACAGTCGGAACCTAATTTTCGCAAGCGGACACCAGATGAGCCAGGTGATAGAAGGCTTGGTGGACCGCAACCGTGTTCGGATGGACATGAAGATGTTGAAGACCATCCTTGGCCGAAAAGAACGTCCCCACAGGAGGAAGGGAAGGAAGCTCGCGGACTGGCACGTCACGGTCGAGAGACCCAGTTATGATCTGACGATCTTCAAGCTGCACTGCGGCAAGCTTGCGCTGAAGATCTACACAAAGGGCGAACGTGTACTCCGGACCGAGGGAATGGCGCTGAACGTCGAAGCACTAAAATGCGGACGACTCGTTGACAGGTTCCCAGTCTCGGTGCAGCGACTCAGAACAATTCTGGAACGGTTTCTTGAGGCTTTGTCGTGTCTGGACCGATGCTTCATCTCCGATGGAACGCTGGACCAACTACCCACTCCCTCTGTTGTCGGCAGAACGCGCGTCGGAGGAATTGACATCAACCGTCCGCGGATGCAGCGCGTGATTCGTGGTTTGCTAGCGCTGTCCGCTTCACCCGGTGGATTCACCGCATCGCAACTCGCCCACCACGTCGTCGGACAAACTTCGTTAACTGAATACCGTTATGGCCCGAGGCAAGCCTCGTACGACCTGAAAAAGCTTCGTGGGAAGGAGATGGTGGTTCGCATTGGGAAAACGAGGCGCTACGAGGCCAGCCCGGAAGCGCTCAAGACATTGAGTGCAGTCGCCCTACTTCAGAACAAAGTCATCCGGCCGGTATTGGCGTTGTTAGCCTGGAAATCTCACCAACCCTATAGCAAAAAGCCGCCGTTCATGGCATAACTAGGTTTCCAATCCAGTAGTTAGCGCCAGGAGACGAGCGGCTTTTGCTATGACACAGTGTACCCAGTCCAGCTTCGAATTCAAAGCTCATTCTTCGCGGGCGTGGTGGCCCAGTTTGATGGTGGCACGATCAGTTCGGATGGAGGCTCGCTGTTGTTGCGGGAAACCGATCAGCGACTGAACCTGTTACCCCGGTTCTCGCGGTGTTTTCTGGATGGGCGGGAGCAAGAGCCGGATTGAACATTCGATTCTGGAGATGGTTTCACAGCGAGTGTACGGGCTCGCTCTGGGCTATGAAGATGTGAACGATCACGAGCAACTGCGAACGGATCCGCTGTTCGGCGTATTGGCTGGACGCGAGGAGTTCGATGGGCCGCTGGCGGGTAAGAGCACGCTGAACCGGCTGGAACTCGGCCAGGGTGAGAAGGATCGATACAAGAAGATCACGTTCTGGAAGCAGGGAGTCGACGAATTGCTGGTGGCCATCTTTCTCGAATCCCAGACAAAAGCGCCAGAACAAATCATTCTGGATGTAGATACAACCGACCTGCCGTTGCACGGCAAGCAGGAAGGGCGCTTCTTCCACGGCTATTACGACAGTTACTGCTATCTGCCGTTGTATATCTTCTGCGGCGAGCATGTTCTATGCGCGCGGTTGCGGCAATCCGACCAGCGACGCTTCGGCCGGGAGCTTGGCCGAGATCGAACGGATAGTCAGCCAGATTCGCGTGACGTGGCCGGAAGTCAAGATCATCTTGCGTGGCGATTCCGGGTTCTGTCGGAACGAGCTGATGAACTGGTGTGAAGGCCACGATGTGGATTACGTGTTCGGGCTGGCCCGGAATCAGCGGCTACGAAAGATTATCGGGCGACAGATGTGGGAGGCGACGGAGCAGTGGAACGGGACGGGCAAGCCGGCGCGCGTGTTCGCTGAGTTTGGCTATCAGACTCGGAAAGCAAAGAACCGCGGCTGGGATCGGGAGCGACGCGTGGTGGCCAAAGCCGAGCATATTGACGGCAAAGAGAACCCACGTTTTGTAGTGACATCGCTGAGCGGCGAGCCTTGGGCGGCACAGGCGTTGTACGAAGAACTGTACTGCGCTCGCGGCGACATGGAGAACCGGATCAAAGAGCAATTCAGTTTGTTCGCCGACCGGGTGAGTGCGGAAACGATGCGCGCCAATCAATTGCGCCTGTACTTCTCGGTGATGGCATATGTGCTGGTCAGCGGACTGCGGCGGCTCGGATTGAGAGCAACCGAACTGGCCCAGGCGCAAGTATCAACCATTCGCACAAAGCTGCTGAAGATCGGCGCCCAGGTGCGGATCTCAGTTCGTCAGGGTCTGGATATCGATGGCCTCCAGCTATCCGTGGCAGAGCGTTTACCAGCAGGTCTGGTCGAATCTGCGCTGTTAACGCACCATCGCGTGCAGTCTGATTTTCTCCGGACCCCATCGGCCCGAACCGAAGGCTTCGGACAAGTTCGCCTTTACGGGCCCGCAGAAACCGCTGATGCGATCGCGCGGCACGAAATAGACCCCCGCTACTCCCGCCAAACGACGGCTCATTTTTTCGCCCGCTCGATTTATGTGGTCACCCGCACATTTCCTCTACCCTTCGGTCGCTCATCTCACCCCTCGTGAGAAATGGCGGTTAGCGGGCGGAGTCACGACGAATAGACTCGATGATTGGACTGTGCTGGACGAGCGCTACCAGATCTTACGTAAAGAGCTGCTCTTTACTCTCCGGGAACTGGGGTTTCGCAGCATGAATCGACAACGAATTTGTCGTGTTACGCGGGAACTGCGTAATTGCAACTGTGGTGCCACAGATCGGACGAACGCAGACCGTGGGTTTTCAGGATCGGCGGTGTCTGTAAAGGCACATCAATGTGCCCGTGGTGCCACCCGGTCGGGCCTCCGCCAGCGGTCTATCTTCTCTTGTTCCAGAGCGGCTGGGTTGATCGTCTCATTTTGTAGTGCATTCGGCATGCCACGATCGCTTTGGTCTCCGACATGCCTTACACAGGATGTGGAGAATTGTGCGGCTCACCGCGGCAACGGGGGACCGGGTATGCCCGGCATCCGGAAAGCCGCCGGTTAAGCTCATATGCTCCTGTCCGCCGTGTCGCGGAGTTTCATCGTAGAAGGAGTCCAGAACGTGTTGCAGAGTAACACCATCGAACAAAACACCGAACAATCCAAGCCCCCCACCCAGTCGTATAGCGAGACGCCGGCCGTCGCCACAGACGATTTGTCGGCGTCCCCGGCCAACATGCACGAACAGCTGCACCAATTGCAGGCTCATTTCGCGAACTTCCGGCGGCGGGGAGCCGATATCGCCGATCGGGCCGCCCATGACCGAGCGGTTCAAATCGTGACATCGCTGCTGCCCGTCATTGACAATTTCGAACGCGCGCTCGAGACAGAAACCACCGATGCAGCCTACGCGGAAGGGGTCCGGCTAACGTTGCGACATCTGACGAGCACTCTCGCGAATATCGGTCTTGAACCGATCCGGGCGGCCGGCGAGGCATTCGATCCGCGAGTTCACGAGGCGGTCAGACGCGTTGAGACCGACACCGTTCCTGAAGGGATTGTCGTCGAAGTACTGCAAAAGGGATACCGCCTGGATGGCACCCTGTGCGGCCTGCCCAGGTTTCGGTTGCAGCAGATCCAGGCCAGGCCTGAGCCGCAGGCTCAGCCCCACTCAGGATCCGTCTTTTCGTCGCAGCGGGCAACGGTCCGGAGAGCGGCTGCGACGGCGCTATACAAGTCCTGGACCAGGACGCGCATCCCGAGCAAGGCGGCTCGGTCACGAATTATCGATTCCGCAGGTATCAGAATCGCAACGGATTCGCCACGATGGCAGACAACCAGCGGTATCGGAAGCCACAGTGCAGCCGAGGCGTGGGTCGAGATGGCGGTGACGAGCAACTCGGGATCGGTCGCGTCCGAATCCGACATCGCGGAACACCGGCATTGCCGGAGCCTACCAATGAGTGATCCGATGTCGCATTCCCGCAGGATTTCGAATCCGGAACGAGACAGCGCGTTTCGGACTTTCTTCAGTGCTTCCTCAAAAGAAACCTCTGCTGTAAGAATTCATGCCGATCTTCAGCGGCTCTGATTCGTCCTTTCTGATGACCGACACGCCGGGGCCGCCGAGCCGACCCGAGGGGCGATGGTGATCTGTCCGCCGGCGTTCCGCGTCCTTCGCGCCGGGATTTTGTCCGGAAAGTCTCGATAGGCGTCTTGAACCTGGTCAACATCTCTCTGGATCAAGTGCAATTTCCAGCCCGTTGTGTTTGAGATCGCGAAAGGCGCGCCGCGTGCATGTATCACCGTCGAGCACGGCATTTCCATTGACAAAGCGCTGATGGTCACGGCTCGTGCTCAGATCACAAAGAAGGAATCAACATGGAACTCTCTATCCGCACACGCAATATCGAACTCACGGATCCTCTTCGCGAACAGATTGAACGTCGCCTCGAGTTCGCTTTTGACACGTTTCGAGATCACGTGCAGGACGCGCTGGTGTATCTTGTGGACCTGAACGGGCCGAAAGGCGGTGTGGATAAGCTCGCCCAGATCACGGTGCGAGTGTCCAGGATCGGTGATCTAGCCGTTCGGGAGACTGGCACGACGACTTCCGCCGCGCTGAACCGGGCGGTGCGCCAGGCTGAAGTCCCGGCTGGGAGAAGCGCTCCGCGCGGAAGAAACGCTTTCCCGCGAGTCGATCAGAACAGTTCAGGCCGCAGCCTGACACTCACAATCCCGCGCGGTGACCGCTAAGCCCGGTTGTTCTGACTGTGGCTAGCGGTCCCGGACGGGCGTAAGGGGACAGCACTGTGCGTTTTGCGTCACAAAACTCTCAAAGAACGAGACCATGGCGAGCTTCCGCGGCTTGTGAGATCCCGGTTCCATTAGCGCATTCGCGAGAACGCGGCGCAGAGAGTTGCCTTGCACAGCGGACAATCGTGAGTACGCTCCGGATGCCCTGGCT
>CAWGVL010000015.1:0-65142 GCA_963825845.1 Bryobacteraceae bacterium | reverse complement strand
GTCCTGAACAACTGGTCGCCGTCAAAGGACCTGAATGCGTTCGCGCAATACAAAGAGAAAGAGCGTCTTTCTGCTGGCTGCGCGCGCCACGCGAGCTTTCCTCGAATACGCGCCCATGCGTTACTCGGCCGAGGAGATCGAGCGCGTTTATCGCGTGATTCCCTACGGACCGCTGCTGGATGTGTTCGTCATCGACATGCGATCGTATCGCGGGCCGAATACTCACAACCGGCAAGAGACGCGAAACGCCGGAACCGTGTATCTGGGCAAGCCCCAGCTCGACTGGTTGAAGCGCGGCCTCTCCGCGTCACGCGCGACCTGGAAAGTGATCGCCTCCGACATGCCGCTCGGCTTGAACGTCGGCGACGGCAAGGATAAAGACGGACGTCCAATATTTGCGAGAACTCCTCAAATGGGAGATGGTCCCGCGCTCCAGGACGTGAGTTGGAAGTCGCCGAACTACTCAGGTCTATAAAGCAGAGCGCAGTGAAAATTTTGTGTGGTTGACCGCCGATACGCATTACACTGCGGCCCACTACTACGATCCCGGCAAGGCGCAGTTCACCGAATTCGATCCATTCTGGGAGTTCGTATCCGGTCCCCTAAACGCCGGGACCTTCGGGCCGAACACGCTCGACAATACATTCGGGCCGGAAGTGAAGTTCTTCAAAGCCCCGGCGAAAGGACAATCGAATCTGCCGCCCAGCGCGGGTCTGCAATTCTTCGGGGAAGTGGAGATCGAGGCCAACACGCGCATCATGACAGTGACGCTGCGCAATGTGAGCGGAGCCTCACGCACGCGCAAAAGATCAATCCCAGTTAGTTTCCACGTCCCGCGCGAACCCCGCAAGTTGGTAGCATTGATCCCGTGACATTCCCGCGCTGCTACACGTTTCCTAATCGGATTGGGCTAGGCCGCACCACCGTACGTTTTTGTCTGTCGGCGATTGCGGAATTGGTCGCGGACAAGCTGCCAACCACCAAGGCGCAAGGCTTTTCCGGATTCACCCAGACGAGGATTGTGGGCGACTAGCGAAAAGGAAAAGCGGGCCAATCGGCCGCTTCAATTACTTGCTCTGGAACGAAGTTACTGCCTGGAAGTGAACGCCCAGTCGTGTCGGGGATCGGCTCGTCCTGAGCAAGCAGCTGTGGGGTTCCCACACTCGTGCCCTGGATACGGGCGCTGTAGAGGGTATCGTTGACACGGTAGATGAAGGTATCGCCGCGGACCAGGAGAATTTCACTGTCTCCTTGCCCCGTTTGCCACGTAATCATCTTTCCGTTTGTCGTATCGATCGCGAAGAGCGTCCCCGGATAGTATCTTCATTCCGAAGCTTCGAACCGCTCCTCTGTTCCGGGCCGTAACTGCGGCGGCTTGCCTTTTCCGCCTTTGATGACGCCGTTGTTTGCATTGTCCGCGCGTTTCTGACGCGCGGCCTGTCCCGGACTGGTCCGGCCGTTGACCGGGATGACACCAAGCCTAAAATCCATCAGCCGATGGCTTTGCATTCCGGAGGCGATCCAGGCACCGGAACTGCATCCCTTTCGCGGACCAAGGATCCAAACATGCAGTACACTTTTCTTCCAGCCCCTTCGGAGCTGAAAACGCAGAGAACGGACATCTGCTTGTTGTGCACCATCAGCCAGCGATTACTGGATTTGGGTTCGTCAAGCGTAGGCGGAGCAGGCAATCCGAGATCGTAATCAACAGGGTATGACGGATAGAGGACGCGACCGCGTTCGGTGCGGCCGGAGGATTGATCGGAGTAGCCGAGGCGCGCAATCCCGAAATTGCCGAATACCCGAAGCGAAGCCATATCGCTATCCGGGATAAACTTCTGCACGCCGAAGCCAACGGACGTAAAGGGAATGGCGACCCTCACCAAGCCGCGATCCGAGGCATAATGCAAGACAATAGACTTAACTCCACTATTGTTATCGATCAGGTTGGCGCCAATCATTGAAGTGGGTGATGCGCGTGGATCGCGAGGCGTCTGAGGACGAGCCCACGGAACCCAGGGGGAACCGTTGATCGCCGGAGGCTCCACGACGCCACTTGCCGGCGCAGCAGGGCTATCCATCAGCACCATGTCAAGGCGCTTCATGCCAAGGTTTGGTGACCCGATTACAAGCACACGGCCTTCGTAATCGGCCAAAACGAAACGGATTCGCGCTCGATCTCCTTCTTGCTGGAATTGGTGTCTATGATTTCCCGAACCAGAACGAGCTGTCCGGCCGCGCCGAAGCGATACAATTCTGCTCCATACGCGGCGTTAAAGTTTGCGCTTGGCGTAGCCGCCAAGAGGTAGAGGTTGTCCGTCGCCGGGCCAAACGGAACTGACTGGGCGCAAGCTAGGTAGACGCGATCAACAAAGTCGACAGTAAATGAGAAATTTTCATGATTAGGGTTTATTTTTTGTCAGTACTTACGGCTGCTTGCTGCATACGAGCGCAACATAATTGCGGGAGGACTGCCCGCAAGATTGTTGATGTTCCAAGTATTCTGGGGTTCTGGAAGCCAGGAGATGTAATGTGGCCTGCGAAAGTTATACGCCTTGATCCAGACTGCGCCTGGAAGTCACCGCGACAGGCGTCACAGTACGCGTTAACAATACCAGCCCTTCCTGCTGGCCACCTGCATGGGCGCTTCCGCTCCAGGCTGGGACTCGTTTGATATAGTTGACATTGACCTTTCTGGTCTTCCCACCAGTCAATCGCGATAAGTCGCTTGTCTTTGATTTGGCTTTGCCCTCCGGAAGGATTTGACACAAACGAAAAGGTAGCCGGGTTTGCCGATCGATCGAGTTGCATCAGGCCGTACCGACGGGACAGCCTCCATTTGGGGCGGCCGTTGACATCTGTTGCCACGTGCTGTCCTGCGTGATTAGGCGCGCGAAAAACCATGGCTCATTGGCTACGCACCATGGCTCATTTGTGCAACCGGTTATCACTTGTCGACCCGGATCGTTCCCTAAAACGGTGCCTTGAAACCCGTCTGTTCCTTCCACCATTTTTGGGACCATTAGACGTCAGCTGTACCCCCTACTCTAGCCAGACCCGGTGTACCTACAGGCGAAAGTGGAGGGGCCCGGATTATTAATTTCTTAAAATTGGGGTCGACATCATTGGCATCCTTATACTGCGCCCGTAGACGCCAGGCAACAGTGCCGCCGAGCCCGTGAGATTAGCGGTAGATCTGCGCCACTGGGTCATTCACTGGTAGAGACACATACTGGCGGGTCCCACGGGCGAATATGGAACGAAAAACTTAGAATTACGTTGCATGGATGACGGTAAGCTTCGCTGGTTGCTGCCGCGTTGCGTATGCCTCCGCCGGCTTGGAAGCCGAAGCCGAAATTCCGTCGAGTATGTACGTTCTAACGTGCCTATCGACGGCGCAATCACTAGGCGACGTAATATCCGGTTTTTGACCTGCGGTGGTTTCGCCAGCCGAGAGTGCCGGGCTATACACGTAAGTGATACGCGCTGCATGTTTGTGGTGGATCCGCCGATACGCATTACACTGCGGACCCACTCTACGATCCCGGCAAGGCGCATTCACCGACTTCCATCCTTTCTGGCGCCCGCATCCGGTCCCCTAAACTCCGGGACCTTCGGGCCGAGCACGCTCGACAATATATTTGGACAGGAAATGAAATTCTTCAAAGCCCCGGCGAAAGGACAATCAATCTGCCGCCCAGCGCGGGTCTGCAATTCTTCGGGGAAGTGGAGATCAAGGCCAAGACGCGCATCATGACAGTGACGCTGCGCGATGTGAGCGGAGCCTCACTGCACGCGCAAAAGATCGATCCAGTCATATTCCTACGTCCCCACCGAACCCGCAAGTTGGTAGCATTGATCCCGTGACATTCTTCGCGCTGCTTCACGTTTTCCTCATCGGATTCGTCTGCGGTCTTCGGTCAATGACCGCGCCGGCGATAGTCAGTTGGGCCGCACGTCTTGGATGGATCGATCTTTCAACGACACCCCTGGCGTTCATGGGCTACGCCGCAACACCTTACGTTTTCACTCTGCTCGCGATTGGTGAGTTGATCGCTGACAAACTGCCGACGACACCGAGCCGGAAGGCTTTTCCCGGATTCGCCGCACGCATTGTGTTCGGCACGCTGTCCGGCTGTGCGCTGTCGATGGGCATCGGCTATTCCGCAGTGATCGGCGCAATCTTGGGTTGCATCGGTGCGGTCGCGGGAACCCTGGGTGGCTATGAGGTCAGAACGCGATTGGTCAGGAAGCTGAACGTGCCGCCTGTTGCGATCGCCTTGCTCGAGGATGCGGTCGCGATAATCGTGGGGCTCTTCGTGGTACATCATAACCGCATGTGACGCGGAGAATCGGCTCATATTCTTCGCGCCGCCTGCGGCGAAACCTCGCTTCTGCGGTGAATATGAGCTATAATCTCCGCAAACGATGCGGAGAAGATCATCCACGAGCTTCAAGACTGGCCCAAATTCCACTGGAACACTGACAAGCTCGCCGCGAGTCTCGCATCGGTCCGTCACCGTCAAGGCCGGATTATCGGTCACATGGAGGCTCTCGGGTTCAATCTCCAGCAGGAAGCCGTCCTCCAGACCCTGACCGCGGACGTACTTAAAAGCAGCGAGATCGAAGGGGAGAAACTCGATGCGGAACAGGTCCGCTCATCCATTGCGCGCCGATTAGGCATCGATATTGGCGGCCTCAAACCTGCGGACCGGCATGTCGAGGGGGTGGTCGAAATGATGCTCGATGCGACCCGCCGCTATGACCAGCCGCTCACGGAAGAGCGCCTGTTCGCGTGGCATGCCTCCTTGTTTCCGACCGGGCGCAGTGGAATGACGAAGGTCAGAGCAGGAGACTGGCGCGACGACAGGACAGGCCCGATGCAAGTTGTGTCCGGTCCCATGGGAAAGGAGAATGTTCATTTCGAAGCGCCAAAAGCGGACCGACTCCACCATGAAATGAAGACATTCCTCGCCTCGTTCGAGTCGGACACCGGCATCGATCCTGTGCTGAAAGCCGGCCTGGCCCATCTCTGGTTTGTTACCATCCATCCGTTCGATGATGGCAACGGCCGCATTGCGCGCGCGATTGCCGATCTTGCGCTCGGGCGGTCAGAACACAGCCCGCAGCGGTTCTACAGCATGTCGGCACAGATCCGGCACGAGCGAAAAGCGTATTACGACATTCTGGAGCAGACTCAGAACGGAACAATGGACCTCACACCTTGGATGGATTGGTTTTTGGGGTGTCTCGGCCGTGCCATCGATGGCGCGCAAACGGCGTTAAGCGCGGTTCTCGCGAAAGGGCGTTTTTGGGAACGCGTTCAGCGTATTACGCTCAACGATCGTCAGCGACTCGTGCTCCATCGACTGCTGGAGGGCTTTGAAGGAAAGCTCACTACCTCAAAATACGCAAAGCTTGCGAGGTGCTCGCAGGACACGGCGCTCCGGGATATTCTTCCGCTCCTCGAACAAGGCGTACTTGTTCGCAACCCGGAAGGTGGCCGAAGCACCAGCTATTCATTGGCGGGCGACACAGGCGCTGCTAAACCAGAACAGTAAACGCGCTTTCCGTCCGCTCGACCGGATGATACAGCGTGTCGCGCTCCACCGGCTCACGACCCGCTTCACGAATCAGCCGCAATAACTCGCCGCGACGCATGGACTGCGATGTCGTAGCGCCGGCGTCGTGGTAAATCTTCTCTTCCACGACCGTGCCGTCGATATCGTCCGATCCGAATCGCTGAGCCACCTGCGCGATCCTCGGCGTCATCATGATCCAGTACGCCTTGATGTGCGGGATGTTATCGAGCATCAGCCGGGCGACGGCGATGTTCTTCAAATCATCGAAGCCCGACGTGCGCGGCACATGCTCTAAAGCCGTATTGTCGGGATGAAACGCGAGCGGAATATACGTGACGAATCCGCGGGTCTCGTCCTGAAGCTTCCGCAGCCTCACCAGATGATCGACGCGATCTTCTTCCGTCTCGACATGCCCGTAGAGCATCGTGCAGTTACTCTTCAGCCCAATCTGATGAGCCGTGCGCGCGATCTCCAGCCATTCGTTTCCATCGATCTTGTGATCGCAGATGATCCGCCGCACGCGATCCGAGAAGATCTCCGCGCCGCCGCCGGGCATCGAGTCCATGCCCGCATCTTTCAGCCGCTGCAGCACTTCACGAACCGGCAGCTTCTGCCTCTGCGCGAAGTAGGAGATCTCCACCATCGTGAAGGCCTTCAAATGCACCTGCGGGAAGCGCAGTTTCAAACCCCGCAGCATCTCGCAATACCAGTCGAGCGTCAATTCCGGATGCAGCCCGCCCACAATGTGGAACTCGGTGATCGCCTCCGTCCAGCCACGACCCGCGGTCTCCCACACCTGATCCAGCGACATCGTGTACGCCTTCGGATCCCGAGCCTTCTTGCCGAACGCGCAAAGCCGGCAGCTTGCGACGCAAACGTCCGTCGGGTTGATATGCCGGTTCACATTGAAATACGTGACATTGCCGTGCATCCGCTCGCGCACGATATTCGCCATGTAACCGGCCGCAAGGAGGTCCGGGGTGCGATACAGCGCGATACCGTCGTCGAAGCTCAGCCGTTCGCCTGCCTCGACTTTGCTCAGAATGCTCTTCAATTGGGGATCGTCAATGGTGGGCTGCAACTGCATAGATTTACGCGCTACGGGCCGACAGGAAAACGTCGGCAGTCCAAAACAGGAAGAATAGCACGCTGACGTAGCCGTTCACCGTGAAGAAGGCCGCGTCCACGCGCGAAAGATCGTCCGCATGAACCAGTCGATGCTCCCACAGCAGCAATCCCGCGACGACTGCAACGCCCGCCAATGCAACAGGTCCGAGAGCAAACGCGTGGACCAACGCGAGCAGGCACCCAAGCATACCGAGGTGAAACAACCTCGACAGCCACAACGCCCCTGAGATGCCGAGCCGTCCGGGCAGGCTGAACAACCCTGCGCGCCGGTCGAACTCGTAATCCTGGCATGAGTAGATGATGTCAAATCCCGCCGTCCAAAGCGTTACCGCAGCCGTCAGCCACAGGATTCGCACATCGAGTGAAGCGCGAATCGCGATCCATGCAGCCGCCGGAGCCATCCCCAACGCGAAGCCGAGCACCACGTGCGACATGGACGTGAATCGCTTTGTGTACGAATAGACGAACACGACACTGAGCGCGATCGGCGCAAGTCGCAGACACAACGGATTCAACGCGCCGGCCGCCAGCAAAAAAATCAGCGCCGACACGCCCACGAAGCTCCACGCGAAGGCCCCGGTCAGGAGCCCTGCGGGAATGTGCCGCATCTTCGTCCGCGAATTCCGCGCGTCGATGTCGGCGTCGACCACACGATTGAAGCCCATCGCAGCCGAACGTGCCGCGACCATCGCCACGATGATCAACAGAATCTTCCATCCGAGCCCGGGCGTGGCGAACCCGTCTTCCCTGACGGCCAGCAGCGCCCCGGTCAGCGCAAAAGGCAGCGCGAACACAGAGTGCTCGAACTTGATCATCTCCAGTGTGAGCCGGAGTTTGCGCAAAAAGCCTGTAGCGGGAGCCATGACGGATACTAAAGGTGTAAGCCCTATTCTCTCATGCGCGCATTGTTTCTCGTTTCACTTTGCTTGTGCCTGGCCGCTTGCGACAACGCCACGACCACGTCGGTCGAAGATTACAGCGCACAAACCGTGACCTTACCCGACGGGACCAAGGTGAAAGCCGAGGTGATGATAAACCCGAAGGACATGGCGCGCGGCATGATGTTTCGCGATACCTTCCCGGAAGGAAGAGGCATGCTCTTCATTCACGGCACGCCCAGCAACCAGCCGTACTGGATGTACCAGGTGAAGATTCCGCTCGATATCGTCTGGATCGACAAATCCAAACGCGTCGTGGAGATGGTCGAGAACGCGCAGCCGTGTAAAACCAAGGCGAGTGAATGCCCCAATTACGGCGGGAATCGGACGTATTCGTTCGTGCTTGAACTTCCCGGCGGCTATGCGCGCAAGCACGGAGTCCGAGAAGGCGAAGTCTTACAGTTCTAAGAGCCCCCTCCATGGATCGCACACATTTGAAGTCACTCCTCGAGCAGGTTCAGGCCGGGGAGATGGAAATCGACCTTGCTCTGGACCGGCTGAAGCACATGCCGTTTGAAGACCTCGGCTTCGCGAAAGTCGATCATCACCGCGCGCTGCGTCACGGCATGCCCGAGGTCGTCTTCGGAAAAGGCAAAACGCCGGAGCAGATCACAGCCATCGCGCAGCGCCTGCTCGAGCGTGCGCCTAACGTGCTGATCACGCGCGCCGATTCACCCGCGTGGGAACTCATGCGTGAAATGTTCCCGGAAGCCGAGTACTTTCCGCTTTCGCGCGCGATTCGGGTGTGGCGCGACAGGACCGTTCACGGCCGCGGCAGGATCGCGGTCGTCTGCGCGGGTACGAGCGATCTGTTCGTAGCGGAAGAGGCCCAGATCACGGCCGAAGTGATGGGCAATGAAGTAATCTCGATCAACGATGTCGGCGTAGCGGGCATTCATCGCCTCATGAACAATCGCGAGCGGCTCAGCGAAGCGCGCGTCGCCGTGGTCTGCGCCGGGATGGAAGGCGCGTTGCCAAGCGCCGTCGGCGGTCTCGTCTCATGTCCCGTGATCGCTGTGCCCACAAGTGTGGGCTATGGCGCGAGCTTCGGCGGACTCGCCGCCTTGCTCGGGATGCTCAATAGCTGTGCCAGCAACGTGACCGTAGTCAATATCGACAACGGCTTCGGAGCCGGCTACGTCGCCAGCCTGATCAATCGGCTATAACGCCAACGACCGATTCCACGGGAGCCGTCGACGTCAACACTTCTGCCGCGATTCTATACGAAGCGAGGCGATCCGCGTGATCGTAGAGATCCGACGTGAAAATAATCTCGTCCGCTTCGGTCGCTCGTATCAACGACGTAAGCTTCTCGCGTACCGTGTCACGTCCGCCGATCACAGCGGCTCCCAGCTTACCTTCGACCAGCACCCGTTCGTGTGGACTCCAAATATCGTCCATGCTCTCAACGGGCGCCGATGACAGGATCGGCTGTCCGCGAATCAGCTTCAGGAATCGCAGATACAATGTCGTCGACAGCTGCTCTGCTTCTTCATCCGATTCAGCCGCGACCAGCGGAACCCCGATCATCGCGTACGACTTCGGGAGCCATTTCGAAGGCCGGAACTTCTCGCGATACAGATCCAGAGCGTCGTACAACTGCTCCGGAGCGAAATGGCTGGCGAACGCGAACGGTAATCCCAACGCAGCCGCCAGTTGCGCGCTGTAGGTGCTCGAACCCAGCAGCCACACGGGTACCTTCGTGCCCTCGCCCGGAATCGCTCTTAGAACCTGTCCGGGGACTGCGGGCTCGAGATACGCCAGGAGTTCCTGCACCTGCCGTGGAAAATCGTCCTCGCCTGTTCCGAGGCCACGCCGGAGAGCGCGAGCCGTGATCCCATCACTGCCGGGAGCCCGCCCGATCCCCAGATCGATACGACCCGGGTACAGCGTCTCGAGCGTTCCGAAATGCTCCGCGATCACGAGCGAGGAATGGTTCGGCAGCATGATCCCGCCGGAGCCCACGCGTATCGTCGACGTCCCACCCGCGATATGGCCGATCAGAACGGAAGTTGCCGCGCTGCCGACGCCCGGCATATTGTGATGCTCGGCGAGCCAAAACCGTGTGTAACCCCACCGCTCGACATGCTGCGCCAGATCAAGCGAGCGTCGAAACGCGTCAGCGAGATCGCTGCCTTCCTTTACAAGCGCCAGATCTAATACCGAAAATCGCGTTCCTTGCAGATCGCCCATACCTCTTTGATGCATCGCGCGATCCCGAGGCGCCGTTATTGAATCGCGATGCTGACCGCGTTGGATGTCGAACCCGCGGCGGAAACGCGGACATCCAGCGTTCCCTTGCCACGCAGAGACACCGGAATGATCACATTTACCTGGTCTAACCCAACGAACTGTGACTGAGGTCCGGCAAAGACCACCTGCGCGGCGACGCCTCCGATTGTGGCCGTTACCCCCGCAGCGCCCCCGGCCCCACGCAACCCGTACCGTAAACGCTCAGGTAAACGGGTCCCGCATCGACAGCGATCGGCGTAGGAACACAACTCAACGGCGTCGATCCGCATTGGAAGACAGGCACAGCGACCGTACCTCCGCCTGCTGGCACACGGACCGCTGTAGCCGCCGCGACCCCTTGGCCGTTCGCGTTCACAGCGAAAAGTCCAGGTGTCACAGCGGCAATCTGCACCGTGCCTCGAGACACGACCGAGTCGCTGCGCGAGACGACCACCTGGGCCGCGCCCAACGCTGTGCCCACCGGAACCTGGAGATTCACCTGATCCGTCGACACGTAGAACAGAGGCGTCTCCCGCGTGGTCCCGGCGCTGTCGGTGATCGATACACGAGTTCCGCCCAGTTCGACAGGAAGCGGCAAAGACGCCGCACTGGCAACGCTGACCCCAAGGCCCGACCCGAAAGTGCTCGCGATAGATTCTGGCGCAACCGTGCGGCCGCCGAAGCTTGCGGCCGACACGGTCGCCACTGCGGGTCCGGCCGCGCGGCACGCCCGGCTCGTATCGACAAAAATAGCCGAATTGACCGTCATCGAGAACTCCGCCGAAACCTTCGCAGGAGAGGGTGGACTATCGTACGCATTCGGCGTGACCCACGGACTCTGCGCGGGCGGGCATCCAAAGATGGAGCACGTGAGATTCACCGGCGCTTCCGGAAAATAGATCGTCTGAATCAGATCGTCGGTAGATCCCGGATCGAGCTCATACAGGCTCATGAAGTTGGCCCCATTCGAGAAAAGCTTCAGATCCATGCATCCGCCCTGGTCCGATACGCCGTCTCCATTCGTGTCCGTAGGGCATCGGACTGTCACGTCGATCGAACGGGTTCCGTGAACGTTCTGACCCAGCGTGCTTACTTGCGTGGTGCAATTCTTGTCGTTATAGACGGTGCAGTTCGGCGGCCGATACTCGTCAATGTCCGTGCAACTGTTCCACTCAAACCAGCCGTCCTGGCAATCGGTGCGGCAGTTTCCGCGGTTGTCGCAGACGCGCGTGTCATGGCACCACCCTTGGAATTGGTGACCGTTGACCTTCTGCCCGAAATTGGAAGTGACACCCCAGTTTCCAAACGGTACGGTATGTACTGACACCGGACATTCCGCATGCACCGGACCTGCAACCTGACGATTGCGGTTCAGTCCGGACGTCGAGATTCGGCAAACCTGCGCGGCGCAGGAAAGCGCCAAAAGCAACGCCACACTCACGAAAGTCATGCGATCAGGGATTCTAACAGAGTACCGGTGTCTCGACGCGGGCCTGATCCTCGGGCGCCTTTATACGTGGTACCGTGTTAGCCGGGAGACGCGAATGAAGGTTCTTGCCGCCGTCGTCCTCGGTGCCTGCTTACTTACAACACTCCTCGCGTTCCAGCGCAGCCGCCAGTACGAGTACGAGATGCAGAACCCCACCGTTGACCCTCCCGACGCCGACGAAAAGACCGAGTACGCCTTCGCGCGACTGCGCTATCAATCCGGAGGATGGGGACGCCGGCGGGGCGGCAGTTGGGGGACCGACTCAAACAAAGCGGAGCGCCAGTTTGTACAGGGCGTCCGCCGACTGACCCGCATCCACACCCGTTCCTCCGAAGAAATCATCGATATCGATTCCGATGAGGTATATAACTGGCCGTGGCTGTACGCGGTCGAAGTAGGCCACTGGTCTATCAGCGACTCCCAAGCCAAACGCCTTCGGGATTACCTCGATCGGGGAGGCTTTCTCATGGTCGACGACTTCCACGGCACATATGAATGGGAAGTCTTCGCGCAAGGCATCAAAAAGGTCTTCCCCGATCGGCCCATCGTCGACATCGAGGACGATCATGCGATTTTCAGCGCTCTTTACAATCTTCGCGAGCGCGTCCAGGTCCCCGGCCGGCAATTCGTCTATTCGGGTCGAACCTACGAGCGGGACGGCTTTGAGCCGAAATGGCGAGCCATCTTCGACGATAAAGGCCGGATCCAGGTGGCCATCTGCCACAACATGGACTTGGGCGACGCCTGGGAATGGGCCGATTTCCCTGACTATCCCGAAAAGTACGCCTCGCTTGCCTACCGCATTGGCATCAACTACCTCGTCTATTCGATGACCCACTGATCGACTCCGCTACGATAAAGTTGTGCGCTCCCCAGGGAGCCATGGATGACAGAAAGGCGTCACATGGCGGACGGACAGCCGACGACGGGCAGGCAGCTCACCGGCGACGATATCATCGCCGAGATCCTACGCAACGCAGAACAAGGCGTCTTCAAGATCCGCTACACTGCGCTCCTGCCCTCGATCTATAACGTTTACCTTCACCCCTCCGACTACGACACGGTCCGTCCAGTCATGATGGCTCTCGCCGCCGAAGCTCGCGCCGCTCTCATCGAGCGGGTGGATGAGTTGAACCGGGCTTCGAAGCCCTCTGGCATCGCCCGGACGCTCGGGTTCGACTCGGGCAAGCACGTCGAATACAAAATTCTGGATGCCGACTGGACGATCGAATTCCATCCGGATGCCGAAGAGCGCCTGAACCGGGGTGACATCGAGATCTATTCCGAACTCGCGTCCGCCGAACGTCCCGAATTCGGCGAGGGTGCGATGACTCGTCACGTCACGAAACGGTTAAGTTCCGGAGCGACGTCATCCTCCTCACTACCCGCAAGTGAGGGGACGCGCGCAATCACTTCAAAGCCGGGATCGACCGTCTTCGCCTACATTCGGTACGAAGACACCTCGGGACCGCAGGTTTTTCCGATCAGCAAGGACCAAGTTGTAATAGGCAGAGGGGGAAAGACCTTCTGGGTGGACCTGAAACTGAACGCGCCTCCGGACGTCTCCCGTGAACACTGCCGCATCCGCCGCGATCCCGCGACCGGACGCTTTTTCCTCAAGGATGTCAGTCAGTTCGGGACGACGATCGACGGCCGGCGGATCCCGGCCAGCGTGGACACGAGCCAGGGACAGGATCGCGATAAAAACATCGAAGCGCCGATTCCTTCGCGCGCCGTGATCGGCCTTGCCGACTCCGTTTTCCTCAACTTTGAAGCCGCAAATGAGGGTACAGGAACATGAGTACTCTCTGGTGGTTAAGGTACCCGTTCCTAACGATCTTTCTCGCGTTTATAGTGTGGTTCCTTTACGTTCTATTCGCCCGGACCGGGAAAGACAAATGGCTGTGATTTCGCGCCAGAACTGCGCCGGGCAATCCGACCCGGGCCGCAAACGCGCAAACAACGAAGATCGCTACCATGCCGATCCTGAGCGTGGCATTTTCTTCGTGATTGACGGCGTCGGCGGGCAAGCCGCCGGCGAAAAAGCCGCAGACACCGCCCACACCCTTCTGCGCGCCCGCCTGGAGCGCCCCACCGGAACACCCGCCGAGCGTGTTCGTGAAGCGATAACTGTTGCAAATAACGAGATCTTTCGCCTCTCCCAGTCGAATGAAGCTTGGCGAGGCATGGCGTGTGTCTTGACGGTGGTCGTCCTGGAGGAGGGCCAGATCACTGTCGGCCAAGTCGGCGACTCCCGGCTGTATCTCGTCGAGCCCGGCGAAATTCGCAAGCTCACGCACGATCACTCTCCTGTAGGTGAACGCGAAGATCGCGGGGAAATTGACGAAATAACAGCTATGCGCCACCCGAGGCGCAACGAGGTGTACCGCGACGTCGGCTCCGAAGATCACGCCCCCGACGATCCTGACTTCATCGAGATTACCACGGTCGATTTTCCCTCCACTGCCGCTCTTCTCCTTTGTTCTGATGGGCTTAGCGACCTCATTACCTCCACCCAGATGCTCGCGATCGTCGAACAAGCGGCCGGCGACCCCCTAGCTGTTACCCAAGCCCTGATCGATGCGGCAAACAATGCGGGAGGAAAGGACAACATCACCGTAGTCTTTGTGGAAGGGGACCGTTTCGCCGCCGAGGTCCGCCGGCGTTCGTCGGCCACTCGCAAGGTGCCGGCTCCTCGCCCGAGTGTCGGTGGTACCGTTCTCACAAGCCGCTGGCTGTTTCTCTTGCTCGGAGTTGTCGCCGGATGCGCCTTGGCCGTCTTTGCGCTCAAGCCCCATTGGGTGATCACACCCGAAGGCGAGAAACTCGGCTTTGGTCCCGTACGCGAACCCAGGACTTGGCACGTCAACAGCGACATAACGGACGCAATCCACAACGCCAGATCGGGCGATACTGTGATCGTCGCGCCTGGTCAGTACCACGAACAGATCATTCTGAAAGATGGCGTTTCCCTCATCAGCGAGCAGCCGCGTGAGGCTGTAATCCGGGCGGCCGGAATCGCCGTGCAGGCCAACGACATCCACCGCGGCCGTTTCGTAGGATTCCGTGTCACCGGCGAGGAGCAAAACAATCTTTCAGTCGGCATCCAACTCAACGATTCGAACGTCGAAATTTCTGACAATGAGGTCACGAACGCAACCACCGCTGCGGTCGAATGTCTCGGCGAATCCACCGGCGTTTTCCGCGCAAACGCGTTCTACGGCAATCCCGGAGCCGGGATCATCGTGCGTGACGCCGCTCGTCCCCGCTTCGTCCAGAACACCATCACCGGCAATGGTGAAATGGGAAAACGGCCGGGCATCGAAATCCATGGTGCCGCCCAGCCCCTGCTTGCCGGCAACATGATTTGGAACAACGCTGGCGACGCCATCTTCGCGCCGCCGCAGTTCAAAACGGACGATATTCTGAAGCAAAACTTCGTAGGACACCCCGACAAAATCGCCGCCGCAAAGCCGTCTACTCCGCAGCGCCCGCCGCAAAGGGCAAAGCCGAGGGCCGCCGATCGATAGCATGCATCCACACGAATTCGGCAAGTACCGGATCGTCAAACTCCTGCCGCTCGGCGGAATGGGCCGTGTCTATCTCGCGTTGGACCCCGAGACAAATCAGAAAATCGCTCTCAAGCTCATCGACCAGGGGCCCGACCCCGACCGGCAGGAAATCGCCGAGGCCGAACGCCGCGGCGCCATGCTCCAGGCCCGCCTCTGCGGAGTTGATCAGCGGATTGCCCGCATCCTCGGCTACGGCGACCACGACGGCTTCTTTTACATCGAGATGGAGTACGTCGAAGGGCAGGACCTCTCCGAAGTTCTGGCCAAGTCGCCTCTCGGTGTGCCCTTCGCCGCTCGCATTGGCCGCGACATCTGCGACGTTCTTCATCACGCGCACACGCTTTCGGCGGAGATCGATGGCCATGAGTACCACGGAATAGTTCATGGCGATATCAAGCCTCGCAATATCCGCATCACTCCCGATGGCCAGGTAAAGATACTCGACTTCGGCATTGCCAAAGCTCTTTCGCTCACCCGGAAATTCACCACCAATCAGTTCGGCAGCTCGCAGTATTCTTCACCGGAGCGGCTGAACACCGGCGATGTCGATATCGCATCGGATCTCTGGTCCGTCGGTGTCGTTCTGTACGAAATCGTCACCGGCAAACCGTACTTCCAGGGAGAACCGTCCAGCCGGCTCGAACATGCGATCCGCAATTACTCCGCCGTACGATCCTTGCCGGAATCGTTGCCGGAACCCTTTCGCGCAATTCTTCGTAAAGCATTAGCAGTGAATCCCGAGCGCCGCTATCCGTCTGCCGCCGAGTTTGCGTCCGATCTAAACTCCTTCCTGGAAGGCAGAACAACCATCGCGGAAGCGATGCCGCCGGAGGACGAGGACGCCGAGGCGACACGCCGAACATCGCGGTCCATTGAAACGGAAGAACCCGACGAAGCGGCAACGCGCCGGACCACAACACCCGTTGCGGGCCCCGCAACTCCCGAGCCTCCTCGCGCTAAACCCGTCGTCGGCAAAGAGAAGGCTCCTCTTACACCGAGACAGCGTCAGATCCGGTTCTTCGCGTCTCTTGCGCTTTTCATCCTCATGCTACTGCTGGTGTTTACCGAAGTCACCACGTGGCGAAGCGGCGCGCAGCTTGCGCGCGAGATCGAATCCGAGCGTCTCACCGACATGGATGCGGCGTGGCAGCGCTACGAAAGTCTCCAGAAGACCAGCTTCATTCCGCTGTTACTCTCCGCGCCGAGGAACGCGATTCAGTCCAAGCTGATCTCCACCGCCGACACTGTCATCAACGAGTACCGCCGCTCCGATGCGCCGACCGTCACGGAAAAGGAATGGGTCCGCGCCCATGACGTCCTGGCGAGGGCACTGCAGATCGATACGTCGAACCGCGATGTCCGAGGCAAACTCTACCTAACCGAAGGTCATCTGAGCCGTATTCGTGGAACCAGCCGCGGCGACGGCAAACTTCTCAGCGACGCGCGCGCGAAGTTCGAGCAGGCAGCCGAGTTGACTCCCCGGTCACCCGATCCCTATCTTGGGCTCGCCAGACTCTACGCCGATTCGCTTCACGATGTGGATCGCGCCGAGACGGCGATCAAAGCGGCCGACAAGCGGGGTCATGAAATGGGCCGGCGCGAGCGAGCGCAGCTTGCGGACGCCTACCGGTATCGCGGCGAGCGCCTCATGCGCGACGCCGTCAAGGCTGCTGGTCTGCCCGAGGAGAAGGACCTCTTGAAGCGCGCCGAGGGCGACCTCAAGCGTGCCGAAGATCTGTACAAGGACATCATTCCCTGGGGGAACTCGTCCGCCAACCTCCGGCGAGTGCTTGAAAACATCGATGTCATCGACGCGCGGCGCGATGCGATGAAGAATAGCATCTGGCCATGGCGGTAACCCGCAGTACGGCAGCCGATCGGCAGGCCGCGCCGCCGCTCATCCGTGCGGCCAATCCACGAACGTTCGAACTCGTCTGTCTCGTGTTTGCATCGCTACTGGTCACCGCGGCGTTGTATCTCACTTACAGCGCGAAGATGGCGCAGGTAGCGGATGACAAACCGCTCTTTCTGACAGAGCTCGCCCGGTCGGAACAACTGATTCCGTACGTCCAGTTCCTTCCACGCCCGCGTGATCGCCAGGCCGCCGCCCGGCAGATGTACGACCTGATTCAGAACTACAACGGCCACCTGCCGAACGTCGGAGCGCTTGGACGTCTCCGCGCCGGAGACCAACCGCTCTTCACGCAAGCGCAGCTCGCGCGAATGAAGCCGTTGTTGGCCGTACGCACCCCCGCTGAGTTCCGCAGCCAATTCTTCCTTTGGGCCGCCATCAGCATTCTCGCTTTCTACGCGATCCATATTTTCTGGCGCATTCGCGGCTTCACCGGCGAGCAGGCGATCCTTCCGATTCTTCATTTACTCACCGGCACTGGCTTGGCTCTGATGGTGAGCCTTCGCGATCCCCTCCGTGACACACTGGCCTTCGGCGACTTCGCGCAATCGCTGGCCATCGCCTGTGTCGTGCTCGCGGCGGCCACGGCCTTCGATATTACGCGTCTGTTCAATCGTCTGAGCTTCGTTCCCCTACTGGGGGCGTTGGCCCTTTCTCTCGCGCTGATCGTCTTCGGAACCGGCCCGGGACTCAGCGACGCGAAAGTGAACCTCTTCGGATTCCAGCCTGTCGAGTTCATCAAAATCCTCATCGTCCTGTTCCTCGCCGGATACTTCGCGCAGCGCTGGGAGTTTCTGCGCGTCCTGAAGGAACGGCGTCCCGAACTTGCGAATATCACGCGCCACATCGAGCTTCCACGCCTCGAATACGTCCTGCCTGTCCTGCTGGCTGTGAGCGTGCTGTTGGTGTTCTTCTTCCTGCAAAAAGATCTCGGACCCGCGCTGTTGATCTCCTGCGTCTTCCTCGCGCTCTACGCCGTGGCTCGCAACCGTGCGCTGCTCGCGTTCAGCGGCTTAGCGTTGATGCTTGCAGGATTCCTGGGCGGATACTTCCTCCAGTACCCGCGCACCGTACACCAGCGGGTCGATATGTGGCTCTCGCCGTGGGACAACCACGTACGCGGCGGCGAACAGGTCGTCCACGCTCTCTGGGCGATGTCGAGCGGTGGGGCCTTCGGCGCCGGTCTCGGGCTCGGCGATCCCGAGATCATGCCCGCTGCGCACACCGATCTGATCCTTGCTGTACTGGGCGAAGAATGGGGTTGGGTCGGCTTCGTTGGCGTTTATCTGCTCTACGCCGCGCTCATCTGGCTCGGGCTTCGTATCGCGATGCGCTCGCGCGATGATTACTCTTTCTTCCTCGCGCTGGGCCTTACAATGCTCATCGCCTTCAGTACGCTGCTCATCTCGGGCGGCGTGCTCGATCTGTCGCCTCTCTCCGGTGTTGTCACGCCATTCCTGAGCTACGGCGGCACCGCAATGATCGCCAATTTCGCCATCTTCGGCGTCCTGCTCACGCTCTCGCGCAATCAGCAGGCCGGCGAGCACACCGAGCCCTTCCGCGCCCCCGTGCGGCGCCTCGCCCAGGTACTCGCCGTGCTCGCGTTCGTCGTCGTAGGCAAGGCCGCGTGGCTGCAAATCATCCGAGCCGATGCGACCACGGGCGCCGGTACACTCACACTGCAGGCCGACGGCTACCGGCGTTATCTCTATAATCCGCGGCTCATGGCCATTGCGCGATCTATTCCTCGCGGCACGATCTACGACCGCAATGGAATCCCTCTCGCCACCAGCGATCCCGAAATCCTGAAGCAGCATGACCTCGCACAGAACATCGATCCTGACGATAACCGGCACTACCCGTTCGGCGCGTACATGGTCCACCTGCTCGGCGATACACGGACGCGGGCGAACTGGGGCGCGCGCAATAGCTCCTACGTAGAACGCGACTCCGCCGTCCGCCTGCAAGGCTACGATGACCGCGCCCGCGTGGTCGAGGTGCCCGACCCTCGAACCGGCAAACCGACCTATACCGTCCGTCACGACTACCGCGAATTGCTGCCGCTGCTTCGCCATCGCTACGAGCCCGAGCATCCTGACGTCGTGAAGGTCATGAACCGTAAACGCGATGTACAGATGTCTATCGACTCGCGGCTTCAGGTGAAGGCGGCTCAGATCCTCCAGGCACACCTGCAGAAGCTGCGAAAACAGAAAGGCGCCGTTGTTGTCATGGACCCCGACACGGGAGATCTCCTGGCATCCGTAACGTATCCATGGCCGGCGCAAATGCCGCCGGCACTCGGACCGGACGACGGCATCGACGAACTGCTCGATCGCGCGCGATACGGCCTGTATCCACCCGGATCGACATTCAAGATCGTGACTGCCGCCGCAGCGCTGCGTGTCGACCCCATGTCGCCCACGCTGAAGTACGAATGCAAGGGACTGCCGGACGGCCGCGTCGGGAACTTCATCAAGGGCTGGAGCCGGCCGATCCGCGATGACATCGCCGACAGGACCCCGCATGGCTCCGTCGATATGCACAAAGGTGTCGTCGTGTCCTGCAACGCATACTTCGCTCAACTCGGCACATATAAAGTGGGAGCCGATGCGCTACTCAAAACAGCCGACCTCTTCGGCATCTCCGTAGCAAATCCGAACACACCCCAAAAGCTGAAGGACGCGATCCCCCAGGCTGCCTATGGCCAGGGACAAGTGGTCGCGAGCCCCTTCCAGATGGCCCGTGTCGCCGCGACGATTGCGAACAATGGCTCGATGCCCTTCGGCCGCTGGATCACCGATGAAAGCAATCCTCGCGTGGAGGATCCGCATACCGTTCTGCAACCCGACTTGGCGCAAACACTGGCCAAGTACATGCGAGACGTAGTCACAGGCGGCACCGGCCGCAATGTCGCCGGCAATCCTCTCCAGATTGCAGGTAAGACCGGGACCGCCGAACTCGCCAAGGGCGCATCGCACGCGTGGTTCATCGGCTTCGCTCCATACAACTCGACGGCGCGTCGCATCGCCTTCGCGGTCTTAGTCGAGAATGGTCAGTATGGTGGCGCGGCAGCCGCCCCCATCGCGGGAGAAATCGTAGCCGCCGCGAACCAGCTAGGATTGCTGACACAATGAGTCTCTTTCGGGACATCGAGAAGCGCATCGATGCGCAGCTAAAAAAGCTTTTCACCTCCGAGAGCGCAGCCGCGCAGGGCAAAGAGCTGATCGAAATTCAGCGCCTCATCCTCGACGAAGTTGAAGACCACGCGCAGATGCTCCCCCGAGCGCGCCGCCGATTCCCCTACAACGACCTCATCATTCGCATCGCTGCGCTCGGGCCTGATCGCCGATCTGCAATCGACGTCGTCTTCATCGAAGGAAACGCCCTTCAGGCCGAAATCGCAAACCATCTCCGAAGCGAACAGATTGAAGTACCACCGGACCTCCAAGTCCACGTGGAGCCCATCGAAGACCCGCCCGTCGAGATCGCGTCAAAGGGCTTCCACATCATCTACAACAGCAGGGAAGCCGCCAAACCTGAAGCCAAATCGAAACAACCTGTGCGCCTGACCGTATTGCACGGAGCCACCGAACAACCCTCATACGAGATCAACAAACCGCGCATCCATCTCGGCCGCCTCTCCGAAGTACTCGATGAACGACGCCGCCCGATCCGCCGCAATGACGTAGTTTTCCTCGAATCATCCGACAAGCCGAACTCCACCGTCTCCCGAGCCCATGCCCACATCGAGTACGATGCCGCCGCATCGGAGTTCCGCCTCTTCGACGACGGCAGTTCCTACGGCACAAGCGTCATGCACAACGGCCGTCTCGTGAGCGTGCCACCCGCAGGCCGAGGCCTCCGTGTGGAAGACGGAGACGAGATCTACATAGGCCAAGCCCGGGTCTTATTCCAACTTCTGTAATCGGCGTCCATCGGCGTTTATCGGCGCCGATCTAAATTTTCGGCCTCTGCTACCATTCCCCATATGAACGCCCGGCCGACCCGCCGAACCCTCCTCAAGACCGCTGCAGCCTGCGCGCTACCAGCCTTCGCCCAAGGGCCCAAGCTCCGAATCATCGCCTTCGGAGCCCACCCGGATGATTGCGACATCCGTGTCGGCGGAAGCGCTATCCTTTGGTCCCAACTGGGACATGCTGTGAAGTTCGTAGCTTGCACCAACGGCGACGCGGGCCATCCCACGATGGGCGGAGCCCCCCTTGCGCGCCGTCGCCGGGCCGAGGCGACCGAAGCCGGAAAGCGCTTCGGCGGAGTCACATATGACATCCTGGAGATCCACGATGGCGAACTCATGCCGACACTCGAAAATCGCAACTTCATCATCCAGAAGATTCGCGAGTGGAACGCCGATCTCGTCCTCAGCTCACGACCGAACGACTACCATCCCGACCACCGCTACACCGGAGTCCTCGTACAGGACGCCGCGTACATGGTTGTCGTCCCCGCAGTTTTACCGACCGTCCCTCCCTTGAAACGCAATCCCGTCTTCCTGTACTACGAAGATCGCTTTCAGAAGCCGACCCCCTTCAAACCTGACATCGTCGTCGACCTCAGCAGCGTATGGGACAAGAAGATCAACGGCCTCGACGCGCACGAGTCGCAGTTCTACGAATTCCAAACCAACGTGAACGCGAGCATCGAAGTCCCGGCAGACAAGGAAGAACGCAAGAAGTGGCTGTCCAAGCGCCGCACTCCTGTCGCGAACGACGCGGTCAAAGCGACCATGGCCAAGTGGTACGGAGCAGCCGCCGCCGCAAAGGACCCGCTCTACTACGAGGCCTTCGAAATCTGCGAATATGGAGCGCAGCCGGACGACGCGCGCATCCGCGAACTCTTTCCGATGCTGCCGAGGAAATCGTAGAGTATGCGTACTGCTCTTCTTCTAATCGCCGCGATCGCTACCGCCACAGCCTCCGACGACACCTGGACCAAAGTCAAAGACCTGAAGAGTGGGACAGAACTTCGCATCACCAGGGAGGGAGCAAAGCAGCCCCTGATGGCGCAGATGGACCACGCGAACGATGAAACTCTCTACATCGCGACCAAGAAAGAGCAGCTCTCCATTCCGAAAAGCGAAATCGTACGTCTCGACGCGCGCCCGCCCCAAAAAGGCAATAAGCTAACGAAGCAGAGCACGGTCAAAGGCAACGAGGTCGGTAACCCATCGCCGTCGGAGCAGCGCGCGGGTGGACGCCTCGCCGGCCCGTCATCGTCCGCCTCGTCGAGTGTCTCCATCGGATCGAAGCCGGACTTCGAAACCATCTACCGCCGCATGCCCGGAGCGCCGCCGCTGAAGTAGCGATGACTTATTTGCTGTGCCGTCCGAATAGCACGCCAAGTCGCATCTTATACGTCAATTGATTGCCCGCCGGTGTCGCTGCAAATCCGACACCCAGGTTCCATACGATATTGTCCGTAAGGTGCAGATCGCATCCGGGAAACAACAAATGAACCTGGTCCGATGCCGGTAGCGGATCGTGCAGCGGACCCGTCGCTCCGTAATATTCAAAGGTCCAGTCCAGGCGCTTATTGTGTGTAAACCCGATTCGTACACCTGGCTCGAACTCCCAACCCTCATGCCGGCCCGGCCCCTTCAACGCGCGCGCAACGACTGGATTGAAGTCAAACTGCCACCGCCCCAGCACCTTCTCGAGGATCGGGCGTATCTCGAGCGTTACCCCATTCTCCTCATATGTGTGGGTAGGGAACCCGACCTCACCGCTGATGCTCACATCGACGGGAAGACGCCAGGATCGAGGCAGCGCAACGCGAGGACGAATGCGCCATCCGGCAAAATCGCCCGGTCCGGCCCCTGCTCGCTGGGCAAGCACGAGATACCCGGCCAATTCGAAATAGTCCGTGATGCCGTGGGTCAGCTCGTAGGTCAGGTGTGTCTGATGGTGCGTCGGCGCGACAAGCCCTTCGTACTCACGAACGCCGCTCTGGACGAAGTTCAGATGCGTCTCGAGATTCCACATGCCCTTCGGCACGGTGTCGTACTCGTACACCTGAATCTCGAACGTATCCTGCGCCGTAAGCAACCGACGATGAGCAGCACCAGCGCGAGAATACGTCGCACGTTGATCTATCGTATGCGAAATCCTAGGCCTCTGAACCGGCGGCCGTTGACGCCCGTCGACCGACCCGGCGAAAACTGTCCTCCTCGTCAGCCACGGAGTCAGAGCGAAAAGCGCAACTCCCCCGCCGAAGCAAAGTGCGGCTGTCCATCCATATCGCGCCGCGATCATCGGAGTGATGACCGGAGACAGAATGCCTCCGCCATTTCCGCCGGTGTTGAGCAATCCGCAAGCCGCGCCCGATCGATCACCCGTCGCCTCGATCGTTACCGCCCAGAAGATCGCATCACACGCGGTCAGAAATGCATACGACAAAGCCAGCGCCATAGCGGTGGTCAATGGCCCGTTGCCGGCCGCCCCGATTGCGCAGAACACCACGCTGAGACTGATGCCCGCGATTGGGACCACTCGCCGTCCTGTCGCCGAGCCGAACCGGATGGAAAGCCGGTCTGAAATCCGACCCGCCGATTGGCGCGGCGACCGCGCCCGCGACAACATTGCGCTGACATACATCGCGCTGTCACTCAATCCGAAGTGTCGTATCTCGCGGTAGTAGTAGAACGCCCACGATTCGAGAAGATAGCTGAAGTAGCAAAAGGCGCTATAGGAAACCGTCAACGTAAGGACGGTCCCGCTCATTCGAGCCCGTGCCCTGCGAGTTGCCCCGTGGCCGGCCGCAACACCGGCACATCGCGAACAAACCGGCCCCACACAAGGGAGCCGCAAGCCAGACATCCGGCAAGCATGAAGAATGCATTCGTCCAACCGAAGCGCGCGATTAACGGCGCTCCAATCAACGGCAAGATGCCCGCGCCGAGCAGCGTGACACCGAAGATCAACGCCTGTACCCGGGCAGTCATCGCAACGGGAAACCAGTCCCCAGTCAACTTCGCGCAAGCCGGGTACAAAGGCGCCGCGCAAGCCCCAGACCCGGCACGTGCCGCGATGACACAGTACAACGCGATGCCGGGCGGCAAAAGCCACGTCCATCCGCAAACTGCCGTCAAGCCCGCGAACAGCGCCACGCCCATAGCCCCTGCCGCGAGGACCTGACGAGCCCCGAATCGATCGCACAGCGCCCCGGAAGCAAACATCGCTGCGGTATACGCCGCATAAAACGCCGAGAAGACCGAACCCATCGCTGTCTCGGAAAGGTGTAAGTCGCGAATGATGTCCGGAGCAGCAATCGAGACCGCCGTCCGGTCCATGAAGATCAACGTGCTGATGCCAATCATCGCGGCAACCAGCCTCTGGCGTTCAGTCACGGTTCGCTTCACCTCTACCGCTGCGAATCGGCAACGCCAATTGTATGCCGAGCCCTTACCAGATTGCGAACCTGAGCTTCTATCTTCCGTGCCTCCGTCTTTCGATGCGCTTTGTTCAACGCCTCCGCGTAATTATGAAGCACCTGCTGGTACTGGGGTTCCTGCGGGTCGATGTGATGTTTTTGCACCAGACTCGAATAGATTTCGACTGCCTGCGCGAGCAACTCCGCCGCCTTGCTATGTTGCCCGGCTCCTGCGTAAGCCGCGCCTGCATTGTTCAACACTGCCGCCAACTCCGGGTGATCCGCTCCGAGGCGGGCTGAGGCGAGCGATAACAGGCGCAACGAATAAGAGATTGCCTCATCGAATCTTCGCTCTCGCAGGGCTAGCAGGAGCGCCATGTTCATACCTGATATCCACAATGGACTGTTGGGAGATACTGTCCGTTCCCACACAACTATAGCTTTCTTCAGATACTCTTTCGCTTCCGAATATTGCCCCTCATGCGAATAAAGCATCGCCAGATTCTGGTAGGCGAGGGCGAGATCGTTCGATTCAGGTTGTATCGGCATTCCAGGATGGAGACGACGCGCTTGCTCACGGGTATCGCCCGTGCAATCTCTCCCTGTCGGTAAAAATACCGCCAAGCATCCCGAGAATAACGGCATACTGTCGTGCTTTTCGCCACAGGTCTGGCTTAGAATCGTGAGACCGCGGCGGGTGACCTGCTCCGCTTCCATGCACTGGCCTCGAGCGCAGAGTATCGAGCCGAGCAGGCCGAGTGAGGCGCCATATACACCGTGAGATTCTCCATGGCTGGCGCCAAGCAGTTGCAGCGCCCGCCGTGCCGAGCTTTGGGCCTCTACGTACGATCCTTGATCTAACAAAACGGCCGCCAATCTCCCGACCACCAAACCGAGGGGACCCTGGGCATCGGGTGGCGACGATTCGAGGTCGCTGACTAGCGCGCGTAGCAGCCTTTCAGCCTTCGCGGAATCTCCGCTTCCCTGTGCCGCTGCTGCTTCTGCAAATGTCGCGCCTTGTGCCGACGAGACAGGCAACCCCGCCTCGCGATCGTCGAAGCAGTTGTTAATCGATCCTATGGCGCCATTTACCACCAGTGCGCCGGTCAACGCTGCATACATCCACGTCCACATATTCTGCCTCCGGTGCCCTGCATCCGGTTTCTGAGTGATCTGCTAAACTTCAAACGCAGTTTGCCGGGGGTTACATGCTTGTTGCGGTAGTCACGTCGAGTTGGCTGACCGTCAGGTAACTGTTGTTAAGGGCGAACTATGACGGATTTGGGCCAAAACGCCGAACAGATCCGCGAGGAACTCGCGAAGATATTGACGAGCCCTGTCTTTGCCGGCTCGGAGCGGCTGAGTCAGTTCCTTGCATTTGTCGTCGAGGAGACGCTAGCCGGACGCGGCGAACGCATCAAGGACTACGTCATCGGCGTCGAAGTCTATCGGAAGAGTCAGTCGTTCGATCCTCGGACCGACTCCAGCGTTCGTACCGAAGCGTCTCGACTGCGGTCCAAACTCGCCCGCTACTACGAGACCGATGGACACAATGACAAGCTCATCATCTCCATACCCAAGGGAACGTACGTTCCCATCTTCATGGCGCGCGAGGCTAAGGGTAGCGGAATGTCCTCCGGCCGTCTCATCCGGAAGAACCAGGCGGACCCTCCTGGAAATAGGATTCGCCGGCATCTCGATACCTGTCGCCGTTTGGCTGGGTTTCAGTCGTGAGAAGCAGCCGAACTCAGCGCCGGAAGTCAGTCCCCTCACAACGTTTCCGGGGCATGAGCGTAACCCGAGTTTCAACCCGGATGGCACTCAGATCGCATTCTCATGGGACGGAGGTGTGCATGAAGGGAACGAGAACATCTACGTCAAGGTCGTCGGACCTGACGAACCCGTTCGTCTCACCAACAACAAAGCGAGGGAGTTTGGAACGGCGTGGTCGCCCGACGGTCGCTTCGTCGCGTTTCTGCGCTTCACAGGCTTTGGCCGCGCAGAGATCATCGCGGTACCCGCGCTCGGTGGGAGTGAGCGCAAATTGGGTGAGACCTCTTCAATCAATACGCCCGGATTCTTCCCTGGCCACCAGTTAGCATGGACTCCCGACGGGAAGTGGTTGTGTTTTGCCGATCGCGGCTCCTCCGATCAGGTGGATGGTCTGTTCCTGATGTCCGTGGCTACAGGCGAAAAACGTAGGATGACGACTGCGCCGAATACGGCCTATGACCGTGGACCATCGTTCTCACCCGATGGCCGGTGGCTGGCCTTCTGTCGTGTTGAAAGCCTGGGTGTGAATGACATCTACTTACTTCGCCTGACGCCGGCATACCGGCCCGGCGAGATCCGACGGATTACTTCTCTACAAAGGCACACGAGCGACGTTGGTTGGATGCCGCGCAGTGAAGAAGTGTTGTTCACATCCGGCGCTTACGAATCTGACCGCGCGATATTTCGGACGAAGATCTCAGGCGCCAACTCCGCGCAGCAACTTGTCCCATCCGGGGAAGACGCCTATGACCTCTCTATCTCACGTGACGGAAGACGAGTCGCTTACACCAAGCGGCTTCAGGACGTGAACATCTGGCGCGCTGAGCTGGACAACGGCAGGGTAAAGGCAACCCGGAGTTTTATCACATCCACCCGAAATGACCAGGTTCCACGCATTTCACCGGATGGACGCCGAATAGCCTTTTCTTCCGGACGCTCGGGAACTCGGGAAATCTGGGTGAGTGATGCTGACGGAACGAACGCGTTGCAGCTTACCTCTATGGGCAGCCGGCTCACTACAAATCCCGCTTGGTCGCCGGATAGTCAGCAACTGGCATTTGACTCGCGGCTGACGGGTCCCCCGCATATATTCGTGATGAGCGTTCGCGGAGGGGCCCCAAGGCAACTGACCTACGGGAGTGAGCACGACATAGCTCCCTCGTGGTCGCACGATGGTGGCCACATCTACTACCGCTCTGGCGAACCGAGTAATTGGCGAATCTGGAAGGTCCCGTCTTCTGGCGGTAAACCCACTGCAATTACGCGCCATGGCAGCCTTTGGCCGAAAGAATCTGTCGACGGAAACACACTGTTCTATGTGAATGACGAGAAACTCTGGAAGATGCCCGCGTCCGGCGGAAAAGAGGAACTCGTTATTGATGAACCGATGGATGACTATAATTTCGCGATAAGTGCGACTGGTGTCTATTTCATCCCCGCTTTTGGAACGAAACTGCGCGAGTCCATCCGCTGCTTCCGCTTCGCAACGGGAAAGGCCGAACAGTTGATGCCGCTCAACAAGAGTCCAGGTCTCGGCCTTTCCGTGTCGCCCGATGAGCGCTGGCTCCTGTGGTCGCAGTTCGACCAGGAGGGCAGCGACATTATGCTGATCGATAACTTTCGTTAAATCGCGCGCCACCCTGCTACCATTTCCATCGGAACATCCATGCGAGCCATCAGACGTGTAGCCGTCCTCGGAGCCGGAACCATGGGCTCCCGCATCGCCGCCCACTTCGCCAACGCCGGAATCCCGGCCCTCCTCCTCGACCTCACGACGAAGGACGCGCAACGCGGCATCGACACCGCAATCAAGCAGAACCCCGGAGCCTTCTTCACGCCCGCCGCGGCATCGCTCGTAACCTCCGGCAGTTTTAACGACAATCTGCCGGCGATCAAAGATTGCGATTGGATCATCGAAGCCGTCACCGAGAATCTCGGCATCAAGCGCGACCTCTGGACTCGCGTGGAACAGCAGCGCAAACCCGGCGCGATCCTCTCCACAAACACCAGCGGCATCCCTCTCGCGCACATCTGCGACGGCTTCCCACAGGACTTCCGCCTCAACTTCCTCGGCACACACTTCTTCAATCCGCCGCGATATCTTCACCTCGTCGAAGTCATCCCCGGACCCGAAACGAACCCCGGCCTCCTCACCGAAGTCTCCGCCTACTGCGACCTTCGTCTCGGCAAAGGCGTCGTGCTGTGCAAGGATACACCGAACTTCATCGGCAATCGCATCGGATCGTTCTACGGAGCCACAACCCACAAGATCACCCTCGAAGACGACTACACGATCGAAGAAGTGGATGCGCTCACTGGACCGCTGATCGGCCTCCCGAAAAGCGCGAGCTACCGCCTCCTCGACATCGTCGGTCTCGATATCTGGGCGCACGTATCCAATAATCTCTACAGCCTCGTGCCGCACGATCCGTGGCGCGAGCGTTTGCTGCCGCCGCCCTTTCTCTCACAGATGCTCGAACGAAAGTGGCTCGGCGAGAAGACAGGTCAAGGGTTCTACAAGCGTGTCGGCCCGGCCAAGGAGATTCATGCGATCGACTGGAAAACGTTCGACTATCATGTGGCAGCGAAGCCGAAGATTCCATCCGTCGATCTCGCGCGCAACATCGAAGATCTGCCATACCGGCTTCGAACTCTCGTTGCCGCCAACGATCGGGCGGGGAACTTCCTGTGGAAGCTCTTCAGCGACGTCTTTCTCTACTCCGCCTCCATGATCCCCGAGATCTCGGATCGGATCGTCGAGATTGATCGCGCGATGCGATGGGGCTACGCGCACACGTATGGACCTTTCGAGCTGTGGGATGCCCTCGGATTAGAGGATACCTGCAACCGCATGGAGCAGGAAGGCCGAGCCCTCCCCGAAAACATCGTACGCATGCGCCGTGCCGGCGCCGAAGCCTTCTATAAATACGAGGGGCCGCGGACTCGCTATTTCGACCTCATCTACGCCGGCTACAACGAACTTGAACCCCGCCCTGGCATAGAATCTCTGGCGATCCACAAGCGCTCGCGTAGCGACATCAAGTCCAATGCCGGCGCGTCGCTCGTCGATGTCGGGGATGGCGTGCTCTGCCTCGAGTTCCACTCGAAAATGAATACGCTCGGTGAGGACGCGATCTCGATGCTTTTCGCCGCCCTCGAAGAAACGGAGCGAAACTACGAGGCTCTTGTCATAGCCAACGAAGGCGAGAACTTTAGCGCGGGCGCAAATCTCGTCATGGTCCTGCTTGCTGCACAAGAGCGCGATTGGGAGGAACTCGATGCGTCCATCCGCCGCTTCCAACGTGCGAGCATGGCGCTGAAGTACGCCGCAAAACCCGTCGTCGCCGCGCCCTTCTCACGAGTGCTCGGCGGCGGGTGCGAATGGGTCTTGCACAGCACCCGCGCGCAAGCATCCGCCGAAACCTACATGGGACTGGTTGAAGTCGGCGTCGGCCTCATCCCCGCGGGCGGAGGATGCAAGGAGATGATCGCTGCGCCTCAAGGATCCTCGGCGCGTCTTCGAACTCATCGGCATGGCCAAGGTCTCGACGTCTGCCGAAGATGCCCGCAACCTGGGCCTCCTCCACAAGACCGACCGCATCAGCATGAATCCCGAGCGCCTGCTGCACGACGCAAAGTCGCTGGCCCTATCGCTCGCGCCGACCCACTCCCCAGGCGCCCCGCAGACAAACATCAAAGTCTCTGGCGACGGAGGGTACGCCGCCATGAAACTCGCTGCCTGGAGCATGCAGCAGGCCGGATTCATTTCGGAACACGACGCCATCATCGGCGAAAAGCTCGCCTACATCCTCAGCGGCGGCCGCGGACCCGGCGAGCCTGTCGTCTCCGAACAGCATCTCCTCGACCTGGAGCGCGAAGCATTCCTCTCCCTCTGCGGCATGCCGAAAACACAGGAGCGCATCCAGTACATGTTGAGAAACGGCAAGCCCCTCCGGAACTAGAGTGACTGGCCTATTGCTCCCCTTCCGCTTCGAGGCGCCCAACTCAAAGCGCAGCTCGACAACATCGACCCGGGTGAATGGACGCCTCACTACAATGAGCGCGACTACGGTGGAGACTGGCGCGGCGTAGCGCTGCGCTCGCATTCCGGCAAATCATCCGATCTCATTACGAAACCACCCGCCTCATCGGAGTTCGTCGACACGCCGCTGCTCGAGGGATGCCCGTATTTCCAGACGGTCCTCTCGACGTTCAATTGCCCGCTCAAGTCGGTGCGGCTCCTCAGTCTCGCTCCGCAATCCTTCATACGCGAGCACTCGGATCATGCGCTGGACTTCGAGGATGGCGAAGTACGAATCCATGTACCGGTGCAGACCAGCTCAGACATCGAGTTCTATCTCAACGGCGCCCGGCTCCTGCTCGAAGAAGGTCGCACGTACTACCTGAACGTAAACCTTCCGCATCGGGTCAACAATCGCAGCCATCACGAACGCATCCACCTGGTGATAGATGCCGAAGTGAACGACTGGCTGCGCGAACTATTCGCCGCCAATCAGATTCCTATCCCGACCTGCGTTCCGCATCCGAAAGGCTTTGAGTCATTCCGAGAAGTGGTTCTGTGCGATAGATCGCTACAGGACGAGCTGCGGGTGCTGAACACCCGCTCAGAACTAATGGACGCGCTAGTTCAACACGGCGACAAGCGAGGGTACCAATTCACGCCCGCCGATGTGGACGCAACGCGCAACCGCATCCCGCTATCGTCCGCGTCGACCCTCCACGGATACCTCCCGGCAAAGTACGCTGCAGGAACACTGCAATGGGTCCACATAGGACGGCATCGGCTCACCGAGCCGTTCTTCGATGACACTATCCGTCAATGTCTTCGCGTCCCATACACATCGCTCTTTCGTCAAAACACACGACTCGAAACGCTCGAACACCTCGACGAGGCTGCTCTGCAACCTGCAGGCTTTATCTTCCACACGTCTAGATGCGGATCGACGCTCGTTTCGCAGATGCTGGCGTCACTGCCTCGGACGATTGTCGTCTCCGAACCTCCCGTCATCGACGACATCCTGCAATCGGATGTTGACAATCAAGTTCATTGGCTCCGTCAAATAGTGCGAGCGTTCGGGCGACGGCAAACAGGTGAACAGACACATCTGATCATCAAGCTCGACGCATGGCTCATCCACAAGCTGCCCGTCATTCGAGCTGCATTTCCGAACACACCGTGGATATTCCTAAGCCGCAAACTGTCTGAAGTGATCGCATCCCAGCTACGCTCTCCCGGCCTGCACTGCGCACCCGGAGCGATGCCTGACCCAAGCGTCCTTCACCTCACACCGGAAGACATCACCCGGCTGACACGCGAACAATGGTGTACCGAAGTTCTGGAGAAAATCCAGGAATCGGCCCTCAACTACCGCGAAGAGCCGTACGGGCTCTACGTCGATTACGCCGATCTGCCGGGCGCAGTGTGGACAACCATAGCGCCGCACTTCAACTTGAAGCTAACCGAAGAAGACATGGAATCGATGCGCGTCACCACCACCCGCCACGCAAAAACACGCGAACCCTGGACAGGAGGCTGATCGGCCTCATCCGGCTACATGTGCCGGCTTCTACACGACGCTCATGACAGATCCGCAGCATCCAGGCCCTCGCCTCGAACGGGTCGGGGAGAGGCGAAGCCGTGCAGAGCGTCGTGTCCCTTTCGCCCAGCATCCGGTGCAAGTCGATGTAAAGACGTCAGTTGACGCAGCTGGCTTCGTTTCGTACTAGGCCCCAACGGAGTAGATGCTCGGTGCTGTGGGGCAGGCGGTTTCGCCCGCCACTGCCATCAGAAGTCGAAATAGTAAGTCACCCGTTCTCAATAAGCATCCTATTGGGCAAACTTCAGTGCGCCCGCTGATGTTCTGCGTCGCCGGAGCAATGGAATCAAGAGTTAGGACAGGAGAGACTACATGTCAAAAATCATTTGGATCGTTTGTCTCACGATGTTTTTCGGAGGACTGGCAACCGCCGCCGGGGATGCGGCGGCAGGCAAGGCTGTTTATGACAAAGCCTGCAAAATGTGCCATGGAGCAGATGGAACTCCGAACGCAGGTATTGCCAAAAGCCAGAAGGTAACCATGGCCCATCTTGGTGACCCTGCAGTCCAGGGCATGAGTGACGCCGACTTGACTGCGATCGTCACTAACGGGAAGGGAAAGATGAAGCCTGTCAAGGGCGTGACAGGTAAGGCGGCAGACGATGTTGTCGCCTATATGCGCACATTAAAGAAGTAAGCATCGGTATAGCGCGGGCGTAGGGAGAAAAGTGTGGCCGTCAAAACTACGATAAAAGCAGTGCTGACCATGAGCGGTCTCGCGATGAGCCTGATCATGACCGGCGCCACAACCTATCGGTTCAGCAAACAGCAGAAGGCTTACTACGCAGACCCAAATCTGGCTGCGTTTGTTCGGCCGGGTTTGGTAATTACCATTACGTCTGCTGAAGCTGCCCAGGATGGAACCATCAGTGTGGTCTTTAACCTTAAGGACCCGGCCGGGGCGACACTCGATCGTGCCGGAGTGTCTACTCCCGGTACAATCGGTCTCAACTTCATCGCCGCATACATCCCCGCAGGTCAGCAGCAGTATGTGGACTACATTACCCGCAGTCAGACCGGGGCGGTATCTGGGACCGTAACCCAGGCCGCCGCCGAGTCGAATGGTACTTTCGCTACGGTCGGCGATGGGTACCGCTATACTTTCGCTACCAAAGCGCCATCGGGTTTTGACCGGGCAACCACGCACACGATCGGTATCTATGGGTCGCGTGACTTGAATGAGTTTGACCTGGGGACCGATTACGCCAGCACAACTTTCAACTTTGTACCCAACGGCTCACCAGTGACATTGGTGCGTGATGTCATCCGCACCCAGAGTTGCAACCGGTGTCATGATCAGTTGTCCTTTCACGGCGGATCGAGACGCGGCATCGCGATGTGCGTACTCTGTCACACACCCCAGACGACGGATCCCGATACCGGCAATACCGTCGATCTCAAAGTGATGGTCCACAAGATTCACATGGGCTCCCAACTTCCCAGCGTTAAGGCGGGAAAGCCGTATCAGATCATCGGTAATCAACAGAGCCTCCATGATTATTCAACTGTTGTAGATCCCGCCGACCCGCGTCGCTGCGAGGTGTGCCACGAGCAGAATTCCGGCGCTACGCAAGCGATGGCTTATCTCACCAGGCCAACGAGTACAACCTGCGGATCCTGTCACGATGACGTGAATTTCGCCACCGGAGCCAATCACGCCGGCGGACCGCAGGTCAGTGATAACCAATGCTCGACCTGTCACATTGCTCAAGGCGAGTTGGAATTTGATGCTTCAATCAAAGGCGCGCATCTCGTGCCTGAGGATTCAACCTCATTGCACGGCTTGGTCCTGGAGATTGTGAAGGTCGATAACGGAACGGCGGGCCGGCAACCGACGGTCACGTTTACCGTGAAGGACAAATCCGGAGCGGCCGTGCCTCTCGATCGGTTAAACAACTTATCCTTGTTGATGGCCGGACCCACAGCAGACTATGGGTATACCAGCTTCGGCTCGGATGTCACAACGCCCGGTTACGTCTCCGAGAGCGCGACTGGAGCGCAGTGCAATCCAGCTGGAACGTGTGCCTATACCTTTCAACACGGAATACCTGCAGATGCCAAGGGAAGTTTTGCGATCGGCATCGAAAGCCGTCGCACAGAGACCCTGCTGGGCGGGACTACGGACCAAATGGACGTGCGGTACGGAGCGGCGAACAAGGTGTTCTATTTCTCAGTCGATGGATCGCCTGTGCAGCCGCGGCGAACGGTGGTTCAAACCGCTTCCTGCAATCAGTGCCATTCCTTCCTTTCCTTCCACGGCGATAACCGCAACCAGGTGGAAATGTGCGTTCTTTGCCACAATCCTTCTCTGACTGCGGATCCAGACGAAGCGAATCAACTGGCTCGGGGTGTTAACTTCAACCTATTGATTCACCGCGTTCATACCGGTTATAAGTATTATTCCGACGTCCGCTACCCGGCAATGAGCCCGCAGGGAGGCCCGGGCGACACACGCAAATGCGCCATGTGCCACGTAAACGAGTCGCACACCACGCCCGCTGGAATCCACGATGTGCTTGATCCACAGGGGTTCATCAACCCGGTGAAGCCGACCTCGGCGGCGTGTATTGGCTGCCATGTAGACCAAGCCTCTTCGTCGCATGCTTTGGGCAATACGACAGCGATCGGGGAAAGTTGCGCTGTTTGTCACAGCTCAGGCTCCGCGTTCGCAGTCGATAAATCGCATGCGCAGTATTAGCGTGGCGTGAACAGCACTTTCACGCCTCCCTTGCGGCCGAAGTAGCATCCAAAGTGGAAGTTTGCTGAAGCGGCTGAACCGAGATCCTGAGAGAAAAAAAATCTTGAACATCCCGTCCGCGTCTTCCATTGGAAGACGCGGGATGTGTGGCGATGTGCCTCAGCCTTTTTGCGATTCGTATGGGGAACGCACGATCTGGAAGGGTTCGCATCGATGGGTGTTACCACGTTTGAACACCGCAGTGTGCCGCCTCCGCTGGCCATGGCGGTCTTGGCGGCTGCTGCACTGGACCTCACAGCTGTGGCGTCAGCGCAGCAGCCGGGTCCAACACCGCCGCCTGTAACTGCGGCCAATCCTTCCACTAAGCTCCTCAGCCATGTATTTGGCTATCTGAATATGGATACCCCCGACTCCGGGGTGTTCAACCCACTTACTCAACGCGAGCGCACACACCGCTTCGGCAAATCACTGATCAATCCGGTTTGGTACGCAAAGGGAGCGCTGTCAGCCGTACAGAACCAGTGGCGTGACATCCCGGAGGAATGGGAGCAGGGAGCGTCGGGATTAGGCAAACGGTACGGGGACATAATGGGTCAGTACGCTATTCGCAAAACCGTCACATTCGGTTTCGAGAGCATGTTCCATGAGGACAACCGGTACTTTCCCTCGCGCAAAACAGGCTTCTGGTCTCGAACGGGATATGCTCTATCGAGCGGTATTCTCGCACGTAAGGACAACGGGCGAAGGTATCCCTCCGCGTCTCTGCTCCTCGGATATGCAAGTGGATCTTATCTGTCACGATTCTGGCAACCGTCGGGTAGCCGCAGCGTTGGTGATGCGGCAGTCAGCTTCGGCGTGGCGATGGGCTGGAACATCGGTTTTGGAGTGTTGAAGGAGTTTCTGCCCGACATGCTGCGGCCGCTAACCAAAAAAGGGAATACTGACCACGCATCATCTACCAGTTCGGTAAGTCGGCGTTAGCGTTCTTTCGCTGCTTCCGCTCTGGTTCGAACAACGGCGTCGGTCAATCGGTCAATGTACTACAAGCAATGAGGTCCAATCACATGTAATAGTTGAGGCTCCACCTTGCGCAGTGACTGGATTCCGTGCGACGCCGAAGTACCCCGTCGCGGGAATCAGGACTCGATTGACTGGGCCAGCCACTGGAGAGCTTCCTGCATGTTGCAGTACACGGCGACTTCCGCTGCGGGGCTTGCTTGTTCCTGGTACATGCGCATCAGTGCATTGACTAAATCTGTGTCGTTTGAGACGAGCGCAGCCTTCCGCAATCCTCGTTCTACGGCGGCCGTGGCCAAAACCCGGACAGTCTCGGCTGACACGGCAAACTGAGTCACTTCGGTTCCATCGACCAGCCGCGAATAGTACCCTTTGAAGAGCGGATCGGAAAACATCCGTCGCTGCTCTTCGATTAACTCACGGTCACTAATGCTACCTTCGAGCGTCACGATGATGCAGGCGATCATGGGGCTGATGTGATACGAGGCAGGCATAGCCGCACCTTACCGATTGTCGCTCGAAGATGAACGAGACAACCTCAACGTCGGAAAGCTCGTCCCGAATCGCACCTTTCCCTCCGTAAACTCCTCACCGGCTGAGATCATGAGATTGCTGCAGACTGAGATGGGTATTCTGGACCTCGATCTCATCCGAGGATAAGCTGACTTGCTTGGCTTAATGATTGTGCCCGAAGGACGGCGCTATCGGAATGTTGGCTGGCTATCCGACAAGTAAACTCCTGCCGGCCGTGTCCGTCAGGTCAAGTTCAGGCTATTGCATGATTTCCGGATTTGAGTTCCCAAAACAGGAACGAACCGATCGGATAGCCGCGCATTATCGAGTCGAAAAGCTGCTCGATGTGTTCGGGCTCCAAACGAACTCTCTCTGGACAGCGGGGCAAGAAGCACTGGCGGTTCATACGCTGTAGGGCAACAGTCGATGGAACTCGGAACGATAGCTCAAATAGGTACGTCGCCTTTTCTCGCACGTCGCCCCATCACTGCTTTCCATTAACGAGCAACTCGCCGACCTTATGCCCCAAAAGTGCTGGACAGATCGGATACAGTAAGCACGTATGAACGTCACTGAACCGGTTCGGGCGAGTCACGCGTCCGCAAGACGAGAACGTCTGTGGATCGATGCCAACATGTAGCAGACCAGCAACTCGAGTCGTTGACCAAGGCTCAGATTACTCCGCCCGGAGAGTGCTTCCCGAAGTGTGCCGAATTGATATCTGACAGTAGCGAGTTCATCGGACCCGCAAAGTCGAGCCCCGACGATACACATACACGATAAGCTACTCAAACCCGAACAACCGCCTTCCCCAAATTCTCGCCGCGGAACAAGCCGATAAACGCCCGGGGAGCACTCTCGAGCCCCTCATACACGGTCTCGTGAAACTTCAACTTTCCCTCATGCAGCCACGCGGCCATCTGCTGCTGCGCTTCAGGATATCGGCCCGTCCAACGAGAGACGAGGAATCCCTGCGCCCGAACCTGCTTCGCAATCATCGTCCAAAAAGGCCTCGGACCGACGTCTTTGGATCGATCGTTGTATTGCGAGATCTGCCCGCATATCGACACCCGAGCCCCAACGTTCAGCAACTCAAACACGGCATCCGTCACTTCACCACCGACATTATCGAAATAACAGTCGATACCGTCCGGAGAAAGCCGCCGGAGCGCCTCATCGTAAGGCTGGTCAGTCCGATAGTTCAGCGCGCCGTCGAAACCGAGCGACAGGATGTAGTCACACTTCTCCTTCGAGCCGGCCGTGCCGATCACTCGGCATCCGCGTATCTTTCCGATCTGACCCACGGCTGATCCGACCGCCCCAGCCGCGCCGGAAACTACAAGGGTTTCACCGGACTTCGGCTCACAAATATCGAGCAGTCCGAAATAAGCAGTCATGCCGGGCATACCGAGAATGCCGATATACGCCGAAGCAGGAGCAATCCTTTCGTCTACGAACTGCACCCGCGTGCCCATCACGGCAGCATAATCCTGCCAGCCCCATAGACCCGTAACAACGTCCCCTTCGATGAACCCCGCCGCGCGCGACTGGACCACCTGACCGACAGCCAGGCTCTCCATCACCCCGCCAACCGGGATCGGATCGATGTACGTACGAATCCCCGACATACGGCCGCGAAGATAGGGATCGACCGAGATCCACGTGGTCTTCACGACCATTCCATGCTCAGGGCACTCCGGCATGGGACTGTCCTCCACGCGGAAATCCGATTCCTGCGGCATTCCTTTCGGCACTGCCGCTAAAACAATTCTTTGTGAGCGTGTCATATGCGGAGGAAGATCTTCCGCCGGTACATCCAGAACAGAATCAGCCAGAACACCAGCAGAACCGCGCATCCACGGATGAACGGCTCGACTCCAGTCCCGAATATCTGAAAGGCGGCAGCGCCTAGATGAATCCGGAACGAGTCGACGACAAATTGCTCCCATAGATGGGCAATCACATACGCCGCAATCGAGTTCGCCCCGATAACGACTAACGGGAACGTCCACCGCCGCCAGTTCCGGACCTCGATCACCTGACTGAACGCAGCCAGAAACAGGAAGCACAATCCGCCGCTGAACAATGTCCAACTCGGCGTCCAGATGCGCTTCACGATCGGACAGATCCCGGCAAAGTGCAGCAGCAATCCGCCCACGTCAGCGCCCCACCTGCAATCAGAAGCTTCCGCATCGGAGTCGCCGGCGCAACCTCACGCAGCCAGCGCCCGGCTACCAATCCGAGAATCATCGTACCGAGTGTCGGAATAAAACTTAGCGTCAGGTATCCGCCTCCGATTTGCGACAAAGGGCTCGGTTCTTGGAAACAAATTCAGGAACCACTGGTCGAACGCGGTGCCCGCATTGCTGTTCTTGTTCCAGTGCGCCATAAAGCCGCTGTAATGCTGCTGCCAGTCCGCAGGCACGCCAACCGCTGCATAATCGAAGCCCGGGCCTGGCACGGGATACAACGCCCACGCGAGCCAATACCCGAACAGCGTCACACCCAGTGCCGTCCACACCCACTTCGGCCGCGCGTATCCCAGAACAAACAGGAACGGATATCCTAACCCGATCTGCGACAAAGTATCTTCAAATGTGAAGTTCGTCTGCGGACTGTGCGTCGATCGAAGAAAGATCCCGAGAGCGATCAGCAGGAACGATCGCCAAAGGGCGTGCGCGAACATTCGGCCGAAGGTTCCGCCCTTCGCAATCCGCGAAGCAATCGAGTACGGCAGTGCCACACCGACCAAAAACGAGAACGATGGTTGAATCATGTCGTGCAGCGAGGCGCCCGCCCACGCGACATGCGTCTGATGATATGCCAGTGTGCCCCAAAACCAGTTGCCGGGATAGGCGGCAGCTACACGCGATAGCTGCAGCACCTCCGCCATCATCAGGAACATCACTGCTCCGCGGTACGTATCTACCGCGATATTCCGAGGAGCCGGCTGAGCGATCGGCCGGATACTCGCTTGAAGTGCAGGCTGCAATAACTTACCTCACAGCAGACTCATTTCACGCAATGTAATTCATCGCCTGGATCAGCGCCCGAATGTGCCCATAAGCAAACGCGAACGCCTGCAGGCCGCCACGATCGTCGGGATGCTGCGGAACGTGATCCGGCATCATCATGTATGGATATCCCACTTCACGATAAGCCAACATCGCCTTCACAAAATCGACATCGCCTTCATCCGGATACGTCTCCGAAAAATCGTTCCGTTTGCCGCGAATATTCCGGAAATGAACATTGAAGATCTTCTTCCGTGACCCGAAGTATCGAATCACATCGTAGATCTCTTTCCCCGGATCCTGCAACATCTCGGAAACCGTACCCTGGCAGAAATTGATTCCGTGATACGGGCTCTCCTTGATGGAGACGAACTTCTTCAATCCATCCACGGTCCCGAGCACAGCGTCGATCTTCTGAAAGCCCTCCCCGGGAGGAACCCCTGGGTCATGAGGATGACACGCCATACGGATCTTGTACTCGTTCGCAACCGGGATCACTCGTTCCAGGAAGTACGTAATGCGCTCCCAATATCGATCCGCATTCACCGGTCCTGCTTTGGTCTCCGGCTTGAATTTGCCACTCGTCTTCGCGTCCGCCAGTTTCCACGTCGACAACGTTGTGCCGCCGCGTCCAGGCGTGCGCTCCGTGCGAAGCACCCCGAGCAGGCTCATGTTGTACTTAATCGACGGCACGCCGGCCTTCGCGCAGTTCTTGATAATGTTCTGAATGTGCTCGATGTCGCGGTCGCGTTCTGGACTCTGGCCAAGCATGATCGCCGGCCGCTCCGTACGGTCCACGTGACTAGACGCGAGGAATGGAGGAGCAATGCAATCGAGCGAGATCTTGTGCTTCTCGCAAAGATCCCTGGTCTTTGAGATGTCTTCCACCGTGTAGTACCCGAGCTTCCCCGAATCCTCGGGGTAACCGCAGATATTGTTCACGCTGTGCCGTTTGAAGAACTGTAAATGCTGCTCGTTCGTCGGTCCGCTCTGGCAGCCGAGCGTCATCAGCGCTTTCTTGGGAGTCGCGGCCTCGGCCTTGTTCGGGGGCGAGACGAGTTGGGAAGCCGCGCCTGCGGCGGTGAGTGAAAAGAGCTCTCGGCGATTCATAGCTAAAGGTGTACGACTGGGAACTGTATCACATCAGGCGACCTCCGCGCTCAGATGGTTACGTCAACTAAACTGGCTGCAATGAGCATCGTGGCAGGCGTTGACTTCGGCACCCTCAGCGTGCGCGTATCCATCTTTGATTCAAAGCGCGGCAAACTCGGCGCAGGAACGGCAGAGTACCCGATGCATCGCCGGCGCGAAGATCCCGATTACGCCACGCAGAAGCACTCGGATCACATGGATGCTCTGGTCACTGCCACGCGAACCGCCATTGATGACGCACGTGTGGACGGCGCATCCATAGAAGCCATGGCGATCGATACCACCGGCTCCACGGTCGTGCCCGTTGGCGAGAACCTGCAACCGCTCGATGACTACTATCTATGGTGCGACCACCGGTCCTGGCGCGAAGCATCCCAAATCACCGGGACCGCACGGGACACAAAGCTCGCCGCGATCGACTGGTGCGGTGGAACCTACTCCTCCGAATGGGGATTTGCGAAAGTATTGCACTGGCTCCGCAACAACCCTGAAAAGCGCGATCGGATGACAACTGCTCTCGAACACTGCGACATGGCCGTCGCCACGCTCTGCGGTGTGACCGACCCGCAGCGGCTAACCAGAAGCGTATGCGCCATGGGCCACAAATGGATGTGGAACGAATCCCTGGGCGGTCTCCCCTCCAATGACTATCTGGCGCAAGTCGACCCGCTGCTTGATGGAGTTCGCGACAAGCTCGACGGGCAATACGCGACCTCTGAACACATTGCGGGCCGCCTGTCCGGGGAATGGGCGGGCAAGCTCGGGCTGCGGCAGGGTATTCCGATTCCCGTCAGCGGCATCGATGCCCACTGGGACGCCATCGGCGCCGGAGTTCGTCTCGGAGACATCGTCAACGTGATCGGCACATCTACATGCATCATGGCCATTAGCGAAGATCCAGGACTGATCCCCGGGGTCTGCGGAGTAGTCCGCGGATCCATTCATCCAAAGTACACGGGAATCGAAGCGGGGCTGGCGGCTAGCGGCGACCTCTTCGAAGCCATAGCCCGCCGAGCCAATTCAACCGTATCGAACCTGGCCAAAGGTATCGAAAGCTACCGCATAGGTGAGACAGGCTTACTGCGGCTCACCTGGGATAACGGCGACCGCACGGTCCTCTCGAATCCCGAATTGAGCGGCGTAACATTCGGGTGGCGACTCACACACACCGCGCAGGATGAGCTCTTCGCAGCCATAGAAGGGACTGCCTACCACACCCGTATAATCCTCGAAACAATGCAGGAGCACCGCGTCCCCGTGAAACGTGTCATCAACACCGGAGGCATCCCCCATCGCAACCAGGCCCTCAACAGCGTGTACGCCAACATCCTCGACAAAACAATCCTGGTGCCGGAAAGCGACACCACAAGCCTGGGGTCCGCCATCTTCGCCTTTCTAGCGGCAGGAGCATTCCAATCCATAGAAGAAGCACAGAGCCAACTCTGTCCCGGATACCGTGAATTCAACCCAGACCCAGACCAATCAAAAACCGCAGACAAACTCTACGACCTCTATCGCTCAACATACTTCAAACTAGGCCAAGACCCAATGCTCCCAACCCTGCGATCTCTCAAGCTCTGACATTTTGATCGGCGTTCATCGGGTTCATCGGCGGCCAATATTCGGTTGTTCACGCCACAACCACGCCTGAATCTCCCAGGCAGTCAAGAACTTACCGCCCACCACCCGAATCCCAACCCAAACCCCATGCTAGATTCGAGTCGCGGACGTACACCCGCGTCATCAAGGAATCGAACATGTCAAAGCAAAATCGCCGGGCCGACGCCGCCCGCATCAACGGACCCCTGTCAAAAGGACCCAAGACGGACGAAGGCCGCGCCAAATCCTCGCAAAACAGCATCAAACACGGCCTGTCCTCCAACAAGCTATTCGTGCTAAGCAACGAAGATCCCGCCGAGTACGATGCCATGCTCGCCGATCTCATCAAGATGTTCCGCCCGGCAAACAGCATCGAGATGAATCTCGTAGCCGAAATGGCTGGAGCAAGATGGCGCCTGCAGCGCATCTGGTCGATCGAAACCGCGACCATGAATGACCGCATGAAAAACCAGAGGGACCAATTCTCGCATCTCTGCAAAGGCGCGGGCGAAGACATGCGTCAGGCGCTGGCGTTCAAATCACTCGCCGACAACTCCCAGTGCCTGCCCCTGCTCCGCCGCTATGAGAAAGACCTCCAGCGCACGTTCGAGCGCGCAATGCAGACCCTGAAGCAGCTCCGGTCAATGTCGCAACCCGTTGAAACGCAAGCTCTCGAAGAGCCTGTTCCGGAGCGGCAACCCGATTCACGAAACGAACCGGTTGCCGCCCCCTGCGTCATCGAAATCCGCCCCCGAATCGACTATTCCGGGCAGCCGGCAACCACCGAATCGCCGGAAACAGAGGACACAACCGGCATCCCGCCCGAAAAAGTGGCGTAAAATCAGCCTCGGCGCGAACGGCAAACGCCCGAACTGTGTCTATCGGCGACAATGGTTTTTCAAACCATGGGAAACGACACAACCAAAATCGCGCTGGTCACGGGTGCGGGAAGTGGCATCGGAAGAGCCGTCAGCTTGGCCTTGCAGTCGGCAGGCTACTCAGTGATCTTAGCGGGGAGACGTGCTGCCGAACTCGAGGAGACCAAATCAAGAGCGGAGGCCTCAGGAGGACGCATGCTCGCCGTGCCTACCGACATCACAAAGCAGGACTCCGTGCGAGCGCTCTTCGACAAGACGCGAAACGAGTTCGGTCGCCTTGACGTGCTCTTCAACAACGCAGGCACAAACGCGCCAGGCATCCCCATGGAGGACCTCACGCTTGAGCAATGGAACACGGTCGTCGGCGTAAACCTGACAGGATCCTTCCTATGCGCGCAGGAAGCCATCCGGATGATGAAGGCGCAGAGTCCGCAAGGCGGACGCATCATCAACAACGGATCGATCTCGGCTCATGCTCCGCGACCAAATTCGGCGCCCTACACAGCAACGAAGCACGCGATCACAGGCCTGACGAAGAGCATCTCCCTCGATTGCCGCGCGTTCCACATCGCCTGCGGGCAGATCGATATCGGCAATGCCGCAACCGAGATGACCGAACGCATGGCGAAAGGAGTGCCTCAGGCGAACGGAACGACCATGGTCGAACCGCGTATCGACGCGAAGCATATCGCCGATGCGGTCCTTTACATGGCAAACCTGCCGCTGGACGCGAACGTGCAGTTCATCACCGTCATGGCAACCACCATGCCGCTGGTCGGTCGCGGCTGATCGGCAGCGCGTTAACATCAGAGTCTGTCTCGACTCTTCCTTATTGTTCTCTTCGTCATCGTTTACGGGTCTTTGTATCCGTGGAAGTTTGATTTCACTCTGACCAATCCCTTCAGGGTATTGATCGGCTCCTGGAACGCGAGGGCATTCCTGTTAAATAGAGTCGACGTTCTAGTCAACGTTGCGCTGTATGTACCTGTTGGACTCTGTGGCTATCTTGCATTCAGGAGGTCGCGAGGAAGAATCTTCGCCGCTATCGTTCCGGTCCTGATAGGACTGGTTGTCTCTACCGGTGTGGAGCTTTTGCAGGTCTATGAGGCTGTTCGAAGGTCGAACCTCATTGACTTGTTATGTAACGTCGCCGGCTCTGTTCTTGGTGTAGTGTTAGGCGCAACGTTCTCGGCGGTGTCCAAGAGGAGACGGAAGGTCGATGCCGGCGTTTACCTCGTGCTGGCCTGCTGGGTAGCGTCAGTTTCTTACCCATTTGTTCCGGTCACTGCCGGTTCGGTCGTTTTTGCGAAAGCGCGTTCGTTCCTGGCATCTGATCCGTTCAGCCTGCCTGCGTTCGCATCCGCCTTCGCAGCATGGTACGTGGCCGGCTTTCTGCTTACGCGTGTCGGCTTACGGCAGCCTATGGTGTGGCTGATGCTGAGCGTCGGGATAATACCGGCGCAGATGTTCCTCCCCTTGCGTCAACCCGTGTGGAGTGATCTGCTCGGAGCCCTCGCTGGAGTTTTTGCCTTCTCACTGACCAGGATGCGCTATCATGCGCTGGCCGCGGCTGTCATCCTCAGCGTCATCGTCCTGCGCGGACTCTCGCCATTTCAATGGAGGGCGAACCCGGCGGCGTTCTCATGGATGCCGTTCGCCTCGATGATCGAGGCCAGTTGGCGGAACGCCACGCTGAGCCTGTTGGAAAAGATGTACTACACTTCCGCGGCGATCTGGTCGCTTTGCTTTGCGGGCGTACACCTCCGGGTAAGCATAGTGATCGTGTCCGTGTTGCTGCTGGGCATCGAAATGGCGCAAACTATGTTGCCTGGTCGTACTCCGGACATGACGGATCCGGTCCTGGCTGTGCTGTTGGGTATCGCGATCGATGCGTTTAGACGAACTTCCAACCCTTCCGGAACTTCGGCCTGAGAAACTCGTTCGCAGCCTGATTGTTCGTGAAGCGCATCTTTCCCGCGTCCCACATCAGCTTGCCTTCGAACTTCATTGCGATCACACCCAGCAGCATCCATTGCACGAACGGGCCGGCGACGCTGAAGTTCGAACACGCGGGCTCGCCTCCCTTCGCTGCGCGAATCCAATCGCGGTAGTGGCCGGGTGAGCGTGAGAGGAATGGCGCCGGAAGCTGGTAATCCCGCATCTTTTCGGCAGGTACGAGCCGCGTTCGCTCCCCGTAGCACCCAGTGGTGACCATGCCTTTGTCTCCGATGAAGATGCTGCCGTTCGTGTCGCTATCGCCAATGAGTTCGCCTGCCGGAACACCCTGAATGTCAGGCTGCTTCGTCAGTCCATCATGCCAGTACAAGCTGACGGGCGGCATCGATCCGCGGGCAGGGAAGTCCCAACGGAGGACGGACATCTTCGGGAAGGTGTATTTGCCGACGCCCTCCTGTTTGACGCATTCGACACTCACCGGCGCCGTAAGGCGGAGCGCCATGTTCGGTGTACCCAGAATGTGGCAAGCCATGTCTCCGACGGCGCCGCACCCGAACTCCGGGAATCCCCGCCACTTTTGGGGCACATAGGCTGGGCTGTACGGACGCATCTCGGCACAACCGAGCCATGCTTCCCAATCGAGAGTCGATGGAACCGCCTCTTCATTGGGAACTACTTCCGGTCCTTGCAGCCAATACTTTCCCGGGCGATTCGTCCACGCATGGACTTCTTTCACATCGCCGATATCGCCGTTCCAGATGATCTCGCAGCATTGGCGGGCGCCTTCATTCGAGTAGCCCTGGTTGCCCATCTGGGTTGCCACCCCGTACTTGGCGGCGCCAGCGGTCAGTTCGTTCGCTTCCCACACGGTCCGTGTTAGCGGCTTCTGACAATACACGTGCTTGCCGCGAGCCATGGCCCACATTGCCGCGGTGCCGTGCATGTGATCCGGAGTCGAGACGGTGACCGCGTCGATGTTGTTCGTCTCCTTGTCGAACATGCGCCGGAAGTCCTTGTATTTCGCGGCTTTCGTGTATTCCGTAAAAGCGCGGGCGGCGCGCTTCTCGTCAGGGTCGACGAGCGCAACGATATTCTCGGTCTTACACCCCGTGATGTCCGTGTAGCCCTTGCCGCCGGCGCCGATCGCGGCGATGTTCAACTTCTCGTTGGGCGACTTGAAGCCGAGTTGCTTCAGTGAACGCACGCTGCCGAATCCACCCATAGGAACGGCGCCCGCCAGCAGCGAGCCCATGAAGAAATGGCGTCGCGAAAAAGAATTCTTAATCAAAGACAGAGTAACTCCAGCGCTAAAACGTAAGTCACTATGCTATAACATACCGAGGTAACCCGAAAATATATGATTCGTTCGAGAGTGGGTGTGCTCACCCTTTTGGCGTCCGGCCTTGTTTTGACGGCCCAGGACAACCACGAGTTCGAAGGGTGGATGAAGTCTGTAGGCTCGTCTACCGGCGCGATTCGAAAGATGGAAAAGAAGACCGGTCCTGAAGTGGTCGCCGGCGCTGAGAAGATCAGCGGTGTGTATGAGAACATGATCGCCTACTGGCGTCAGCGCAACGCTGACGACGCTGTGAAACTGTCCCAGGATGGCAAAGCTGCTGCCGTCGAATTAGCCAGCGCGGCAAACTCAGGTGACGAGGAGAAAGCAACGGCTGCGTTTGCGAAGGTCGGGGGAACGTGCAAACCGTGCCACGACGCGCACCGCGAGAAGAACGCGGAAGGCAAATACATCATTAAGTAAGTCCCCTCCGAGAGTTCTCCCGGTAAGCCTGTCACGCTATACTCCAGCAATGGCAGGCTTACTTGTCCTTGCGTCGTTTGTCGCCTTGTTCGACGGCAAGACGCTCAACGGCTGGAAGCAATGTAACGGGACGGCGAAGTACGCCGTTGCAGCCGGTGAGATCGTAGGCACGACGAACGAAGGCAGTCCCAATAGCTTCCTCTGCTCCGAACGCGAGTACGGTGACTTCGTGCTCGAGTTCGCGACCAACACCGACCCCGCCCTCAATTCCGGCGTTCAGATTCGCAGTCATCAATATAAGTCCAACGCAACGGTCCGCACGTTCAACGGCAAGGAAATCCTCGAACGCAAGCATGAAGCAGGCCGCGTACACGGCTACCAGGTCGAAGTGGCCACCGAGAAGAGCGGCGCTTCCGGCGGCATCTATGACGAGGCCCGGCGCGGATGGGTCCACAACACCTCAAGCGATCCTGCTTGCAAGGTAGCGTTCAAAGACAATCAGTGGAACAAGTACCGGGTCGAGGCGAATGGCGATCGGATTCGTACGTGGGTGAATGGCGTCCCGTGCGCCGACCTGGTCGATTCGATGGATCTGACCGGCTTCATCGCGCTTCAGGTGCACGCATACAAAGGCGATAAGCCGGCGGAGGTGCGTTGGCGGAACATCCGGATCGAAGATAACGGCCGGCATGAATGGAAGCCCCTATTCAACGGCGCATCGCTCGATGGATGGAAACAGAGCGGCGGCGGATCATTCAAGGTAGAACAGGGCGCTATTCATGCGACAAGCCTGGACAATGACCCGCGTACCGGCATGCTGGTGTCCGATGCGTCCTTTCGAGATGTCACGGCTCGGGTGAAGTTCAAGATTGAGAAGGGGAACAGCGGCTTCTTCGTCCGAACCGATCCGAAGACTCTGGCTGGGTATGAAGCGGAGATCGACGCCGTGAAAATCACGGGCGCAGGCGTCATCGACAACGAGTGGAACGATCTCACCGCATCGGTTCACGGCTCCCGCGTGGTGTTCACGTTGAACGGCGTTAAGACTGTCGATCTCCCGAACGACACCCAGGGTCGTAAAGAGGGCCGGCTCGGGCTGCAGGCGCATGGATCGAAGACGCCGACCGGCGTCTGGTTCAAGAACGTGGAGGTTCTGACGAAAGCAAAATGAATCTCGACGACCTGATCTCTCGTTGTACGAATTCACCCGATGAACGCTGGGACATCTGCGCGGAACTGTATAACGCGCTCGATACCGGCAGCACTGAGCCGATTGATCTTGCGCCGTACTCGCCGTCGTTTGCCTTGTTCTGGCGGGATGTGGACGAACAGGTGCGGCCGTTCCAGCGCGACTCGGGTCACTCCTGGCGATGGCTCGAGGAGTATGAGGATCCTCGAAATGAGGCCGGGCTACTGCTCGACATTCTTGGATACGTTCCGGGCCCGGAAGTCGCTGAAGAACTTCGAAAGGCGCTGACGCTTACCGACCAGCGACTGGTAATGTTTGCAGCGCTGTCGCTTTTGCGGCAAGGCCATGCAATCTCGCCCGAGACGATCGAGGGCATTGCAGCCTGTGACGAGACGCGCAATATGTTTCACCAGTTGCTTAGCGAGTTGAAGTATGGGTATCTGTTTCCGCCGCAGTATGCAACGCCCGAGCCGCTGGCAAGGTCAACGCTGGTTTCCTGGTTGACGCATCCGAACGAGTGGGAGTGCGCTCCCGATGAGATCGAGCTGATGGGCGTGGTGGACGAGGATGTGTTTGTATACCAGTTTCGTACGAACGAGGGCCACTGGTCGTCACGCGACGGCTGGGTGGCCGGCATCGGCGGCCGGGCGACCTTCAGTGACTTTCATGCGGCGGACTCGGCGAGCGCGGAAGAGCATGCGCGACGAATGCTCGGATTGTCGGAAGGTTGAATTACGGGCCGAGGCCGAAGAGCATTAGTGGTCCGATATTGCAGGCACGTTCTTCTTCGCTTTGATTTCCTGAAGCAGCAGATCCACTTCATCCTGGCGGCGCAAGGCGAGTAACTCGTCATCTGTATCGACCTTGTCGTTCATGCGATCGAATGCTGCTGCTTGTGAACTGTTCCCGGTGGCGGTTCCGGCGGTTGCCGTCTTGCTGAGCGCACGGGCACTGCGCTGTCTCGCCGACAGAAGTTCACTCTGGCTCTTCGCCTCGATGAGCTTCTGTCCCAGCTTCTGCAGCGCAGTCTTGAGATTCTCGACCTGCATCGAATGATCCTGAAGCTGCTGCTGAAACTTCCCGGACATCCGCTTGTAGCTGAGCACGCGGTCCAGCGCAGGACGAGCTCAGCTCATCCTGCTTTTTCTCGACTGCGACCTCAGCTTTATTTAGCCACTCCAGCGCCGCCTCGTCGTTCTCCTGAAGCTTCATGCGCAAAACATGTTGATCTGCAATCGCGATCGCGACTTGCGTCTTCACCTGAATGAGCTGGTTCTGCATGTCAAGAATGACCTGTTTGATCATCTTCTCGGGATCTTCTGCCCGATCGATCAGGTCGTTCAAATTCGCGCGAATCAATGTGGCTACACGTTCGAGTAAGGACATCTCAATCTCCTCCTGCGCCGGCAGTCTGATTGCTTATCGCGATGACCTGGTTCATCCTGGCCGCATCCCCGCCTGTGGAAACGATCGTGATCTTGTCCACCTTAGACAGCGTTTCGGATAACGCTCGAACGACATCCGGCATGCCGGTGATCAGCTTGTTGACCACGGCTGACTGATTCCACTCCTGGTACGCCTCGGCTTTCACGCTCATCGCTTTGGGTTCCGCTTCGCCCTTGCGATACATGATATCGGCCCCTATCGGCCCCAACTTCACCCTGCGCCTGGATCGCGGATGAACGGCCTTCGCTTTCCGGATCGAGCGGATACGTCAATCTCCGCTGCTTCAACATGGTCACGATCAACTCGCGCTCACGCCGCTGAAACTCAGCTTCTTGTACGCGGATCTCCAGTTGTTTCTCGATCTGACGGATTTTCATCGCTTCGGTAAAGAGCGCACGCTTGCTCTCGAGATCCCTCTGCGCTTCGGCCCGCCGGTGCGAGAGTGCCGCGGCGATCATTCGCTCCTGGTCCGCCCTGGCTTTTCGGGATCGCTGCTTGGCGTTCCACCTCCGTGGAGGAGACGTCTGCAACCTTTCTTCACTCGCCCGATGTCAGGACGCCCATGTTCACGATGTACTCGTTCACCGCGGATTTCCCTGATCATGAAGGAGACCACTTCCAGGCCCATCTTGTTCAGGTCGGCTGCACAATTCGCCCGCATTCGACCGCCTACCATCTCAGGTTCCTTCACGATCTCTTTCACCGTCAACTGACCGATAATCCTACCCAGGTATCCTTCCATCACCAGACGGTGAAAGCCTTCCCGCTCCTTCTACCGTCAGCGCAACGCCCTGTCGTGTGTAGACCTCTTTAGAAAAGATAACTGCGCCGGGGCGTCTCGATACAATCTGGCGAACATCGCCATCAGAAAGATCAACGTCAGGACCATGAGTCCCGCGATGACAAACACATTCAGTGAAACATCCATACCGCCTCGCCGGCGGCTTGAGAGATGGTTATGAGATCGTCGTAACGTGTGACGACAACTTCCACTCCGCCGGAATGGCGGAGCATTCTTCGCTGCGAATCGCCGCGGCTCGACGCGTCCCATTCTGCGAGAACAGCATCTCGCCTGTGCCCCCCACGAGCTCGCGCATCAGCACCTTTTTAAGGAACCAGAAAACAAAGGATGCACAGACAAGGCCCACGCTGACTGACGTCCCGAGAGCGGCGTCACTGGCATGGCCAGGTCACTTGTCCACCTGCTCTTCCTCATTACTGTTCCCGCCTTTGGCAGGCGCAGACTCCTGTTGAAGCACCTGCGTTAACCGGTCGGCCAATCCGGGCATCTGCAAAATCGCGCCCAGCAGGATCAAACATTTTCTTGAATCTTCGTGCTGCGCGAGCTGTAATAACGCGGCGCTTACCTTCGGATCGCCGGCAAAACGTTCCGCTCCGTTGATCAACCAGAGGTCGAGGGAGTCTTCGCCGACTCTGACATCGGACATCAACTGCGTATGGAATCCCTCCGGATCATTCACGAGATATCCGGGATGGACCTTGAAGAATTTCGCCAGCATCATCCGAGTGCTGTCAGTGAGGTGGCGTCGGGATCCGTTTTCGACCTGGGAGAGGTACGCCTGACTAATTGAGGCGCCCTGTTCCTGTTGAAGGGCGCGGACGACCTCCTGCTGGGTCATCGCCCGGCCGAACCCACGGAGCGTTCCTTCCACTTCCCGTAAGTAGCGAACCTTTTGACCGAGCAGCATGACCGCTATTGCTCTAAGCAATAGGTGTATAGCAAACTGCTATATCAGTCAAGAAAAATCGAGAGTTGCTTAGCTCGCCGCAGCCTAATGCACTAAGCTAACCGTTAAGGCGAATGATCGCATAGTCCTGTAAAGCATTTATACGGAATGTTCATTACAAATTCAGCGGAAGACGCGCAATGGACATCAGCAATCGACTGATTGCGACGTAAGTGATTTTTTATGTTGAAGTGGATGTGTGAGCGGTACAGGCTAATCTAAACTGATATAAGTCTTTTTCAGTTCTCACAACCAAAATATGCCGGTTGACAGAATCCGCGTCCTCCTAGTTGAAGATAATCCAGGGGATGCCCGACTCTTGCGAGAAGTCGTGAGAGAAGCCGAAGGCGCGCACATACAGCTTACTCACGTAGACACACTTGGAAAGGCGCTGCTCCGTCTCGATGTGGATAAGTTCGATGTCGTCATGCTGGATCTATCGCTGCCGGACGCGGATGGCCTCGAGACGCTGGTCCGTACGCATGCGCAAGCTCCCAGTGTTCCTATCGTGGTGTTGACCGGCCTTGACGACGAGGGCCTGGCGATTCGAGCTGTTCGGGAGGGCGCCCAGGATTATCTGGTGAAGGGTTCCGTCACCGGACAATTGCTGGTGCGCGCGATGCGTTATGCGACGGAACGCAAGCGGGCGGTAGAGGCGCTGCAGCGAAGTGAAGAATATTTTCGTTCGCTAATCGAGAACGCGCTCGACATCATTACGGTTTTGGATATCGACGGCACGGTGCGTTACGGCAGCCCGTCCTTCGAACGAGTGCTGGGCTATCCGCAGGGCGAATTAACGCAGGAGAACCTTTTTAAATTAATTCACCCTGAAGACCGCGACCATGTCCGGCAGGTGCTGGAAGTAGGGGCGCAAAATCCGGGCGCGACGCAGTCCATTCAGTTCCGCGCGCTGCACCGAAACGGCGCATGGCGAGTACTGGAAGCGATCGGAAAACGGTTCGAAATGGAATCGACCGTCGCCGGGTACGTTCTGAATTCACGCGACATTACTGAGCGAAAACGTTCGGACGAAGCGGTCCGGCAGGCCAATGAGACGCTGCGGGCTGTTATTGAGACATCGCCGCTTGCCATTTACACGCTCGATTTGGAGGGCGTGGTCCGGACGTGGAATTCGAGCGCTCAGAAGATGTTCGGCTACACGGAGGAAGAAGCGGTTGGTGCTCCGCTGCCGACGATCTTTTCCGAGGAGACCGAGGCTTTTCGCCGGCGTCTGGAGGGTATCAAGGCGGGAGAGACACAGACCGGTACGGAGGAACGGAGACTTTGCAGGAGCGGGCAGGGGATTGACGTCAGCTTTTGGACGGCTCCGCTGCGGGATGCCGAAGGCGCAGTTACCGGGATCGTAGAGGTGGTCGCCGACAATTCCGAGCGCAAGCGGCTCGAAGAGCAATTCCGCCAGGCGCAGAAAATGGAAGCCGTGGGAAGGCTGGCTGGCGGCGTGGCGCACGACTTCAATAATCTGCTCACGGTCATAACGGGATACTGCCAGATGCTGCTGGACCGCTTTCCCGCGGGCGATTCCACGCGGGAGGACATGCTGCAGGTGCTGAAAGCGGCGGATCGCGCGACCGCGTTGACACGCCAACTGCTTGCGTTCAGCCGCAAGCAGATCGTGCAGCCGAAGGTCGTGGAACTCGGAGCGCTCGTAATGGACATGCAGCAGATGCTGAAGCGGCTGCTGGGTGTGAATATCGAACTTTCGATCCACATCGATCCCGACCTCGGGAAAGCTCGCGTAGATCCCGGGCAGATTGAGCAGGTCATCGTAAACCTGGTCGTCAACGCAAGGGATGCGCTGCCGAACGGCGGGTCGGTGACGATTCATTTGCGGAACATGCTTCTCGAGTCTGAAGGCGGCACTCGGGAGACTCCCCTGCGCCGCGGAAGTTATGTTGTGCTCGATGTTATAGACACAGGTACCGGCATGGATGAGGAAACTCGAAGCCACCTGTTCGAGCCATTTTTTACGACCAAGGAGAAGGGCCGCGGCACCGGGCTCGGGCTTTCGACCAGCTATGGGATTGTAAAGCAGAACCACGGCGAAATTCTGGTGCAGTCGGAGCTTGGCGACGGGAGTTCGTTCTCAATCTACCTGCCGAGGATTGACGAGCCTTCCGGAGTCGAGGCTTCGCACCCGGCCCAAGCGAAGGTGGCCAAGGGAGCAGAAACGATTCTGGTCGCCGAAGATGAGGACGGAGTACGGCATATCGTGACGCAAATGCTCCGGGAACAAGGGTATACCGTTCTGCCGGCGAGCGGCGGCGCTGAAGCTCTGCGTATCGCGGAATCGCACGCGGGGCCTCTCCAACTTCTGGTTTCAGACGTCATGATGCCGCGGATGACCGGTCCGGAACTCGCAACTCTGCTCCGAAGCCTCCGCCCGGAGATGCGCGTATTGTTTGTCTCCGGGTATACCGATAGCGAGCTGGTACGCGGAGGTGGAGAGCTGGAACCGGGAACGGATTTCCTGCAGAAACCCTTTACGCGAGAGCAGCTTGCAAACAAAGTCCGCGAAGTGCTGCGTCCCGGACACGTCCCAGGAGAAGACGTGGTATCCTGATACAGTTATGGCTATTCCCAATGTGAAGCGTTATAAGATCACCGCTCCGGATGGGGATGTCGCCACCGTCATGGCGGTTCTCCCGAAGGATGCGGATCTCGACGCGTACTTGAAGGATGCCTCCGGACGCTTCGATTGGAAGGCTTACAAAGAAGCGAGGGCGAGCGTCAACAAGGTCCGCGTCGGTCAGCAGAAGCAGAAGAAGGCGAAGTAAGCTTCGTTTCGTTCTGTACGAGTTTAAGAGCCCGGCCGGCTCCTGGAGAGTCGGCCGGGTTCTCGCGTTTCTGAGGGAGCCGACTCGCGTCATAGAGATCCAGAAACACAAAGGGCGTCCGATTGTCTCGGACGCCCTTTGTTATCTGCATTGAAAATGTATCAGAGCAGCCGGAAATTGACTTCCACGTTTGCTGTTACCGCGACCGGCTTACCGTCTTTCACGGATGGGCGGAAGCGCCATTTAGAAACTGCTTCGATGGCCTTTTCGTCAAGTCCAAGACCAAGAGCACGGACCACTCTGATATTGCTGGTGCTGCCGTCAGCCAGGATGACGATCGATAAGGTCACCGATCCCTGATATTTCGCCTTGCGAGCTTCTTCGGAGTACTCGGGTTCCGGCTTAAAGATCGGAACGGGCGCGGAGACGCCTCCGCCGATCCTATAGACGCCGCCACCGGTACCGGCTCCGCTGCCGGGTCCGTAGCCTACGCCATTACCACTGCCCACACCGCCTCCCTTTCCGGAGCCAATACCGCCACCCGATCCGGTACCGTTCGATGGAGGACCATTTACACCGAGCGGATTACCGAAGTTAACGGACGCTACATTCGGAAGCGGAGCATTCGGCTGCACAACGATGGTCGGTTCGACCGCCAGTTTCGGCTCGGGATTCGTGATTACGGCCGTCGGAGGCGCGAACTGACGAGGAGCGACTTTCGGAAGTTTGCCCACACTTGCCTTCAGTGGAGACTTGTCACCCCCACCACCGCCGCCGCCCATCAAGTTTTTCTGCGGCTTTGCGGGGATGTAAGGCGCAATATCGGGCGCAATCAAGGAAACCGATTCCTTGACCGTCTGCTGCACTTTCGCGTTCGTTCCCAGCAAGATCAACAGGGCGATCGCGCCCCCGTGAATCAGCACGGATGAGAGGCCGGCCGTCCGAGTGTTCTTGCTGTCGCCCCAGATATTCTTGACAGGTATGGGTTTTGACGTAACTTCGAGCGGAGGAAGCTCAGTCGGATGGATTACTTCCTTGATGTTCCCGACGAAACTCTTATACCAAGGGATACCAGTTTCCGGAACAAGAAGGTTCAAGTGATCACCCGGCTGGCTTACGGCCGTGACTGAGGGACTTTCGGCGCTCATTGCTTTCTTGACTTCCTCTTGTTGCGCGATCATCGGTGTCGACACCCTCCGTAAGGACTCAGACACCTTCTAGACGCACGCATTTCAACACGCGTTGCAGCCTGCCTATGAAAAATTGTAGCACACAGCGAGCCAGACAAGCGCAACGCCTCTAAACCGATCATCTTCCGTTTCAGTAACTTACGCATACCGCCAACATGCCTCCAAACCATCTTGGATTGCGGCTGATGAACGCAGCACCACATCTCCGGAATGCCGTAGTACAGGATGGTTCCCAGCACCGTAACGATCTATCTATATTACGGATTTAGTGCTCGTTTGGATACTGTGTATTTTCGCGCATGCGCCTGTCCCCGCACCAGAGGAACAGCGTGATATCGCACACACTGCTCGTAAGCTGTTGATCCGACCGTGGTAGCTGCAGTGCTAGTGCGAGAGCGTGGCCATCAAGAAGTTTGTCCGGCGACTTCATCGCGATCGCTCCCAGAGTCTCCGGCTTGCCTCCCAGCTCCTGTTCGTCGCGTTGAACTTGTGGATCGCGGTTCAGTTTTACCTATGGGTCCGATTCTATGAGACCGGCGGTCAGTCCCTGAAGGTGAGCCGGCCCGCCGGTATCGAGGGCTGGCTTCCGATCGCCGGACTCATGAACCTGAAGTACCTGCTGGCGACGGCGGAGGTGCCGAGGATGCATGCGGCGGGGCTGTTTTTGCTGCTCGCCTTTCTGGCAATCTCGCTGACGGCCCGGAAGGCTTTCTGCTCGTGGTTGTGTCCTGTAGGAACCATCAGCGAACTGCTGTGGAAGTTCGGGCGCGACACTTTCAAGCGCACGTGGCGGTTGCCGAGGTGGTTGGACTTGCCTCTGCGTTCCTTGAAGTACGTCCTTCTGGGACTTTTTCTGTATGCCATCGCAGGGATGTCTGCCGCGGCGATCGACGCATTCCTGCAGGGACCTTACGGAGCAGTGGCCGATGTGAAGATGCTGAACTTCTTCCGATATCTGAGTGTCGGGGGAGCTGTGACTATCGTCCTGCTCGTCGTAGCCTCGGTGTTCGTACAGAACTTCTGGTGCCGCTACTTGTGCCCGTACGGAGCGCTGTTGGGCGTTGTTGCTTTACTCAGTCCGATGCGAATTCGGCGCACCGCGGAGAGCTGCATCGACTGCGGTAAGTGCGACAAAGCCTGCCCCGCGGCCCTCCCCGTGAGCAGGCTGGTTCAGGTACGCTCGGCAGAATGCACCAATTGCATGGAGTGCGTGGCTGCGTGTCCGGTGGAGGGCGCGCTCGCGGTTACCATCACGCCGGTCAAGCGATCGGTGCCGGCCTGGGGTGTGCCCGCCTTGATCGCCGTGCTGTTCATGAGCGCATACGGATATGCCCGATACATGGGCTACTGGAATCCCGGTACGAGCCCGGCCGTTTACCTGGAACTCGTACCCAGAGCAAACGAATTCTCGCATCCTTAGTTATGCGTTCGTCTTAAACGGCCGCAAAACCGTAAGGCCGCGACAGCTTCCAGAGAAAAAAGCCTCAAGATTACGTGGAGATCGTCGATGAGCCATTCAGATGCCGTGGTTTATGGTATTACTCTTCTTCGCGGCGGGGCATTCGAGCCAGGGAAAGGGCTCGGCCAGGGAGATCCTCGACCTTCCGCGCTCCACGGCTGAGGTCGGCTATCCGGTCGAGTTCACTGCCGTCGTGACACTCGTGTTCCCGGGAGAGCGATGCCTGTTCGTGCACGACTCCTCCGCGGGCATCTATGTCGGTACCGAGTCCGTGCCGAACGTCGAGGCCGGCGATCTTGTGATGATCCAGGGCAGAACGGGCCCGGGGCGATTCGCGCCCATCGTCCGAAACGCAAATATCAGCCGAATCCGCCGTGCTGCGCTGCCGAATCCGGTCCTGCCTCGTTCGGGTCGCTTGCGTTCGAATCTAGAGGGCAGTTATGTGGAACTGCTCGCTACTGTGCGATCTGTCTTTCAAGTAAGAAATCGATTCCAGATGAACCTGTCGTATGAGGGTGAGTCGCTGCCTGCATTTGTGTACACCGATTCACGGACCGGCATGCCTCAGCCCGGGGATCTGGTAAAGGTTCGCGGGGTAGCAAGCTCTGTTTTCAACGCCAAAGGCCAGTGGCTGGGGCCGCGGTTGATGGTTCAGGATTTTGCTTCGCTCCTTGTCATTCGTGCCGGTACAGAGGATAAGAGCGAACTGCCTCTCAGTCAAATTGGGGGACTGTTCACGTATTCCAGCAAACCACAACCTCGCGATCAGGTTCGGGTGCGCGGAACGGTAACGTGCGTTCGACCCGACGGCGGGATGTGCGTTCAGAGCGGCAGTGAGGGGCTCGTCGTTCGACCGGGTGTCCTGGAGAACCTGAAAGTCGGCGATTTCATTGAAGTGGCAGGATTCCCCGCGTTCAGCAGCTACTCGCCCACGCTGCAAGATGCGACAGTCCGCAAACTGGATGAGACAAGGATCGTCAAACCCATCCCGGTCTCGGCCGCGGATGCTCAGTTTGGCAAGTATGACGCGACACTCGTCGAGATGACAGGGACTGTCGTGTTGCGACAGCGCATGACAAGACGATCGGAGGGCAAAACGTCTGACGAATGGTTCCTCACGCTGCGAGACAGGGACAAGCTGTTCACGGCTGAACTGAGGGACACTTCCGGAGCCGAGGGATGGCAGATCAGGCCGGGCTCCAAGGTTCGCGTTGCGGGCGTCTGCCATGTCATGGGCATGCCCGCCGCCGGAGCAGTGCTGCCGTACACGCTTTGGATGCGATCAGCCGCTGACCTGGCTATTCTAGAGGCGCCTTCCTGGTGGACGCTGGAGCGGGCCACGATCGCGATCGCCGGCCTGATATCGGCGATTGCTCTGGGACTGATCTGGTTATGGCTCTTGCGGCGCAAGGTGAGCCGACAGACTTCGATCATCCGTGGGCAACTCCAACTGGAAACGGCCCTTGAAGAACGATATCGCGACCTGTTCGAGAACTCGACGGATCTGGTGTTTACGGTTGATACGAACGGGTGTTTCACCGCGATGAATCAGGCAGCGAAGCAGACGTTCGGTTGTAAGGACGGAGAAACGTGCTGTTGGACGTTGTATGACTTCGTCGCTCCTGACCATCGCCAGGGCATCAAGGATATTCTGGCGGTCCTGATTGGGGGAGAGAGATCGATTTTACGTGAGATGTCGGTTATAACGGCACTCGGGGCCGAGGCCGTTCTGGAAATGAACTGCCGGCTGCGGCACGGCAACGGCGGGCCAAAAGCCGTTGAGATTATCGCTCGTGATGTTACGCAGCAAAAACGAGAGCAGGCCGCTCTCGAGAAAGCACGCTCCGCGGCGGAGGCAGCGAGCCGATCGAAGAGTGAATTTCTCGCCAACATGAGCCACGAGATCCGAACTCCGATGAACGGCATCCTCGGAATGACGGAACTCACGCTCGATACCAAGCTGGATCAGGACCAGCGGATGAATCTCGAGGTTGTGAAAACCTCCGCCGAGGCGCTGCTGATGATCATCAACGACATCCTGGACTTTTCAAAGATCGAGGCCGGGCACATGGACCTGGAAAGCGAGCCTTTCGAAATCGCGAAGCTCGTGGAGGGGTGCCTCGACCTGGTCTCTTTGCCGGTCGCTCAGAAGGAGATCGAACTTGTTTGCGATATCGACCCAGCGCTTCCGGCGGAGTGGATTGGAGATGCCGCGCGGCTTCGGCAGGTCCTGATCAACCTGGTTGGGAACGCCACGAAGTTTACGCATTCGGGTGAGATCGTGGTCCGTGTGGATTGCGTTCGCCTGGAAGGCGACCGCTGCCTCGCACGTTTCGAGGTGCGCGATACCGGCATCGGTATCCCAACCGGACCAGCACGCGCGCATTTTCGACGTGTTCTGCCAGGCGGACGGATCGACCAGCCGGAAATACGGCGGGACTGGACTGGGGCTCGCGATCGCTTCACGACTCGTTGCCTTGATGGGTGGGCAATTGACCCTGGCGAGTGTGCCTGACGAGGGAAGCTGCTTCTCGTTCACGATCGAGACCACGGTCCGTCCGGAGATATCCGTGATCGACCCCGGCGCGCTTGTGGGCCAAACAGCTTTTATTTCGGAAGCCAATCCATCAAGTTACGCCGCGATCGAGCGCGCGCTGCGCCATGCCGGGGCCGAGATCACGTGTCGTGGGGAGCAGGCATCTGTGATTGTCAGTACTGAAGAGCATGAATGGTCCGCGCCCGTGATCCAACTGATACCATTGGGCAATCTCGTCGGAAATCCGGCGGCGGGACGGCATCGCGCTTCATCCATTCTGCGCAAGCCAGTTGCCGCGCGGGCCCTGATACAAGCATGTCAGGTCGCGACGGGTATTGAGGTTATGCCGCCGGTGAATGGCGGAACGCATGCCGGACAACAGGTCCCGAGGATTGCGCATTCATGGGAGAGAGCGGAACAGCTTACGATCCTGCTCGCGGAAGATAACAAGGTGAACCAGATGCTCGCGGCACGGACGCTCGAGAAGGGCGGGTACCGGGTGATCATTGCGAGCAACGGAGTCGAGGCGGTACGGTTGACCCGCGAGGAGAATCCTGCTCTGGTCCTGATGGACATTCAGATGCCGGAGATGGACGGATTCGAAGCGACCAGCAGAATCCTCGAGGCGCAGCGCAACAGGGGGCTCGAAGCTGTCCCCGTGATCGCGATGACTGCGCATGCGCTGAAGGGCGACAGGGAACGATGTCTGGCAAAGGGGATGGTCGATTACCTGTCGAAGCCGGTAAGGCCATCGCAGCTGTTGGAGATAGTCGAAAAGTATGCCGCAAAACCAACGGCCCGACTCATGTGATCGGGCCGTTGACTTGAGATCCGATGTGCGCGATCTAGAAGCCGCCGCGAGGCCGATATCCTGGCCGGGCGCGAACTCTATACTTCTTCCCCACGTCGGTTGGAATCTCGACTGCGATCTTGCGGAAGCCCTCGTTTGGATTCGGTTGCGGATAATAGGTGATCGTGTACGAGTTCACCAGATCTTCGCGAATATCTTCAAACGCTTCAACCTGTTTCTGCCACGTTTTCGCGAAGTAAGACTTTCCGCCCGTACGAGTGGAGATACGACGGAAAACGCCGCTCGAAATCGGATCCTTGTTTACCTCGTTCGTTGAAATCACGTAGATCGGAATGCCTTCGTCTTCGGCCACGGCGCGCACGTCGTCCGGAGCAACCATACTGGCGTTGTCAGGACCGTTGGAGAAGACGATGACTACCTTGCGGCCGGGAACTTTGGCCGCATCCCGCAACGTGAGAAGCAGTGAGTTGTACAGCGCCGAATCATCGCCTGCCACGGCCTTGCGAAGTCCGGTGATCGCATCGTTACGATCGCGGCTCAAGATCGCTGCGCGGGAAAGATTGCGACTGTAGGTGTAGACGGCCACCGAATCCGCACGGTCGAGACCGCGCAGGAAGTCGGCGATGGCGTCGGAAGCGTAGACAAATCCACGGTACATATAGTTGCTCGTATCGAACAGCACGAACACGTTGGTACCGACGAACGCGTCCGACCGGTCGGCGGTCGGCTGATCGCTGCCCTTGGCGGTGACAATCGGCTGGGTCGACCCGTCCTCCAGCACTTGCATGGGCGGCTTATTGCCCTCGGCGAAGGTAGACAACTTCTGTACGATACCGTCTTCGAGGACTCGAAAATCCTTATGCTTCAGCCCGGTTACGTATCGACCTTTGGCGTCAGTGACGGTGAACCCGAGCACGACCATGTCGACTTTGACGCGGAACACGGGACGCTCCTGCGCATAAAGAAGGAGTACCGCTGCGAATCCCGCTGCTCCAAGAACACTGATGAATCTCCTCACCCGTTTTCCTCCGTATTACTGCAATGAAGCCTTCTGCTCGGCAGCCAACTGCTTTTTCGCTTTCGCGCGTACATCATCGCCCACCAGACGGAGCGAACGCAAGAGCGCCGGCCAGTCTTCGAGGTGAGTGGCGAAAATTTTCTCAACGGTTTGTTGAGTCCATTCGGGCACGGCGACGTTCAACTGCGATGGATGCATGTGAACTTCATCAGCCAGAGCGGCGTAGTAAAGCAGATTGGATTCCCAACTTTCGGCCATGATGCGGCTGGAGTACCCCATCAATGTCGGGAACGTACGGATATTCAGCAATTCGGGGTGGTACGAGCCGGTCAATGTCGGCTTGGGAGTCCCGAATGCTCGAGAAATCGCTTCGGGGCTGACCTGCTGTGGATGATCGCCCTGGAGCCGTTTTGCTTCCTGCGAGAAGACACCATTATCGTCCTTGTGAGCTTGCCACCAATCCGTGGCCAGAGCGTACATTTCGGAGGGTGTCACATTCTCGATCGCATCGGAAACGCGACCCTCTTCAATCAGGTCGCTGATGCGCCGGACCCGAACCGGAGGAGCGTGCCGGTTCAGGAGATCGAGCACTTCGGTGCGGCGCTGCGGATCCAAAGCCGACTCGGCCACCAACTGCTCGGCCTCTCTCATGTGCAATGCGACCCAGTGCGTTTGCGCTGGCGTCACGTTCCACCATCGTGAGACTTTCGCCATCAAAATCATCTGAGGTACCAGATCGCCCCAGATGAGCGCTTGTTCTCTCGTCGGAATCAGGAAGTTCTGTTCGGCTTCTGCGAGCGCGTAGGGCAGCCCGGACAGGGATCCCACGAGCCGGCCGCCTGCGCTCGACGGCCACCCGGAGCCGAAGACTTCCGTTACACGCCAAGTCTGTTGTGAGCCCTGGACGCCAAGGAAGTCGTGAGTTCTGACGAACAGCGGGTTCGTAAGCAGGATCTGCGCGCCGGGAGGGGCATAGTGAACATAGTTGAAGCCCACGAGGGTGTCGCGGAGGAACGGCGCGAGCAAACCGCGAAGGTCACGCAGTCGCTCGGCGTCGTTCGCGGCCGCCGCCTTTTCGATGGCGCTCCGCAAAACGATTCTGCGCTGCTGCTCGACATGCCGCTCCGTCCAGTAGCCGAAGGCCAAAGTGTTCTTTTCGGCGCTGGAGAGAGAGGCGCGAGGGAGTTGGATCTCGTTAATTTTGGCGGCAAGCTTCGTGACCAGATTCGAGTTCAGCTTCTCGCCCCTTGTGAGACTCTCGAGATTGTCGGCCATCTGAAAGATGGTGTCGATGTTGATCAGCCGCTGGGCTTCGAGAATGCGCATCATGTTCTCGACGACGAGCCGATGCGAATCGGTATCTCTCGGCGCTGCGGCGCCGGCGAGCAGGTCGGTCAGGCGATCCTGCGCGGGCGTGTTTTCGGGCGTTTTGGTCGCGGCTAGCAGTGTCGTTACGCCGGACCGGCCGCTATCGAAGAGTTCCCGCGGATTGTGAATCTTGGCAAAGCCGGCGAGAATTTTCGAGAGTGTCGCGTCGGCGTCCGCCTCGGGCAGCGAACCTTGGCGGAGAAAGATCTGCCACAGGCTTGCCAGCGACTGCATGGTTCCAGCGGTGTCGGCCTTCAGCAGATTGTCGCGAATCTCGTTCACCGATTCGGCCACATCGAGATACTGCAGGATGGTCTTGTCCGTGAGCGACGGGGCTTCGGCAAAGATCGGGAACTGCGATCCGAAATGCCGGTACGAGCGAGCGAGCCGGTCGACGGTAGGAGCTTCCAGGGGCTTTGCGCGATACCGGTTCAGATCCGTTATCGCCATATATACCTTTAGCGGCTCGTTCTCGACGGCTTTCCGGCACAGCGCGAACAACGCTTCGACCAGGTCATCCGGTTCCTTCCAACCGTTGGCAGCTTTTGTGAGTTTGCCATCGTACTTTCCGTGCGGATGGGCGATGAACAGGTTCTTCCAGATGTCCAGGCTGCCCGGGATGTGAGGCTTACCATTGGGCTCGATCCGGAGGCGCTGCGTCAGAAGCATGAGATCGGTGCTGGCGCGGAACACTGGACGCGCAGGGCCAGGGCTAGTGATGCGTCCGCGCATCGCCGAATAGAATCGCTGCATTCGCTTCGGCTCCAACAGGTAATCGCGAGAGGGACCGCTGATTCGGGCAAGCGCATCGAAGTACGCTGCTGCCCAACCATCATCGCGAGTCAGCATGCGTTCAAAGAATACGGACCCTTCTTTTGGGGACTTGCCCGAAGCGAGCTCAGTCCATGAAGGCCAAGCCTTCTCGCCACCGGGGACGATCGCGACACCTTTCTGGATCTGGAACATGCCTCCGTAGAAATCGAGGACGTGCGCGAAGGCCTTCAGCCGGGATGCCGGCATCTGCTTACGCGAGACCTTCCGCCGTCTCGGCGTCAAGCTTCGAAAGACCTAGATAAAGGCGGCATAGCGCGGGGTCGCCCATGAAGACGTCGATGAATTCTCCGCTAGGCTTATCCTGCGCGCCCAACCAGTAATCCTTTCCATAGAGGACCGGTATCTGCGACGGCTGGAAGTCGTATTCGAACGGACGATTCGTTCGCAACGACTGTTCCAGCTGGGCAAGCGGAAACCCGGAGTCGATGGTCAGGAAGGCGCGTGTGGCATTCACGGTTTCGAGAACGACTTCGGCTCCGCACTCCGCCACGCATGCGATAGCCGAGCACCTTGAGAAGATCGGCTGTCTTCGCCGATTCGCAAGTCTCGATCTTGATCACATTCTTGGTGTCGGCTGCGAGCTTCTCCAACTCACGGGCCTGCGACATATACCGGAACACCAGCTTGAGGTACTCGGTTTGATCGAGCGAGTCGCTGCTGGCCGAGGCCTGGTAGCCGTTCGTCACGATGTTGCGGGCGAGGCCGCTAAGCAGATCTTCGGGCGACAGATCCGGCGATAGCGCTGCCATTCGTGCGAACGACCGCAATGGCCCCGGAATCGAGATCATTTGCTGCTCTTTTCCGGTCGATCTCGGGAGTTGCAGGACGGAAGGCGTCAGGTCGCCTCCTCCTGCGCCTTTGTATACCTCGTAAAACTTCAGGGCGGCGTCGCGATCGTCCGCGACGAGATTCAACAAAATCAACCGGCGGGCGATCTCGGATTTCTTCGCGCTGTCGGCCGAGCTCAGAAGATTCTCGTACGCCTGGCGGGCATCCGGGTCGCGATGCCGGTGAAGGAATTCTGCATACCCCCGACTGCGCTTCCGGATCGGTAGCGGCAGCGGCTTTCAACGTGGCTCGTGCTCCGATGGCATCGCCTTCCCTTTCGAGCAGGCGCGCTTTGGCTATTTCGTTGGCTTGGATTGCCGGGCTAAAGGATAGTGCAAGGATGACGGGAATGAAGCTCCGCATGGTGTCCCCTCTTACTGCTGGCTAACTAATGTAGCACTTTTGTCGAAGGCGCAATCCATGGATGCCGTCTGTCCCGCGGCGCCTGTGTCTTTCTATTCGGGGGGATGAAGCTGTTAGATGGATTTGGGTGTCTGAGGCGCCCGGTAATCCGTGCGTCCGGGCTACGAGTGTTCGCGAATTTCGCGCTCGAGTGAGTCGACAATCTCTTCGCGCTTCGCGGTGTCGAGGTCTCCGATCAGCCCGCCGGAGCGCCAGGCCAATGACGTCGCGGTGATGGAGTTCGCGCCCAGATTCTCCTGCGCGCTGAGACGCAGCCAGATTTCGTGCAGGCGATCGATATCGTCCGGCCAGAGACGCGGCGGGTGGGCCGAGGTTGACGTAGGTGGACGGCCGGTCGGGGCTGATGATTTCGAGAGAAAAGGGGTGCCGCGGTTCAGGCGATCGCTCCCACGCGAGTCCGATATGCTGCGCGAGCTCTTCTGAGGCCATCCGCTCTGAGATCGCCTGTGACCAATTTCGATACCTTGAGACTGCTGGCCGCCTGGACCATCGCGTCGAACGGATCTACGGCGGGAAGTCACGAGAAGTTCGACATGCTTGCCTTCCTTCTCGGCGAGTTCGACGACGCGGCTAAACAACTCCTGCTCATAGGCGCTGAAGATCTGATCTTCATTCAGCTCAAATTCGCCCGCGCCTGTAGATAAAGGACGCACAGTCATGACGACGATATCGTGACGGCGAAGGTTCGTCTTCTGCAAGGTGCGCCGGAGATGTTCGAGGGTATTCCCTCGGACGGCAACCAGAACTGAACCGGGGCGAGCGAGGATATGTTCCGCCTCGATGCGAAGTTGGTGGTCGAGGTTGAAGTTCTCCAGGCCCGTCTTTTCGTCCTGCATGCGGCGGCGGTTGACGCGCTCGGAGATGAGAAAAATGACAAATAGGATGACTGTAAATGAAACGCCGTAGATATGGTCGCGATCTTCTTCGAGAATAAGTTCGCGATCGCAACGAAAAAGAGAACCAGTACGGTCGCGCCGAGGCCTACGGGAATCTCGGTCTTCCCGATGCGGAAATTGATGGGAGTCTATACTCCTGGTCGTTGCGCTGGAACCGAAGGGCGAGGACCCCCAGGCCTTTCATGAAGAAACTCCAAACTACGCCAAAGGCGTAGGCTTCGCCCAACAGGTAGACGTCACCCCGACTGCCGATAATGGTGAACACCTGAGCCAGCGCGATGAGATTGGATGATGCGGTAGGTCGTGCCGAAGCGTCTCTGAGGCTTGCGGAACCACTCGAGCAGAACGCCGTCTTCCGCAACGCGATTCAGCACGCCATTCACGAT
>CAWGVL010000014.1:0-115979 GCA_963825845.1 Bryobacteraceae bacterium | reverse complement strand
TTCTTGCTAGCCTTGGTTCGTTGCGTATTGCTGAATATCTACGACTCACGCGATTGAAGGAAAACACCGGCGACATCTCCGATGAAAACGGCATCCTCCAAGACTTGACGGACGATCATGAGACGATCATCCGCTCGCTTCGTACAGACATCGAGCGGGCGCAGGAAGAATGGAAGGCCGCCGATGCGGCGGATTTTTTGACTGCGGTTCTCGAGAAGCATAATAAGAGCGCTTGGATGCTGCGCTCGTTCCTGCCTTCAACTCGGAAGGAGACGCAGGGACAACGGAAGTTTGACGACACGCTGGTTGGGGGCCGCGTCTAGCAGTTCTCGAATGGTGCGCCGGAGAACCGGATGACGGAGATCCGGCGCAATCTCGGCCAACGGTTCGAGCACGAAGCGGCGTTCCGTCATCCTGGGGTGCGGGATCTGTAGTTGAGGCGTATCGATGACTGCGCGCCCATGCAGCAGGATGTCGATATCGATCGTACGCGGACCCTTGGCGATGATTCGCTTGCGTCCCAGTTGCCGCTCAATTGAGGCGACTCGCTGTAACAGCCGCATCGGCAGGAGTTCGGTTTCCGCTTCGAGCGCGCAATTCAGGAAATCAGCCTGCCTGGTGTATTCGATCGCTGCAGTCTCGAACAGCGAGGATACCTTGATAATGCGCAGGTCTTTAGAGTGCAGCTTGTCGACAGCCGTTTGAAGCGCACTCTGACGATCGCCTATGTTTGAACCCAACGATAGGTAAACGATCTTCACTAAAAAAGACCCTGCTGCCACGTGCTTCGGGTCTTCTTGGAGATGCCGAAGTATTCGTAGGCCCGGTCCGTCGCCACACGACCTCGCGGCGTTCGGTCCAGGAATCCGAGTTGCATCAGGTAAGGCTCGTAGACCTCCTCGATGGTGGACGCCTCCTCGTCGATGGATGCCGATATGGTGTTCAATCCGACCGGACCGCCGGAATACTTGTCGAGCACCGTCATCATGATCTTCTGGTCGATCTCATCGAGACCGAAACGGTCCACCTCGAGCATGTCCAGCGCAGTCAAGGCTTCTTTCAGGCTGATGTGTCCTTCCGATCGGACTTGCGCATAATCGCGGACCCGCCTGAGTAGCCGATTGGCGATGCGGGGGGTCCCGCGGCTCCGCCTCGCGATCTCTTCGCCCGCATCCTCGTCGATGGTGGCATTCACCACGCGCGCCGAGCGCATGACAATGTGCTTCAGTTCCGATACATCGTATGGGTTCAGCCGGAGCGTCAGTCCGAACCGCGCTCGCAAGGGCGCGGCCAGCAGACCTTGTCGCGTGGTTGCCCCGACTGCCGTGAAGCGCTTCAGCGGCATCTTATGCGTTCGCGCTCCGGGACCTTGGCCGATCACGATATCGACATGGAAATCCTCGAGCGCCGAATAGAGGATCTCCTCGATGTCCGGCATCAGGCGATGAATCTCATCGATGAAGAAAACCTGCCGTTCTGTGACTGTAGTCAGGATGCCGGTCAGATCGAGCTTCTTCTGCAGGATCGGACCGGATGTCTGCTGAAAGGAAGTCCCCAGCTCGTTTGCGATGATCGTGGCGAGTGTCGTCTTTCCGAGACCTGGGGGACCATAAAGCAGAACGTGATCCAACGCTTCACCGCGTAGCCGGGCCGCCTCGATCGCAATAGCGAGGTTCTCTTTGAGCTTTGGTTGTCCGGTGAAGTCTGCGAGGCGCTGGGGACGCAGAGCGGCCTCAAACTGCCGCTCGTCTTCGCGCGCGGCGGCCGAAACGATGCCCTTTTCCCGCATTGGTAAATTTCAGTTTAACGAACCAGCTCGAGAGCTTTCCGGAAAAGAGGCTCGAAAGTCGGAGGAGCCCCGGCGGCGATGGCTTTCCGAATCGCGGTTTCCGCCGAAAGGCGTTGACAACCAAGGTTGATCAGCGCGGACAGGACATCCGACTCGATGTCTGTAAATGGGGCCGACTTCTCGGTTGACACGGGCGTGGTTCCACCGCTTGCCAGATCTACCTTGTCGCGCAGTTCCAGCACCATGCGCTCGGCCGTCTTCTTGCCGATGCCCGGGATACGCGTGAGCCGCTGGACATCGCCGCCGCGAATCGCGCTCGTAAGATCGGCCGCCGCGAGTCCGGACAGCACAGTTATTGCCAGCTTGGGCCCGATGCCGCTGACTCCGATCAGCTTCTCGAACAGCATCTTCTCTTCTGCTGTCACAAATCCGAAGAGCGCGATCGCGTCCTCCCGAACGTGTGTGTGTACCTTGAGGGTGACTTCCTTCCCGTTATCCGGCAGGGCCGAATACGTGGAAACGGGGATGGAAACGTCGTAGCCCACTCCGTGGACATCAACGATGATTTGATTGGGCCGTTTTTCGAGCAGCGCGCCCCGCAAGCTGGCGATCATACGGCGTTCATTATCTCAGCCCTAGAATGATGGAGGATGGCGAGGCGCAGGTTTTTCGTACAAGAGGTGCGTAACGGCCAAGCCGAAATCGCGGGTGAGGAGGCTCGCCACCTCACACAAGTCTTGCGCGTAAAGATCGGCCAGATCTTCGAGCTGTCCGACAATCACTCCCTGTATCTTGGCGAGATTGACACCGCACGCAAGTCGCAAGTTCGGTTTCGGATCATCGAACGGCTGCCCGATCCCGACCCTGAGATGCCGGTTCATCTGCTGATCGCTTTGTTCAAATTCGACCGGTTGGAGTTGCTTCTCGAGAAAGCGACCGAACTCGGTGTTACGTCGGTGAAGTTCATCCGGGCCGAACGCAGTGAAAAAGGTCTGGAGCGCGCCGCCGAGAAACGCATCGAACGATGGCGCAGGATCGCGGTCGAGGCCAGCCAGCAGTCGAGGCGCTTGCGCCTGCCGGAATTGCATGAACCGGTACGGTTGAAAGAAGCGCTCCAGACACAAGCTGAGAGCCGATTGTTCCTCGATGAAGAGCGGTCCGGGGTTCCCTTAATCGATGTGCTGATGGCTCCCGCCGCGTCAGTCGCATTGATGGTGGGGCCGGAGGGTGGATGGGCCGATCACGAACGCGCGGAAGCCCGGGACGCCGGCTGGACTTGGATAGCGATGGGCAATCACATTTTGAGGGCTGAGACTGCTGCAATCTCGGCGCTGGCAGTTGTCAATGCAGTCCTGCGCCGCTGAGCGTCTATTCGCAGCGAGTGCGCTTCATTGGGTAGTCGATCGCTCGGGTCTTGCCGTTCTGTGTGCCTTCAATCCGTCCGAGTAGTGATCCGTCGGCCTGCTTGCGGTAGATGATGCGCTGCGGATAATCGTGCTCGGGGTTCTCGAACGTGACGGACGATTCTGTGATCTCTTTCGCGCGAAACGGCGTCGTCTTTTCGGCGAGGCGAAGCTGCACATTAAGGATGATGGTATCGGCTGTTTCCGACACAGAGAAAAACTCCGTCACCACGACTTTGTTGTCCTTGATCGTTCGACTGACTCCGAGTACGGCTCCTCCGTCCGGCTTCATCCACATTTCGAACGTGCCCGGTCCAGTCCAGCATCCCGCCATGAAGGCAAGCTTCTCGATAGCGCCCGCGAACAACGGGGATGCAATCGCCAGCAGAATGACATGCCGGCATGTGCCAACACTACACCGTTTTGCAGGCCTGCGGAGCCCGGCAGGATAATGGAATCGTGAACCCGCTCCTAGAAATCCAGTTCAAAGTACCGTTCGATCAAATCCGCGCCGAGCACGTCGAGCCGGCAATCCAGCAACTTCTCGAAGAAGCTCGCGCGAATCAGGCCGAGCTGTCTTCCAGCACCGGCCCGCGCACGTTCGACAACACTCTGCTGGCGCTGGAAAACCTGACGGAGAAACTCGACTGGGCTATGAGTGTCGTGAAACATCTGGAAAGTGTTGCAACTTACCCGGAGCTTCGAGCTGCGTACAACGCCATTCAACCCGAGGTGAGCTTGTTCTACACCAACATTGTTCTTGATCCCGGTATCTGGAGAATTCTGAAGGAGTATGCGGCGACCGATGAGGCAAGAGCACTTACCGGGCCTCGTGCGCGCTTTCTGAAGAAGACAATGGATGGCTTCCGGAGGAGCGGCGCCGATCTGGATGAGGCCGGCAAGGCCAGGCTCCAGAGCATCGAAGTCGAGTTGTCGACAGTGACCACCAAATTCGCCGAAAACGTTCTCGATGCGACGAACGCATTCGAGCTCGTCATCACGGATGAGACGCAACTGGCGGGCCTGCCGCCCAGTGCAGTGGAGGCGGCGAGGGAGAGCGCAAAATCAAAAGGTCTCGAAGGCTGGCGGTTCACACTGCAGGCGCCAAGCTACACGGCCGTCATCACTTATATGGCCGACCGGAGAATTCGCGAGGAGATGTACCGGGCCTTCAGTACGCGAGCGTCTTCGGGCGCCTTCGATAACCGTACCATCCTGCTTCGCATCCTGGAATTGCGAAAAGCGAAGGCAGCGCTGCTCGAGTACCGTGATTTCGCCGATCTGGTCCTGGAAGATCGAATGGCTAAGAACGGCGAGCGGGCGTACGAATTCGTTCGGGAGTTGCATGATCGCACGAAGGAGTTCTTTGATAAGGAAAACGATTCCCTGCGCGCCTTCCGCAGGACGCTAGAGGGCGACGACGCTCCCCGGTTGGAGCCGTGGGATGTGGCGTACTACGCCGAGAAGCAGCGTGAAGCATTGTATGAGTTCGACGAAGAAGCGCTCCGCCCATACTTCGAACTCAATAAGGTCGAAGCGGGAATGTATGAGCTGGTATCGCGGATCTTCGGTGTTAAGGTGCAAGAGGAGCACGGCATGCCTGGGTGGGATCCGGCCGTCCGATCCTACACGATCATGGATGCCGATGGGACGAAGCTCGGATCGTTTTATGCCGATTGGTTTCCCCGCGAAAACAAGCGTGGCGGCGCCTGGATGGATGCGCTGATCACAGGCGGCCCGAAACCCGATGGTTTCAAACCTCACCTCGGCCTAATCTGTGGGAATCTCACTCCGCCGGTGGGAGATAAGCCGTCGCTGCTTACTCATCGGGAAGTGGAAACCGTGTATCACGAGTTCGGTCACCTGCTGCACCATTGCCTGAGTAAAGTTGAGATCCGATCTCTCGCGGGCACGAACGTCGCCTGGGATTTCGTTGAGCTCCCGTCCCAAATCATGGAGAACTGGTGCTGGGAGCGGCCATCGCTGGATTTGTTTGCCCATCACTACCAGACCGGCGAGACTCTCCCTGACGATCTGTTCGAGAAGATGAAACGCGCTAAAACATTTCGTGCTGCAAATGCGCAGATGCGCCAGCTCAGTTTTGCCACCATGGATCTGGCGCTACATACGTTGTACTCACGGGAGAAAGATGGGGACGTCGTTGAGTACGCGAGAAAATTGATGCAGCCTTTCGCGTCCGCCCCCTTACCCGAAGACTACGCGATGATCACCAGTTTCACGCATCTCTTCGCGAGCCCGGTCGCCTATGCGGCAGGATACTACTCATACAAGTGGGCGGAGGTTTTGGACGCCGACGCCTTCACCAGATTTCAGCAAAGCGACGTTTTTAGCCGCGAAGTCGGATCGGAGTTCCGCGACAGAATACTAGCGCGGGGCGATAGTGAAGATCCGGCGGACCTGTACCGATCGTTCATGGGACGTGATCCAGATCTCACAGCTCTTCTACGTCGCTCAGGTTTAGCGGCGTAAGTATTTCATACGATTGTAAGAATTGCAGGGCCGTTCTCCCGAATGCGGTGAATCGGGTAGTGATGAGCACCCCCTATACTGGTTGGCTAAGGAATTGCCTAGGGAACAACGAAGGACTTTGCTCAATGCGAATGAATGAAAAAATTGCAAAGACTGTTTTGACGCTCAGCCTCGGATCCGCGATGGCGTTCGCGCAAGCGGGATCACCACAAAACACTCCGGCGGCGAAGCCGCAGAGCGGCGCTCAAGCGGGCGGCGGCCACGGACAAGGCAGCCACACCGCCGATCACGGCATGAGCTCCAATAAGGGCGCTGGGACGATGGTCGGACCGGCGGACGAGAAGTTTATGATGGAAGCCGCGCAGAGCGGTATGGCAGAGGTTGAGGCTCTGCGGCTTGCGCAAGAGAAGGCCTCCAGCAACGAGATTAAGGAATTCGCTCGTAAGCTGGAACAGGATCATACGAAGGCGAACGACCAATTGAAGCATCTCGCGGAGCAAAAAAATGTGCAGCTGCCCGGCGATGCAGGCAAGCATAAGGAAGCGGTAGAGAAGATCCGCAACCTTTCTGGCGATGAGTTCGATAAAGCATTCATGAAGATGCAGGTGAACCATCACAAGAACGACGTGAAGCAGTTCCAAAAAGAAACCGAACGCGCCATGGATTCTGACCTGAAGAGCTTTGCCTCATCAACATTGCCAACGCTGCAGGAACACCTTAAATCGGCGCAGGAACTGCAGAATAGTACACGTGGTCGCAGTGCGGACACGAGTTCCGCCTCAAGCAGTGCGGGCTCATCATCGAAGGCGAGCGACAGCAGCGCGAAGCCCCAGGGCCAGAGCAACCCGACACCCACGAAGTAGTTTCTGTCTCGGTGTAGTCGAGTCAGGGTGCGCCTTTTCGAGCGCACCCTTTTTTATGTCCTACATTGGAGTCATGCGGGATTGTCCAATGTGGATCGGCGGGAAACCGCTCTCGTCGGCTCGCACCTACGAACTCCGGCTCCCCTACGATGGATCGGTGACGGCGCGTGTAGCCGAAGGGGACGAGAACACATTTGAGTGCGCCTGTCGCGCGGCCGACGAGGGGGCTCGCGCCATGGCGGCTCTCACGAATGCGGAACGATCGGATCTGTTGCTGCGCGCTGCTGAATTGTTGCGCCGCGATGTTTCGGACCTCAGCGAACTCCTGACACTCGAAACCGGGAAGCCAATCAAGGAAGCTCGCGTCGAGGCGGAGCGCGGTCAACAAACTCTGATCGCATCGGCCATTGCTGCGCGTGAGCTTGCGGGTGAGGCGATCCCTATCGACGCGGCGCCCGCGGGTAAAGGACGAATGGCGATGACCATCCGTCAACCACTCGGGATAATCGGGTCGATTACACCGTTTAACCTTCCTCTGAATCTGGCGCTGCACAAGGCGGGTCCCGCGTTGGCGGGCGGCAATGCGGTGATCCATAAGCCATCCGAGCTGACACCACTCACCGCTATACGCCTCGCGCAGTTGTTCACGGAAGCAGGCGTTCCGGCAGGCGCATACAATGTCATCACTGGAGATGGCGCGGCCATCGGCCGCAAGCTGGTCACAGACACGCGCGTCCGTATGATTACCTTCACTGGCAGCGTGGAGGTGGGTAAGGAGATTCGCTCGAATGCCGGTCTGAAGCGGGTCACGTTGGAACTCGGGGGCAACGCGGGTTTGATCGTCGATGAAGATGCGGACTTGGATCTGGCGGTCGAACGCGCGATCCCTGGTTCGTTTCTGTACAGCGGGCAGATCTGTATTTCAGTGCAGCGGATCTACGCGCACGAAAGCATCGCGGCTGAATTTACGCAACGGTTCGTGCGGGCTGCGCAAAGCCTTCGAATCGGCCACCCAATGGAGGACACCACCGATATCGCCTCTCTCATTTCCGAAACCGAAGCGGAGAGAGTCGCCTCCTGGATCGAAGACGCCGTCGCACAGGGAGCGGAGCTATTGACTGGAGGAGAACGGCGGGGCGCTACAGTCACTCCTGCCGTCCTTCGGAATCTGCCTAAGTCCGCGAAGATGGCGTGTTCGGAAGTGTTTGGTCCGGTGGTATCCATCAACGCGTTCGACGATATCAATACGGCCATTGATGACGTGAACGACACTCCTTACGGGCTGCAAGCCGGCATCTTCACACGCGACCTCAGCCGCGCATTCCATGCGGCACGACGCCTGCAGGCCGGCGGCGTGATCATCAACGATATCCCTGGGTTCCGCGCTGACAACATGCCGTACGGCGGCGTGAAGGCGAGTGGGATCGGCCGCGAAGGGCCGCGCTATGCCATCGAAGAAATGACGGAACCGAAGCTAATCTGCTGGCGTTAGCACCCAAACAGCCGGTCGCCGCGGTACATGATAGGATTCGACCATGCGATTGCTCTTAGGCATGGTACTCGCCGCCACATTCGCGTACGCGGCAAAAACATTGGATGTCTACTTTGTTGACGTTGAAGGCGGCCAGGCTACCCTGATCGTCACTCCCTCGAAAGAATCGATCCTCGTAGATACGGGCTGGCCGGGCTTCAACGGTCGCGATGCCGGGCGGATTCAGGCGGCGGCAAAGGCGGCGGGCGTCAAGAAGATCGACTACCTCGTTCTCACCCACTACCACATGGATCATGCCGGCGGGATTACGCAGCTTGTCGAGAAACTGCCCGTCAAAACCTTTGTCGATCACGGTCCGAACCGTGAGACTGGCAAGAGCGCCGGCGAACTCTCTGCGGCGTGGGACAAGGCCGTCGCTACGGGGCAGCACTTGGTTGTCAAACCCGGCGACAAGCTCCCGTTGAAGGGTATAGACGTACAGGTCGTGACCGCGGACGGGAATGCGATCAGCAGTCCCATTAACGGGGGTGGCGCCGCGAATTCATTCTGCGGAGGCAAGACCTTCCCGGAAGACAAGACCGAAAATGCTCGCTCGACTGGAATTCTGGTCACCTATGGGAAGTTCAGAATGTTAGACCTCGGAGATCTGACGAGTCAAAAGGAGTTGGAGATCGTCTGCCCCAACAATCGTCTGGGCAAGATAGACCTCTACCTCACTACACACCACGGCGTCAACGCTTCCAATGCGCAAGCGATCGTCCATGCGGTTGCGCCTCGTGTCGCAATCATGAACAACGGCGCTAAAAAGGGAGGAAGCCCCGAAGCCTGGCAGATCATTCGATCCTCACCGGGCCTCGAGGACTTATGGCAACTGCATTTCGCAGTGGCCGGAGGGAAAGAAAACAACTCCGCTGACTCCTTCGTGGCCAACATTGACGAGGCCTGCGAGGGTAAGTACCTGAAAGCTTCGGCGATGGCCGATGGATCTTTCACTGTTGTCAACACGCGCAACAAGTATCAGAAGAGCTACGCGGCAAAATAGGTTTAGTATGGCGTTTGACCACCGGTCGCGCCGTAGACTTCGCCCGTGACGTAGTTGGATTCGTTGCACGCCAGGAACACATAAAGCGGCGCAAGCTCGCGTGGCTGCGCCGCTCTTCCGAACGACGTATCCTTTCCGAACTGTTCTACTTTTTCCTTCGGCATCGTGCTCGGGATTAGCGGGGTCCAGACCGGGCCGGGCGCCACTGCATTAACTCGCACACCTTCTTTTGCGACCATCTTGGACAGGCCTTTCGTGAAGTTTACGATCGCGCCCTTGGTGGCTGCGTATGCGAGCAGGTTGGGACTCGGATCGAAACTCTGAATGGATGCCGTATTGATGATCACGCTGCCGGGCTGCATTCGGGGCAGCGCATACTTGCAAAGCCAGAACATCGCGTAAACGTTGGTCTTGAACGTACGATCGAATTCGTCGGTCGAGAACTCTTCGATGCTGTCGTGGGTCATTTGAAAGGCGGCATTGTTGACCAGGATATCCAGCTTGCCGAACTGGTCGAAGGTCCGGTCGATCAACTCGCGGCACTTCTGTTCATCGCGGATATCGCCTGGCAGTCGGAGGGCTTTGCGTCCGGCCTCACCCACCCAGCGCTCGGTCTCGCGTGCATCTGACTCTTCCTCAGGCAGGTACGAAATCACTACGTCGGCGCCTTCGCGCGCATAGGCAATGGCAACCGCCCGGCCGATGCCGCTGTCGCTGCCCGTAATCAACGCGACTTTGTCCTTGAGTCTGCCGAGCCCCTGGTACGAATCTTCTCCGTGGTCGGGTTTGGGGTTCATCTCTGCTTCTTTGCCGGGAGGCGCAGTTTTCTCCTGCTCGCTGTGCGGCGGTTTGTGCCCGACCTGTCGAGGGTCAACTTTTCGGGCGGGATCGTGGAGTTCGGTCGTCTTCGACATACATCTGTGAGACTCCTGACACCGGCTTTGGCGCAGGCGCCTAACTGTAATTAGAGACGATTTCCCGAATCGCCTCGATCACGATTTCAGGCTGGTCCAGATGCACCCAATGCCCACTCCCCTCGGCCGTAATGTGTCGACCGTTCTGTGACGAAGCGGCGATCGCCCTATGCTCCGCAATCTGCTCCGTCGTCAGATGGCCGCCGGAGATGACCGTAACCGGAATGGCTCCAATTGGCTTCGTTCTGGCAACGCGCGTAGCAGTCGCGGGCAGCGCTTCCAGGTGTCGAGCCATGCTTTCAAAGGATTCAGCCCGGCACCAGTGCGATTGGACTGAGGGCCACAACTCGGGTGGAAGCTTTCGCACCTCGCCGACCAGGCGTTCGGATACGGAGTGCCCTTTGCCGCTGCTCAGTTGGGAGATCAGCTTCGGGAGCGCCTGTGCGCCTCGGATTAGCAGGGACAAACTTAACCGAACGAACCCAATTCGGGCCAGCAGGGCTCCGCGACGGGAGAGCGCAATGCCTCGACCAAGCATTCGGAGCCGCTGAGGCGTCGGGTTGCCCCATTCCGTGACCAGCGCAGGGTCGACTAGGACCAGTCCGGCGACTTCCTCAGGCCAGCGATCGGCGTAAATCCGGACCAATAATGCTCCGAATGAGTGCCCCACCAGAACAAAAGGCGGTGTCAAACCCACCTGCGCCAGCAGTTGTCGAAACGAACCCACCATCTCGTCGGGTGACAGCGCACGCGAGACCCGGCCGCTCCAGGCGAAGCCGGCGCGATCATAGCTCGCTGTCGAAACGAACCCGGCGACCGCGTCCTGGACGGGTCGCCAACTCACGCTGGAGGCGGCGATACCGGCTTCAAAGACAACCGTGGGCTCGCCTTGGCCTGCTACTCGGATGTGCATCCGCGTCCCGTTTACATCGACAAGGCGCCCAGGCGGAGGACACCGTCTCGCATCCATGGCGCCACCCACTCGCTGGTAGATCCAACCGATCGCCAGGAGCACGAGTGGTATCCCGAAAAGAAAGAGCATCGCGACCAGCATAAAATGGAGCCGTTGCTTCCTCCCCCGGCCGGACAGTTTCCCTACACGCGTGGCATTCACGCCTCCATGTACCGGGGCAAGCTGTGGACGATGCGCCAGTTCTCGGGATTCAGCACGCCCGAGGAGACGAACGCTCGCTACCATTACCTGCTAAGCCACGGACAGACGGGACTGTCCGTCGCTTTTGATCTACCTACCCTGATGGGTTTGGACGCGGATGACGCGATGGCAGCCGGCGAGGTGGGGAAGTGCGGAGTGCCTGTCTCTTCTATCGAAGACATGGAGCGCGTGTTCGAAGGCATCCCACTTGGGGACGTCTCGGTGTCGATGACCATCAACTCGCCGGCGCCAGTAATTTGGGCCATGTACCTGGTCGCGGCCGAACGTCAGGGGATCGCGTGGTCGGCGCTGTCCGGGACGCTACAGAACGACATTCTGAAGGAGTTCATCGCTCAGAAGGAATTCATTTACCCGCCCCGGCCATCGATGCGTCTCGCCACCGACGTGATCGAATTCGCGACGCATCACACGCCCAGGTACCATCCTGTCTCCATCAGCGGATACCACATCCGGGAGGCAGGTTCGACTGCAGCTCAGGAACTGGCATTCACCATCCGCGACGGCATCGAGTATGTGGATTGGACACTGAAGCGCGGTTTGACCGTCGATCAGTTCGCACCGCGACTCAGCTTCTTCTTCAACGCGCATAATGACTTGTTTGAGGAGATCGCAAAGTACCGTGCCGCCCGAAAAATCTGGGCAGAAGTCATGCGGGATCGTTACGGCGCACGCGATGAACGCAGCCTGAAACTCCGGTTCCACGCTCAGACGGCCGGCTGCTCGCTCACGTGGCAGCAGCCGTACAACAACGTAGTTCGCACCGCGCTGCAGGCGCTTGCCGCCGTTCTGGGCGGAGCACAGTCTTTGCACACGAATTCGCTCGATGAGGCGCTGGCCTTGCCCAACGAGCATGCGGTTACCCTGGCGCTTCGAACGCAACAGGTGCTGGCGTACGAAACCGGAATTACAGCCGAGCCTGACCCGCTGGGCGGGTCATATCACCTGGAGCAACTCACGGCTGACATCGAGCGAGAAGCCCTGGCCATCATCGGTGAGATCGATACGATGGGCGGCATGATCCCGGCGATAGAGGCTGGATACCCGCAAGCCAAGATCGCGCAGGCCAGCTATGAGTACCAACAATCCATTGAACGCGGGGAGCAGGTCATTGTCGGCGTCAACCGTTTCCAACAGGAACACGATGAACCGGTACCGATTCTGCAAATGAGCGCCGAGCCGGAACGAGCCCAGATTGCGAAGCTAGCCGCCCTCCGGTCGAAGCGCGACAATAGTGGTACCGCGGGAAGCCTGTCTGCCTTAGCGCAAGCAGCCACCGGGCACGAGAACACAATGCCCTATATACTGGAAGCAGTGCGTGCCTCCGCCACTGTTGGCGAGATTTGTGAGGCGCTGCGCGGTGTCTTCGGCTTGTATCAAGAAAGCAGCGTTTATTAACGAAGCAACGGCATCCTTTTATGGAGCGGCGAATCCGAGTGCTCGTAGCGAAACCTGGCCTCGACGGGCATGACCGTGGAGCCAAAGTAATCGCTCGCGCGCTCAGGGACGCCGGGATGGAGGTCGTCTATACAGGCCTCCGTCAGACGCCGGATATGATCGTAAACGCCGCTTTACAGGAAGACGTCCAGGTGATCGGATTGTCCATCTTATCGGGAGCCCACAATGCTATCGTGCCCCGTGTGCTCGAACTACTGCGTGAACGTGGGATGGACGATGTACTGGTGTTAGTTGGAGGCATCATCCCAGATGAAGATGCCGCCGAACTGAAACGGCTTGGTGTCGCCGGGATCTTCCAACCCGGCGCTTCGTTAGATTCCATCGTGCAGTTCATTCGAGAACGTGCGCCGCAGACGGCAATTCAGCCGTAGCGGCAAGAGAAGGAGCGGATGCAACCAGAGAAGCTCAATATTGCGGTGTTTGTCGATTATGACAACATCGAACTCGGCTTGCGGTCTACGCTGCAACGGCAGTTCGACGTATCGCTGCCGCTGAATGCGCTAAAGGAGCGCGGTGACCTCGTCGCGAAGTTCGCGTATGCGAACTGGGGCCGGCAGGAACTTGCCACACGGCAGATGGCCGAAAGCGCCGTCCAGATGGTCCAGCGTGTGCCATCGCCGCGAGGCGATAAGAACGGAGCCGATATTAACCTTGCGCTTGATGCGCTCGAGATGGCATTTACACACAATCACGTGAATGCATTCGCCATCGTGAGCGGTGACAGCGATTTCATTCCGCTTGTCAACAAGCTTAAGGAATACGGAAAGACCGTCTTCGTCGTAGGCGGAAAAGCGTTTACAAGCACGATTCTGCAGCAGAACTGCCACGAGTTCATCAGCTACGAATCTTTGCTGGACGATACTAAACCTCAACCCGCCCTCCATCGGGAGTTTCGGGAGCGCGGACCTCGCGACCGCGATCGCGGCGACAAGGAAGGGCGACGCGACGATCGCGGACCACGGCAACGGCCCGCGCCTCTCGACATCGCTCAAGCGCTCCCGCTCGTCGAGCGCGCTTTGCAGGTCTTGGAACGACGGGCAGTGCAACCCCAGTTGGGTTTACTGAAATCCACTATGCTGCAACTCGACCCCGCGTTTAGCGAAAAGGCGTATGGATCCGGCAGTTTCTCGGAATTCGTGGACAAGCTGAAGCGAGCCGATTTCGTGAACGTGACGGGTACGGGCGGTCGAACGTTGATCGAGCGCAAGGGTACGTCCGCACCGGATATCGCAGCGCCGAAACCCGAAGAAGCCATCCCGGCGCTTCGCGACATTCTCGAGATTCACCGGCTGGAGTTGGAGGAAGGTTCCGCTCCCGAAAATCTGTACGGCTGGATGAAAGAGGAGAACCCGGAATTCGATCCGCAGAAGTTCGGATTTCAGGAGTTTACGGAATTCCTCAACTTCGCTCAGGACAAACTCGTCGTCCGCCTTGAGGCGGACGAAGACAAGGGGCTGACTGTGTTCCTTGGCGCGGAATTCTATCCGCCCGCTCCTCCACCGCAGACACAGGAGGAGTTCACCAGCGAGTACGACGAGAAGCAACCGATCGTTGCCGGTCAGCCGACAATCTTCGAACCGGATCCGCCGCCGCCACCCCCTCCGCCGCCGGCGAAGCGACCGCGTGCGCCCCGTAAACGTACGGCAGCACAAGGCAATACGGATCGGCCGCCAAGACAGCCGCGCCGGACTCCAAGGAAAAAGCCGACGTCTGACGCGTAGATGTCCGAAACCCTCTGCTCTGAGAAACGGGCGGAGGGTTCCTTAGTCAGTCCGCCAGTTTACCCAGTTCGTCTCGACCCACAACTTTTTGCCGTCCGTCCTGAACTGCGTCAACCCAGCTCGGTCGGTACGAAAAGACTGGACATGCGCGTCATTGAGCCGCGAGATGACGTCAGGATGCGGATGTCCGTACAGGTTGCCTTCTCCCACCGAGACGACAGCAAATTTAGGCCTCAGCATCGCGAGGAGGTCGGGGGTTGTTGATGTTTTGCTCCCATGATGGCCCACTTTTAGGACGTCTATGGGGCCGAGGACTGCATTCGCGACGAGGTCAAACTCGACGGGCCGCTCCGCATCTCCTGTCAACAGGAATCGCCGGCGCCCATAAGTGATCTCCAGGACCAGCGAGTCGTTGTTCCTCGGCTTCGTTGACATCTGGTAATCGACCGCCGGCGCCAAAACACGCAGTGTCGCCGCGCCGAATCGTTGCTCGTAGCCCGCGCGAGGTTGCACGACTTTAATGCCGGCGGCTCGGGCTTGTGTAAGTAGCGCGTCCTCGCGACCGAGTGGGGTGGCTCCGGTCCAGAACTCGCGTGGCTGGAAATTTCTCAGGATTGCGGACAGGCCTTGGGCATGATCATCGTGCTCATGCGTCATTGCCACGACGTCAAGCTTTCGAATGCCGCGTTCCCAAAGGTACGGAGATACAACCTGCTCACCGACATCCATGCGCCGCACCGGATTTCCGCGGAAGCTCGGGAACCCGCCGCCGTCTACAAGCATTGTTTGCCCGTCGGGCAGCGTGATCAGAAGGCTGTCGCCTTGTCCGACATCGATCGTCGAGAACTCGAGCCACCCGGTAGCGGGATCGCGATGATGCATGTACATGTGAAGAGCGATCGCAGCGGAAAGCAGAGCAGGACCCAGTGCCCAGCGTCTGCGATGGCGGAGACAACCGGCGGCAAACACCAGCGCCAAAACGAACCCGATGGATACCACGGCCGGCGGCGTTGGCGGTCGCCAGTGCGGCTCAAACCGTGCGAACCAGGCGACCGTACTTTCGGCAATGCCGACCAGAGTCGCAGCGCAAGATGACAGGACTCGTGAGCCCCCCGCAAGCCCGGCAAGCCCGAATCCCACGGCGCCATTCAGCAGAGGCACGGCAACCAGGTTTGCGACGACCGATGTCAACGGAACCCGGTGGAAGTATAGGACGGCCGGAACGGTGAGCGCGAACTGCACGGTCGCGGAGAGGATCACCATCTCGAAGGCGGAGGCGAGCATCCTTCCTGAACTCACGACAACCATGTTCGCGATGACTTGGCGGACACCCAATAGAGCGTGGAGGGTTTGCGCCACAAGCCGCAATTCGATTCTGAGGCTGGAGACGCGCCGGTCCTCCGTGGGGCTTGGCCGCATTCGATCGAATTTGCCGCACGCCGCCTGCAGGATGGCTGCTGTTCCCTCCACGATGGGCGCGGCAAGGGCTCCTATGGCCGCGACTGCAGCGAACGATAGCTGAAAACTGGCTTCAAATAGCTGTCCCGGGTCACAGAGCAGGAATGCCACCGCGACCGCGGCCAGGATGTTCAAGACTCGCGAACGACGGTAGGAGGCAGTCGCGATCAGGGCAAGCGTGAACCCGACCGCAGCGCGCATGACGGGCGCTTGACCTCCGGCAAGCAGCGTGTAAACCCAGGCGGCCACTCCCGCAACGATCAGCCGCAACCAGAGCGGAGCAAACGCGTGGCGAAGTAGCCATAAGATCGTACCGGCAATTAGCGAGATGTGCAGTCCCGAGATCACAATGGCGTGAAATGTACCGGTCTTCCGGAAGTCCTCCGATGTAGCTGGGTCGAGCCGGTCTTCATCCCCGAGAAGAAGCGCACGAACGAAGCCGGAGTCACCCGGATACAAAGTATCGAGGCGCTGCAGCGCGTTCTCACGGATGCGCACGAGCTCGGCTTGTAAACGCGATCCACACTGGCCGGGAAGGGTCCTAATGTCCGAGCGGGGCTGGACGGAGATGAGCCAATACGTGCTCCGCCGAGCGAGATAGCCGACGTAATCGAACGCTCCCGGATTGCCGTAATTGCGAGGAGTTCGGACACGGCCTTCGAATTCGATGACGGACCCATACCGAACAAGAGGAAGAGGGCGTTCCGGATCGATTCGAACGGTAACGGCAGCGCGCGCGCCGGGTTCGATTTGCAAAATGAACCGACCGCGGTCGTCCCGCACCGATAGGGGCTCAACCACACACCCGCTAACGAGCAGCAGTTCGCCCGCGTCCGCGTCGATCACAGGAGTGCGAGAGGGCCGCTGAAATTCAGCCACAGCGGCGCCCGTGACGCATGCACAGCAAGCCCACGCGATCCATTCGACACGCGGCGATCTGAGCCGCGCTACGAGGGCCGCCAGGACAAACAAGACGAAGGTGAGGGCCAATTCCGCCCACTCGAAACGGGCGTAGTGCGCGGCGAGGATACCAGCCGCGAAGGCGACACACGGGATTACGAGCGGTTCGCGGAACTGCACCACATTCGAAGTGCAGCATCAGACGCTGAATTCTCACTCGAGAGCGACGACACAGGGCCGAAGATCTATTCGGGAGACAAGAAATGACCAGACACGAATCGATTGATTCATGTGCTGGTTCGGAGGATGAGCGTTAAGCCAAGTTGAGAGTCCGCAGCAGCGATCCGTGATCGGCCTCGATCTTTTTCTGCAGCAGCATGATCGAGTAAATAAGCTGCTCAGGCCGTGGCGGGCAACCCGGGACATAAATATCGACGGGAATAACCTGATTCACAGGAATGAGCGCGTAGTTGTTGAACACGCCGGTGGATGTAGCGCAGGCGCCCATCGAGATAACCCATTTCGGCTCCGGCATTTGCATGTACAACTGCCGGATCACGGGAGCCATTTTGTTCGAAACCCGGCCGGCAATTATCATCAAATCGGATTGGCGGGGGGAGCCCCGGAAACCTCGGCGCCGAATCGAGCAATGTCGAAGCGTGATGCGCTCATGGCCATCATCTCGATCGCGCAGCAGGCGAGACCGAAGGTCATCGGCCAGATGGAATTCTTGCGAGCCCAGTTGATAACGCTATCCACGGACGTGAGCAGTACGCTGTCGCCTAAGTCCTGCGCGGATTCGGTATCGATTCGAGCAAACAGGTCGGCGGGTTGGCTCAGGTGGAGCTTGTGATCCAGTTGCTTGCTTTCGAGTTGCTTTTCGTCCATGACGATTATCTAGATTATCCCATGCTGTCAGGTCATTCTCAAAACGATTCACTGCCCGTAAGCTCAGGACATTGCAGAGCCTCCGTTAGAATCGGAAGACGACTCATGCGCACCAGCGTCGAGAACTATTCGCCTGCCACCAGCTATGATGAGGCACTACGGCGCGCGGCTCGCGTGTGGGGCATCCAGGACGCGTACTGGGACATTTGGGGCAATCGCCATGTGGCCGAACCGGACGTCCAGCGTTCGATTCTGCGGTCGATGGGGATGAATCCCGATTCGTTGGAGAGTTTGAACGAAGCTATCCGGCGCCGAGCGGACCTGGATTGGAGGACGCTAGCCCCCGCAACGCTCGTGCTCCCGCTAAGCGCAGGTACGGTTCCCATAAATGTGCCGGACGGGCTGCAACCCGCACAGTTGCAAGCGGAATTTGTCTGGGAGAGTGGAGGATCCGAGGCGGTCCACGTCCAATTAAGCGACCTTGCCACCGACGGCAGGACCACCGTAAATGGGCAGCGTTTTATGAAGGTTTCCTGCCGCTGCCGGCCGGGGCGCAACTCGGATATCACCGGCTGAAACTGAGTGCAGGCGATACGCAGACTGAAACGCGTCTGATCCTTTGTCCCGATAAAGCCTATCAACCGGGATTCCTCGAGCGAGATGGTAAGGGAGCAGGGATCGCGGTCAGCGTATACGGTCTGCGTTCCGATCGGAATTGGGGATGTGGGGACTTCACGGATTTGCAGGCATTTTCCGAATGGGCGATCGAGCACGGCCGGGTCAGCTTTGTCGCCTTGAACCCGCTGCATTCGATTCCGAATCGCCAGCCCTACAACACGAGTCCTATCTGCCGAATTGCTCGTTTTACCGGAATTGCCTGTATCTGGATGTCGAGGCAATCGCGGACGTCCAGGAGTCGAGCGAGGCCCGGCGTCTGCTGACGACGGACGACATTCAGAGCCAATTCGAGAGTCTGCGGAAATCCGAATATGTCGAGTACGAGAAAGTTTCACGCCCTGAAGCTGCGGTTCCTGAAACTGGGTTTCGGTGAGTTTCTCAGAAAGGGCGGGGATCCTCAGTTCGATTCGTACGTACAGGGCGAGGGAGATCTGCTCGATCGGTTCGCTGTGTATTGCGCGCTCGATGACGTGCTTCACGAGCGCGATCCCGATGTGTGGATCTGGCCGGATTGGCCGAGCGAATACCGGGATCCGGAGTCGCCCGCGGTCGCTGAGTTCCGGCAAGATCAGGCCGAGTTGGTCCTGTTCTATAAATGGACGCAATGGCATGTCGATCGGCAGCTTGCGGCTGCCCAGGAATATGCTAAAGCGAAGGGAATGGCGATCGGTCTCTATCATGACCTGGCGCTTGCCACCGATCGTTGCGGGTCCGATTTATGGGCGCACCGTCCGTTCTATGTCGCGGGCTGCCGCGTCGGATCGCCACCCGATGACTTTTCACCCAAGGGCCAGGATTGGGCTTTCCCACCGCCAAATTCGCTGGCCCACAGGCTGGACGGCTACCGCCTATTCACCGAGTCGATTCGTAAGAACTGCACTCACGGCGGAGCGCTCCGCATTGATCACGTCATGAGGTTCTTCCGCCTCTTCTGGATTCCAGAGGGGAAGGATGCGACGCAAGGATCCTATGTCCTCGATTATGCGGAAGATATGGTCCAGATTCTTGCTCTCGAGAGCGTTCGGAACAAGGTCGTGGTGATCGGTGAGGACTTGGGCACAGTCGAGCCCTACATCCGTGAGACCTTGCATCGCTACGGTGTGTTGAGCTACCGGCTCCTGTACTTCGAGAAGAATGGCGGGGAATTTTACCTCCCCGATGATTATCCTCGGGAAGCTCTGGTGTCAGTTAGTACTCACGATCTGCCAACGCTCGCGGGCTTTTGGGAGAACCGCGATATCGACGCTCGTCGAAAAGCCGGAGTTCTCCCGGACGAACAAAGTTACCAGGCACAGAAACGGGATCGCGGCTAATGAGAAACAAAAGATGCTGGACATGTTCCACCGATTGCGGCTTGTGCCTGACTGGTTCCCAAGTCAGGAGTCGCAGATTCCCGAGTTTACGGGTGAGTTGCACAACGCGGCTGTCGGGTTTCTGGCATTGACCCCAAGTATGCTGATGGTGCTGAATCAGGAGGATCTGTTCAAAGATCCTGACCAGCAGAATCTGCCCGGAACGACTGAACAGTACCCGAACTGGCGTCACAAAATGCGCTACTCGATCGAGGAATTGCGGATCGATCAACAAGCTCTTGGCTGCGCGCAGATGTTCCGAACGTGGTTGGAGCGGACAGACCGGGTGAACGTCTAGAACCCGACGTACTGGACTTCCTCTTCAACGTCGAATCCGAACCGGGCGTGCACGCGAGCCTTCAGTTCGTCAATGATCTCCCGGACCTGTGTCGCGGTACCCGTCCCGGTGTTATAGATGAGATTGGCGTGGTAATCGGCGACATGAATGCCGCCGTTGCGCATGCCTTTTGCGTCCACACGCTCGAGGAAGTACGCAGACGGGACCTTTCCATCGCGCACGACCTTGGCATCGACTTCAGCCTGAGCGGAGGGAGGCAGTTCCGCCAGCAGCAGGTTCTTGAAGATGCTTCCCGCGCATTTCATATCCGGCGGATACTTCGCGTTGCGTATGGAGAGAATACCGTTGGCTTCGTTTCGTAGCTGCTCCGCATCGTCCTCGGCCAGAGACCAGGCAGAGGATAGGATGATCCACTGCTTGTTGTCCTTGAAATCGCTGTGCCGGTAGCGGAATCCGCACTCCGCATTCGAGAACTCGCGAATCGTAGCCCCATCCAGGAATCGGACCGATCGGATACTCTGGTGCGTCGACCGGCCGTACGCGCCGGCGTTGCCGTATACGGCTCCACCTACCCAACCCGGGATTCCCGTCATCGTGTGGATGCCGGCCAGACCGTTATCAATCGAAAAATCGACCAGCGCCTGCAGGTCAGCGCCAGATTCGACTGTGATCACGGAGCCTTCCAACGAGATCTGTTTCGCGGTGTATCTGACGATAACTCCCGGATACCCGCTATCTGCAACCACGAGATTACTTCCGCCACCAATCACGACCAATGGCGTTGCCTTCGCGCGAAGACGCGCAAGTGCGCAAAGAAGGGAGCCTTCCGTGGACGCCTCGACAAGTAAAGCAGCGGGACCGCCGAGACCGAACCGCGTATATCGGCTCAACGGAGCGTCACGCTTTAGGCGCAACCCTTCAATCGTGGCGAGACCCGCTGCTACAGCGGAGATATCGAGCATTGATTGCAATTATAGGGCGGCTCAGAAGCTGTATCTCAGGGACAAGTTGAAGAAGGAGTTCCTGCGATACTGACCTAAGAAGTCAGTGGGCTCTCCACGGATAAGGGTGAAACCTAGCGTTCCTCTCCAGTGTTGTCCCCACGTCTCAGAGTATTCAGAACGCAACCACACTCCGTTGCCTTCTCACGAATGGCCGTTTCGATAGCCGTGCTTCGGGTCGAGTCGATGTTGTAGCTTGCACGCCCCAGGAAAGCGCGGGTGAGACCGCGATCGGGCGCGAAGTTGACAAGATTCCTTTTTGCCGTGATCGCTTCCCCCGCGTAGCCGCCAACAAACGACCACTCTCCGGCCTGACGCTCCAGTTGCAGGACGTAAAGAACGTATTCGTCCTGCACTTTCGTTTTGGACGTGAAATAGCCCGCCTCGCCCTTGATCGTGAACCATTTCAGAGGGACGGCGGCATCCGCTCCGTACATCCGCATTTTAGGGAAGTAGCGTAGGAAATCGAGTGAGACACCGTTCTGTTGACCTTCAAACAGCGGAAGATGATTGTGACCCTCGAAGTAAGAGAGCGACATCTCGTAACCAGCCCCGAGATGATTCCAGCGCGCGCCCCACTGCGTTCCTCCGGGGAACCGGCTGCCAAGATCGTTGATGGGTGTCGCTTGTAGTTGTTCCGGCAGTACCGTCCATCGCTGGTTCAGGAGAGGGATGCGGCTCGGTGTGAAGAGGGGCTGCACAACGACCTCAAGACTGTCGGTTGCGGCTTCATAGATTGCGCGCGCAGCCGTGACGGCCAGAACGTCGTTATCTACCACGAACAGGTAATCACGCGGGGCGAAACGATCGGTCGGATTGAGGATATCGGCCTTGCCCCAACGGATGAGCTGTTTTCCGGCTTGCAGGGTAATCGGCCCGCGATTGTAGAGCAGGCTTAAGTGACGAATGGAGAAATTCGGGCGATAGAGGCCGCGATCGTCCCAGTTCAGTCGGAAGTTGCGCTCCGTCTGCCGGTGTGTGTCCATCCGAGTCTCGGTGCCTCCGATCAACTTCAAACCCGGCGCCAAGCCGTACATGACGTCGTAACGAATCAGCGCTTCGCCGATGACGTGACCGCTGTCGTTGTAGGTGGTTTGAGGGAACGCGAAGCCCCTAAAATCGATGTAGCCCTTCTGTTGAAAATCCGCTTGCGCAAACAGGGCGACTCGGCAGAGCCACCACAGGAAACGCTTCATGAGGAGCGGCGCAGCGCCTGCAGCGTGAAGTCGGATTCGCTGAGCTTCACGTTGTACTGGAGCTTGTCCATTGTCATGATCGTGTGACTCTTACGTCCCAGGTCGTGCATGTCCAGCTTGTGCGCGGTCCAGATACCTTGTACCTGACGTATGTCGCCATACTGCAGGTTTCGGACCGCTTTCTCGCCCTTATAACTTTCTATTCGTGCGAACGCGTAGTTATCCTTCCGAATCCAGACATACGAGTGAGTGTATTGCGAACTCTTCCCCTGCTCGAGGCTTGGACTCCACTTTCCAGCATTGGGCCCCCTCAATGGGCTCCTCATTGAGCAGCTTGAAGTCGTACTGGCTGACGTCCCGTTCTTCCAGGTCTTCGAACGTGAAATCAGTGCCAAAAAAACGCGTCGAACGATCCTGAAAGGCCACACGGCGTTCACGGCCGATATCGGGAATCCACATCCACTGGTCCGACGAACGGTCGGGGTGGTTGACGATCAGCAGCGCGACACCCTTCACTTCGGCAGGAGCCGTGAATCGCAGGACAGCCTTACTGTTCCCGTGCGAGCCGAGCCGGTCATAGCTCCAGCGTTTCTCGGTAATTTTCCCTTTGGAATCGATGACCTTAAGCACACCTTCATAGTGCTGGGACGCGCTACGACTGCGGTTCTGTGCTTCCTGCACGATCTGACCAGCATCCTGCGCGTACGCAGTGGCTGTGAGCAGCAGCGATACGCCGGTGATCCTATTCATACTCCAACGCCTCCACGAGTGAGCCGCGCACCGCTGATTCGGCCGGTCCGACAGCCGCTAGAAAAGCGGCGGCCAGCATGGTCGGAATGATCGCGAGCGCAATGCCCACCGGATACTCATAGCCCAATCGCATGCCGGCCAAGTCACGCCGCGCGATCTCGAGACTGTAGAATAACTGCGCCGCTCCTAATGTGAATCCAAGTGCAACACCAATCACGGCGATGATAAGTGCTTCGATCCAGATCGTCCCGCGTATCTGCCGCCGCAATCCGCCGACGGCTTGCAATACTCCGAGTTCCTGCCGGCGATCCGTGATAGAGACGGTCAGCGTGTTGACGATACCTAGTATCGCGACTAGCACAGCAACCGCAATCTGCAGGTACGTGATTCCGAACCACTGATCCGTCAGGTTCAGGATGTAGCTCCGCAGTTCCTGATTCGTCAACACAAATAGACGCCGCTCGTTGGCGAAGCGATTCACGATCGCCTGCCGGACCTGCTCTTCCTGCTGCTTGTTGCTCACGTAGACGCGGAAGACATTGAGGCGGTCATCTCCCCAGTAACGCTTGTATATGGAGTGATTCAGGAGAATTGTGCCCTGTTGATCGGAGTAATCGAGGACCACTCCGACGACTGGCATCCGGAGCACACCGCCGGGCGCCGGCATCTCCAAAGTATCGCCGTACTTATAGCCGCGAAGCAGCGATAGATTGTCGGAAATGATCACACCTTCCTCACCGGCTGCCTTCCGATACATTTCATCTTGATTGCCCGCGATCGCCGGGAGCTTCGATCGACGGCTGATCTTCGCAATATCGGCAGCGACGAGCATAACGGGCCGGCCATCGATCAGGATCCGGCCACTGCGAACAGCTTGCACTTCGGCGACACCCGGTACTTTCTCGAGTTCGCCGTACATCTCGGGTGGGAAGAGGAAGTCGCGGCGCGTCAGTTTCTCGGACCCGGTTACAACCAGGTCGGGATTGAGCGCGATGTCAAGCCAAGTACGAATACTCGTGTAGCTCGCTTTCGCCATTCCGGCGAGCGAGATAACTAAAGCAAGGGACAGCATCAGCGCGGCGACTGCGCCTGAAGTTCGGCGTGGAGCCTGAATCAGGCTGTCGATAGCGAGCGTTCCCTCCACAGGACGGATCGCCCGCACGATGGGTCTGAGTACCTTCGCGAGAAAGATGCAGGCTGTGGGCGTGATCAGTAGAGCCGAGAACACGGTCAGCATGTATCCCGTATAGAAGAGCGCCCGGTTGTGCAAGCCCATGATCAAGCAGATCGCCGCCAGAAATGCGGTGACGATGGCGAGTATCCGACGGATGCGATTCTCGCCTTCGGTCAGAATCTGATGCTTCCCTTTTTGTAGCGCCTGCACGGGATCGACGCGAGCGGCATCGCGCGCTGGAATCCACGCAGCGATCACGCTAGTACAAACACCGATCAGCAGAGCGAACGCAAGCAGCCATGGATCGGCTGTGACGCCCTCGGCCTTCTGGGCTACGCCGTAGATTTCGCCGAGAAACGAACCGACCTGGCCGGCCATTCCGCGCGCAATCAGGATACCGAAGCCGATTCCCGCCGCTGTTCCGACAACTCCGAGCATGACACTTTCGGACAGGAATAATGCGCGGATTTGGGCGCCTGTCGCTCCAAGTGCTCGCAGTATGCCGATCTCGGTACGCCGCTGAGTCACCGCTATGGAGAACGTGTTGTAGATGATAAACATGCCGATGAACAGGGCGAACAAGCTCGTAATATTCGCTGTCATGGCATAGATCTGGGACAGGTTCTCGAACTGCTCGCCCCGCGCGCCGGGAGCCTCGACCTGATATCCGGAGCCGAGCATGTGCTGCAGCGATTTTTTTACGTCGTCCACACGAGCGTCGCCTCGGACGGCAAGGTCGATACGATCAAACCTGCGTCCGCGACCAAAGACCTTCTGTGCCGCGTAGACATCCATCACCGCGAGGCTGCCGCCAAATGCGCTCGTGAGGCCACCCGGCTTCATAATGCCACGTACGGTAAATCGCTTGCGCCCGTCCATCGTGTCGAGATCGATCTTGCTGTTGATGGCTAGCCCATGTTCCTGAGCGAAGTTGGATGCGATGATCAGCGAATCGGACTGCGCCAGGAAAACGAGGGGATCGTCGATGATGCTTTCCTCACCGCTTTCAAAGTCGTAGTCGCGCAGGCTGCGATCGCCCGTCATGTCTACCGCGAGGATCAACAGACTGCCCGCGTTCGAGAAGGGCGGGTTTACGACCGCTTCGATCACGGGCACCGCCACGCGCACATCCGGGTGCGACTGGACTTTCTCGAGGATTTCCTCGGCGAACCCTGGCTCGCCCGCAGTAATCTGCAGTTGTGTCGCTCCAGCGATCCGGTTGATGGTCTGATAGAACGCGTACAGCACGGACTGATTGGCCGTATGCATTCCCACGAAGACCGCCACTCCGAGCACGATCCCGGCAAGCGTCAAAATCGTTCGAGCCAAGTGCTTGCGCACATAGGGCCAACTGATCAACCGAAGCAGGATCATCGGCGCTCGTCCTGCACAATATGACCATCTTTCAGCGATATCGTACGCGGGCAACTCTCCGCGACGGCGCGGTCATGCGTGACGATCAGAATGGTAGAACCTAAGTCTTCATGCAGATCGTGCATGAGTTGCAGGATATCGGCCCCGGTGTGACTGTCAAGGTTCCCCGTAGGCTCGTCCGCAAGCAGGATGGGCGGATAGACGGACAGCGCACGGGCGATGGCAACTCGCTGACGCTCGCCTCCAGAGAGTTCGTCGGGCAAGTGATCCAGACGTGATCCGAGCTTGACCCGATTCAGTAGCTCGCGTGCGCGCTCGTCGATCTTTCTTCGAGGCCAGCCGCGGAGGTGCAGCGGGATCGAGACGTTCTCAAGAGACGATAGGGTCGGCAGCAGGTTGAAGAACTGGAAGATGAATCCGATCTTGTCACGCCTGATCCTGGTGAGTTCGTCGCTCGACAACCCCGCGACGGCCTCGCCATCGATGCGGATCTCGCCGTCTGTTACGTGATCGAGGCCGCCGATCAGATTCAGCAGCGTCGACTTGCCGGACCCGGACGGACCCACCATCGACACCATTTCGCTTCGATCGATACGGAGGTCGATGTTATCGAGCGCAGTGACACTCCGCTTGCCATCAAAACGCTTGGTGACTGCACGAAGTTCTATTACGGGATTCATAATCCTGGACGCGTCGAATCAACCCGTATGCGACAATCCTGGTTTGCAAGCACAACTGATTCCTTTGGTCCTAACGTTTGGTATTGCGCTCCTGCTTTGTCTGGTGGCGAGAACTATGTTCCTGCGGATTCTGGACCGGAAGATCACGGACAAACTCACGTTCGCGTATACGTTCCTAAATGCGATCCGTTTCCCGTCTGTTCTATGGTGCTTAGCCGCGGCGCTGGCAATCACGATCCGGAATGCAATTCCCTCCCCAACCATTGTCAACTGGGCGAACAAGGGTATCGGGGCATTCACCATCACTAGCATCAGCCTCGTGGTCGCCTCCATAACTGTGCGGATGATCGCGGTGTATGGCGAGCGTCATAGCATGCCGTTCGCCGTAGCGGGCTTGTCGCGGACGCTTGCTCGCGTCCTTGGTCTTCAGCATCGGCTTGCTGATGCTACTGCCGATCTTCGATATTAATATCACTCCCATCCTGACGGCGTTAGGTGTTGGCGGCTTAGCGGTAGCTCTTGCGCTGCAGGACACGTTGGCGAACTTATTCGCCGGTGTACATATACTTGATTGAGGAACCGGTCACCGTGGGAGATTTTATTAAGCTCTCGACCGGGGAAGAGGGCATTGTCAAAGACATCGGCTGGCGTACGACCCGCATCCTGACGGGCGGAAACAATATGATCCTGATTCCGAATACGAAAATCACTTCGAGCACGCTAACGAACTTCAATATGCCGGAGCGCCGGGTCGCGGTGGACATCCCTATTTTTGCCGCACACGACGCCGACCATAACCAGATTGCGGAAATCGCTCTTGATGCGGCGCACGAGGCAGCGGGCGTGCTTCAAGAGCCTCCGCCGAGTGTCTGGTTCGATCCGGGTGTGACTCCAACGTATCTACAAATGAAGCTGGTCGTTCATGTGGCTTCGACTCAGGAGAAAGGCCCTGTCCAGTCTGCGATCCGCAGCCGCTTATTTGAAAAATTTCGGGGAGCCGGAATCCCCTTCCCCGTCGTGAAGCCCTAGCATGCGGATCGGGATCGATGCGGGAGGCACATTCACGGACTTTGTTGTCGCCCATGAGGATGGACGCGTTGAGGTCTTCAAGATCCGGTCGAATCCCTCCGATCCGGCGGCCGTTATCCTGGCAGGACTGGAACGAGCGGGCGCGAGGAAGAGCGCTGAAGTTGTTCACGGGTCGACGGTCGCGACGAACGCGCTTCTGGAACGAAAGGGTGTCCGGACCGCGCTGGTCACAACGGCCGGGTTTGAAGATGTCATCCAAATCGGGCGTCAGAATCGTGCGCACTTGTATGTGTTGAGTCCTCCACCTAAGAAGGTGCTCGCCGATCCCGCGTTGTGCTTCGGTGTGACGGAACGCACGTACTTCGATGGAACAGTGGGGATTGCGCCCACCGGGCTCGATCAGCTTGCGGCCAGGATCGCTAACAAGAAAGTCGAGTCTATCGCGATTTGCTTTCTGCATTCGTACGCGAATCCCGAGAATGAGCGCGTCGTTCGTAACGCTCTTGCCGGCGCCGCTCCCTATGTCTGCTGCTCTCACATGATCTGTCCTGAGTTCCGGGAGTACGAGCGAACCACTACGACGTTTCTTAACGCGTATGTCGGGCCGTTGATGGATCGATATTTGTCGCGCCTGGCCGCAATACCGAAACTGTGGATCATGCAGTCGAACGGTGGAGTGATCCGGGACCGCGAGGCTCGAGAGCACGCGGTGCGGACGCTACTCTCGGGACCAGCCGGCGGTGTCGTGGGCGCCATCGAGACTGCGAGGCTTTCGGGGTTTGAGAAGGTGCTCGGATTCGACATGGGAGGAACATCCACCGATGTCAGCCTGTCGGAGGGTACGGCGCGGCACACAGCCGAGGCCTATATCGATGGGATTCCCGTCCGCGTGCCGATGCTCGATATACAGACCGTCGGCGCCGGCGGTGGGTCGATCGCGCGTGTCGATGAGGGCGGGTTGCTGCGGGTCGGGCCTGAAAGCGCCGGCGCAATGCCGGGTCCCGCATGCTACGGACAAGGCGAGATGCCGACCGTCACCGATGCTCACGTTGTTCTAGGGCGGATCGATCGAAAACATTTTCTCGGCGGAGCCATGACTCTGTATCCTGATCGCGCTGCTGCCGCGATAGATCGGATCGCACGCGAGCTGCGATTGAGCCGCAAGTCGGCTGCCGAGGGGATTCTGCGTGTCGCAAACGCCAACATGGAGCGCGCGATTCGATCCGTGTCAGTCGAACGTGGATATGATCCTCGCGATTTCGCCCTGGTTGCGTTCGGTGGGTGCGGCGGTCTGCACGGTTGCGACATTGCAGCCGACCTCGGGATTCGCACGGTTGTCGTGCCGGAACATGCGGGTGTGCTTTCCGCGCTCGGGATGCTGATGGCTGATCGCGTTCGGGACTATACAGCCGGTGTCGTTGGCCGTACGTGGAACTTCGGTCCTTTAGAAAAAGCCGCCCGGAAGGACATGCCGGGCTCGAAGCTGGAACGGTATTTCGATATGCGGTATGTGGGTCAGAGTTATGAACTGACGATGCCGGAAGGGGCGTCCTTTCATAACGCCCATCGCAAAATGTACGGTTACTCCGATCAGGATCGGCCGACAGAGGTGGTCGCGATTCGAGTGCGCGCGATTCATGCCGTTCCTCGATTGAAATTGAAGTCAGACCAAAAACAAAAGCCGGTCAATGGACCGGCTCTTGTTGCGGACTATGGAGCGACGATTCACATTCCAGCCGGTTGGCGCTGCCGTACCGACCAGTTCGGGAATCGCGTGATTACAAGAACTCGACCGGGCGAGCCATACTGATCGCCTGGTTCTTCAGCAGTTCAACAAGAACGGCATCGGGCACTGAGGTATCGGTCTCAAAGACCGACACTGCTTCGAGCGGATGATCGGGCGCAACCGGCGCGTCCTTACGGCCGAGAGCGAAGCTCGCAATGTTGATATGATTCTGGCCCAACACGTTGCCGACGTAGCCGATCACGCCGGGAACGTCGTCGTTTTTGAGGAACGTGAGGTGTCCCGCCAGCGGCGCTTCGATGTAGATATCGTCGATTGCGACAAGTCGTGGCCTGCCCAGAATGACCGCGCCTTCGACCGCCGTGCAGCCCGAATCCGTATCCAATTCGAGGCGGATACTATCGATGTGCGTTTCGCGCTTTTCATGCCGCTCCTCGACCGCCCAGCCGCGATCGCCCGCGAGTTGCAGCGCGTTGACGAGGTTTGCCTTGCGCGACAGCGACCGATTGAGAACTCCGGCCACGCCACCGTTGCGCATCAGGTTGGTGTTCTGCTCGGCGATGCGGCCCTTGTAGATAAGCCGTACTGCCTTGGGATTCCCTGTTGAAACGTGCGCAGCGAAGTTGCCGAGACGCTCCGCGAGCGTGACGTAGGGAACCGTGTCACGATACTGGTCGGGCGACAGCGCCGGCATGTTCACCGCATTCAGAGCCACGCCGTGCTGCAGGTACTCGACGATTTGTTCAACGATGCGGACACCAACGATCTCTTGCGCTTCTTCGGTCGATCCGCCAATGTGCGGAGTTGCAATGAGGTTGTCCTGTTGCAGGATTGGCGCCTCTGCCGCAGGCGGTTCTTTGTCAAACACATCAAGACCCGCGCCCGCCACCTTCCCTGATGCCATCGCGTCGTTCAGGGCGTCCTGATCGATGAGTTCGCCGCGGGCGCAGTTGATGATGCGGACTCCGGGCTTCATGTTTGCGAGCGCATCTTTCGAGATCAACTTGTTGGTCTCGGGGGTCAGCGCCATGTGCAGCGAGATGTAATCGCTCTCTTGGAAGATGGTCTTCAGATCGACAAGCTCCACGTGCAGGTCGGCCGCGGTCAATGAACTCACGTAAGGATCGTGCGCCAGAATTTTCATCTCGAACGGCGCCGCGCGCTTCACGAGTTCGCGGCCAATGCTTCCGAGGCCGATGACTCCAAGTGTCTTTCCGCGAAGCTCACTGCCGAGGAACTTCTTCTTTTCCCATTTGCCGGACTTAGTCGATGCGCTCGCCTGAGGTATCGCGCGCGCCAGTCCGAGCATGAGTGCAATCGTATGTTCGGCGACCGATACCGCGTTGCCCCCTGGTGTATTCATGACGAGTACACCGGCAGCGGTCGCCGCGGGCAGGTCGACGTTGTCCACGCCGACTCCGGCCCGGCCGATGACCTTCAGCTTAGGCGCCTTCGAAAGAACGTCATTGTTCACCTTGACCGCGCTGCGCACGATCAAGGCTTCAGTGGTCGGGAGATGCTGCGCATACTCCTTCGGATTGGAGACGATAACCTCCCAGCCGGGTTGCGCTTTCAGTAAATCGATTCCGGCTGCTGCTAACGGTTCGGCGACAAGTATCTTCATGCTGTGAATTGGCGGCTAGACAGCCGCGGGAACTTTGGTCTCTTTGACACCTGCTACTTCCGCATATACCTTTTGCACCGCGGCGACACCCTTTCCGAACTCGACCGGAACGCCGTTGGCCGCCAGGATGATCTCCAGTTGGGCGATGATGGCGAAGAGGTCGGAGAAATCGAAGTAGCCAAGATGTGCAATCCGGAAGATCTGACCTTTCATGCTGCCCTGACCGTTCGCAATGACCGATCCGAAGCGGGTGCGGTATTCCTTGACGATTACGCCGGAATCCATGCCCTTCGGCGCGCGCAGCGCTGTGACTGACGAGCTGGGTGACTTCGGCGCGAACAGTTCAAGACCAAGTTCGACGGCGGCTTCACGCGTTCCGCGGGCGAGTTGCTGTGCATTCTCCACCAGCTTGTCCATGCCGATCGACTTGATGTACTTCAGGGCTTCGCCGAGAGCGATGATGAGCGAGGTATTAGGCGTCCAGCTGGATTCGCCTGCCTGCGCATTCTTCCGCTCCTTCTTCAGGTTGAAGTAATACTTGGGCAGGTTCGATGAATCGGCGCGGGACCAGGCTTTGTCACTGGCCGAAAGGAACGCAAGACCCGGAGGAATCATGAACGACTTCTGCGAGCCGCCGACGACCACATCCAAGCCCCAACCGTCGATATCGAGGGGCTGAGTGCCGAGGCCGGTAATGGCGTCGACAACGAACAGGGCATCGGTTTTCCTGATCGCTGATGCCATGCCCTGGACGTCGTGAGCCGCGCCCGTAGATGTTTCCGAGGCCTGAACGAAAACACCTTTGTAGCCGCTGTCTTTCTTCAACGTGTCGGCGACCTGGTCGGCGCTGACGACGTCCCCATATTCCGCCGTAAGTACAGTCGCGTCGAGACCGTACGCTTTCGCAATCTCCGCCCAGCGCTCGCCGAACTTACCGGCCGAGCAGACGATCACCTTGTCCCCACGCGAGAAGAAATTTGAGACCGACGCTTCCATTGCTCCGGTCCCGGATGCGACCAGCGAAAGAACGTCGCTTTTCGTGTTGAAAACCTCTTTTAAGTCCGCGAGCACGGCAGTGTAGATCTTGCGGAACGCTTCCGTGCGGTGATGAACGTCCGACTCCATCATGGCGTGGAGTGCCTTGGGGAGAAGAGGGGTCGGACCCGGTGTTAGTAAGCGTTGTTTCTTGATGTGCATGGGATTTGGAACCGGTAATCCATTAGAATATCAGACGGTATGGCTCTACTCGAACGTTTGCAGACCGAGATGGTCGTCGCAATGAAGGCGAAGGATGAAGCTCGGCTGGGCACCTTGCGCATGATGAAAACGGCGTTGAAGAAGCACGAGGTCGACAGTATGAAGCCTCTCGATGAGCCGACCGAGATGCAGATTCTGAGCATGCTCATCAAGCAGCGTCGCGAAGCAGCCGACATGTTCCGCAAAGGCGGTCGTGAAGAACTAGCCACGAAGGAAGAATCCGAGTTGGCCATGATCGAGACTTACCTGCCTGCGGCGCCTAGCGAGGAGGAGTTGGAACGAGCCGTCTCGGAGGCGATCGCAGAATCCGGTGCTACATCTGCGAAAGAAATGGGCAAGGTGATGAAGGCAGCGCAGGCAAAGCTTGCAGGAAAGCACGTCGATGGCAAGGTTTTGAGCGAGCGGGTGAGGTCGCGATTGTCGTAGTATTCCCAGGAATATGTGCCTTATCAGATGATTCTTATGCGCTAAAGCGCAATCTCTGCACATAAGGTTGTAGTAGGAATGCTACTTACGTAGTAAGGTTATTGATGCACTCACGCTTGGCTTCGTGGGCTAAAATTGCTCACTTGGAAGCCTCAGTTTGCGTCAGATCCTTTGCGCGCCGCTCGCAGCGCTACTATCCCCTCTTTTTGTCTTTGCGACAGATATCGATCGAATTCGCGATTTAATCAGCAGATCCTCAGCGAGCTGAGCAGCAACACTGCGCGCCGTAGCGCCGCCTCCGACGCAGCATTCCGGGAACGGCCAATCTACTGAAGCAGTGATCGCTGACGATCCTGCCGCGGCGCGAGATCTGCTGCTCAGTCCCGCGCTTCTTCGGGATTTGAGGGATCGACATGCGGTTGATCGCTCGCTGATTGAGCGGACTTCGCGTATACAGGCCCGGTCGAGGCTACGGTGGTCGACCTGCCGCGTGAGAACGCAGTGTGCGCAGCTACCTCTTCGAGGCTGGGGGCGAAACGATTACTGCTCATCGCGGTCCGGGAATAACGCTGGCATGCGGCGGCGAAGCGCGGCTGGAAGAATTCCGCGTCGGCAGCGCGATCTTGATCACCGCCGCCGAGGTGGAGCGCCACGCCGAACCTGCGGCCGAATGCAGCACGGATCGCACACAACGGCTCGCAGTCATTTTGGCGAACAATCCAGGCGCCCCGCACCAGCGTCGGTGGTTTTCGATGATCCGGAAGAAGTCCGGCGCAGAAAAAAACGAGAACACAGCGATTTCGCGCATAGCCACTATGTGACACGTCATCTTTTGCGAAACGTGATCACCACGTCGACGACATTGTGTTCACGCGGTTCCATCTGGTTCGCCACTCCTGAGAATTCGTTCCCGAGTTTGCGGAATGCCGCTTTGATGAAATCGTCCACATAGGCTTCATTCATCGGTGCATCACTTTTCAGCGTCCACACGGACCGTACTGCCGATTCCTCCGCAGCATTCAATCCATCGAGCTTTAATGTTCCGAACGTGAACTGCGGTCCGCGAGAAAACTCCGCAGCTACATCGACCGTGGCTTCACTCTGGTTCAGGTTCTTTTTCAGGGTGTACTTCACCTCCAGATAGCCGTCATTCCGCATCGCGCGCGCCTCAGCCTCAAATGCTCGCGTGATCTTGCGCCAGTTGGCTAGTTCTCCCACGGGCAGCTCAGGCGGCGCAGGGATGCCGGTCGCAGTCACTTTGCCGATCTTGTAGACTGGCCCCTCCGTCACTTGAACAGTCACCTCGGCAGCGCCTGCCTTGATCGTTGGAAAACTCACCTCCAGGCGGCCGAGTTCCTCGTACATAGGACGGATGTTCTCGTCGAGGAGCTGCTTGACATCGTACTCGGTGGAGGGCGTGCCCTTCGCCACAGGCCCCAGTCTTGTTTCCAAAGTTGCCGGGGTGATTGTCTGTGCGCCATCGAATTTGACGGAAACGATGCCGGGTGCATCGGCCGGACGAAAGACGAGTGTTGTCTCTTTGGTTTCCAGGTTGGTGTCGATTGATGGAATAACCTTCCTTTTCAGGTAGCGCTGTACGGCCGCGGCGTAGAATTGGACGGCATCGTCTGACACCGGCATCTTCGATTGCGCCAGAGGCTCATTCGTTCGAAGCCAGCTCCACACTTCGGTGTCGCTGGCTCCAGGCACACGAAGCCGGACCGTTTGTTCCGCAGGAGCTTCCATAAGTTCGATGGTCAGAGCGATGGCTGTTTGCGATACCGGAACATATTTCCAGTTGCAGCCCGCAAAGAGTCCGATTTCCATCAACCGCCGGCAGGCGGCATCGAACTCCGCCTTGCCGGCCCTACTGCCTTCCTTCATGGCGATCGAAGTCAGCACATCGGCCGCCTTCAATCGCTGCAATCCGTTTACGTCAATCTTGCTGACATCGAACGAAGCCGTTTGCCAGAAGAGCAACGCCAGGACAAACACGCACCAGCTTACCGCGCGTAGCCGGTTATTCGAAGTAGGGCTTCAACGGCGTTTTCCCGAGTAGACCGCCAGTAAACAGTCAGTGCGCCACCATGATGAGCCGTGTGCTCCACGATTCCAGAGATGACCCCATACACCGGCTGACCTCCTATCCATGGAGCGTGCCGGGAGCGGTCTCGCCAAAGCCTCGGCCGTCTGCGATCCAAATAACTGCCTTGCCCGCTCGAGCGACGTCGCCATCTACGCTCTCGCTTGGGTGAGAGACGTTACCGCCATGATGTCGGCCACATGCCGCTCAAAGTCTATATCGACACCTCCGGACGGGGCGCGCCTTCGACGAACCAATCGATGGTCCGCGCCGCAATGGGCCGCTTGTTGCGCAGCCGCGTACATATCGTTCTTTCGTTAAACAGTGACTCGAGCTTCGAAAAACTCCTCGGTCGATTTCTGTTAGGCGGGTGCTTCTTGGATGTCACAAGAGAGAAACTCTACATGACCGCGAAGAAAAAGCGAAGACGCCGCTTGACGCTGGGCGAATAAAAGGCGAATATATTCCCATGCTGTTCCCGGAGCTTGCCCCAGCGAACAACCTGATCGGCATCGCCAAACTCGCAGCCGAGAGTACGCCACTCGCATCGAAGCGACGCGTGGAATATCGCGAGATCCCGACCCGCCGCTTCATCGGCCGCGCCAGCGGGCGTAAGATGCCATTCGATTGGACAATCAACCCGTATCGCGGGTGCGAGTTCGGTTGCAAGTACTGTTACGCGCGATACACGCACGAGTTCATGGAACTTCGGGATACGGAGCAGTTCGAACGCGAGATCTTTGTCAAGGCCTTCAATCCCGAGGATTTTCGGCGCGAACTTAGCCGCATTCCGAAGGGCGAGGGCATCTGCCTGGGAACTGCAACGGATCCATACCAACCAGCCGAACGCAGATTTCAGGTCACGAGGAGTATCCTGTCGATTTTCGCAGGAGAGCGCGGGCGTACCCTGAGCATCACAACAAAATCCGACCTGTTCGCCCGTGATATCGACCTGCTGGAAATCATCTGCAGGCAGAACACGCTGCACGTCTTCATTACGGTGACGACCACAAACGAGCGGCTGGCACGGCAACTCGAACCTTATGCTCCCCGGCCGGCCTTGCGATTAGACGCGATCGCGCGTCTGACCAGCAGAGGTATTCGCGCCGTTGTCTTGTGCAGTCCGCTAATGCCGCTGATCAACGACTCTCATGCGAACCTTTCCGAAGTGGCGCGGGCGGCAAAGCAGGCCGGCGCGATTTACCTCATGGGCGGCGTGCTGTTCCTGAAGCCCTGCGCTCAAAAGGCATTCTTCCCATTTCTCGAAGAGAGCTTTCCTTCGCTGCTGCGTCGGTATCGGGAGCGATACTCCGGCCGGGCATTCCTCGACGGCCACTACCCCGAGAAGATCGCCGAGCGACTTCGCGAGGTTCGCGAACGCTACGGGTTGACTCAAAAACCGGATCACTACCAGCCCGAGCATTGGCTGCAAGAGCCGCAGTTACCGCTGTTCAATCCGCCGTCTTGACGAAGCATCGCAGTACTTCTGCGACACTCCAGGCCTGCGCTACGCATCCCCTTTGACGATAGGGTTTTTCGGCGTCGAAGATTTCACTGATGCTGCCAATAGCTCCTTCGTCCAGGTGTTTATTGAATCCTTCCACGAACCTCCGAGCCGCGGTCCTGTCTTCGGGATGCACCTTCAGCCACGCGTCGACAAATGGTCCGATCAGCCAAGCCCACACTGTGCCCTGATGATAGGCGGCGTCACGCGAGCGCAAGTCCCCGTCGTAGCGGCTCTTGTAATCAGGATGCCCGGGAGCAAGTGATCGCAAGCCCACGGGTGTTAGCAACTGCTCTTGCGCAACGGCCACGATGCGGTCCCAGCGGGACTGGTCCAGTACGGGGTGCTTGAGTGAGATGGCGAGCAACTGATTGGGCCGGCAGGCGGCATCGTTTCCCCCGGCTTCGGTATCGACCACGTCATATAGGTATTGCCCCCTCCTCATACCAGAATCGTTCGTTGAACGAAGCTCGTACGCGCTCGGCGTGTTCGCCGAGGTTCTCAGGTGTCATACCCTCGTATGGCGTGTATTGCAGCCAGGCTTCCATGAGCTTGAGGGCGTTATACCAGAGGGCATTGATCTCCACCGCCTTTCCGCGCCGCGGAGTGACAACCCAGTCATCCACCTTAGCGTCCATCCAGGTGAGCTGATACCCGGGAGCGCCCTGCTGAAGCAGCCCATCGGAAGGATCGACCCCGATTCCGAATCGTGTGCCTGTGAGATGACAGGAGATGATCTCGACAAGCTTCGGCATGATTGACCGCAACGTGTACCGGTCATTCGTCACGTCGATATAACGGTCAATCGCATGAAAGAACCATAGCGTTGCGTCAGCCGTGTGGTACAGACCCTGATTCTCGCCTTCAGGGAACATGTTTGGGATTAAGCCATTGCGGACGTAATACGCGAAGGTGCGGAGGATCCAACCGGCTTCCTCGTGCCGTCCGGTGGTCAGCGTCAGTCCTTCCAGGCTGATCATGGTGTCACGGCCCCAGTCCGTGAACCAGTGGTATCCCGCGATCACGGTACGGACGGAGTCGCCTGCCGCCTGAGCTCGCGCGAGGTCTTGGACTCGTCCCGTAGGAGTGATTACGAACTGATCGGCGGCCAGAACGAGTTCCGCCGCCGAGTCCCTTCTGCGCCGCCGGATGCGCACGCCGAAGCAGTGAATTTCGCCTCTCCCGCTCGATACTCAGCATCTCGCCGGGCGGAATTGCGCGCATCACCTCCCAGCGCTCCGTCGAGGCCACCAGGCTCGCAGGATTGCCGGGATCGAGTTGCAGATGAAAGAACCCGGGGCTCCACATATCGCCGCGAGCTTCATAGCCGCGGCTTTCCTCGATGCGGTACAGCAGTTCCTTCGTATAGTGCCGATCGAACGTGAACGCCGCATCCTTACCGAAGATCAGCATCTTCAGTGGCGGCAGGTGTGTATTGCCGCTCCAGAACTCATACTGCTCGCCGTCGACTTGCAGCTTGTATGGTTCGTCGAGAATTGTCTTCAGCACCCCTTCATGCGGACGGAAGTTCATCGACGGCCGCAACTCGAGACGGACGGTTTCCGAGCCCGAAAGCAGGTGATAGTTCAAGGCGACGGTATTTTGGCGGTGCGGCAGGAAGATGCGCTTCTCTATGGTGATGCCGTCCACCTCGTAGATCCATACGGGCAACCCGCATTCGAGACGAAACTCTCGCAGATAATCGGCTGCATGCGCGCGCAGTGTGGGATTGACGCGATCTTCGCCATTCATCTGAATGACTCGCCCGTCCCCGAACACGACGTGCTCTGTAAGATCGTTGAGCATCATCCAGCGGCCGAAAGGGGAAGGAAGCGCTGCGATCAATACCCCGTGGAAACGGCGCGTGATCAATCCTGCTACCGTGCCCGCGGCATATCCGCCGAGACCGTTGGTAACGATCCACTCACGATCTAGCTGAGCAGACTCATCCGCTCGTCCGGGCCAGGGTACCGTTCTGGTGAGGTCACCCATTAATCAGAGTTCTCCTTGGAGTCGTTTGAATTGCAATCGGCTGTGCAGGAAGCGAGCAGGACTGCAGCTTGCCCCGTGAGCCGTCCACTCGTCGGCATTTTCTTCGTACGCAACTGCTCCCGCTCCTCCGTACTCCGGCGATTCGGTCGAGAGCAAAGTCCCCCAGCATCTATCCGCAGGCGGAGCCAGCAAGGGTTCCGGCGCGGGACTTAATGGCAGATCCCGGCCGAGATTCACGAGAAGAAGCCGATCGTCCCCCTCAGGACCGAAGTAGCGAAGCAAGAATGCATGGGAAGAAAGAATGGCGCCGTCGACTTTGCACCGGCCCGTTTGGCCGAGAACCGGGTCAGAGAGCCTCAGCCGGATCAGGTCACGATGAAAGCGATAGCTCGCTGAGTTCCGTTCCCGTTCGGAGTGGTCGAGTTTGCATCGCTCGAATGTTTCACGCGAGCACGGGTCGGCCAGCGCATCGAGCATCGACTGGTTGTGCAGGGTACGCCACTGCGACATAAACTCCTTCCGTCCGTCACGCACCAGGGGAAGGAGGCCTTCCGGCACGTCGGCGAAGTACAGGAACGGCGCTGTGGACCCAAATTCTTGTCCTTGAAACAGCATCGGGGTACCTGTGCCCAGCAGCATCAATGCTGTGATCGCCCGGTAAATGCCCGGCGATGTCATCTGGTGGAGCCGAAGACCGCGAGCCGAGTTTGCAACCTGATCATGGTTCTCAACGTAAGTGACAAATGCGCTCTGGGGCACATCGAGCGATGCCGTCCCACGCCTCTGCTTTTGCCATTTGTACCACTGTCCCTGATACAGATAGCCATACTTCATTGCCGATACAAACTCTTGCGGCTTGCCCAGGTAATCCGTGTAGTACGCCTCATTACGGCCGGTGACCGCGACGACGGCGCTGTGGTGCAGGTCATCGTTCCAGAGCCCGTCGATTCCGTAGCCGCCGCGCGAAGGCGGGTCGATCAGCCGGACATCCTGTGGTTCGTTTTCCGCGACGACGATCGTCTTCCGTTTTCCGGCGGCTCTTCGGACGGCGTCCGAGATAGCCGTCAATATGTGTTCTTTTGAATCGTCGTAGATGTTTTGAGTAGCATCCAGCCGGAGGCCGTCGAGATGATACTCGTCAATCCAGTAGGCCGCATTGGATTCGACGAACTCGCGAACGGCCGCGGAATTCTCGCCGTCGTAGTTGATGGCATCACCCCAATCGGTGGTGTGCTTGTGCGTGAAGTAATGCGGTGAGAATTGCCCGATGTAGTTTCCGTCAGGACCGAAGTGGTTGTATACGACGTCCAGGATGACGGCGATCCCGAGCGACTGCGCTGTATCGACAAATCTCCGCAGGTCATCAGGCGAGCCGTATAGATGGCATGGCGCGAACCAGTCTACGCCGTCATACCCCCAGCCGAAACTCGCCGCCGAAATCCGCGACTGGCATAAGTTCGATGACAGTTATCCCGGTCTCCGCAAGATGCTGTAGTTCTCGGGTCGCTCCTCCCATGTTCCTTCGCGGAGTGAAGGTGCCGACGTGCATTCATAATGACCTGCCCGGCGATTCCGCTCCGGTCCACTGTGGATCCGTCCAGTTGAACTCCGTAGGATCGACGACCTGGGAAGGACCGTGGGGGCCCTCGGCTGATATCTGGATGCGGGTCGGGAAATGCGTCTCCGCCATCCAGACGTACCGTAGGTCATTCCCGGGCGGGCCTGTGGCGCCATGCCGGAGAAGTAACCATTCTCCTGTTCGGCTTCGAGTGAATCCGCCGGTCTCCCAGTAAACATGCACCGACGTTCGTAGCGGCGCCCAGACGCGAAAATGTACTCCGTCTTCGCCAACTGGTTCCGCTCCGACCGGCAACCGTCTCCCGACACGTTTGTTTTCCAACGTTCGCATTCCTGCTGTCTCCAGATGGGTACGAGGCTTATTTTTTTTGAAATGGTTTCAGGGTTTGCGCGTCCGAGCGCTATATGGACCAGGGCTCCAAGGGCAAAGTGTTGTTGGTTGAGGATGACGACAGGTTCGGGGGTTCGTCCGGATGCTGCTTACCACGAACGGCTATGAGTACTGGAGGCTCGTAATGGCGCGGAGGGGTCTGGAAATCGCCGAAGCCGGAAGCCAGAACATCGACCTATTGTTAACGGACATGCTGCTTCCCGGACTGAGCGGGTTCGACCTGGCCCGAAAAGCTCTCGAGCGCAATCCGGACCTCGAAGTTCTCTTCATGACGGGATACGTCGAAGGGGACATCGTACAGCGTGGTATCTCCGAACTCGGCGCAACCTTCCTCGATAAGCCCTTCCAACCCGCCACTCTGCTCAGCAGGGTGCATGACGCTATCGCGTCGGCGAATGAAATCGCGTAGTCAGGTTCTCAAGCTGCTGGACGTTTCAGCGCCAGGGTCAAACCATCCCCGATTCCAAGCATCGACACCCACACACGCTCGTCCGCCGCAATGTGGGCATTCAGCGTCCGAATCGCCTGAGTATCTTCATCGGTTACCGTAGTATCGACAACTCGCCCGTGCCAGAGCACATTGTCGATTGCGATGACACCACCAGTACGAACCAGGATCAGGAGACGCTCATAATAGCCGCCATAATTGGCCTTATCCGCATCGATGAAAGCGAAGTCGAACTGTCCCTGACGGCCGGAGGAGATCATCTGATCTAGGGTCGCCACGGCCGGGCCGATCCGTAAATCGATCCTGTCCTCGACACCTGCCTCCCTCCAATACCGGCGCGCGATGCTCGTGTACTCTTCGCTTGTGTCGCATGCAACCAGCTTTCCGTCCAAAGGCAGCGCGTCCGCCACGCAGATGGAACTGTAGCCGGTGAACACGCCGACCTCGATCGTGTTCCTCGCATTCAACATCCGTACCAGCATCGACATGAACTGTCCCTGCTCCGGAGTAATCTGCATTGAGCCAAGAGGCAGCGCAGCGGTTTCCTCCCGTAGTTTCGCGAGAATTTCCGGCTCGCGCAGCGAGGACTGCCTGATGTATGCCGCAAGTTCGTCCGTGATCTTCAAATGAGTGCTGGACATACGCTTTCAGTGATTCTCAGCAAATCCCGTAATCCACATCTTGCCCTGCACTGGAGCCACGATCGATTCAATCTCGCGCAACAACTCCGGATCCGGCTGCTCAGAAATCGCTTGCAAGGTATGGCGTGTCTCTTCCACGCTGGAGAGACCGACGAAGGTCGTACTGACATAGGGGTGCCGGACGGCGAACTGCACGGCGAGAGTTGGAGCGCTCGTCCCGCGGGAATGGCACAACTCGACTACCTTGCGCGCAGCGTCCTTCACCTCCTGGGGCGCCGGATGCCACAGCGGAGCACCTGTGTCCGAAAGCAACCGCATATGTAATGGGGACGCGCTCAGCAGGCCGATGTTCCGCTGTCGAGCGAATGGAGTAACCTCACGGTCTAAGTCGCGATTCAGCAGCGTATACCGGCAGTAGGAAAGGATGCAATCGACAGGAACGTCGGCCGCGATCTCACGAAGCATCTTCAAGGCAAGACCTGTGATGCCGACGAATCGCACTTTCCCTTGCTGCTGGAGCTTTCTCAGAGCCGGGATAGTCTCATCGACAATCTGTCGCTTACAACCGAACTCGACGTCGTGGACGTGCAGGATGTCGAGATAGTCCGTCTTCAGCCGGCGCAACGATTCATCGGCCATCCGCCTTACACCTGCGGCCGAAAAGTCAAAGCCGTCGGTATCATATCGAGCGCATTTCGTGGCGAGAACAATTTCGTTCCGTCGCCCCTCGAGCATCTCGCCGAGTCGGGCTTCCGCGAGGGTCCGTCCGTAGAAGGGCGCAATATCGATGAAGTTGATTCCGTTGTCGATGGCGAAGTGCAGTGCACGAGTCATTTCCTGCGGGTCAGCTTGACCGTACTCATCGCCGAGCGGGGCCGCTCCGAATCCGATTTCGGAGACACGAAGTCCGGTCTCGCCTAAGGTTCTGTAGCGCATTCTCTCCCATGGTAATTTCTGCCGGATAGAGTAGACATTGCCTCGGCAGAAACCGTTTACCTTCTACAAAATTCGCATGGTTGCCTGCGTGCTAGCAACTCCGTGGAGAGATTTGTAAATCTACAACGTTTAAGGAGAATTCCAAGTGGCTATCGCAAATCAAACAAAAACCATCGTCGGAGTGTTCAACTCGGTTCAGGACGCCAATGCCGCCGTGAGTGAGTTGGAAACGCAGGGAATTTCGCGTGACGACATCAGCGTTGTCGCAAACAAGAATGCCACAGGCTACGACACGATGGACGACCGCGATAAGGCGTCGGACGTCATCGCGGATGCCGGGATCGGCGCTGCAATCGGCGGCGTCGGTGGATTGCTGTTGAGCGCGGCAGGGGCGCTCACGATTCCCGTTATCGGCCCAATTCTGGCTGCCGGCCCGATCGCGGCGGCATTGACCGGAGCAGGCATAGGAGCCGCCGCCGGCGGTCTGATCGGCGCTCTGACCGAGTCCGGTATTCCCGAGGAGGATGCGAAATACTACGCGGAAGGCGTACGGCGCGGCGACGTGCTGGTGACCGTGAAGGCAGACAACACTCAAACCGATCGCGTTTGTGATGTTTTCGATCGTCACGATGCAGTCGACGTAGATGACCGTGTCCAGAATTGGCGTAACCGCGGTTGGGGTGGTTGGAACGATTCGGCTCAGCCGTACAGCAGCGAGGAACTCCGCACGGAGCGCAGCTACTATCGCGCTGGAAAAGATCCGGCCGTTTCCGGCCAGGTCGGCGGCATCGGCAGTGAAGCCCTTCCCACTGCTTACGATGAGCGCGAGGACCGCAGCACGATAGGAACTACCGGAATGACTGGCGCCGGCCTGACGGGCGGTACCGCTAGCGGTTATGCCGGGCAGCCGTCCGGGCGAGTCTCTGGAAGCGACTTATCCAGCGATCCCCGCGATCGCGACAAAGACGGCTTCGTTGCAGATGACAAGATTCGGGATGCGACCCATAGCGCAAGTCGTGGCGCTCGCGAAATGGGACGAGACATCAAGGAAGGCGCGGAACGCGCAGGTCGGAAGATCAGCGGCGCCGCGCATGAGATGAAAGAAGACGTGAAGGACCTGGGTCGGGACCGCGAACATGATCGCGGCTACGGTTCGTTTGCGTCCGGAGACGCGACGAACATCGAATCCACGCGGACGACGTCCGATCCATCGATGAGAGATCCTCGAGACAAGGACGGCGACGGGTGGGTTGCGGATGACAAGATGCGCGAATGGGGTCGAGACATTAAAGATGCCGTTCGTGGAACCGGAAACAAGATGAAGGAAGAGGGTCGCGAACTGCGCGATGACGGACGCCGCCTCGACGAAGCCGAGCGTCGCCGGCGTGCACGCGTCTACGATCGGACAATTATTTAACGTTGTCGATAGCAACTCCGCTCTCTCGCACCCGACGCGAGGGAGCGGAGACTTCTTCAGGTGCGATCGTCCACGATCAGGGGCCGATCAACGGATCGCAGTTTTGGGTGATGTCCCACATCCACGAGGCAAGCTGGGTGCGCAGTCCCGGCGGGACCTGTTTTAATCTCCAGGGGGCGAAACCGATCTCTTTGGTTCGCCGATCTACCCAAAGCTGGATGTCCTCCATCCCAGGCGCACGAACGAAGTTGATAACTCCGCTTTTGCATCCCTTCGTGTCGGCGATCCGAGCCTGTTCCGGATTCTTTAGCTGGCCCGCCGGGCCCCAATCCTCCATAAATTTGTCAAAAGCGTATTGGGGGCACGGCTTCTCGTCCGTGCACCCCCACAAGGCGTATGCGCCCTTGTAGTCTTTCTTTTGCAGGAGTTCGAGGAATTGGATGGCGCGCCGGTATTCCCGATAATCACGAAGTTTGAAGTAAAGGAAGGTTACAATTGCAACGACGATTAGCGGAGTCAGGATGAGCCATCGGAGCTTACGGGACCGCCGCGCCTGCGCCTCGCCGTAATCTTCCAGATAGCTCGCCATATTGCACTATTTTGCAGGATAGGCCTTATCGTAGGCGACTGTGGCTTCCTTGGTGATCTCGAGCGCCGGTTTGTAATAGATCGTGTTGCTCACGTCGATCACTACATCTAAGCCGCGTTCTTCGGCCATTTTCTTCACGACATCCTGCATGCGCTGGCCGCTGCGACCCAGGATTTCCTGACGCTCGCGGTCCACTTCACCCTGCAAATCTTCTCCGAGCCGCTGCAATTCACGCTGTTTCCGCTGGCCGCGAATCTGGATGTCCTGTTCCGCCTGCGGCGTTAGCTTGCCCTGCCCCGCTTGAAGCTGCTGCTGTAGGGCTGCGATTTCCTTCTGCAGGGTCTCGATTTGGGTTTGGCGAGGTTTATACTTCGCCTCCAGTTCGGTCTGGGCTTTCTTGATCTCGGCCGTTTCGATCACGGCGGCCTGGGAATTGATGATGGCCACCTTTAATTGGGCAAACGCGCCAAAGGCAAGCCCCAGCAACAAAACGCTGGTACGAAGCATGGATACACTACTCCTGATGAACTTGGTTTATACACCCAGCTTATCAAACGTTTAGCTGAGCACTGCGAGGATTTCGTCTTCCCGAAGAATCAGGTACTGATCGGAGCCGATCTTGATGTCTGAACCGGCATATTTGCCAAATAGAATACGATCGCCTGGTTTCAGTTCCATCTCGGCCCGTTCTCCCGATTCGAGCCTGCGGCCGCTTCCAACTGCGACAACTTCGGCCTGCTGCGGCTTCTCCTTAGCCGAATCCGGAATCACGATGCTACCTACCATCGATTCGGATTCTTCGAGACGCTTCACGAGAACACGATCGTGTAAAGGACGAAGTTCCATCTGATTTGGTTATAACTTGCGCAAACATGGCTGTCAAACCGACGGGCTAGTAACGGTTCCCGACGCGCGACACGGGAGTGCTTTGTACCGCGGTTTCAAACGACACCTTCAGTAGGAAACGCTGGTGAGTAGCCGCCGGCAGAACGTGCCGAAGGACAGGCTGCGCGGCTTTAGCTATGACCGCGGCGCCCGTCGCTGCAACAAACTCGCGCCGTGTCATCGCCTGAACTTATCAGGTAGCATTGTTGACCTTTCAATCGCCGCAGCACAGGACGTCCCCGGGTTCTCTCACTGCGGACCGCCCATCTATGGTCCGGGCGTTACAGGAACAACCGGACCCGTTACCGATGGGGTCGGCGCCGTAGCGAGTGCAGGTAACGGCGTGGGATCGATCCGCAACCAGGCGACCACGCCTATCAAGGCGACGAACGCGCCTACGGAGAGGCCGGCAGACCATCCGTAGTGGCTCGCGATGAGAGGCGTCAGAAACGGGGCGATCGCTCCGCCAAAATTGCCGCCAGTGTTCATGAGTCCGCCGGCGGCGCCTGCTTGCGCGCCGGCCAGGCTGATCACGGCGGCCCAAAACACGACATCGGCAATCGCGGCGCAGCCAAAGGACAGCGAAAGCAACGCCACTAGAGAATTGATGTCGGGGACGTTGAGCGCTGCGGCGAGCCCCAATACCGAGATGAGCAGCGCACCCACCGCGACCCATCGCAATCCCTGTCTGATGCCGCGGCGCGCGACGAGGCGATCGGCAAGCCAGCCGCCCAGGGGCATCATCACGACCCACGCGAGAAACGGCATCGTCGTGTAGAAAGCTGCGTCGTCGGCCGAGAGTTTTCTGACTTCGCCGAGATAGTAATAAAGCCAGTAAAAGAAGATGTACTCGTAGTAATCGAGCGCGGCGAACCCCGCGATCAGCCAGCGCATGCTTGGGTTCCTAAGCAGCACCGCCCACTGTGGGCGTTGTGTGGCTCGTGTCTCTACAGGACGATCCGGCACGGTAGCAAGCCAAAGTATGCCAAGCAGCACCGCTGCCAGGCCTGCCATCACAAATGACAGACGCCAGTCAAAGCGGGCGAGCATCGCTGAAAAGAGGATCGGCGAAACCGCGCCGCCGAAACCCGCGCCGGCGTTTACAAACCCGAGCACTCGCGCGCGCTGCAGAGGAGGCATCGTGATTGCGTTCATTCGAGCCGCGGCCGGGTAGAGCGGCGCGGTGAAGATGCCGAAGCCGAGGCGGACGATAAAGAGCCCCGGAATCACCCCGATCAGGGAACCCAGTCCGGGCGTGCCGCCTAAGGGCACGAGCGCCGTAAGAAGCCCTGAGCCGAGCGCCGTGATGGCCAGCATGTTGCGCGGACCGAACCGATCCGACCAGCGTCCGCCGGGCGTCATGAGAAGGGTATAGCTGATCAGGAAAGCCGAGAAGACAGCGCCCATCGAGGTTGGCGATAGCGAGAACTCCTTCATGATCCCCGGAGCGGCGATCGACAAGATCGTGCGGTCGAAGTAGTTGATGACGCTCAGCGCGAACATCAGCGCGGCAATCCAAACTTGGGTAGCTGTCATGAATGGTGACCCACGATGTATTTGTTCATTGCGTCCCAGTTGAGATCGAAGCCGAGCCCGGGACGCTTTGGCAGCGGCACGCGCCCATCCGTCGTCAGCTCGAGTTCTTCTATCACCAGCTCGCGGCGCAACGGCGCCTCCGATAGCGATGCTGGAAGAAACTCGATGTAGGGACAATGCGCAGTGATGGCGGACAGGTGGGCCGTAGCGGCGATGCCGATGCCGGTTTTCCAGCAGTGCGGCACGATCAATCGGCCACGGTCCCCTGCTGAGCTGGCAAACGCGGCGCGCCTCGGTCAGACCGCCGACGCGGCCGACGTCAGGCTGGGCGACATCCACTTTGCCGCGGTCCATCAGGTCGAGAAACTCGAAGCGGCCATTCTGCAACTCGCCCGCGGCAATGCGTATCGGCGAATGATCGTGCAGGAATGCGTAGCCGTCAAGGTCATCGAGCTGCAACGGAGTCTCCATGAAGAAGATGTCGTAGGGCTCGAGCTGCTGGAGGGCCCGGAGCGCTTGTTTAGCGTCGGTCCAACAGTAGCAGACGTCGACCATCATCACGAAATCCCGGCCCACTGCTTCGCGGCAGGCGGCGACGATTTCGATGATTGCGCTATCGGGCGCGTTGAGCTGGTTGTGCGCGTATGGGCCTTTGACACAGACCTCCATCTTGCCGGCGGTAAACCCGCATCGTACGGCTTCGCGAGCCTTGGCGGCGAGCGAGTTGCGATACTCTGCCACCGTTCGGCCAGTGGGTAGTAACGACGCGTACGGCGTGATGAACGGCTTCGTCGCGCCACCGAGCAGCTTCCAGCACGGCATGCCAAGTGCCTTGCCTTTGATGTCCCACAGCGCCATATCGAGCGCGCCCATGGCACAGATTCCGAGCCCCCTGCGGCCCGTCATTAAACTGCCCGTGTAGAGTTTGTCCCAAAGCGCTTCGGGCTGCATGGGATCTTCGCCAAGCAACATTTCTTCAAGTCCGAGGCCAAGGACATGAGTGCCGCGGGCGTGGATCATAGCCTGCGCGACCCAGGGGTTCGTGTCGACTTCGCCAATCCCGGTGATGCCTTCGTCTGTGTGAATGAGCACGACGATATCGTCCTGCGCCGACGAGCATGCCTGTCGGTCGAAGCCGGGATCGAGGAGTACGTAGGATTCGATTCGAGTAATTTTCAGGGGACCATGATATCTTGAACGGCCTTGCCGGCAACGGGCCGCTCACCCGAAAGGACAGCGAGTGGATCGCCGACTCGCTGCCGCGAGATCTCACGCGGACCCATTCAACGCCTCAACAGGAAAATATCCGCCTTTTTCATCAATAACTTCAGCCGCAGCGCCGGCTTCATCCAAAAGCGCGTGTGCTACAAGGGGAATAGAAAAGCGCCCGAGGCCCAACAGGCCTACGGGCGCTTTTCGCATTTCACACTGCCAGGGAAAGAACCATGCCATCGGCCAGCAAGATCGCCTCCAACCGCGCCAACGCCATAAGATCGACGGGGCCTCACAATACGAAGACTACAAAATACAATGCGACCCGTCACGGCCTCTCCGGGAAGCAAATCGTCATTCAGGGCGAGGATCCCGCCGCCTACGAAGCGCTCCTTGACGGTCTCCGCCAATCCTATCGGCCGGCCAACACGGCCGAATCCATCCTTGTCGAAGAGATCGCCCAAACATTCTGGCGTCTACAGCGAGCCCGGTTCCTTGAAGCCGAGAATTTCACCATGCTCGGAGCCGGAGCCGACGCGGTTATCCCCTTCAACGCCTTCGCCGAGAAGTTCGACAACATTCGCCGCTATATGACCACGATCGAGCGCGCCTATCACCGCGCTGTCGCCCAACTCGAGCGAACGCAGGCCATCCGTGCCAAACATCCCTCCCAACCCGAGGACCAGGAACCGATGCCGGCCGCGGTTGGCTTCGATTCGCAAAATCCCGAACGCGCCGCGCAATCCAAACAAAGACCGGAGTTAATCGTGACAAACCTACCTACTCCGAACCCCTCTGAACCCGGCGACGGTCCAACCACTTCAGAATTGTCCCGGTTGAGACAACTTCCGCCTTCGCTGCACTAGAATTCCGTGAGTGCGTGGCGGTACATTGCCGGATTCATCGCAGTAGCCGCCCTGGCGGCGGGCCCGGAATACGCAGCTCTGGACAAAGCCTATGCGGCGCTTCGTGCGAAGGATTACGATTCCGCCATTGCCCGCTTCTCTGAAGCGTCAGCTTTGGCTCCGCAACGCGTGGATATCCTGAAGGACCTCGCTTACACGTATTTGAAGATCGGAGAGAACGAACTCGCGCGCGATCGATTTGGAGAGGCCATGAAGCTGAACCCTGCTGATGAGCATGTCGCGCTCGAATACGCCTTTTTATGCCATGAAACGAAAGAACAGGCGGCTGCTCGCCGCGTCTTCGACCGCATCCGCCGTACCGGCGACGCTACCGCCGAGCGGGCCTTCCAGAACATCGACACCGAACTCCTTGCAGGCATCCAACGGTGGAGTCGCGCCGTCGAACTCCAGCCTGACAACTTCAGTGGCCACGAAGAACTTGCCCGTCTGGCCTTCTGGCGAGACGATCTCCGTACCGCTGCCGAGCAGTACGAACGAGCCTGGCGCCTCCGGCCCGAACGGCGGGATCTCCTGCTCCGTCTCGGAGAAGTCTGGCGAGCCGCAGGCAAAGCCGACCAGGCGAACGCCGCGCTACTTGCGGCTTCTCGCGGCGCTGAGCCCCGCACGGCCGAAGCTGCCCGTGAGCTTCTCCCCGGGCGTTATCCCTACGTTTACGAGTTCGAAAACGCTCTCCAAATCGATCCGTCGAATATCTCGCTCCGCCGAGAACTCGCCTATCTCCTCCTCGAAATGGGAAATCGGGAAGCCGCCGAAGTCCAGTTCCGAAACATAGTCGCTAAAGACGAAGCCGATGTGCTCTCTACCGCGCAGCTAGGCTTCCTGCTCCTGAATCGCAACCAGGTCACCGACGCGATGCCATTGCTCGAAAGAGCTTTGCAATCGTCTGACGATGTCGTTGTGGATCGCGTCCGGGAAGCCCTGCGCATGCCGAAAGTGCTGCGCAAGCGGCCGGAAACACCGCGGTCGCAGACATCCTATGAAGCCAAAACCCTGGCTGACCGCAGCCTCGACGCGGGGTACCTGAAAGACGCGGTCAAGTACCTTCGGATCGCGCATGAGAATGATCCCGTCGACTTCGACGTCATGCTCAAACTCGGCTGGGCATACAACATGCTCAAGGACGACGAGCAGGCGATCGACTGGTTCCGCCTCGCCCGGCGTAGCTCGGATCCGAAGATTGCAGGGGATGCCAGCCGCGCCTATCGCAATCTTCGAACCAGCCTCGCTCGCGTTCACACCAGCGCGTGGATGTTCCCTTTCTACTCCTCGCGATGGAAAGACGTCTTCACCTACGCGCAGGTGAAAACGGAGTACAAGTTCAGCTCGCTTCCTATTCGTCTGTACGTGTCGACGCGTTTTTCCGGCGATACACGCGGTACCATTCATGACCCGAACATCTCGCTGACGCCGCAAGGCCTCTCGGAAAGTGCGGCAATCCCCGGGGTTGGCATATCGATGCAGCCCTGGCGAGGCGCAACGTTGTGGGGCGAAGCCGGTTACTCGTTCAGCTATCTGCACGAGACCAGCCGTGGCCCTGATTACCGGGGCGGCATCTCGTATATGCGCGCGTTCGGCAAAGGCATCGGCGCCGAAAGCAGCGGCCTGTTCGGCGAAGCAACAGCCGATGGAGTTTTCGTCAGTCGATTCGATAACGACTTCCTGCTGTATTCGCAGAACAAGTTCGGATGGACACTTGCCGGACTGCAGACCCAGATTCATTGGAACTGGAACTTGACGACCGACGTTCGCCGCCTGGCATGGGCCAACACGACGGAACAAGGTCCCGGTTTGCGCTTCCGCGTTCCCGGAACACCGAAATCGGTGCTGTTCTCCGTGAGTGCGCTGCAGGGCGCCTACACCATCATGAAGGACAATCCTCGGCCTAAGCGGTACACCGATTGGAGGGTCGGACTCTGGTATGCGTTTTCTCGCTAGTCTCGTATTCGCATCCTGCCTGTCCGCCCAGCCGGTGTTGCTCTTGACCGACGAGCCTGGCGCATGGCCCGGCATGTTCGACGCGGTCGGCCTCTCCCTCCGACAAGCCTCTGACTTGCCCCCCGCCGTTGCGCGCGAGCGAATTCAGGCCGGAGCGGTCGGAATTCTCGAAGGCTCGTCGGCCGTTGCGGAGGGCTTCGGCATCAAGCCGACATCGAAAAAGGTAGTCGTCCGCAGCGTCACAGACGCACGCTCGCCGAAACTCGGCATCATTTGGGAAAAGGCCCAGGAGTTGCCCGTTTACGAACTCCCCTCCGATGCTCGAATTTTCGCAAAGGAGCGCTGGACGGGCGCGCCATTAATGGCAGGACTCAAGCGAGGCGCCGGATCGGTTTTCTGGCTCGCGACCAAACCTGGAGTTCGTGGATACGAACGCTTCCCGTATGTGCTTCAGGCGCTATCCGATCTCGGTCTGCAGCCTCCTCTACGATCGAACAGGCTGTGGGCCTTCTTTGATTCGTCGTACCGAAATCGCGTGGATCTCGATTACTTCGCGGACGCCTGGCGCAAAGCGGGAATCGCCGCGCTCCATGTGGCGGCCTGGCACTACAACGAGCCCGATGCCGAACGCGACGCCTATCTTCGCCGTCTGATCGAGGCCTGCCACAAACGCGCCATCCTCGTATACGCGTGGGTGGAATTGCCCCACGTGAGTGAAACATTCTGGCAGCAGCATCCCGAGTGGCGCGAGAAAACGGCGCTTCTTCAGGACGCGCATCTCGATTGGCGCAAACTGATGAACCTCCAGAACCCGGATTGTTTCCGCGCCGTGTCGGCGGCAACGCGGGTGCTGATTGAGCGCTTCGATTGGGACGGCGTCAACATCGGGGAACTCTACTTCGAGTCGCTCGAAGGAGTCGCCAACCCGTCGCGCTTCACGCCGATGAACGATGATATCCGGAGCGAGTACAAAGCCCTGACCGGCGTCGATCCGCACACATTGTTCCAGGGCAAGCCCAACGCGCCGGACATGAAGCTGTTCCTCAACTGGCGCGCCGGTGTCGTCAGGCGCATGCAGTCCCAGTGGATCGCCGAGGTCGAGAAAGCGCGCAAGACACGGCCGAACCTCGATATCGTGCTGACGCACGTCGACGACAGGTTCGACACCAGGATGAGGGATCTCGTCGGCGCGGACGCCGCGGGTGTCCTACCGATGTTGGGGGCTCACGACTTCCAGTTCCTCATCGAAGACCCTGCGACCGTGTGGCATCTCGGACCCGAACGCTATTCCGAGATCGCGCGGCGCTACGCGCAGCTCACGCCGAGGCGCGAAAAGCTTGCCATCGATATCAACATCGTTGAGCGGTATCAGGACGTCTACCCGACCAAGCAGCAAACCGGAGTCGAACTGCTTCAACTCGTACAGATCGCATCCAAAGCGTTCGACCGGGTGGCGCTCTACTTCGAGAACTCCATAGCAAAAGCCGACTGGGGCCTCCTGCCCTCGGCCGGCGCGGTGGCGAAGCGATTCGAGCGCTCAGGTGAGAAGGTCATCGTCGAATCCGACCACGGCGTTGGAGTCGTATGGCCAGGAAATGCAAAAGTCAATGGTCGCCCGTGGCCCTTGACGGACGGCAAGATCGTTTGGCTCCCAAAGGGCTCATACGTGATCGAACCCGCAACGTCATCCCCAGCCCTGGTGCGAGACTTCAATGGCGATCTGCGTACAGCCGCGGCCACGTCACGAGGCGTCGAACTGTCCTATCAAAGCGGTAGCCGCGCGCTCGCAATACTCAACGGTAAAGTGAAGCGGATCGAGATCGATGGCCGGGAAGAAGCCCCGGTCCTGCTTGCCGATCAGGTTCTTGCATTACCGCGTGGGCAGCACCTCGTATCGATCGAAATGGAGTAATCGGATGCGCTGAACTACACTACGGCTAGTTCTGCCGGATGATCGTACTTCACGCTGCGTTCCATAATAATCAACTCCTGCTGTGGTCGGAGCCCGAGTCGGGCGCAGGCGCCGGGCCGCGAGTTGAAGCTAGGGCATGGTTGCCCGCGCCCAAAGCGCATGTCGTAGCGCCGCATGAGATCCTCGCACGCTCGCTGCAAGGCAGCGAAGCGGTGGACTTCCTTGCCTCCTGTTTAGGCAAGCGCCTGATTGAACCCGGAGTGTTGATCGGGGCCGATCTCGCATATTGGGCTGCGGCAATGAAGTTTGCGGCAGGGCTCGCAATCCGCGGGCAGTATCTTCCGGGTCTGACCCGTCGTGACGATAACTACGAGGCGAGATGGACGCCCGTTATCGCCGGCTTGGATGCGGCGCGCCTGGACGCCTTCGCCAAAGCGATGCCTCCGGCCGCACGAGCATTGACGTTCGCGGAGGCGGAAGAGCCGCCGCAAACTCCAGCGCCGACTGTGTTGCTGGAGTTCACGGGCTTCACCATCGATGCCCTCGTGCGAAGCACCGGACCCCGGCGAGTCTTCGGGAACGAAAGTGTTCACGACCGGTGGCAAGACGCTCTCGCCGCGGACGACCCCGTCGTCAGAGGCACAGTCACCGAACTCGACGCGCTGGCTCGTCAGATGGAGGAATGGCAGCGTCCGGTGAGAGTCGCCTCGACCGTGCCGTTCCGGTTGTCGTTCCGGCTTCACGAGCCGCAGGACGGGATGGATGACTGGCGTGTCAACTACCTCCTGCAGGGGACGAAGGACCCCAGCCTGCTTCTGCCGGCAACCATGGCATGGAGCCCGAAGCGTTCGCAAGCGAACGCACTCGGCACACGATCCGGCGCAGGTACGAGAGTACCTGCTCGTCTCGCTTGGCCAGGCCGCTTCGATCTGTCCGAATGTCGAGGCGAGCTTGCGGCAGGCCGCTCCCGACGGATTCACCACGTCAAGCGTCGGCGCTCACCAGTTCCTGCGCGAGACGGCCGGCGCCCTCGAACAGGCGGGCTTCGGCGTCATGCTTCCGGCCTGGTGGACCGGTCGAGGCGCACAGGCCCGGGTGCAGGCGCGCGCGAAAGTGAAAGGCTCGAAGTCCTCATCGGCGGGCCTGACGCTCGAATCGCTGATCGAGTTCAACTGGGAACTCGCGCTCGGCGGCGAGGTAATGTCGCGCTCCGAGTTGGCCGCGTTGGCCAAGATGAAGCGGCCCCTGGTGAAGGTGAGAGGGCAGTGGGTCGAAGTGGATGCAGCGGCGATCGAAGCCGCCATCGACTATCTGAAGCGCAACCCGGGCGGGCGTATGTCGGTTCGCGAAGCGATGCGAATACAGATCGGGGTCGATACGCAGGTGGGGCCGCTCGAGATCGCTGGTGTTGACGCAGACGGACCGATAGGCGATCTGCTCTCGCGCTTGCAGGAGCGGACGCCGTTCACTGAGCACGATCAGCCTGCCGGACTCAACGCATCGTTGCGCGCGTACCAGGTTCGCGGGTTTTCGTGGATCGACTTCTTGACCCACCTGGGTCTCGGAGCCTGCCTTGCCGACGACATGGGATTAGGCAAGACGATTCAAACGCTCGCGTTTCTGCAGCGTGAACGGGAGCACGGAGAGCGCAGACCAGTATTGCTCGTCTGTCCGACGTCGGTGGTGAACAACTGGCAGAAGGAGGCTGCGAGGTTCACGCCCGAGTTACCTGTGATGATTCATCACGGAAGTAGCCGTAAACGTGGGACCGTGTTCCAATCCGAAGCGGCGGCGCACGCGCTGGTGCTCTCCAGTTATGCCTTGCTGCAGCGCGATGCGGAGACGCTCTCCCAAGTGCATTGGGCCGGCTTGATCCTCGATGAGGCGCAGAACATCAAGAACGCGGCGACCAAGCAAGCCCGCGCAGCCCGGTCAATCGGGGCGGATTACCGGATCGCCCTCACTGGCACGCCGGTAGAGAACAACGTCGCCGATCTTTGGAGCCTGATGGAGTTCCTCAACCCGGGACTGCTCGGCTCGGAAAGCACGTTCCGCAAGCGCTTCTTCGTTCCGATCCAGGTGTACTCGGATCACACAGCGTCTGAGCGCTTGCGTCGCATCACGTCGCCGTTCATCCTTCGGCGATTGAAGACGGACAAGAGCATCATCGCCGATCTGCCGGACAAGATCGAGGCGAAGGTGTTCTGCAATTTGACAAAGGAGCAGGCATCGCTGTACGAAGCGGTAGTCAAGGAGGCCGAAGCAGCGATCAACGCAGCATCCGGGATCGAGCGCAAAGGCGTGGTCCTCGCGACGTTGCTGAAATTGAAGCAGGTGTGTAATCACCCGGCGCAGTTTCTGAAGGACAACTCGAAGATCGAGGGACGCAGCGGCAAAGTCGCCCGGCTAACCGAGATGATCGAGGAAACGCTCGATGCGGGAGACCGGTCGCTGATCTTCACGCAGTTCACGGATATGGGCGATCTGATTGAGCGGCACCTGCAAGACACCTTCGGGATCGAGCTCCTGTATCTCCACGGAGGTACACCGAAGAAGCGGCGCGACGCCATGGTCGAGAGATTTGCCGATCCTTCCGGACCGCGGGTGTTCCTGCTTTCGCTCAAAGCCGGCGGCACGGGGCTGAATCTCGTGCAGGCGAACCACGTGTTCCACTTCGACCGGTGGTGGAATCCAGCGGTGGAGAACCAGGCGACGGACCGAGCGTTCCGGATCGGTCAGACGAAGAACGTGCAGGTTCACAAGTTCGTCTGTGCCGGTACGCTGGAGGAACGCATCGACGAAATGATCGAGAGCAAGAAGGAGGTTGCCGGTAAGGTGGTCGGCACGGGCGAGGGGTGGATCACCGAGATGTCGAACACGCAGTTGCGCGAGTTGTTCGCACTGCGCAAGGAAGCCGTAGGAGAGTAGCGATGCCGCGATGGAAGGACTTCGATGACTACTTCCCGCCTTCGTCGCCGATTGCGGCGCGAGGCGGGATTCGGGCCCAGACGAAGCGGGGCCGGTTCGGCGAAAGCTGGTGGGCCAAGCGATGGATCGAGGTGCTGGAGAGCTTCGGCCTCGGTGCACGAATGCAACGCGGCCGGCGCTATGCGCGAATGGGCCAGGTACTCGCGGTTGACGTAGAGAAGGGCAGGGTCTCCGCGTCGGTACAAGGTTCTCGTCCTACGCCTTACGCAGTCACGATCGCGGTGAAGTCGTTACCGGAGGCCGTTTGGGCGAAGGTCGCAGCAAGCGTTGCCGGTCAGGCGATTTTCGCGTCCAAGCTACTCGGCGGTGAGATGCCGAATGAGATCGAGGATGCCTTCCGTGGATGCGGAGTCTCGCTCTTCCCGGAGAGCTATCGCGATCTGCGGACCAACTGCTCGTGTCCAGACTCGGCGGATCCTTGCAAGCACATCGCGGCCGTGTATTACCTGCTCGCCGAGGAGTTCGATCGCGATCCGTTCCTGATCTTCCGGATGCGCGGCATGGATCGCGGAGAGTTTCTGGCGCTGCTCGGCGAGAGCAGCGGGCCGCCGCGCTCTGTCGCTCCGGTTCTTCCGCCGGAGCCGCTGCCCGCCGATCCCGAGGCGTTCTGGGCAGTGGGCGCGTTGCCTGACGATGTCGGCGCTTCGGCTCCTGCGCAGCGAACAGCGGCCGCGATCGCGAAGAGACTTGGGAAGTTCCCGTTCTGGCGAGGCCAAAGCCTGCTGCTCGACTTCCTTGACCGCGTGTACATGGAGACCGCGGCTAAGACCGAGGAGACCCTTGCTCGGATAAGATATGAGCCGAAGGATAGCTGAATGCAAAGACGTGAATTGCTGAAAACGGCCGCGCGCCGGGTTGACCATTCTGAAGAGCGGTACACTGCGCGGACAGAATGCTCCGAGCAACAGGTTGAATGTTGCGCTCATCGGTGTCTGGGGCAGGGGCACGGCGCACTACAACGTGCTCAGGGGCGAGAACGTCGTCGCATTGTGCGACATCAACGATCTGCGCACGAAGGAAGCGCTGCAAATCTTCCCGAAGGCGAAAACCTATTGGGATTGGCGTCAATGCCTCGACCAGAAGGATGTCGAGGCCGTGATCATCTGCACGGCGGATCACCATCACGCATTCATCGCCAATTGGGCGTTGAACCGCGACATGCACGTCTTTTGCGAGAAGCCGCTCGGCATCACGGTGGATGAAGTCCGAACCGTGCGCGCGAATTACCTGAAACGCAAGAGCAAAGTCGCGACGCAGCACGGAACGCAGCGCCACGCGTACCCCAACTTCGAACGGTTGCGGGAGCTAATCCTTGACGGAGCCATTGGCGAGCTCAAGACGGTGCATAGTTGGGACAGCCGCCAACTTCCGCGGCCCGGCTATCCGGCGGCGGAGGGGAATCCGCCATCGTTCCTGCATTACGAGCAGTGGATCGGACCGTCACCGTACCACCCGTACAGTCCGCAATATTTCGGCGGATCGAATGGGCTGAACTGCCTGTTCTGGAACATGTATCGAGACTTTGGCGTGGGCCAGATGGGCGACATGGGCGCCCACACGATGGACCTGGTCTGGAACGCAATCGATGCGGCGCGCCATCGTCGATCGAAATCGATCAGGATGTCAGCGACAAGTACAATCCGGACATCTGCCCCGTCAAGCTGAAGGCAAGCTTCGAGCACCCGGCAAAGCTGGCGCGGACCCGTGACGTTGGTCTGGTATCAAGGCGGACTGAAGCCGGCTTCGCCGCGGAACTATATGGACGTGTCGAGGATCCCGAACGGCGCGATCTTCGAAGGCACGAAAGGCAGCATCGTCGCCGACTTCACTACGCGCATGATTCTGCCGAACAACGATGACGGCGATCTCACGTATTACAAGCGCAGGGACAAAGGGGCTCTCCTGCCATTGATCGGCGGCACAGGGCAGGTCACTCAAGGACGCCGGCCCGCCGCGCAACGCCAAGCACGCAAGCCCTGGCCTCCCGGCTTCACTGCGATGCCAAGCGCGGAACCCGGACCCAACGGATTCGCGGTGGTTCAGTTCGTCGATGGAAAGGTGCCGGCTGCCTGGGGCTTCCGAATCCCTCCATCGAGCCGATACGTGAAGCCGAGAAGAGCGGACAACCCGCCACCGGCGACGTGTTTCAACGTGAGTGGCTCGACGCGTGCAAAGGAAGAGCAACAACGTCGTGCACGGCACGAGCAGCAAAACGCATTGCGACTTCGATTACGCGGGATCGATGATGGAGCAGATGCTGTTGGGTCTTGTCGCGCATCGTGCCGGCAAGAAGCTCGAGTACGACGGCGCGACTGGCCGCGTAACCAATTCGGAAGGAGGCGAACGAGTATCTGAAGCGCAAGTACCGGCCGAACTGGACACTCAACGGGTATAGCCGATACTCGATCTTTCGCAGCGCGCCGGTGCTGTTGTAGGACGCGAATCCGAACGGCGCCGAGAGCTTGATATCGCCCGGTCGAAGGCTGATGGTACGACCCCGTATCTCGACATTGACGACGGGCTGGTCGTCGATCCACGCCTGATGCGATCTTCCGTCACGTTGAGGCGGAAGTTATACCAGCGGCCGTTCTCGAAGTTGAAGTAGGTTCGGTTTCGTTGTCGGAAGCATCCCATCCGTCGATGCTGGAGATGCCGACAATATCGCCGCCCCACCCTCCCGTCACCCAGGTGGCAAAGGAGTTGCCGGCGGGAAAGGTCAGGCTCGCAAAAAAGTCGTTGCCCTGCAGCCTTGCCGCTTCGAATCGGACCTCGTAGTTCGATCGAGGGAATTCGCGAGTCAAAGTGATGCCGGTCATCGGCTTCCCATACGGGAGGAGGATCTGAGCGTTTTCGATCTTCACTGCGGCATGGCCGGTGAACGGAGTTTCTGTCCAGCCCTGCAGTGACTTGCCATCGAAGAGCGGCTGCCATTCCGTTGCGGCCGTAAGGATGAGGGCGGCAGCAACGAGAGGAAGGCAACGCTGAACGCTAAACATGCAGCTACGATATATCAGGAATTGGTTCCATGGTCAAAACAACTTTACTTCTACTCATCGGACTGACATCCGCGCTCAGCGCAGCCGCGCGTTTATGGACCTTCTCAGGTGCAGGAGGTGTATCGAGTCGTTCTCGACCGGGACGCCTTGCTGCTGGAATCGATCATGGATGTGATCAAACAGAAAGACGTTAAGGACGGACACGTCGCCATTACGGCAGGATCGGTGCAGGAGTGACTGTATCACTACGTGGCATCGACCGCGACGAAACCGAAGGATGTATTCAGAACGGTGAAAGGCGCGTTCGAGATTCTCGGTGGCGGCGGCATCATCGCCGATGGACAACCGCACATTCACATCACATTCTCCGAGCAGGAGAAGCCTGCGTTTGGTGGGCATCTGGAGAAGGGGTGCAAGATTCTGTATCTGGGTGAGGTGACGATTACAAAATATTCGGGGCCGGCGCTTACGCGGAAGCCGAACGCGAACGGAGTCGGGCTATTGACAGCCTTCTAGTATCATGCTAATTTTCCAACATGGTGTTGGTTTTTCAGCATGCCGAATGATTCCCTAAGCCGCCGCGAACGGCAAGTGATGAATATCATCTATGCCCGCGGGCAGGCGACCGCGGCGGAGATCCATGAGGCGTTAGCCGATCCTCCGACGTTCTCGGCGACTCGTGCGGTGATCCGCACGCTTGAAGAGAAGGGGCACATCGCTCATCAAGAACAGGGCCTGAGGTACATTATCGGCCCGTCGTGCCGCCCGAAAAAGCGCGGCGTTCGGCCGTGTCGCAGTTGGTGACTACGTTTTTTCAGGGCTCACCGACGCGACTGATGGCGTCCTTACTCGATGGCTCGACCGCGAAGATCAGCGATCAGGAGTTAGATGAACTCGAGCGGCTGATTCGCAATGCGAAACAGGAGAAGAAAAAATGACCGCGCTGGCGCTCCTCGCGAAATCGGTGGTGGTGTTGCTGATGGGCTCGTTGCTCGCCGCAGCTTTGAGGAGGAACTCAGCGGCTTGCCGGTATATCGTTTGGGTGATCACGCTGGCGGCGGCTCTATTGCTACCGGTCGGCGGGCTGTTGCCTGGTCCTTCCGTGAAGTTCGCGATGTCGGTCCGTTCTGGTCTCGACGCCCACGCCGTCGAGTTCATCATCGTCCGGGCCCTTCGACTGGGGCACTGTCTGGATGGCTGGTACGGCCGTCTTGTTGGTGCGACTCATGGTTCGGATCTACGCGATACGGCGAGTCCTAGCACATTCTCGTCAATATCGTTCCAGTGCAGAGTACGAAGTGCGCACGACACCGGGCCTGAGTACTCCGGTGGCGTGGGGCTTGGGACGCAAGCTCATGCTCCTGCCCGAGTCGGTGTCGGAATGGAATGACGATCGCCTGCGTATCGTGCTGATGCATGAGACCGGCCATCTACGCCGCAATGATTGTTGGGCGCTGCTGACGGCTGAGGTGGCCTGCGCCCTGTACTGGTGTAATCCCCTGGTGTGGTTCGCTGCCCGACAGATGCGGCGCGAGCAGGAGCACATGGCGGACGACGATGTCATTCGGCAAGGTGTTCCCGCCGAGGAGTACGCCTCACACCTGGTCGCAATTGCACGCGCGGGCCGAGTTCCGGCGCTTGCGGCCGGCGCAGTGCATCAGTCGGATTTGAGCGTTCGCGTGAACGCCATTCTTGACCCAAGGAGGGTTCGAACCATGGCGACTCGAAGGATGCTGATGCTCGGCATCACGGCGCTTTTCACGATCACGCTGCCGCTCGCATCGATGCAGGCAGGGCGTAAGATCTACAAGATCACCGAGGAGGGCGTCATTGCTCCGAAACTCGTTGAGAAGGTAGAACCGAACTACACCGAAACGGCGAAGGACGCGAAGATCGAAGGCACTGTTATCGTAATGGTCGTGATTGAAGTCGACGGGAAGATCCACGAAGCCAAGGTCATCCACGGCATTGACGAGGGCCTCGATGCGAACGCTGTCGCTGCCGTCCAATCATGGCGATTGAGCCCGCACACAAAGCTGGCGAACCCGTGCCGGTAGCTGCCAAGATCGAGGTAAACTTCCGACTGAAGTGAGACCTACGCGTCGTCGTGGTCGCGAATGAAGCCGTGGAGCGCGACGCGCTGAGCGGCGACGCGTTCAGCTAGCGTGTTCATATCCCGCCTGTTGAACGTCGTAAACGTGCGCGCCAGTTCCACGTTGTCGCGAACGTGATGAAGTTGCCCCATGCCGACCACCGCGACCGAGATCGGCAGCGAGAGAGCGTACCGGATCAGATCGCGACTCACAGCTTTGCCGGGCTCGGAACCCCGCCCCGTGGTCTTCATGGCCAAAATCCCCATGTTCTTCCGCTTGGCGAGTGGAAGAGCGATGGATTCGAAGCTGTGTCTGGGCCGGGAAGTATAGCCCTCATAATGGCCTTGCATTGCGGCGTTCAGAGCCATTTGCGTGCAATCGAAGTCGTGCCGATCCAATGCAGTGTTCAGAGTGACAGGATCGGTGTGGCTGGTGATGCCGATGAATCGCGCGATCTTCTGGTCCCGCATGCGATACAGAGCCTGCAGTAAGCCTTCCTTCTTCTCGATCGTGGCAAGGTCGTCTCCTTCCGGAGGTTATGAATTTGGAGGACGTCGAGGTGATCGGTTTTGAGCCGCTTCAAGCGGCGCTCGGTCTCGCGCATGGCTTCATCGCCATCACGAGTACTGATCTTCGTGGCGAGTGTGATCTCCTTGCGTCGATCGCCTAACGCGGCGCCGACCCACGTTTCACTAATTCCCTTTCCGTAGATCTGGCCAGTGGCGAAGACCACCACGCCTCGCCGCACCCCATTCCGATGATCGTGGTCTATATTCCCGTGCGTCCGAGGACACGAGTCTGCAGTGCTTGAGTTCCGTCCGCGCTGCTGCCGAGCAACAATCCTGCGGCGGCTCCGGCGAGGGCTTTTCTTCGCTGCGCGCTCATTTTATCTGCACGTCAGTCCACCGTGCTTTCGGCAATCAAACGGTCGTATGTCTTACGGGCATGATCGTACGCGCGGATCATCTCGCCCTGCTCAGCGAGCCGAACGCGGCCCACCTTCTGCTCGGAAGCAAACGTCCACGGCTTCGCGAAGCCATTGGGCGCTGCGCTTGGATGCGCGCACTTCTTTCTTGTCGACGGTCACCCATATCGGGTTTGTATGCGATGACGGCAGAATGCGCAGGCAGATCCAACTGCTTTGGGTGACCGGAACGTTGAAAGTCACGTCGCGAAGTTGACCGTCGGCATCGATCTCTTTTCGATCCACGGCGCGTCCGTTTACGACCACTTCGACCGGAACCTTTCGCGAGTTCCCGATACGTGCGCGCTCCACGTCCCAGTACGGCTTCTGGTCATATCGGAGCTTTCGAATCGCCTCGTTCGGCTGTCTCTTCGAGAAACGCCGCAACCTTCGCTGTCACCTTCACCGTCCCATTCGCCGGCAGCTCAACATCCTTGCCTGACCCCATCTCGACGCCGTTGACGCGGAAGTCGATCAGGTGGCTCTTGCCATCCGACGCATAGTTCCGACCCTCACGCAGGCCGCGACCCAGTCGTCGTAGTCCAGCTTCGCTTGCCTGACATAGCTGCGGCCCAGCCCGACGCGCTCGCCATAAATGCACGGAAAATCCGTCTCGCCACTGATGCGAGTTCGAAATCCGACGTTCAACGCGTGATACCAGACGTTCAGCTCCCAGGCATACGGCGTATCCACCGCCGAGATAGACTTCCGGCAAGCCGTGCGTAACGCTGACAACATACTCGTTTGCGCCGATGCCGTCGAACGGCGGCATCTCGTAGCTTGGGAGCTTCTCCTCCTTGAGCGCCAGACCCCATCCCGAATGTGTGTATCCGGTGACGGCGCCCTGCTTCTTCCCCCATTCCAGGATCGGCAGGCCCCAGCTTGGCCAGTCCTCGATGCGTTTCGTTCCGGGATAATCCTGTTCTTTCAAGCGAAGCAGCAATAGATGCCCGGTATGACTCGATGGATGGCCGGAGACTTCCACGTCATAGCGGATCCGGTTCTCCGCTGTCGAGACGCTGTTGTCTTTGCCTTCGAAGAACGTTTTCTGGAAATACCAACCAGGACCCCAGGTCAGCACCGATCCGATCTTCAAGTCTTCACCGACGACGTGGCGCATCATGTCTTGCGGATAGACGCCTTCGGTTGGCCGCTCATAATGCGCGCATCCGGCGGCGTGGATGTGATGATCGCCGGAATACCAACCCATCGTTGCCGGATCGATCCAACGTTCCAGCCGGAACGTGAGGGTCTGCGGCGTGTTGTCGGTGATGGTCAGCGTCTGCTTGCGGTTGCGATACTCGGGCCCGCGCGAATACTCGATGGTGTACTTGCCCGGGAGGAAGCGCGACGGACTCGCCGTCGGCGCGATAGACCTGCGGGTGGAAGAAGAAGTCCGGCGCGAGGCGCTTGGTCTGCGATGGATAGACGCGTTGTCTTTCGTCGCGAATGAGGAACGATCCGGTAGTCGGCTTGTCGTTGAAGTCGAGAACGCGTAACGTGACTTTGGCGGAAGGTGTGACGGTGAAGAGGATGTCTACTTCGCTGCGGAACCCGAGATCCTGCGATCCCTGCCCGACGTCAAAGGTCAACTTGCCTTCGCGCTTGCCGGCCTCTTTCGCGTAGATCTGCAGGACGCGGTATTCAAGGTCGAGGCCTGAAAGATGCGCCTTCATCGGCTGTTTGTTCGCCATCTGCAGATCCAGCCATCGCGCACGCCGCAACGTTGGCCGGCGTGTTGGGCACCGGGCCGGCGTTGGGGCTGTCCACAGCGAGCACTGCGGTTACCCCCGCCTGGTTGTTCACTTTGAGGAGGAACGCACGCCACCCTTGCTCGACCAGTTCAGCTTTCGCCGGGCCTTGCTGGACTTTGACCCGGCTCTCCGGGTTGATCTCGATTCCCGCAAGGCAGTGTTTGTCGAGGACACGCTGGATCTGCTCGATTGTTTTGGCCTCTTTGAGTTGCTGCGCGTCGGCTGCCGGTAGAGGCTCGCCTAGCATCTCGAGGGTTTGCGCGACCCGCGCCACTTGTGCCGCCAGCGGCTGGAAATCGACTTTGTCGACGATCGGCAGTTCTTCGGCGAAGCATAGGACGGCCAGGAGAGCAAGGATGGAACTTCGAAACGCCATGACGAAGAGGATATCGCTTGTGAGGCCCCTGGGCGAATCTACTGCAAGTTGAACCTTGCCTTACGGCAGGGCGAAGGCTACGTAGGCCGCGCCCGACGCTCGGCCCCGGCCTCCGCCTGCCGGTACAACGATGTACTGTTTGCCTTTGAGTTCATATATGGCGGGTGTCGCATTTCCGCCAAACGGAAGCACGGTGTCCCACAGCAGTTTTCCCGTTTTCTTATCGAAGGCCCGGAATTTCCGATCGTACGGCGTTGCTCCTATGAAGAACAAGCCGCCCGCAGTCACGATCCCGCCACCGTGATTCTCCGTGCCGGTTTCTTTGATACCTTGCGCCGTGAGTTCGGGATATTCACCGAGAGTCCTCTTCCAAACGTACTCGCCGGTATCGAGGTTGATTGCCGATAACGTGCCCCATGGCGGGGTGACGGCGGGATAGCCATCGGCGTCGAGGAACTTGTTGTAGCCGTCCATCGTGAACTTCAATTCGACGGGCGCCTTTCGGCGTTCGACGACAACCTCCTGGTCGCCCTTGTCGAGCAAGAAGTCGGAAAGCGCAGCGATAGCCGGCTCACCTAACGACGCAAAGGCCGGCATGCGTCCGCTGCCTTTACGGATTACATCAGAGAGCTGCGTTTCGGTGATTCGACCCGCTAAGTTGTCGAGCGCGGGGTACTCGGGAGGCGCTCCCTTGCGATCAGCGCGGTGGCAATTCGCGCAACGACTGCGATACACAGCGCTCGCCTTGGTGGCTCGTCTCATCGTGCTTGGCGGTACGAGGCGCAGAATCCACGGCATCTCATTGGCGTTGATGTAGAAGAGGTGCGTTTCCGGGTCGTAAGCCTGACCGCCCCATTCCGCGCCGCCGGAGAAGCCTGGGAAGACGACGGTACCCTTCAGACTCGGCGGTGTGAAGCGCCCGCCGAAATCCAGAGTGCGGAGCTTTGCGAGCATCGTTTCGTGTGCCGCGTCGGTGCGCTTCGTCACCATGTCTTCCGTAAATTCCTGCCGTGAGAACGGCGCAGGCTTGGCTGGCACTCGCTGAGTTTTGGCGAGTTGTTCTCCTTCGACTGTCGAAGCGGGGACGGTGCGCTCTTCCATCGGAAAAAGGCTTTCCCCTGTTTCACGGTTCAGCACGTAGACGAATCCGTCTTTGCCGGCTTGCGCTACGGCGTCCACCAGTTTGCCCTTTTGACGCACTGTGATCAGCAAGGGAGCACTTGGGAAGTCGAGGTCCCACACATCATGCTTAACCGCTTGGAAGTGCCACTTGCGCTCGCCTGTGTTCGCATCCAGGCAGATGATCGAGTTTGCGAAGAGATTGTCCCCATGGCGGTCGGCGCCGTAGAAGTCGAATGCGGCCGATCCAGTCGGCACGAACACCAGTCCACGCTTTACATCCGCGACGAGACCGGGCCAGTTGTTTGCCCCGCCGGTGTGTTTCCATGCGTCCTTGGGCCAGGTATCATGACCGAATTCGCCCGGACGAGGAATCGTGTGAAATGTCCACTGCAGTTTGCCGGTACGAACGTTGTAGGCGCGGATGTCGCCAGGCGTGGCGGGCAGTGTCTCGGGAACTGAGCTTCCGAGAATGACCAGATCTTTGTAGATCGCGCCGGGGCTGGGAACGCTCGAAGGTCAACTGATCCAGCGGCCTGTCGAATGCGGCGCGCATATCTACTCGGCCTTCATTGCCGAAGCCCGGATCCAGCTTGCCTGTTTTAGCGTCGATGGAGAGCAGTTCATACCCGAGCGGAAAGAAGATGCGTGATTCCTTGCCATCGGTCCAGTGCATCAGACCGCGATTCTTGTGGTTCGGCCGTTGATCCTGTAAACCATCGAACATCCAGATCTGCTTTCCCGTCCCGGCATCGATCGCCACGACTTTCAGTCTCGGGGGTGGTTGCGTACATCACGCCATCAACGATGATCGGATTGCACTGAATATCCGATCCGGGATACGAGTCGCCACTGTCGAATGTCCAGGCGACTTTAAGTTTCTGAACGTTCTTCGTGTTGATCTGCTTCAGCGAGGAGTAGTGAATGTTATCGGAACTGCCGCCGAAGGCTTCCCATCCACGGTAGTTGTTTTGAGAGAACGCGCAGATCGACGCAAGGAAAAAAAGGGTAATTCGCATGGCAATGGAAAGCCTAAGTATATCGAGCTTTCGCGCGTTTCAGCCTTGAACGCCGGCGCCTTTTGCTACACTCAACAGGCGCGACTGTGGCAGGCTACTGGATCATTCTCTCGATAGCAGCGGTTCTCATCGCGTGGGCCGTCGCCTTCGTTGTTGCGTTCGGCGTGCTGCTTGCGGTGTCGCTCGATGGCATCGGGCAGTTAGCAATCCGTGCCGCGCGAGGTTCGGCGCCTGCCATGTGGCTGCCGCCTGCGATGCTGCTAGTTGCCGAGCGGACACCCGTAGCAAGCGGTATCGGATTTCTTGTCATTGTGGCTGCAGTGCGGCTGTTGGTTCTCCATCTTGCGCGGCCGAGTGTCGTATTCGTGCGGCGGCATTCCAGCAGGCACGAGCCGTTCTTTCGTTACGTATCCACGAACGACGGCTCTTTTTCCAGGCACACCGTGCCGGTAATCCTAGGCGCGCTGGCTTTGCAGTCGGGGATTTCTACGACGATCGCCGGCTTCCCGCTGATCGCATCGATGCTGGTTGCTGCGGGCGCGGCTCTCTGGACGCTGACCTGGGTGTGGAGAGGCGCGTATCGCTCATCTTTAGCTACGCCGAAGCCACTCCGATCGTTGCTGAGTATCCTGGTCACTTTCGTTTTGGCGGTGTGGATATCGTCTGCAGAAATTCGCCTTGCCTCACCGAATTTGATGGAATCGTGGCAATACGTGGCATACGGAACGAGACCAAGCGAGCCGGAAGGGAGAACGTCAGCCGCACGGCTCGTCGATACCAAAAGGGTCATGCTTCAGGGCAAGGAACTCGTGCCCGGGGTGATTCTCCGGCCTGAAACCAAGGCACGCGATCAGGAGCACGCGAGCCTGTTGCCGGCGGGTACCCGAGGTCTCTTCATGTCGCGACCGCTGACCATCCAGTTCACGGGTGAGTACCACCTTTTTCCTACATCCTCGGGACAGGTGCAAAGCGATTCGGTTGTGTATAGCGGAACGCCACTCGATGCCGCTTACATCAATATGGGCGGCGGATCGATGGAGACGGAAGCGTACCAGCCTCTCCATCCGCCCATCGACTTTACGAACTGTGCGAGGCTCGAGCTTACGTTGCGAAATGGCGAGCGATCGCCATCCTCAGCGACGGTATATTTGAAGTTGAACAAGCGCATTGAAGAGATTGGATCCGAGATTTTTGGATTCGAACCGCGCCCGACCGAAACCGTCGGATATGATGTTCCTTCACGCTCTTGGCCTTTTCTTGTAAGTGGAATTCGTGTCGTGTTTCATTGCGATCCATCGCGCCGCAGTCAAAGCACTAAGGTTGCAGTAGAAAAGTTCACCTTAATCCCCCGAACACTCTGATAGGTCCGGCCTCGGGAATCGGGCACAAAGCCTCTTGCACCCCGCCTCGCGACGCTGTTCAGCAAGTCATCGTGAAGCAGAATCCCTCCACACGGACCCGCGAGTGTTCTGAAGGCGCCAGCAGGCGGCTAAGAGCGAACCCGTGTAGCCTTCTGCTGTTTGGTTTATTTCTTGGCGGTTGCGTCGCACGTCGGGGCAACGTGCTCTACTTTTGTCACGTTAAAGACCTCTCCAGTCTTATAACCGGTAATCTTCACGGTGTGATTGCTGGCGTGTTTAGCCAGCGCAGCCTCGCCTGTGACGGTCATGTGCGCGCCGTCCTTCAGGTTAGTAAAGCTGTAGTGGTTCTCTCGTTCCCCCTTGTTGAGACACCCGGTGAGCGTCATGGTCTTACTCTTCTTGGCCGGTTCGGGCGTTTCCTGCGGGGTGGCGGGAACTGCTAACGCGAAAAGCACCACGGGCGTGCTAAGTGACATGAGGTTTCTCAGAAAACGCATGAGTATCTCCTTGTCGCGGCTTCGAACGCCGATACAGATGAGACACCAGGGGCGAGTTAAAAGGTTTCACTTCGCCGCCGGCGAGAGGATTACTTCGCCAGACTACACGTCGTGCCCTAGCATCACAACGCTGAACCGAACTGCCTAGAACCTCAGTTCCAGAGTGAGTGCGAAATTTCTCCCGTCGTTGAGCGTATTCGTGATCTTCCCAAATGCGGGGTTGGTCAGATCAGTGATCGGCTCGGCGAACTGGGGTGTATTCGCGGCGTTGATCGCTTCGGCGCGAAACGTTAGATAACGCTCGGATGGGAGTGTCCAGATGCGAGATAGCGCAAGATTCAGATTGCTGATGCCGCCTCGCCGGAAGGTATTCTGTCCGAGATTGCCCCGCACCTGGCCGGGCGCCAGGTATGCGAAGGCCGACCTTGGCAACAACTGCTGAGCAGTATCGGGATGTGTTACGAAGCGACCCAGGATGGCGGGATCGACTAAATTCGGTCGATCGTAACTACTTCCGTCGACGTTGCCGTATCCAGGCGAGTCACTGCCTGTCATGACGGTGAACGGCAATCCCGACTTCGCCAGATAGATGGTTGTGACCGTCCAGTTTCTTGCCCACATCGCAGCTCGCGCACTGGGACCGCGGAACTGATAGCGGGCACGGACAAGCAGCGCGTGCGACTGATCGAAGTCACTTACCTGTTTGAGATCTTGCTGGACCAGGTACTCGGTTTGACTCTGTCCCTGGCGCGAGTCATCTCCGGCGGCGGTGTTGCTGTAAGCGCTTCCTGTATCCAGAGCCTTGCCAAACCAATACGCAGCATCGATTGACAGACCGTGGATATTTGGAGCTTGGACTGACACGCGAGCCGCATCGAAGTAGCCATTGCTGCCGTTCTCTACGCGGCGGATTTCGAAGTGATTCGGATCCGGCCGGCGATCGTTGATGGTCGCGGTTACGAGGGGGATACCGGGGACAGGAATCGCGCGGTTGGTATGCCACATCATGAACAGCTTGTGGCTGCGGCTCCCTGTGTATCCAAGCTGTATCTTCCAATCCGAATAGGGCGCGAACTCCCACGAGAAGGAGTACATGTGTGCGTAGGGAGTCCGAAGATGATCTGAAAGCGCGAAGATCGTGCTTCTTGCATTCTCATCGACAACGTAGTCGCCGAGCGGCGACAAGAGATCTGGAGCTTGCACTTCGACTTTCAGGAACTCCGGCGGATTCCAGCGGAGTTGCTGGAAGGTGACGGCGTAGAACTCACCATATTCCAGGCCATAATTCGCGCGGAGAACGCCGAACGACCTCGGCAGCCGGTATGCGACGCCGAAGCGAGGCGCGAAGTTATTGTGGTCGCCTCGTATCGGAATGTGCGTCAGTCCGTTTACTTCGTAGGGAATTGTGACGGGCTGATATCGGACTCCGTAGTTCAGAGTCACGCTCGGCGTCGCTTTCCAGGAATCGCCGAAGTAATACTGCTGTTCCCAATTCCGGAATCCGCGATCCAACAGCCCGAGACCTGTGCTGTACCGGCTTGGTATGCCGAGCAGGAAGTTCGTTACGGCATCGCGTCCGAAATCATTCTTGAAATACCAGTTGCCGCGATTCGAAGATGCTTCGCGGCCGTTGAACTGTAATCGCGTGATCTCGCCCCCGTAGACGAATTGGTGATTGCCCACAGAATGCCGCAGCGTGCCGGCGAAGCGGAACCGATTCTGGATGCGATCGAGAGGAACGTTGGACCCCGGACCGAGCTTTGAGAACGTGGTGCCGATTTCAACGGCGGGACCCACGGCGTTCGGCTCGGGTACCAGCAGCGATCGGGTTCGATCGAAGCCGGCGGTTAGGTCCGTGACGGCGCTCGCACTCAGAGTACGAGTGAAGGTAAGTCGCGCGTTGTGCGACTTTGTCGTGGTCCATGGATTCTGGCCGGCGACGAATTCAAAGGCTCGGACTTGCTGCGTCGTCCACGCGTGCCGGAGTGCCAGGCGATTCTTAGGGCCAAGTGGCGCGTCGATGCGACCGCTTGCATTGTCGGTGTTGATGGATTGAGGCGCATTGGTATTCAACGCTCGCTCATCGATGTCTGTGCGATTTGGGGGCGCTAAGGGGTAGGCCTGCAGCCAACGCTCGATGATGGCGCGCTTGGCGGGATCGGTGGTCAACGGTGCTCGTTCAGTAGGGAGGGGTACCAGCACATTCCCGTTCACATTCCCGCGGACCTTCTGCTGCAGTCCCGAGAGTGTCAGCCAGATGTTTCTTCCGAGTGGGGCGGAAACGTCGACTGAGTACTCGTTCTCATGCGCAGGCTGTACCGGGCCAACCTGGAAAAATCGCCGCGCGTTGAAGATCGAATTGTGGTGCTTTGCTCGCAGTGCTCCATGCCATCGTTTGAGTAAGGCCACGGCGGGAATATGCAACACCGGCGAAGGCGGGTTGCCGAACTCCGCGCCGAAGTAGCTGTGTTGGGGCAGAAATTCCTGGATCAACGTGGCGGATGTGCCAAGGCGGGAATTCTGTTCCTTCAGCGCATTGTTGTCGACAAGATCGAACGACACGTTGTCATTGCGCTTGGCTTCGCCGCCTTGCGTGTCTGTTTTGCCGAGCAAATTTAAATACTGTCCGGCCGGCTGAGATGCCGGAGTCGTATCGGCAGGCTCGTTCGTCTTCGGCGGCTGCGGCTGGTCCGCCCAGCACAGTGAGGAAAACGAGGAAAACAGGATACAGATAAGAAGGCGCATGCCGCTGAAGCTGTGGTCTTAATATTGTAGGCTCATGCGAAAGAAACCACGCATCGGTGTTCTGCTCGGCGACCCGACGGGGATCGGACCGGAGTTGGTGGCGAAACTTCTCGCGCTCCCCGAAACTTGCGATACGGCGGAGGTGGTGGTCGTCGGGGATCGAGACATCTACCGGCGGGGAGCCCGAATCGCCGCGACAGGCCAAGCTCCTGTCGAGTTTATAGAGTACTCCTCCGGCGATGAGTATCCCCTGGGTCAGGTGAGCGCTGCGGGCGGGGCATACGCGCTCGGATCGCTCAAGGCGGCTCTGGAGAAACTCGAGGCGGGCAATCTGGATGCGATCGTCTACGCTCCGTTGAACAAGCAGGCGATGAAACTCGCCGGCATGCGGCACGAGGATGAGCTGCACTATTTTGCGTCTCTGTTGCGCCATACCGGTACCCTGTCGGAGATCAACGTCTGCGGCAATCTGTGGACATCGCGTGTAACCTCGCATATTCCGCTGAGTGCGGTAGCCGGGGCGATTACGATCGATAGAATCTGCTCCGTTGCCTATCTGCTGCATGGCGCTCTGATGAAGAGTGGGGTTGGTGCTCCGAGGATCGCTGTCGCGGCGCTGAACCCACACGCCGGAGAGGGGGGACTTCTCGGAACCGAGGAGATCACGACGATTGCTCCGGCAGTGGACCGCCTCCACAGGGATGGCCTGGATGCGACGGGGCCGTGGCCCGCCGATACGCTGTTCATTGCAGCCACACGCGGGGACTACGATGGCGTCGTCACTATGTACCACGATCAGGGTCAGATTGCTTTGAAACTGCTCGGATTCGACCGGGGTGTCACGGTAGCCGGGGGGCTGCCGGTCGCGATAACGACTCCCGCGCATGGTACGGCGTTCAACATCGCAGGCAAGGGCGTTGCGGATGTAGGCGCGATGCGAGAAGCGTTCACGATCGCCTGCCGTATGGCTCGTGCCGCGCATCGCGCTTCAGGCGCATAATGCAGTCGTGACCCGATGCGGCGTTCTTATGTTCTGTGCGGCACTGATCTGCGGCGCGCAAGATCAGTTCGCGGCCCAACGCGAGGGGATGGTGCGCGAGCAGATCGCCTCCCGCGGCATCAAGAACGCCGAGGTGCTGAAGGCGATGAGAGCCGTCCCTCGTCACCTCTTTATGCCGCCGGATGTGAGATCGTACGCGTACGAAGACCGGCCGGTTCCGATCGGGTATGGCCAGACGATCTCGCAACCCTACATCGTCGCGTTTATGTCTGAGGCTTTAGAGGTGCGGCCGGACCACCGGGTGCTGGAGATCGGTACCGGGTCGGGCTACCAGGCTGCGATTCTCTCTGCCCTGACTCGGGAAGTGTATTCGATCGAGATCGTTCCGCAACTGGCGAAATCGTCCGCTGAGACGCTGAGACAACTCGGGTACAAGAACGTGATGGTTCGGGGAGGGGACGGGTACAAGGGATGGCCCGAGAAAGCTCCTTTTGACCGGATCCTATTGACGGCGGCTCCGCCTGAAGTGCCTTCGGCCCTGATGGATCAACTCAAACCCGGTGGCATCCTACTGGCGCCGGTTGGAAAATCCACGCTCGAGCAGGAGATCGTGCGCGTCAGCAAGGCTGCAGACGGCAAGATTACCCACCGCTCGCTGCTACCCGTGCGTTTCGTCCCCATGGTGAAATCGCCCGCTCCACTTTAGTCCACCGCTGCTCGGACACTAAGGGATTCGGTACCTTAGTACTCGTAAGCGGCAGAACTCTGTAATAGTCGATACCACTGCAAAGCGTGTTTTCGCCATACGTTCGCCCGTCCCAATAAGCACAACTACTTACGGTTGCCTCAGTGGAAAAAGGTCTTGCGTTCACACTTAGGACATGTGACAATCGCGTCTGTGGTCCAAAGTGGATCGTAATGGTACAAAGTGGTCGATACTGTCAATCTCGGCTCGGTGGAGCATCCCCGTGGGATCTATCCTGCCCGTATTGACGAGAAAGGCCGGCTGAAGCTGCCAGCCGATTTCCACAGATATCTGACGGAGATCGGCGCTACAAGAGTTTTCGTAACGAGCTTCGACGAGCGCATAGGCCGTATCTATCCTATTCCCGTTTGGAAGCAGGTTGTAACGACCTTGGTTACGCCCGGCGATGAGACCGACGACGGCGAGGATCTGCTGTTCACGGCAAACGATCTCGGGGGTGACGCCGATGTTGACCCGCAAGGGCGGCTGCTGGTACCCGCGCCGATGCGGAAGGCAATGAAGGTTGAAAACCAGCAGGTGTGGCTGGAGCACCAAAAAGGACACATCAAGCTGTTCGGCGCCGAGGTCTACGAGGAACGCAAGCAGCGCGCTGCGCAGAATCGGGCCGAGAAGCTGAAGGCGTTCGAGCGGAAGGGGCTGCTGTAAGGCGCATGTATGCACGTGCCGGTGATGTTGCCCGAAGCGTTGGAGTATCTGGCTCTGCGCCCGGACGGGATCTACATCGATGTGACGGCCGGTATGGCTGGACATACGGCAGCGATTGCGCAGCGGTTGACCACCGGCAAGGTGTTGTCGCTCGACCGCGACGCCGAGTCGATGGAAATGGCTCGAGTGAACGTGGGCCCGCTGATCGAGCGGATCGAATTCCGGCACGCGCGATTTTCCGAGTTGCCGAAAGCGGCAGCCGAAGCGGGAATTACAGCGGCAGACGGACTACTCGCCGACCTGGGTGTGAGCAGATTTCAGCTCACCACGCCGGAGCGGGGCTTTTCGTTGATGGCGTCCGGTCCGGTAGACATGCGGATGGATCGCAGCAAGGGACGGACGGCCGCGGAGATTGTGAATACGGTCGACGAGAAATCGTTGGCCAATTTGATTTTCGAGTACGCCGAGGAAAGGAGGTCGCGACAAATAGCCAGAGCGATCGTTCGCGCGCGGCCAATTCGGGATACGGCGCATTTAGCGTCGGTGATCGAGTCGGCCGTGCCGCGGACAGGTCCCATACATCCGGCGACGCGAACCTTCATGGCTCTTCGACTCGTGGTGAACGAAGAGCTGGACGAACTCGGCAGCCTGTTGGAGAACGCGCCTAAGCTGGTGCGCCCAGGCGGAAGGATCGTAGTCATCACCTTCATGTCTCTCGAGGATCGGAAGGTGAAGCAAAGTTTTCAGGGGTTAGCCAGAGAAGGTAGGGCTCGAATCCTGACAAAGCATGTGGTGCGGCCCAGCGAGAGCGAGGTTCGCGGTAACGCGCCCTCGCGAAGCGCCAAGCTGCGGGCCGTAGAGATGTTGTCGACGGGTGTGTAGGCTTCTTCCGTCCGTGCGGACGGTGGGTAGTTCGGGAGTGGGTTCAAGGAATAAGAACAAAAAATGGCGACGCTTGCGAATATTTTCAACCAGTTCATCGGCGCGGGTAGCGTGGCGGACGCTGCGCCCCGGTCCGTGACGTGGGAAACGAGCGAGGAGTTCAAACTTCGCTCTCTTCCTAACGAAGATGTGTACCTGTTTTCCAAGCGGATCGACAACTCGCGCGTGATCCGCCAGGCCGACCCCACGGCCCGCGCTCGTGATTGGAAGTTTGTCGGTGGGGCCAGTATTGCTGCTATGGCGCTCATCGGCATGCTTCTGCCGAGCGCCTATGGCCTGATGGCCGGTTATCAGTTAAGCCAGCTTCAGATCGAGCAGCAAAAGCTGCAGGTGGATCGTGCCCGCCTCGAAATCAAGGAGGCACGCTTGCTCAGCGCCGAGCGCCTGCAGGAACTCGCGAAGATGCAGGACTTCATCGATCCCGCTCCGGAACGTACCGTGTATCTGGAGCCAAAGAACGATAAGTCCCTCGCGCTGAATCGGCAATAGGTTTTTCCAGGGGAGGGGATTTGGACCCGCGCGCGGAGTCGTTGGCCGTAAAAAGGTTGAGGATCTTCGCGCGCATTTGTTTTGTGTGGGGAGTCATCCTCGTCCTCCGCCTTGTCGATCTTCAGATCTTCGATCACGAAAAATACCGCAAGTACGCCGACTCCCAACATATCCGCAAGGTAGAAGTCCAGGCGGCCCGGGGAGCCATCTACGACCGAAACGAAGAGCCACTCGCCATGAGCGTGCAGGTAGATACGGTCGTTGTGAATCCGCTCCGAATCCCTGATCCGGCGGTAGCAGCGGATCTGCTGTCCGCTGTCTTGAACATGGAAGCGAAGCCTCTTCTTGAAAAGATCCAGCAAGCGATCGATAACAAGCGCGGCTTTCTGTACGTGAAGCGCAAGGTGACCGACGAGGAATCACAAAAGCTGCGCAGCTATAACCTCGATTGGATCGAGTTCCGGACCGAAAGCACGCGGCTCTATCCAAAAGAAGAGAGAGCCGCCCACATCGTAGGCAGCGTCAATCATGAGGAGCGTGGCAATAACGGTATCGAACTCTCACTCGATAAACTGCTCCGCGGCAGACCGGGTGTGATGCGAACGCAGGCCGATGTCCGGCATAACGTCTTCGATCGGAAATATTTCACGGACCCGCAGCCAGGTAAGAACGTGACGCTGACGATCGACGAGCGTATTCAGTACGTTGCCGAGCGCGGACTGGAGAAGGCCGTCAAAGAAAATCACTGCAAGACGGGAAGTCTTGTCGTAATGGATCCGAAAACCGGCGAGATCCTGGCGATGACAAGCTATCCCAGCTATAACCCGAACGACCGTCCCGAAGAAGGCGAGAACCTGTCGAATCGTCTTAACCTCGCGGTATCGGCTCCGTTTGAACCCGGGTCAGTGTTCAAGGTGATCACGATCGCGGCAGGGCTTGAAACAACGAACATCAAACCGAACACGATCATCCCTTGCGGCAACGGCCGCATGACGCTGTTCAAGCGCGTCATTCGCGATCACAACTCGTACTCGGCGCTTACGGTTGAGGACGTACTTGCGAAATCGAGCAACATCGGCGCGATCCAGATCGGACTCAAGGTCGGGAACCAAAGGCTATGGGAATACATCAAGAGATTCGGGTTCGGAACGCGAACCGGAATTTCGATGCCTGGCGAGTCCCCCGGAATGCTGCGGAACTGGCAGAAGTGGCATCCGGCGGCGATCGGATCGATCGCGATGGGCCACGAAATCATCACCACGACCGTTCAACTGGCGCAGGCGGCGAGCGTCGTTGCTAACGGTGGAATGCTCGTGAGACCGCGCCTGATCCGGAAGGCCTCGCGGGAAGGAATGCCGGACGAGCAGATCGAGACCCTCGAGCCACCGAAACGTGTGATCAAACCCGAGACGGCTATCACGATGCGGCGCATGATGGAGCAGGTTGTCTTAAAAGGGACCGGGACAAAGGCTCGTTTGGACGGGTACACTTCCGGTGGAAAAACCGGCTCGGCGCAGATCTTCGATACTGCGGCTCATGTGTACACGCACAAGTACAATGCGTCGTTCATGGGCTTCGCCCCCGTCAACAATCCGAGTATCGTCGTGGTTGTTACGCTGAACGGCGCCTCGCAATACGGCGGCGCTGTGGCAGCCCCGGTCTTCCGTGAAGTGGCAGGCGCGGCGTTGCGCTTCCTCGATGTTCCTCGCGACCTGCCGGATAGTCCTCCTCAAGGTACGGATGAAAAAGAAGAGCCTGTAAACGACCTTTCGCTCGCGGAACTGTCGAATCCGATTGATGGCGAAGAATTGCAGCAGGCCGCGATGATGGGTCCGTCGCTGCCGCCGGAGATGATGCCGGCTGGTCCCAAAGTTCCGGATTTCCATGGCAAGACCAAGCGGCAGGTGATGGAAGAATCATCCGCCCTTGGCGTTCGTGTCGAGATTGCAGGAGCCGGGATTGCGAGACGGCAGGAGCCCGCGGCCGGATCGGTTCTCCGACCCGGCGAGAGAGTAAGGGTCCAGTTTGCCAGATGAGTACCGCTCTCCAACTCGTCCGGCTCTCTCCAGCGCGCCCCCGTACGATTCCACATGGGGGCGCGTACTTTTGCCAGTGGACAACCGGCTGAAACAGAAAATTATGTTTACGTTTTAAACAAGAATTTCCACAGCTGTGCAAGCGCGACAGGAACCCGCGCTTTGGACAGCCCTCTGTCGGGGCGGGTACTACCTCGCCTGACGACTTCCCAAGCGCGCCTCCATCCGATTCCACATGGAGGCGCGTTCTTTTCCAACGGGCAACTTATTGAAACAGAATATCTTTATTACGTTTTAAACAATAATTTCCACCGCTGTGCGAGCGCGACAGGAACCCACGCTTTGGACAGCTGTCTGTCGGGGCGGGTACTATCTCGCCTGAGCACTTCCCAAGCGCGCCTCTGTCCGATTCCACGTGGAGGCGCGTTCTTTTCCGAAACACAAGTCTTTGAAACAAGATATAGTTGGAATGTTTTAAACAACTTTATCCACAGATTGAGCGTGGCAGGATCGCAATGACACTCGCTGAAGTTCTCTCCGGAGCTCCGTTGCTGTCGTTTATACCAGCGCCGGAAGCTTCGAAGGAGATCCGCGGGCTTGCGTACGATTCACGAAAAGTTGAGCAAGGATTTTTGTTCTTTGCGTTTGCCGGAGCGAAGGCGGATGGAGGCCAGTTCGCCGCTCAGGCAATCGCGCGGGGCGCCATCGCTGTAGTAAGTGAAGCGCCGGAGCCGCCGGACTTCGATGGCCTTTGGGTCCGTGTTGCCCATGGGCGGCAGGCTTTGGCAGCAGCCTCAGGAAACTTCTATCGCCATCCCGATCGCCGGCTGAAGATTATCGGCGTTACAGGCACAAACGGGAAAACAACAACCACCTACCTGATCGATTCCATTCTCACCGCAGCGGGGCTAACGACGGCGCTGGTCGGTACTATCGAGTACCGTCTCGCCGGACGTCAATTGCCGTCCATCAACACGACGCCTGAGTCGCTCGACCTCTTCCGGATGTTCACTGGACTGGAAAGCCTGGGTGGCACGCACGTCACGATGGAGACCTCCTCGCACGCCTTGAGTCTGGGCCGTGTACACGGCATTCAATTCGAGACAGCGGTATTTACGAACTTGACCAGGGATCACCTGGACTTCCACGGCTCCATGGACGCCTACCTCGACGCAAAGCGGATGCTTTTCACGAGCGAGAGTTCTCCTGGGCCGAGGCATGCCGTCATCAACCATGACGACAAGTACGCATCCGCAATTCGAATAAAGGCTGACACGGAGGTCATCACGTATGGTTTGGGAGAAGGAGCATCGGCGCGGGCGCAACGCGTCACAACCGGTTTCGACGGGCTCCGCTTTGAGGTTCACTACGCAGGCAAAAGCTACGCGGTGGAGTCGCCGCTGGTCGGCGAAGTCAATGTTTACAACCTCCTGGCAGCATGGTGCGCGGCCTATAGTGTCGGGATCGGGCCGGAAGTAATCGCCCAGGGCATTTCGCGCTGCCGTGCCGTTCCTGGCCGCTTCGAGCGTGTGGATGTCGGGCAACCCTTTCTGGTGATCGTGGATTACGCGCATACGGATGACGCATTGCGCAACGCTATCTCGATCGCCCGCACACTGACCGATAAACATGTCATCACCGTATTCGGCTGCGGTGGAGATCGCGACCGGACGAAGCGTCCTCTCATGGGAATGGCCGCCGCGGAGTTGAGCGACACCGTTGTGCTGACCTCCGATAATCCGCGATCGGAAGATCCCCTCAGCATCATGATGGACGCCATGGTCGGCATCCGGCGCTTCGATACACCGCATATCATCGAGCCCGATCGCGAGAAGGCAATTCGCCGCGCTATCGGGAGCGCCGGTCCGGACGACGTCGTCCTCATTGCCGGCAAGGGACACGAGGCGTATCAGACTTTGAAGGACAGAACGATACCTTTCGACGACCGTGAGGTCGCGCGAAACATTCTGAAGGGGTTTGGTTATGGCAAAGAAACGTAGAGAGATGCCCGGCAAGCCCGGCGAGCCGCTGCCCGCCGCAGATGCCCAGGCCGCGATCATGGTGGCGCCGATCGTCAATGTCGTCGATACGGCCACCGGTGAAAAAGAGACGCTGTGGGTTTGGGAACTGGAGGACTAGACACCACTGCGATTCAGTCTCGCGGAGGCCGCGCGCGCGATGGGAGCGCAGACCGCGCTTACAGGCGAGGTGCGTTCGTTCAGCATTGACTCGCGAACTCTGCAGCCGGGGGACTTGTTCTTTGCGATTGCAGGCGACGTTCAGGACGGACATGCGTTCGTTGACGATGTGCTTGCCAGGGGGGCGGCCGGTGCTGTAGTTCATCGCGACCTCGGCACGAGTGATCGTCTCATTCGAGTGGGCGACACTCTGGAGGCGCTGCAGCAACTGGCGAAGTGGGCCGCAGCCCGTTGGGGAGGGCCCGTGGTGGGAGTTACGGGCAGCGCAGGAAAAACGACGACCAAGGATGTGATTGCGGCAGTCCTCGGCTCTGCCATGCCTGTCGGCAAGACGATCGGCAATTTCAACAATCACGTTGGGCTGCCTCTGTCGTTATTGCGGATGCCGCAGGAAGCCACGGTAGCCGTGCTCGAGTACGGGATGAACCATGCGGGGGAGATCGCAGCGCTTGGGCGGATCGTCCAGCCCGATGTTGCGGTGGTGACGAATGTCGGGTACGCGCATATCGAGAACTTTGATTCGATCGACGCGATCGCCGCGTCGAAGCGCGAACTCGTGGAAGCGTTGAAATCCGATGGCGTTGCGGTTCTGAATGCGGACGATGAGCGCGTCCGTAAGTTCCGGGGACCGCGGACCGTGTACTACGGTTTATCGCAGGCGATGAATATCGAACTTCGCGCCGACGGCGTCCGGTTCCGCGCGGACGGCGTAGAGTTCGAAAGCCCGATGCAAGGAAGGCACGCCATCAGCAATATACTCGCAGGACTTGCTGTCGCTCGAGTGTTTGGCATTGATCCGCCCACAACGCGAGACGCTGTGCGTTCGCTCGCGCCAGGCAAGATGCGCGGGGAGCGGCTCGCGCGCAATGGTATCGAAATTATCAACGATTGCTATAACTCGAATCCCGATGCAGTCCGCGGAATGCTGGAAGTGCTGCGGGATGTTCCGGCAAAGCGGCGAATCGCCGTGCTGGGCGAGATGCTCGAACTCGGACATTGGTCCGAGCCTTTGCACCGGGAGGTAGGTCTCTATTCTGCCCGGTGCGGGGTAACTGTGCTTGTTGGGATACGCGGCGACGCCCGTTTCTTGGTGGAGTCGGCGGTAACCGCTGGCTTGTCCAGCGACGCCGCGTTTTTTTTCGAAGATCCCGAGCAGGCAGGTCTCCATCTACGTTCAATTGCGCAAGAAGGAGATGCCATACTGTTCAAAGGCTCACGCGGCACTCGCGTAGAGAAGGCCCTGGAGAGGTTTCTCGAATAGCCCTCCTCTATGCTCTACTGGCTTCTTTATCAATTTTTGTTCCTCGGGTACGCGAAAGAGTACCCGTTTTTAAGTCCTTTGAATCTCTTCCGTTACGTGACGTTCCGGACTGCTCTGGGGAGCATCTCGGCGATGTTCATCTGTATCATCATCGGTCCTTGGCTGATCCGCAAGCTTCGGGACTTTCAGATCGGTCAGCATATTCGCGAGGAAGGTCCGAGATCCCATCAAAAGAAGGCTGGTACGCCGACGATGGGAGGCGTCCTGATCATCATTTCAATCGTGGTACCTACGCTGCTCTGGACCGACCTTCGGAACCCGTATGTCTGGGTGGCGCTGTTCGGTCTGCTTGAGCTTTGGAGCGATCGGCTTTTATGACGATTACACGAAAGTGCGTAAGAAGCACAATCTCGGACTGACTGCGCGGCAGAAGTTCGGACTGCAGGTGGTCGCTTGTCTCGCGATCGGCATGATGCTGCTGTCCCTTCACGCGAAAGATGCGTACGACACTGCCATCAATGTTCCCTTCCTGAAGAATTTCAGGCCCGACCTGTTGATCCCCAGCCTGCTCTCGCAATCCGTGGACATACCCGCTGGCGTTCGTGTTCTTCTTTCTCTTCATGGTCCTGGTTATCGCGGGCTCATCGAACTTTGTGAATCTGACGGATGGCCTGGATGGGCTTGCTATCGGGCTGATGATCATCGCCGCCGGCGCGATGACGATCCTGTCGTATGTCAGCGGTCACGCGGTGTTCGCGACAGTATCTCGACATTGCCCGCCTGCCCGGCGCCGCCGAATTGACCGATCTTCTGCGGCGCCATGACCGGCGCCTCCATCGGCTTCCTGTGGTACAACGCGCATCCCGCCGAGATCTTCATGGGCGATGTCGGGATCGTTATCGCTCGGCGGCGCGATGGGCGTCGTTGCCGTCCTGATCAAGCAGGAATTGCTGCTGGTATTCATCGGGGGCGTGTACATTCTCGAGGGCATGTCCGTGATCCTGCAGGTCGGCAGCTACAAGCTGCGCGGGAAGCGCATCTTCAAGATGGCGCCGCTGCATCACCATTTCGAAGCGCTGGGCTGGCAGGAGTCGAAGATCATCGCCCGGTTCTGGATCGCCGGGCTGGTCACTGGCGCTGTTCGCGCTTGACGACACTGAAGCTGCGATGAAACACGAACTGAATGGCAGAACGGTGCTAGTTGCCGGAATGGGGAAGTCCGGCCTCGCGGCGATTGATCTGCTTCGGCAGCATGGAGCGCAGGTGATCTCGCGACGGACGACCAGCCGCGTCCAGAATGTTCCGGTCGCGCTGCTGCCGCAGACGGAAGAGACTTTCACCCGGCCCGACCTGATCGTCCTTTCGCCGGGAGTGCCGGTGGACATCGCGCCTGTGGAGGCCGCACGCGCGAGAAGGGCATTCCGGTCATCGGTGAAGTGGAACTCGCCGGAGCTATTTCCTGAAGGGGCCGATCTGCGGCATCACGGGCTCGAACGGCAAGACCACCACGACGGCGCTGATCGGCCATCTTCTGAAAGAATGCGGAATTGCCTGCCAGGTCGGGGGCAATATCGGGACACCGCCAACGGCTATGGTCGCGACATCGCGAGACGACCAGTGGAACGTCCTGGAGCTGTCGAGCTTCCAACTCGAAACCATCGACGAGTTCCGCGCCAACATCGGCAGTTTGCACAAACGTCACGCCCGACCATCTTGACCGTCATCATACGCTCGAGAACTACGCGGATGCCAAGGCTCGTCTGTTCGAGACGCCAAACGGCCATCGACCACGCAGTTTGAACGCGGATGATCGCACTTGCGTGAGCTACGCGTCGCGTACCAGCGCGACGCCTCACTGGTTCAGCCGCAAGATCGGCGCACGAAGTCCGCTTCGACGGCCGACACCATCTTCGTGGAGGCGCATCCGCTCATCGATGCGGACGAACTCCCGATCCGGGGGCTTCATAACGTCGAGAACGCGATGGCAGCTACACGCGCGGCGCATCCTCGCCGGCGCAAAGCTGACGGACATCGCCGCAGGCCTGCGAACATTTCCTGGCGTCGAACACCGGCTGGAGTTCGTGCGCGAACGGAACGGGGTGCAGTATTACAACGATTCCAAGGCGACGAACGTGGACGCGACTGAAAAGGCCATCGACGCATTCCCGGGCAAACTTGTGGATCATCCTCGGGGGCAAAGACAAGGACAGCGACTATACGGTCCTTCGCGAGAAGCTGCGGGAAAAGGCGAAAAGCGTTCTGTTGATCGGCGCGGCTGCTCCGAAAATCGCGGCGCAGTTGGAGGGATTGCCGCTCGCCGAATCAGGGGCGATCGATCGTGCGGTGGAATATGCCGCGTCGCAGGCCAGTCCAGGCGATGTCGTCCTGCTGGCGCCGGCGTGCGCGAGTTTTGATCAATTCGATAACTTCGAGCATCGCGGGCGAGTATTCAAGGAACTGGTAAGGAGTTTGTAGAAGTGGCGCAGCGACTGAAGACCGACTGGATCCTGTTTTTCACGATCGTGGCCATGGTGTGCTTCGGCCTGGTGATCGTGTATAGCGCGTCGTCCGTAATGGCGGAGCTGAAATACAAGTGGGATATGTATTTCATCGTTCGTCAGTTGGGATGGGCGGCGGTCTCGTTCGTCGCGCTGATGCAGTTGAAGCGGCTGGATTACCGGCGATTCGACAACCCTGTTTGGGCATTTGCGCCGCTCGGGATCGTGACCAGCCTGCTCGTATTGGTGTTTTTCATCGGGCATAAGCATCGCTGGCTTCAAATCGGTAAGGCGTCGCTGCAGCCCTCCGAGTTCGCCAAGCCCGCGATGATCATCTTCCTCGCGTACTTCATTTCACTCCGGCTTCGAGCGATCAATGACAAACACACGCTGCGTCCGGCGATGCTTGCCTTGGGCGGGGTGACCGCGATCGTCGCCGGGCCTGATCTCGGGACGGCGATGATGCTCGCGCTCACCGCAGCCGTACTGTTTTATGTTGCGGGTTTGGAGCGTCGATACATCCTCGCTGCGGCAGGCGGCGGGCTGCTGCTCCTGACAATATTCGTGGCCTTGAAGCCGTATCGTCTCGCGCGCGTAATCGCTCGCGTCGATCCAGAATACAAGATCCTTTCCCGCATCAATCCGTCCGGTGAGATCCTGGCGTACGCCAAACGATCCCAGGGCGCTAGCGACCCGACGTACCAACCGAGGCAGTCCCGGATCGCAGTGGGTTCCGGAGGAGTTCTGGGCGTCGGCTTGATGCAGGGCAAGCAGAAGTTGCTGTACCTGCCTGAAGCGCACACAGATTACATCTACGCGGTGGTCGGTGAAGAACTCGGGCTGTGGGGCACCAGTGGACTTCTGTTCGGTTTCTTTGTGATCCTTTGGCGAGGTTTACGGCTGTTTTATGTTGCCCCTGACGTTTTCGGCCGCTACCTTGCGCTTGGAATCACTGTCTCGGTTGTACTGCAGGCGATTTTCAATATCAGCGTTGTTCTGGATATGGGGCCATCGAAGGGCATTCCCTTGCCGATGATCTCGTATGGCGGCAGCTCGCTGCTGAGCACATTGATCTCTCTCGGAATATTGCTGAGTGTGAGTGAACACGCCGGATGAAATTCATCATGGCGGGCGGGGGAACCGGAGGGCACATCATTCCTGCTCTGGCGGTTGCGGACGAGCTGCGCAACCGCGGGCATGAGCCGATCTTTGTCGGAACGCGTCAGGGTATGGAAGCTCGCCTGGTGCCGAACGCAGGGTTTCCGATCGAATGGATCGAGATCGGCGGTCTGAACCGCGTTGGGCTGATGCAGCGGTTGAAGACTCTTTGGCAACTTCCGCTAAGCGTGATCAAGGTGTTCGATCTCCTCGGCCGCCATGGCGCCGGCGGAGTATTCAGTATGGGAGGCTATGTCGCCGGCCCGGTCGTCCTTGCGGCACTCCTGCGTGGCGTGCCGGTCACCGTCATGGAGCCGAATGCGATTCCCGGAATGACGAACCGTAAGCTCGCGGCGTTTACCTCGCACGCCCTGGTGAACTTCGAAGAGACAATCGCTTACTTTCCGGCAGGGCGGGCTGAAATTACCGGCGTTCCTGTTCGGCGTGATTTCTTCCACGTTCGACCGAAAACAGGCGACGGCCGATTCACGCTGCTAGTGACCGGGGGAAGCCAGGGTTCACGTACGCTGAACAACGCCGCCTCGGCCGCATGGCGCCTCTTTGCCGATGCAGGAGCGCCGATCCACGTCATCCATCAAGCCGGCCGCGGCAACGCTGAGCCGCTGCTCGAGATCTTCCGCGGGACCGGACTCACCGGCGAAGTCGTAGATTTCATTACGGACATGCCGGCCGCATTCGCCCGGGCCGATCTGATAGTTTGCCGCTCCGGAGCATCGACCGTATCTGAGCTTGCCGCAGCCGGCCGGCCAAGTATACTAGTCCCTTTTCCATTTGCTGCCGATAATCATCAGCAGCACAATGCGGAGGCAATGAGCCGTCACGGAGCTGCGCGCATTGTCATCGATCACGACATGACAGGACAGCGGTTGTTCGATGAAGTCACACGCCTGATGATGGACCGTACTGCGCTCGATGCCATGAGCGCCGCAGCCAAATTGATGGCGAAGCCGTTAGCAGCGCAAAAAGCTGCTGACGCCCTGATGGGACTTGTGGGTTGAAGTGAAGGTGCGATAATGACCATCTGTACTCTCGTTAACACCTCGGAGCAAAATCTAGACTAGATGTTTTTGAAGCCGCAGCAATTGCACTTCACCGGCATCGGCGGTATCGGCATGAGCGGTATCGCCGAAATTCTGCTGAATCTCGGGTACCAGATCACGGGATCGGACGTGAAGCTCACTCCCATCACGGAGCGTCTGCAGTCGCTCGGCGCGAAGGTATACGAAGGTCATGCGGCAGAGAACATCGATGGCGCGAAAGCGCTCGTGGTCACGTCGGCGGTTGACGCCCAGAATCCGGAACTCGTAGAGGCGCGCAGACTCGGAATACCCGTCATCCCGCGGGGAGAACTGCTTGCGGAACTGATGCGCCTGAAGTACGGCATCGCCGTTGCGGGCAGCCACGGAAAGACGACCACAACCTCGATGGCTGCGACCATCCTGTCGCATGCGGGCTTGGATCCCACGGTTGTTGTGGGCGGACGTGTAGCAACCATGGGTGGCTCGAACGCCCGTCTTGGAAAGAGCAGCTTTCTTGTCGTTGAATCCGATGAGAGCGATGGATCGTTCCTGAAGCTTTCACCGATCCTTGCGATTGTCACGAATATCGATCGCGAGCATCTCGACCATTACTCCGACATTGACGAGATCCGCGACGCGTTTACCGACTTCGTCAACAAGGTCCCGTTCTACGGCGCCGCGATCCTGTGCCTGGATGATGACAACGTGCAGCAGATTCTGCCGAACGTCAATCGCCGCATCATTACCTACGGAATGGGCGCCCAGGCGATGCTCGTAATCTCGCACGCTTCGTGTGGACACCTGTCGAGCACGTTCCATCTTCGTTTCGGGGATCAGGATCTCGGCGAATTTCATCTCGGCGTGCCAGGCATCCACAACGTGCGAAACGCGACCGCCGCGATAGCGATTGGTCTGGAGTTGGAGATTCCGGCCGACGTCATCCGCGAGGGGCTTGCGAAGTTTGCCGGAGTCGACCGGAGATTCCAGCAGCGCGGGCAGGAAAGGGGCATCACGGTCATCGACGATTACGGCCACCATCCGACGGAGATTCGAGCCACGCTCGCCGCCGCCCGCGATTGCCGGTTCAGCCGTGTACACGCGATTTTCCAGCCCCATCGCTATACACGAACGATGCATCTGATGGACGATTTCGCCCGATCGTTTCATAGTGCTGACCACGTATATCTACTCGACATCTACGCTGCGTCAGAGAAGCCGATCGAGGGAGTCACGACGCAGGCTCTCGCCGACCGAATGTCGGCGTTTGGCCATCGCTCTGTTCATTACGTCCGTACCATGGAGGACGCGGTCGAAGCCGTCGCAGCTAACGCGTCAGAAGGCGACGCTGTATTGACCCTCGGCGCCGGCAATGTTTGGCAGGCGGGAGATCGTCTGCTCCAGGCGCTACGCGGAGGCTCCGCCGCCCATGGCTAGACGCTCTGCAGCCGCCGCTGCCGACACGATGGGGCCCGCGCCGACGCGCGTTGCCGCCCTTCTTGGAGCAATGAAGCAGGTAGCGAGCGCGGCGATGGTGGTAGCGTGTCTCCTCGCCGTCGTTTGGGTATATCTCACCATCGACAACTTCCTCGTCACCGATTCGCGCTTCTTTTTACCAGGTCCTCCCGAGCCGGGTGAACGAATCGACACATTTCAGATCGAGGGTATTCGCAATGTAACAGACGAGCAGATCATTCAGGTCTTTGGACGTGACTTCGGCCGCAGCATATTTCTTTGCCCCATTCGTGAGCGGCGTCTGAAACTGATGGGCATCGATTGGGTGAAAGAAGCGTCCATCCAGCGCCTATGGCCGAACCGGCTCGTCATTAGCATCAAGGAAAGAACCCCAGCGGCGTTCGTGCAGACGCCCGCCGCGGACGGCGCCTTCATGCTGACGCTGGTGGATGCCGACGGCGTGCTGCTCGATCCGCAACGCGTCCGGGCCTTCCGTCTTCCCGTGCTCACCGGCATTACACGATCCGAAAGTGAAACAAGCCGCCGCGAGCGTATGAAGCGATTCCTACGGATGCAGGCCGAACTTGGATCGTATATGGAGAAGATCTCCGAGATTGATGTGAGTCAGTTAGAGAATCTCAAGATCATCCAGCAGTTCGATGACCGGGCTCTGACGTTGATGCTCGGCAACCAGAACTATCGTGAGCGCTACGAGAACTTCATCAACAACCACGAGGAAATCCGCAATCGCCTGCCCGACGCCGTGGTGTTGGATCTTCGATTGAAGGATAGAATCACGGCCGCTGGAGCGGTAACGCAGGCAACTGGCAAAACATCTGCTTCGGCCAAGCCCGGCGGCACGAAATCAGGAGCACACAGGTGACCGGCCCCGCTCGGTACGCGGTCGGCCTCGATATCGGAAGTATCAACACGCGATGTCTGATTTGCCTGCACGAGGACGGACGAATGCGGTATCTCGGCCATGCCGTCGTCCCGTCGGGTGGCTGGTCGAAGGGCCGGATCTCCGACCAGGTTGCCGCGACAGAATCCATCCGCGCTGTCGTCACGGAGGCGGAACGCAAGGCGCACGTTTCGGTGGAGAGCGCCGTCGTAGGCGTCGGCGGTACTTCCGTCGAGGGGATCAATAGCCGTGGATTATATGAATTCGGACGTCCGCGCGAAATCGATCCCGGCGATCTGAATTACGCAGTCGAGCTTGCATCAAAAGTTCGACTGCATGGAAGACCGGATCGTGCTGCAGGTTGCGCCGCAGGACTTCACGCTTGATGGCCGGGCAGGATACCGCAATCCGCGAGGTGTCGTGTGCGCGCGGCTCGAAGCAAACGTGCATGTCATCTCGACTTCGGTTCACGAGCATCAGGCGCTGGTGAATGCCGTTCATCACGCGCACCTCGCCGTAGAAGAGACGATCTTCGAGCCGGTGGCCGCCGGATACGCTGCTGTGCTCGCTGAAGAGAGGAGCCGCGGCGTCGCGGTCGTTGACATCGGCGCGCATTCGACGGACCTCGTCGTGTACGACGGCGACGCATTGCTTCGCGCCAGCAGTATCCCGATCTCGGCGGACCACTTCACCCGTGATGTGGCCATCGGATTGACGCTCTCGTACGAGGATGCCGAACGATTGAAGTGCGACTATGGGTGCGCGGTGATGGGGCTCACGTCCGAACGCAGCCTGATCGAGTTACCATCGCCCGATGGACGAGCGCCTCGCGAGGCTCCCCGAACGTTTTTGAACGATATCCTCGAAGCGCGCGCCGCAGGAACTGTTTCACTTCGTGCGAGGCGAGATCGCCAAGGTCGGAATGGAGCAGGCGCTTCTCGAAGGGGTGGTCTTGACTGGCGGGGGAGCGCTGCTGCAAGGGATGTGTGATGTCGCCGAAGAACGATTGAACTGTCAGGCCCGGAATGGCCTGCCCGTCGGGATTGCGGGATTGCCCGACGAGATCAACGACGCCGCCTGGTGTGTAGCCGCGGGGCTGTCGATGTATTCAGCAAAGCTCAAGACACGTAAGGAATGGAAGCGGACGGTACCCGGGATTCTGGGAATGCTGTACGACAAGGGGGCAACCGGAGGCCAACATGGCGGAAATTAAGAGAGAAGATTTGAAGTTCGAAGTCCAGGAAGACGAAGCGCTGCTCGGCACGCGGATCAAAGTCATCGGTGTGGGCGGCGGTGGATCTAACGCCGTCGCGCGCATGATGAGCGAAGGTGTCACGGGAGTCGAGTTCCATGTGATGAACACCGACCTGCAGGCGCTGCAGTCTTCGCCTGTACCCAACAAGCTCGCGATCGGGCGCAAGGTGACGAACGGCCTCGGCGCGGGCGCCGATCCCTCGATCGGAAGGCTCGCGGCGCTCGAAGATACGGAGCGGATCATCGAGGTTCTGGAAGGCGCCGACATGGTGTTCGTCACCGCCGGTATGGGCGGCGGAACGGGCACGGGAGCGGCCCCGTCGTTGCTGCGCTCGCGAAAGAACTGAACGCCCTCACCGTCGCAGTCGTCACGAAGCCCTTCGGCTTCGAAGGACCGCGTCGCATGAAGCAGGCCGACAAGGGCTTGGCCGACCTGGCATCCAGCGTCGACACCGTCATCTCCATCCCGAACGACAAGCTGCTGATCTGGTACCCAAAGGCACCAGCTTCTACCAGGCCTTTCGAGTTGCCGACGACGTGCTGCGGCAAGCGGTACAGGGAATCGCCGAGATCATCACGACGCCCGGGCATCATCAACCGCGACTTCTCGGATATCCGCGCCATCATGCTCGGCATGGGCTTCGCGATGATGGGAAGCGCGACGGCGAAGGGCGAAAATGCGCTGGTCGAAGCGGCGAAGCAGGCGATCAATTGCGCGCTGCTCGAAGAAGGCGGCGTCAAGGGCGCTCGCGGCATCCTCATCAACATCACGGGTTCGAGCAAGCTCAGCCTCCACGATGTGAACGACGCCTGCGCGTTGATTCGCGCCGCCGCCGAGTACGACGACGTTCAGATCAATTTCGGTATCGTGCTCGACGAATCGCTGGATGACGAAGTCAAGATCACGGTGATCGCGACTGGCTTCCAGCGCGCAGGACTGCCCTCGGTTCGACAAACCAGCATGTCCGATCAAGTGTTGGAGCGCGCCACTGAGCCCCGGTTCACGGCAGCGTCAGAGCCGCAGTTCACGTCTGAGCCCATCAAAATCGTGGACGAACCCGAAATCATCGAAGCAGAAGCGCAACCTGTCGAGGAAGAGGTCGGCGTTGCGGTTGCCGCTTCTTCGTCCCCGAGCCCCGCACCCGAGGAGCCCAAGAACGATCTGGATCTTCCAGCGTTCATGCGGCGGGAGCGGCGTCTCTTCCAATAGACGGCAAACGCCCGGGGCTGCGGCTGCCGGGCGTTTTACAATCGTGTTAATTCGCTCGGTGTAAACTGAGTTTTCACCCTCTACATGCTCCTTCAACTTAAGGGCATCCAGAAACGCTTTGGCGGTGTCGTTGCGCTCCGGAACGGAAACTCTGGGTGTCAAGGCGGGCGAAGTCCACCTTCTGATGGGTGAGAACGGCGCCGGCAAATCGACGCTCATGAAGATCGTCGCCGGCATGTTCCCGCCCGATGCGGGCGAGATGCTCTGGAACGGCCAGCCGATATCATTCAAGAACCCGGCTGACGCGCAGGCACATGGTATCGCGATGGTCCATCAGGAGTGCCTGCTCGCGCAGCACCTGTCTGTTGCCGAGAACATCTTCCTCGGACGACAGCCGCGCGGATCCGCTCGGACTCGTGAATCGCGCAGACGCATGGAGCACGAGGCCGCGCGGCTCATCCAGCAGCACAACTTCCCTCTGCAGGCGGACTGGATTGTTCAGAAACTCAGCCCGGCGCAAAAGCAACTTGTCGAGATCTGCCGTGCGATTCAGGCGGGTTCCGGCCTGCTGATCTTCGACGAGCCGACCTCTTCGCTCTCCGAGTCCGAGACGAAGGAAGTCTTCCGCATCGTTCGCGAACTGCGCGAGCGCGGGACGGGCGTGATCTACATCACCCACCGCCTGGATGAACTACGTTCGGTGGGCGATCGTGTGACGATCTTCCGCGACGGCGAGTCGGGTCCATACTGGCGCGTTGGCAGAACTCGACACGGCGCAGTTGATCAAGTACATGGTGGGTCGCGAAGTGACGTCCATCTACTCGCGGCGAGCCGGTCCCTCCGGGGCCGAGTTTCTGCGGGTGGAGGGCGTGATCGCGCAAGGGCGTACTCCACGACATCTGTTTCCATCTGCGAGCGGGCGAGATCGTCGGTCTCGCGGGTCTGTTCGGCGCGGGAAGAACCGAGTTATGCCGGGCGCTTTTCGGTGTCGATCGTTTCGACTCCGGGACCGTACGGGTGGATGGCAAAACTGTCAATCCGCGCAACCCCGGACAGGCGGTAGAGGCCGGCATCGCGCTGATCCCCGAAGATCGCGGTCGCGACGGTCTGGCGCGCCAGCTTCCGATTGCCTACAACGTAACGGCGGCGAGTCTCGGCCGCCTGAGTTCGCTGGGGGTTCATCAGCCACAAAGCCGAGAGCGCCGTGACCCAGGAATACGTCGCCAAACTGCGCATCAAGTGCTCATCCGGGGCGCAACTCGCCGGCCGACTGAGTGGCGGGAATCAGCAGAAAGTCGTAATCGCGAAGTGGCTTGCGCGCGGCGCGAAGATCTTCCTCTTCGACGAACCGACACGCGGATCGACGTTGGCGCGAAGGTTGAAGTATTCGAAGTGATGGACGGCCTCGCGCGCGCCGGCGCCGCCATCCTGATGGTCAGCTCCGAGCTGACGGAACTGCTGCAGGTGCCGGATCGCATTCTGGTCATGCGCCAGGGCCGCCTGACGGGTGAACTTCCTCGCGGATCATCGCAGGAAGAGATCATGCGACTTGCGGCTTTGCAGGAGAAAATGGCCAGGAGCTGACTAAATGATCCAACGGCTGTTGCCGTTTCTGACCCTTGCATTTCTTTTTATAGGTCTGGCGATTGCGCTCGCCGCATTTTCTGACCAACACAAATCTATCGAGCGTCGTGCGGCAAACAGCCGTGATCAATATCATGGCGCTCGGAATGACGCTGATCATCATCTCGGGCGGCATCGATCTATCCGTTGGCGCCATTCTCGCCATGGGCGGCCTGCTCGGCTGCATGGCCATGGAGAAGGGGCAGCCGATTCTTGTCGGCATCATCGTCGGCATCCTGGCGGGAGCCTTCTGGGGCTTCGTCAACGGCTTTCTTACGACTCGATTGCGCATCAATCCGTTTATCGTGACGCTCGGCACGCTGGGCATCGTCCGCGGACTCACCCTGATCATCTCCAACGGCCTGCCCGTCCATCAGATTCCACGACAGATTCTCGTTTCTCGGTGAAGGCAACGTGCTCGGGGTGCCGTTCGTGCTGTGGATACTGCTCGCCTGCGCCCTGTTTGTGCACGTCATCCTGGAGCACACGAAGCTGGGGCGATACGCTTTTGCGATCGGCAGCAACGAGGATGCGGCCTTCTACGCCGGCATACCCGTGGCATTCCATACCACGGCGGTCTATGCGATCGGCGGAATGCTGACAGGGCTCGCCGGAATGATCGAAGCATCGCGTCTCATGACGGGACAGCCGACGGCCGGTCAGGGATATGAACTGCAGGCAATCGCGGCGGTCGTCATCGGCGGAGGGCAGCCTCCGCGGGGGCGAGGGCAGCGTCGTCGGGAACGTTGGTAGGCGCGTTCATCATGGGCCTTCTCTCCAATGGCAGCGACCTGCTGGGAATCAGCCCGTATCTGCAGCAGGCCATCATCGGCGCCGTCATTATTCTCGCGGTCAGCTTCGACGAGCTTCGAAAACGGAAGATCGCAACCTGATCTTATCCGCGGCCACAAATTGATGCTCGACCGCGATCTGGCCGAGATCTATGGCGTGCCGACAAAGCGTCTAAATGAGCAGGTAAGCAGGAATCGGGGGCGATTTCCCGACGATTTCATGTTTCCGCCCACTGCCGCTGAAGCCGAAGTTTGCGGTCGCAAATTGCGCATGTCAAAACCGAAAGGACGCCGGCGGCCAGCGAGCACTTCCGTGCGCCTTCACCGAGCAGGGGTTGCGATGCTCTCGATCGTCCTCAACAAGCGAACGAGCCGTGCAGATGAACATCCTCATCGTGCGCGCTTTCGCTTCGCGAGGTGCTCGCGACGCACATAGATCCGGCCCGCGCGATCGAGGATATTGGCCGCAGGCAGGAGGAGCAGAGCGAACAGCTCGCTGCGATCATCGAGACGATCAATCAGCTCCTGCTTCCGGAGCTCGTTTCGGCCAAGCGTCATATCGGCTTCAAACCCGAAGACGACGAGTAGGAGAGCGTGGCCCATTCCTGCACAACCCAGTGGTCAACGGCCGCCGTAATAAACGTACAATTCCCCCGGACGGTAATTTACCTTTACTTCATGGCTAGCACACAACGGCTTGCACAATTGGCGTATCTCCGGCGGGTGGTATCCTGAGAGTTCCCCCACCCCAAAGCCGTGACCTCCGAAGCTCAACGTATCGCCGCTCTTATTGACCACACGATTCTGCGTGCCGATGCCACGCGTGATGACGTACGAGGCGTGTGTGCCGAAGCTCGGGAATACGGGTTCGCGAGTGTCTGCGTTAATGGCTGCTGGGTACCGTTAGTCGCATCGCAACTTGGCGGAACGCAGGTGAAAGTCTGTACCGTCGCTGGTTTCCCGCTCGGGGCCATGTCGACAGAGGCGAAATTATCTGAAACCGAGATCGCGATCCGCCAGGGCGCGAACGAGGTGGATATGGTGCTGAACGTCGGGCTGCTGAAAGGCGGGGAACGCGACGCTGTGCAACGTGACATTTCCGCGGTTGCGGCGGCTTGTCACGCGGGCGGCGCCATCCTCAAGGTAATTCTCGAAACCTGCCTCCTCACGGACGAGGAAAAGCGAGTTGCCTGCGAGCTTGCGATGAAAGCCGGAGCTTCTTTCGTGAAGACCTCGACCGGCTTTGGAGCCTCCGGCGCGACCGAGAGCGATGTTGAGCTCATGCGGAATGCAGTCGGATCGGAAATGGGGATCAAAGCGTCGGGTGGTATTCGTACTCTTTCCGATTTGCGGAAGATGGTTGCTGCCGGCGCCACACGTATCGGAGCCAGTGCGAGCGTTAGTATCCTGAAGAGCGTCGGATAAACCGATGCCGCCAACCTCGAAACGACAGCGCGTTCAGTTCAAGGAACGCACCGAACTCCTGGATTTCCTTCTGGAAGTCGCTGCGATGACTTCGGAAACTCTCGATCTCGATCGATTGCTCCCGGCCGTCGCGGATTACATCCAGCGCGTCATCCCGCATGATGTTTTTGCCATCCTCCTGTATAACGAAAGGCAGCATGGGTTGAAGATTCGTTACGCCCGTGGTCACCGCGATGAAGTAGTCCGGAACCTGGTGATCCCGGTAGGCGAAGGAATCACGGGAGGCGCCGCCGCGTCACGCCACGCCGTAGTCGTGAACGACGTGCAGAGCGATCCGCGCTACTTGCCCGCGCTTGATGCTGTGCGATCGGAACTGGCGGTTCCGATGTTCGCTCGCGGCAAACTCGTCGGAGTCATCGACATTCAATCGACGCGCCTCAACGCGTTCAGCGAAAATGATACATCTCTTCTGCGGCTACTGGCTGCCCGCGTTTCGGCATCCATCGACAACGCGCGGCTCCATCGCCGCGTGCTCACGCAGAACCGTACGTCACGCATCCTTGCGCAACTCTCCAATGAGTTCTCGTCGATCCTTCAACTCAATGAGCTGCTGACGAAGATAGCCAAAGCGATCCGCACGCTCATCAACTACGATGCCTTCAGCATCCTCCTTGTCGATACCGAGAACCGGTGCCTTCGCCACCGCTTCAGCGAGCGATATGACCAGCGCGTGGACCTCGACAATATCCCAATAGGGAAGGGGATCACAGGCGCTGCCGCCCAGCAGCGCGAGATCATTCGTGTCGAAGATATCCTGACGGATCCGCGATACATTGCGTCGCATCGCGATATCCGCTCTGAAGTCGCTGTTCCCCTCATCGTCAGTGATCGTGTCGTCGGGGTGATGGATCTGGAAAGCGAGCGCATCGCGTACTTCACGGAGGAGCATGCGCGCACGTTGACACTGCTGGCTCCGCAAATCGCGAGTTCAATCGAGAACGCGCGTCTATACGAAGAGCTGGCTGAACGCGAGCAGCGCATGGAGCAAGATCTCAAGGCCGCGCGCCGCGTGCAATCGATTCTGCTTCCCAGGGAAGCGCCGGAAATGGAAGGCCTCGAGATCGCGATCGGCTGGCGCCCGGCGCGCGAGGTCAGCGGCGACCTCTTCGACTTCTTCGAGCAGAGTGAGGACACCTTTGTCGTCGCCTTCGGCGATTCAAGCGGCAAGGGCGCAGCTGCAGCGCTCTATGGGTCGCTCGTCAGCGGGCTGCTGAGATCGCTCGCGCCGCGAAGCGAACGTCCGTCACTGCTGATGAAGAGTCTGAATCAGATTCTCCTCGAACGTAAGATTGACGCGCAGTATGTCACGTTGACCCTGATCTATTGGAATACCCGTACTCGCGAACTCAGACTCTCAAACGCCGGCGCGATACCGCCGATGATCTGCCGTGATGGAGAGCGAGTAAGAGTCACCGCCGAAGGGATCCCACTTGGTCTGCTCGAAGACCGCGACTACGATGAAGTCACCGTAAAGACGAAGAAGGGCGACACGATTGTCCTTTACTCCGACGGTGTTGCGGACCAGCTCAACCGACAAGACCAGGAATATGGCGGCGCGAGGCTCTTCAAAGCGGTGAAAGCGGCGGCAACGTTACCCGCAAAACAGGTGCTCGCTGCAATCGTCGAAGATATAGACCAACACATGGACGGCGGCCCGATGAGCGACGACCAGTCACTCATCGTCGCGAAAGTGATATAAGTTCATTCGCTTGCTGTACCACGCGTTCTGAAGTGACGGCCTTCATACAGCGATGGTCGATCGGGCATTCTCGCAATAAACAAGGGCTGCACTCGACTGTTTCGCGCACCACGCGCGCGAGCGTCCCTGTAGGACCGGTGCCAACATGATCCGTCGCTCCAAAAATTGCGACCGTCGGGACATCCAGAGCCGAAGCGATATGCATGCTGCCCGAGTCGTTGGTGATGTACACGCGGCAAGCAGCAGTCAAGTCGATGTACTCGGCTAGCGTTGTCTCTCCCGCGAAGTTATGAACGCGAATGCCCCGGCTTCGAAGATCGGCGGCGATGCTCTCGCATAGCTCGCGCTCGTCTTTCGATCCGAATAGCGCCGCGGGTTCTCCGATCTGCGCGATAGCCTCGGCGAACCGCTCCGGCAGCCATCGCTTTGCCGTGCCGAATGCGGCCCCCGGACTGACGCCGGTCACCCGATCGAAACCGATCGTCGAAAACCGAGCCAGACCCGCCGCCCGAGCCGCTGCGGCGCCCCCGAGCCGAATCTGCTCAGACGCGGGCATGGCACTGATGATTCCCGCACGTCGCAAAAGCTCGAGATAGTAGAAACGCTCGTGACACGGAATTTCACCCTTTTCCGGAACCCTGACCGCGGTCGTAAGGAGAAAACTTCGACCGTCGCGCGCATATCCAATGCGTCGTGGGATTCCGGCCAGCCATACCAGCGCTGCTGCCTCGAACGCGTTCGGCAGCAGAATCGCCGTATCGAATCGCCGAGCCCGCAGGTCGTCTGCGATCCGCCATTTTCCAACCAGATCTTTCCATCCTCGAGGAGACGTGTAGGGGATCACTTCGGTCGCGAAGCTCTCGCGTCCATAGACATCCGCGACCCATGGTCGAGCCAACACTGCGATATGGGATTGCGGAAAACGCTCGCGCAGAGCTTGTAGTGCAGGCAGCGACATTACTGCATCGCCGACCCAGTTGGTCGCCCGCACCAGGATTCGCTGGAACTCGCCTTCTATAATGGGCACTGTAGTCGAACGCAAATGGGCGTCTTTTATACTCGCGAGGAACTGGTTCAGGCGCGGCAACGTTGGCGGAGTGCCGGCAAGACCGTCGTTTTCACCAACGGCTGCTATGACATCCTGCATCCGGGGCACATCCGGCTGCTCGAACGGGCTCGCTCGCTGGGAGATATCCTTATTCTCGCACTGAACACCGATTCAAGCGTGCAGCGGCTGAAAGGTCCTTCGCGCCCGCTGATTGCACAGGACGATCGCGTCGAACTCGCCAGTGCCCTCGAGGCTGTCGATGCGGTGACGCTCTTCGATGAAGACACCCCACGCGAGCTGATCGCGGAGGTGTTGCCTGACATTCTTATCAAAGGCGCCGACTGGTCGCACTTCATCGCCGGCCGCGAAGAAGTAGAAGCTGCTGGAGGCCGCGTCATGGCGCTTCCGCTGGAGCCCGGCTATTCGACCACGAACATGGTAGAGGAAATCCTGCGGCGGGGAGCCTGAGTCCTTACCGCTTCTGACCTGTGATTCACCCTGTTGTTCGCGATCTCTTCGAAAGCCTCGCGCGTCATCCCGCGTTCGAAGAAGTGGTGCGCAAGCTCTCGCGCGATGAAGTCCAACATCTATCGATATCGGGCCTTACTCCTACGGCAAAGGCCCTGTACCTCATTCTCCTATGGCAGGCGGTAGAACGACCGCTGCTGGTCATTGTCGATGGCGCCAAGCAGACCGAGATTCTACAGGAACTCATCGACACGTTCTTCGACCTGCTCGCGTCCGGACGTGACGCGCAGCGGCCGCAAACTATTCCGGCTTTGGACGTTCTCCCCCATCAGAACCTCTCACCTCACTCAGAGATCAGCGAACAGCGAGCCATAGGATTGTGGCGCCTCTCCACTCGGGAAGTGCCGATCACGCTGGCCCCAATTCAGTCGGCCCTGTTGAAAACCGAAAGCCGTGATTTCTACCGGCAGCTCGCGCTGACGCTGCGCGTGGGAGAAGAGCTCGCGATCGAGGACATTACGGCTCACCTGCGAAGCATCGGTTACGAGAAACGCGATCCGGTGGAGATGGTCGGCGAATACTCGGTCCGAGGTGGCATTCTCGACGTCTTCCCTGCAGAATCACCGCAGCCAGTCCGCATCGAGTTCTTTGGCGATTTGATCGAGTCGATGCGCCGGTTCGATCCCGAGTCGCAGCGGTCCGTACTTCAGATCAAGGAAACCGTTCTGCTGCCACTCCTGGAGTATCCGAAGTCGCGGGAAGTGCTCCATGAAATCGCGGACTTCGCCGCGGAGCGCGTGGCCGTTCCCGGCGAGGAGTTCCCCGGCTGGGAGTATTGGGTTCCGGTGGCGCGGCCACGTTCGGGCTCGCTATTGCACCTGGCGAAAGACGCGATCATCGTCTGGGATGAATGGGAGCAGGTGGGCAGCGCAGCCGAGCGTCTGTGGAAACGCCTGCTCACACCAGACAAACCCACCGATCATCCTCCCGAAAAGAGCTTCTTCACATGGGATGAGTTGCGAGGAATCGCAGACAGCCGAACATCTGTCAATTTCCGCGAACTCGAGTTGATGACGGACCCGCTGGTACAGCCGCTTCACATCTCGACCAGACCCTCGATGACGTTCCACGGCAACATCCAGGTTGCCGTATCGGAGTCGCGATCCATCGTAGAGCGCGGCGGACGAGTCGTGTTTTTCGCCCCGTCCAATGGGGAGTTGGAACGCCTCTCGGACATTTTGTCCGAGTACAAGATTCCTTTCCAACTCGGAATCGATACCAGCGAGACGACCGCGCCCTATTTGGCCGAGCGCGCCTATCTCGCGGGCTCCGTCGCGAGTACGTATCTGGTCAAGGGATGGGTGCGCCGCGGCGTCACGTTCACGGATACGCAACTCACGATGTTCGGCTCGGAGGATCTGTTCGATACCTCCTCGCTGATCGCTCAACCGGCATCGACACGTTCCGCCGCAGCAGCCTTTCAGGCGGACATCGCCGACCTGAAGCCTGGTGATTACGTGGTGCACACACAGCACGGAGTCGGCCGATTCGTTGGAATCAGAACCATTGCGCAAGGCGAGCAGGCCGGCGATTTCATGGTCCTGGAGTATTCCAACGACGCGAAACTCTATGTCCCGCTCACGCGCATGGACCTCGTTCAGAAGTTCCGTGGCGCGGGTGAGGCGGCCCCTCCACTAGACCGTCTTGGAGGCGCCACCTGGGATAAGACGAAATCGCGCGTCAAGGCCAAAATGCGCGACATGGCGGAAGAACTGCTCAAGCTTTACGCCGAACGCAAAATGGCCCAGGGCTTCTCGTTCTCGCCCGATAGCAATTGGCAACGGGAGTTTGAAGATGCGTTCGAGTACGCGCCGACGAAGGATCAGTTACAGGCAGTCCGTCAGATCAAGCGGGACATGGAAGGTGAGCAGCCGATGGACCGGTTGCTTTGCGGAGACGTCGGTTTCGGCAAAACTGAGGTCGCCATGCGCGCAGCTTTCAAGGCGCTTGGAGATGGGAAACAGGTCGCGATCCTTGCTCCAACCACCGTCCTGGCCCTACAGCACTTCGAATCCTTCAAGCGCCGGTTCGCTCCCTTCCCGGTACGTGTGGAGATGTTGAGTCGCTTCCGTTCACCGAAGGAGATCAAGCACTCTCTCGAGGAGATCGCGGCGGGCAAAGTCGATATTGTCGTCGGGACACACCGGTTGCTTTCAAAAGACGTCGCATACCACGATCTGGGGCTACTCGTCATTGATGAAGAGCAGCGGTTCGGTGTGCGACACAAGGAGCGGCTCAAAGAACTGAAGAAGAACGTCGATGTCCTGACGATGTCGGCGACGCCGATCCCAAGAACGTTGCATATGTCGTTGCTGGGCCTTCGCGATATGTCGATTATTGAGACTCCTCCAAAGGACCGTCTCTCGATCCATACCGTCGTTGCGCATTTCGATGCGGGATTGACCAAGACGGCGATCGAGCAGGAACTGACGCGCGGGGGACAGGTCTACTTCGTCCACAATCGTGTCGATACGATCTTTATGCGGGCGGCGATGATCCAGGAGATGCTGCCGAACGTCCGCATTGGTGTTGGTCACGGGCAAATGGGTGAAGCTGAACTCGAGCGTGTGCTGCTCGGGTTCATGAAGCATGAATACGACGTGTTTGTCTGCACGACCATTGTCGAGAATGGTCTCGACATTCCGCTCGCGAACACGATCATCATCGAAAACGCTGAGCGGTACGGGTTGTCTGAGTTGTACCAGTTGCGAGGTCGGGTGGGCCGCTCGAATCGACGAGCGTACGCGTATCTCCTTGTCCCGGCCGACACCGAACTGAGCGATATCGCGAGAAAGCGCCTCGCGGCTCTGAAAGAGTTTAGCGACCTCGGAGCGGGGTTCAAGATTGCCGCCCTCGACCTGGAGCTTCGAGGCGCCGGGAACTTGCTAGGAGGCGAGCAGCACGGGCACATCGGTGTCGTTGGCTTTGACACGTATCTTAGATTGCTGGAAGAAACGGTCCAGGAGATCAAAGGCGAAGAGGTATTGCCTGAAGTGCATGCCTCGCTGAATCTCGGGTTGGACATCCGCATCCCCCACGAGTACATTGCCGATGAGCATCAGCGGCTTCGTGCTTACAAGAGAATTTCAGACGCCAAGACCGAAGAGGATGCGCAGAAGATCGCCGAGGAATTGCAGGACCGTTACGGACCGCTATCCGATGCCGTTCTCAATCTTCTCCGATTCTCTGTGTTGAAGACAGTTGTTGAGCAGGCGGGGGTGGAGGCCATTGACCGGCGGTCGGGCATGTTGAATATCAAGTTTCACGAACAGTCCCGAGTTGATCCCGGTAAGCTGCTCGAGATTGTGACGAACAACGATGGCGCGCAATTTACGCCGGCCGGGGTCCTGCGCCTGCCTTTAACCGGATTGGATACTCCGGCGAAAATGATCTCCTACCTCACCAGCCTTTTCGCCTGAGCGCCGGAACATTCTGCGGGAATTCGTGATAACAACATAGGTATGCGGCGCCGTCTTTTGCTTGCAATCGTATTCATGTCACTTGGAATCTCGTCCTGCCGCAGGCCCACTACGGAAACCCGCGCACCCGGCCAGCCGACGATGAATGAGCTTATGCATCGAAGTGCGGACCAGCGAAGGGCGGAAGAGGCGAAGTCGCACGCTCAATACGAGCGCGCGCGGAATATGACAAGCGGCGAAGCGGCAAAGCTCGAATCGGAGCTGAGAGCGAATCCCGGTGACGTGGAGAAACGAGAGCAGCTTTTCGCCCACTACTTAGCGAGAAAAGACTGGCCAAAGCTGAATCGGCACCTGCTCTGGGCAATCGATCATGAGAAGAATGAACCGGGCGCTCGCATTGTATGGTTCATCCCCGACCCTGCTGTTGATCGCAAAGGCTATGAACTAGGGAAGAGGCATTGGATGGCGCGCCTTGAAGCAGGCGGCAAGGACGTTACCAGTCTCGCAGTCCGTTACATCGCGTCGGACGACAAGCAGATCGCAGAGAAGATGATTCTGGAGAGGCAAGCTAAGGATTCGAACGAGAAGATATGGAATCACCTGCTCGCCGGTGTTTACTATGAAGCCCTCCTTGGATCCCGGGGTCCGCTGCAAGGCGGAGTCATCCGCAGTGTTAGTCTGTCCGACGCGCACGGCTCGTATGCTCAGTCCGTTCGCCGCAAACTGGATGAGACTTCGAATGCCGAGTTGCTCCTGTTTACTGGGCGGCGCCTGATGGAGGCCGAACGACTGTACAGGGAGGGCCACGTTGACTTCGATCCCTTTGCGTTGGGCAAACAGTACATAGAACGAGGGATCGCGTTACAGCCGGATTCCCGCCTTGCGCAACTGCACCGCGTCCTGCTGGACCGTTTCAAAGCCCACCGGAACTTCGGTGACATCCTACGTCGGGGAGGCCGTCCGGAGGACCTCTTGAAAAACGCCACCGAAGACGATCGCTTGGACCTGCTGCCGATGCTGATCAATCGCGAGATGTACGGAGGTAATGGAGCAGCCGCCGATGACCGCAGCCGCGAATATCTGACGTTAGTCAAACGGCATCCGGATCATCCGCGATACCGTCAGTCGCTGTTCGAGGCCAACATGAATGTGGGGAAACTGGCGCTTCACAGAGGTGATCGACGCACGGCTGTGCAGCACCTGCTGGCAGCAGTTGACCCGCCCGGTTCTGCCGAACTCCGTTTCATGCAGATGGACATGAGTCTGGCACGCTCTCTCGTCGACTGGGGTGAGCGGGAGTCGGTAGCGAAATTCCTGGACCGATGTGCGCAGATCAATCAGGAGAGCGAAAAGTACAAACTCTGGGCCGCGGATATTCGCAAAGGCATCAACCCGGACCTGATTCCGTATACCACCGGATGCGGAAAGGATCCCTGCTGAACGTCGAGGTTGCAGGTTTGATATGCTTGCCTCCTTTCCAAAAAGGAGGGCAACACACATGAAATTCATGGTGACGTGGTCAGTGCGACCCGACCATCAAAAGAACGCAACCGCCCGTTTCCTCGAAACAGGAGCCCAACCGCCCAGCGGTGTAAAGATGCTCGGGAGATGGCACGCCCCCGGGATGGGCTTTGTCTTGGCCGAAACCGATAGCGCCAAGGCTTTGCATGAATGGACGGCTCATTGGCTGGACCTCCTGCAATTCACCGTCACTCCGGTCATCGAAGACACGGAAGCGGCGGAGGTCATGCGAAAGCTCTGAAGCTAAAGCGTGAGGCCGCCATCGACGGTGAGCACTTGTCCGGTGATGTAGTTGTCCCGTTCAAGGAAGAACCGGACGGCGCGGGCGACGTCTTCGGCACGGCCATATCGTGGGATGACGTCGTCCTCCAGATACTTTCTATACTTTCCCGAGGCGATACTCGCCTCAGCCATGCCAGCCTGATTGACGCCCGGGCAGATCACGTTCACGCGGATTCCGGTCTTCCCGCGGCACTCTTTCGCAAGGATCCGGCCGGCATGGATCAGGGCCGCCTTTTGCGCGGCATAGGCGGTCGATTCCGTAAACGGCACGACGGCTTGCATGGTCGAGATGAGGATGATCGCCCCTGGGGTTCCGCCGGACTTCATCCGATCCGCCGCCTCTCTGGCCAACGCAACAGGTCCCAGAAAGTTGGTTTGGAAAGAGGCAGTGCACGCGGTCTCGAAATCGAGCATCCTTACGGCAGCTCCGCTAAAGATCACCAATCCATAGAAGCTTTCGGCGGCATCGAGCAGCCGGCCTCGATCCTCCGCAAAGGATAAGTCTGCCTGCACGATGCGTCCGATTTCAGAAAGCTTTTCCGCGCGCTCGCGATTCGATTTGTAGCTGATCACCAGATCGAGTCCTTCTGCCGCGAGCATTCGCGCCGTTGCTGAACCGAGTCCGCCTGAGCCCCCCGCGAGGATAACCGTCATGCCTCCGCCTCCTGCCACGCGCAATATCCCCAGGCAACGACAACCCAGAAGATTGTGAGAACCTCACTGTCTCCAAGATTGTGCTCAAACAAAGCTTCGAACAGAATAGCCACCACTGCTGCGATACACCCGTGGAGGATGGCTCGGTTTTCGGCGGTGACATAGGATCGTGCGCGTCTCCACCAGTCGGTGAGCATCTTGCCGATCATCCACAAGAAGGCGATCAGAGCCGGGATGCCACGCTCAGCCCCAAGCTGAAGATACACATTGTGGAGGTGACCGTAGAATCCGTGCGGCAGCGGCTTCTTGATGTCCGGTGGCAGGTATCGATTGAACTCCTTGCCCGGCATCTCTGGCCGATGCTGAACCGTAGGATGGGCTTCGATCATCTCGATGCCGACCCTGCGGGTGATGTTCCGGTGCAGATTTGAGTCGAGGTCTCCGTGAGGCTGATAGATCGAGATAACCCGCGCTCGAACCGATGCGGAAGCGATGCACCAGCCCACGATCAGCAGAAGCGGAGTCAGCAGTAGGTATTTGGGTCTCCATATGGCAACCAGATACATCACAGCGATGGCTGTTGCAAGCCAAACGCTCCGCGTCCATCCGATCGCGATAGAAGCGGAAATCACTGCGACCGCCGCAATTGCCGGCCATCGGTATCGGGGCGGCCGGCTGAACAGGAGCACAGATAGCAACAGCGATAAGACCGTCATCTGTACCGCGCCAAACGTCATCCAGTGGCTCATTAAACCCGTGACCCGGTCGCCCACGTAGACCAGATAGAAATCGCTGTTCGTGCGAGCGCGTTTTTGTCTTTTCGTCCAGAACTGGACGAAACTCCACAGCAAACCGCTCAGGGATGCCGCAGCCGCCCACCACCAGATCAGATGCCGGATATCTTCCGTGCGACGGATGGCTGTGAAGATGATCGGCAGCATCAGGTACACGAAGAACTTCTTCACCTGTGACAGACCCGCTCGCGGGTCATCCGATACTGCCACCGCAATTAGTGTCCAAAGTACGAATAGGCCGAGCGGTAATGCGATCGGAGGCAAGCGCAAGCGCTCACGCGAAATCAGAATGGCGCCCAGCGCGGCTCCCATCAGGATCTGGCAAGCGGCTATGGATACGAGCGAAGCTACGGAGGACCCGCAGGCCAGATAGAACGCAGCGCGATGCATGAGCGGAATATCCAGTATGGCAAATTAGGTTGCCAAACCTCATGGAACTCTATCTCCTCAGACATGGCATCGCGGATAATGATTCTCCCACGGGGCAGGATGCCGACCGGCCGCTGACCGAAGAAGGACGGCGGAAGCTTCGGGACACGATCAAAACCGTTGCGGCAGCGGGTGTGAAGTTGGGCTTCATTGTGTCGAGTCCCTATGTAAGGGCGAAGGAGTCGGCCGAGATCGCGAAGGAGATTCTCGGATTCAAAGACGACTTGCTGCTGTCAAATGCACTCACCCCTGAAGCTGACCCACAGGATCTTTGGCAGGAAATCCGATCAGTACATCGCGGCGCCGACTGCGTCATGTTTGCCAGCCACGAGCCGTTCATGAGCCGCTGTACGGCGTACCTGCTCGGCACTCCCGCATTGATGGTCGATTTCAAAAAAGGTGCCGTAGTGCGAATCGATGTCGACCAGTTCGGGATTCAGCCTCGGGGCGTTCTTAAGTGGATGCTGGTTCCGAAGCTTGCGCGCTCATAGCCGCGGCTAATTCGAGCGCTGCACATTTTGAGGAGATGCGGCCCTCTAGCTGGGCGTCTTCCACCGCTGCGAGCACTTGCGAGAACCACGGCCCCGGCCTATACCCTGCTGCAATCAGGTCTTTTCCCGTAAGTAGCGGAGGCGGGGCAATCTGCTCATGTCCGAACTCCTCCTGCTTTCCCCGGATGAAATCGTAGTTGTCGAGCATGTTATGGCTCGACGAGCAGTCCAGCCGGTGCAACTCCATATGCTCCTCAAACGAAGGCTGCCGCATGAATCGCTTCAGGGTGCTTTCCTTCATCTTGGGAGCATCCTTGAATTTCATATGGTTTGCGATCAACGCCTCCACCTGACGGATGTCGTCGTTTGAAAACCGCAGCCTCGTGAGGATGCGATGAGCGATCTCGACGCCTGCCTGCACGTGGCCGTCGAACCGGATCCGGTCGGCGACCCGGAATGTCGGAGGCTTCCCGACATCGTGGAGAAGGACGCCCATCGCAAGGGCCGGGAAGGGTTGCGCAGACCATCGAGCATAATCAAAGTGTGAGTCCAAACGTCGCCTTCGGGGTGGAACTCCGGCGGCTGCTGAACTCCCTTCATACGGGCGACCTCTGGAAGTAGCACCTCTAGTAGGCCGAGCTCGTCCAGCAAAACGAACCCAAGTTTTTGCGCCACCTTCGACCAGAATGCGAACGAGTTCATCGCGGGCACGCTCGGCAGCCACGTATTGGACGAACGGGCTCATCTCGCGGATTGCTTCGGCCGTTTTGGGTTCGATTCGAAATCCAAGCGAGCCGCGAAGCGGACCGCCCGGAGCATGCGGAGGTAGTCTTCCCGGAATCGCTGCGGCGGGTCGCCGATGGCTCGAATTACGCCGTTCTCCAGATCAGCGCGCCCGCCTACAAAGTCAAGAATTTCATTGGTATACGTGTCCAGGAACAACGCGTTGATCGTGAAATCGCGGCGCAGCGCGTCCTGTTTTGGATTCGTTTCGAAGTGGACCTTCTCAGGGCGGCGGCCATCCTGGTATGAGTGATCGCTGCGAAAGGTCGCGACTTCGACATTTTGAATGACAATCACGCCGAAATGAGCGCCAACCTGTTGTGCGGAGGGGTACAGTTCAAGGATTTGCGATGGAGTTGCGTCGGTAGCAACGTCAAAGTCCTTCGGATCGTTCTCCAGAAGGAGATCCCTGACGCAGCCACCGACCAGATAGGCCTGGAAACCAGCCGACCGCAAACGTTCGATAATCGAATCGGCAAATCCTCGATCGCTCACACCACTCAGTATGGGTCACGCATGCGCGTCCGAGAAACCCCGGTCATGATGCCGATGCCTATAAGTGTAATTACGGCTACAATGATCCAGTGCGTTGGTACGTGGGCCATGTGAGCCCCGTAGGCGATTCCGATAATCAGCAGGGCAAATCCTAAGAGATACAAGCCAAAGGACATATGCATCTCCTCCAGCGTTTGTCGTTGCAACTTGTCTACCACCCGGAGTGCGTCACGGTGAAACATTGAAGGAATTTCATCGTGGTTTGAGGCTGAAAGGTAATAGTTTCTTGCATCTCCGCCGATCTATTACACGTCAAGTGACTAGAGGCAAAAGATGAGGTTGGTCTGGTCTCTTATGTTACGGTAAAAGTTACCTGACCAGGATCTCAAAATCCTGATCGAAAGTGATTCCGTATTTCGCTTTAAGGAGTAGATGCGAACAGCGGCTTTTCCTGTAGAAGTTGCCGTCGCCTCAGGAGGTAGTACCGTGTCAGAGTACACATTCATCGAGCCCAACGCAGCGTTTCCGCTGCCAGCGACATTCAATTTTGACGAGTACATCGAGACCGAGCGCGAGTTGTGGGCGCTCTTCCCGGAAACGGACGGTCGTCGCGTCAATTTCGTTCAGATAGGGCTGACGGCGATGATTTACGCGGAGGTTCCTGACACGGGAGTCGAACTCGGGTTCGACGAGACGTACATCCTGATGCCGTGCGAAGATTTCGCCATGCGGCCGATCCGTATGCGTGCCTGCCGCCGGCTGACGCTCAGCGAGTACCGGATGGGACATCTCACCGCAATCAAGCTGGTCGGCAAAGTCAACGAGGCCGGCGAAGTCATGCGTGAGATCGGCTGCCAGATCCTCGGTGAAGAAGTTCTGAGCGAAGCGCAAGCCCGGCTCAGCGAAGAGCAAGAGTAGCAACAATCGTTCTAAAATCAAAAGCCTGCGCCCCCATACCGGAACGCGCAGGCTTTTCTGTTTTGTCCGGCCCTCAGGCCTTGTACATATACTTAATGTTGGACTTGTAAACCAGCAGGTTCGGCCCTTCGTCGCGGTTCACTTTCAAACTCGCTTTGTCATACCACTCGATCACGCCGTGAAGGATTTCTCCATCCTTCAAAACGATGGTCATGGGAGTCTTCGACTGCATCTGTTTGATGTAGTAAAAGTTTTCGGCGTTGGTCTGGTCGGGTGGGATTGGCTTCTTTGGCTGCGTTTTCCGAACGACCTGCTCCTTGGGTTCTTTCACATCTGTCAAAGACGGACGGATCAGCTTTCGGTTACTTGCCTCCAAGATTGTCTCCGGTATCTACTTGTATCACACGATCGTCAGATGCTTCGCAATTCGGCAACGAGTGCGTCCAAGGCGATCGATTTCTGGATATTACGGCGCAGGAACTCAATAAGTTCATCTACTTTTCGCACGGCAGACCGTAGCCACTCGAAACTCACCTGGCGGGCGATGGCGTCGAGATCGTTCCGGACGTCGCTGTTTCGAATCTCTCCTGACGCCGTTTGCAAGTAGAGAACGTCCTCAAGCAGTGTATACAGCACGTTGAGGTGGTTTTCCAGCTTATCGGTCCGACCTAGCGATTCCGACACCCGGGCCCACGTGCCGAATGGCTGAACGCCGGAGGCGGCCTGCAGGAGCGCAATCATGGCTGAGCGGCGTTTATCGTATGCATCGAGGTCCAGAGTCACCGCGACACCCGGACTGCCCCCTGCAAGCGCTACACGACGTTGGGAATCCTTCAGCGCCCGGTCGCGCATGAATGCGCCCATCTCGTCCGAGGAAAGGGGGGACATCCCCAAGATCAGCGATCGCGAACGGATCGTCGGGAGCAGATCGTAGGCATTCTCGGCCGTCATGAAGAGCAGCAAGTGTGCCGGCGGCTCTTCGAGGATCTTCAGCAGTGAATTTGCCGCCTGCTCGTTCGCCCGGTCGATATGGTCGATGAGAAAGATACGGTGCTTGCCCCGGAGAGGCCCGAACTGCGCGCGCTCCTTCAAAAGCCGCATCTGCTGGATGGAGATCTGCCGCAACGGCCCATCGGGCGGGAATGTGACGAAGTCCAAATGCGAGGCGAACGACAGGGGATCGTCCGAACGCTTGTCGGCCGGCAACTTCTCCCGTTCGGCTGTGGTCGCGACATTCTCAGGCAGGCTGAGGTCATCGTGCTCGATCTTGTCCCGATCCCCCAGGAGTTCCGCGGCGAATCGCCGCACGAGAGTCGCCTTACCGATGCCCTCCGGACCGCTGAGAAGGATCGTCTGCGGAATTCGGTCGCGGCGAATCATCTGCGAAAGCGTCTCGAGCGCCGCAGCGTTGCCGTAAAAGGGTTCAAACACGATCCTTGACGACCTCCCAAACGCGTTCAGCTACCGCCTCGACGGCTCCCCGGCCATCGACAACCTTGACACGCTCCGGATACTGACGTGCAAGATCCAAGTAGATTTCGCGGACCCGCTGGTGGAATTCTACGGCCTGTTCCTCCATCCGATCCACTTTGGCTTCGTTTCGCGCCTTCGCGCGCTTCAGTCCGGTCTCCGCATCGACATCGATGCAGACGGTCAGGTCGGGCTGCAGGCCATGACAGGCGATGTTGTGGAGTTGCATAACGACATCCGGGCCGAGTTCGCGGCCGCCACCCTGATACGCCAGCGTGGAATCCGTGAAGCGATCGCTCAGGACGACGGCGCCGCGCTCCCAAGCCGGCAGAATCCGTTCATCGAAGTTCTGGGCTCTTGCGGCGAAATAGAGCAGCATCTCAGCGACCGGACAAAGGTTCCGATTCTCTGCATTGAGAAGAATGGACCGTATCTGAAGCCCGATGTTCGTACCACCGGGTTCCTGCGTCTCGACCACTTCGCGGCCACGGCCCCTCAGCCGGTCGGCGAGGATCCGCATCTGCGTCGTTTTGCCAGAGCCGTCCGGGCCTTCGAAAGTGATGAAGGTCCCGGGACGCTCAGTCATAGACGTAGTGCAACACCTTCTTGAGGTCTTCCCAGGCTTCTCGCTTCGCGTTCTGGTTGTAAGGCCGCAGCAGATAAGAGGGATGATACGTGACCATGACAGGAATGTCGCACCACTTGTGCCAGTTCCCACGGAGCCGTGTCACACCGTCCTTCGTGCCCAGGACCGCTTTGGCCGCGGTCGAACCGAGCGCGCAGATTGCCTTGGGACGAATCACGGAGAGTTGGCGGAAGAGGAACTGTCCGCAGATCTCCATCTCGTCCGGCTGCGGGGTGCGGTTCTCCGGCGGACGGCATTTGACGACGTTGCAGATGTACACGTTCTCGCGCTTTAGCGGGATGCCTTCCTTGCTGGCGGTGTTCTCGATCATCTGGGTAAGCAACTGCCCGGCCCGTCCGACGAACGGGATTCCCTGGGCGTCTTCATCGGCGCCGGGGCCTTCCCCAACGAACACGAGTCTGGCGTTTTCATCGCCAACTCCGAAGACAATCTTGTTCCTCTTCTCACAGAGGCGGCAGCGCTTGCACTCGCCGATGTCGAGACGAATCGCTTCGAGAGTGTCATTCACCGGAAGGAGCGGTGGCAACTCGATTGGAATGTCGGGTTCTGCAACGGGGGCGGGCGCCGTGGCCGCCGCCTGTGCTTGCTGGCTCGAGACGCGATAGAGTTCTTTCACACCCAGGTCCCTGTAAAACTCCAGGTACTGCTTAAGCTGTTCGGGATTCATGGAGCGGCTTGGCTGTGCAGGGCCAGGCGCAGAAGTTGCGCCCGGTCCAGAATGGCGTCGGCAACCTCGCGTTTGGAGGCGCGAGGAACGGGCACGGCTTCCCCGGTGCGGAGAACCAGGACGACTTCGTTGTCATCCGACCCGAATCCGATGTCGTCCCGGCTGACGATGTTGCCGACTACCATGTCGCAATTCTTCGTCTTCAGCTTCCGGCGCGCTTCTTCAATTAGATTCTGTGTTTCGGCGGCGAATCCGATCAGCAGCCGGTCGCCCTTTTTGTGCCCGATTTCGGCGAGGATATCCGGTGTCGGGTCGAGTTCCAGCGACAGGCGTGTGGCTGTCTTTTTCATCTTCTGTTTCGGGATCTCCGCGACATGATAGTCCGCGACGGCAGCCGCCTTGATGATGATCGTGGCGGCATCCAGATTCTCTAGGACTGCGGTGCGCATCTGCCGGGCGGTTTCGACCTGGATGACCCGAACGCCTTCCGGTTCCGGCAATGTCACTGGTCCCGAGACCAGAACCACATTCGCGCCGCGCGCCGCCGCAGCTTCCGCCAAGGCGTAACCCATCTTGCCGCTGGATCGATTTGAGATGTACCGAACGGGGTCCAGCGGCTCCTGAGTCGGACCGGCCGTGATAACGACCGTCTCCCCAGAGAGGTCACTCCTAAGAGGCTTAGCGTTGCCGGCGGCGATGACTGCGTCGGCGATGCGCTCCGGCTCGGCGAGCCGCCCGGGACCTACGACTCCGCACGCCAGCAGCCCCTCGTCGGGTTCCACAATCAGGTGTCCACGCTCACGCAGTTTCCGGACATTTTCCTGTGTTGCCGGATGCTGCCACATATTTGTGTTCATGGCCGGCGCAAGCACAACCGTGCCGGTGAAGGCCAGGTACAGAGTTGTCAGGAAATCGTTTGCGATGCCGTGAGCGAAGCTGGCGATGAGGTTGGCGGTAGCGGGGGCGACAACGAGCATTTCGTTGTCCTGCGCGACCCGGATGTGTTCAACTGCGCTGCCGAGAACACTCTCTCCCGAACCATCCTGGCCTGCCCAGAGACCAGTAATTACCTTACGTCCGGTGAGCGAAGCGAAGGTTAGCGGTTGAATGAATTCCCGAGCGGCATCGGTCATTACGACCTCTACCGCGCAGCCACGCTCGCCGAGGGCGCGGGCCAGTTCGGCAGCCTTGTACGCAGCAATACCGCCGCCGACGCCGAGCGCGACTTTCATCTTTGCAGCCTTATTCCGTTTCGACCGGCTCCAACACTCCGTCGCGAGCCGAATCCTCGTACTTCACGAGTCCGCGCCGGACCTCTTCCATTGACGCCACAGTCGGCTTCTTGGAGGTGCTTGGAAGGAAGGAGCGGGCTCCGTTCTGCAACTGGCGGGCGCGCTTGGCGGCCACGATGATGAAGCGGTAGGTGCTCTGCTCGAAATCGTCCGGGATGATGTTGATCGCGCTTCTCGTGTTCATCTGCTTTAACCTCTGCTATTCGAAACTCGCCAGAATCGACCGGACTACCGGCTCGACACGGATACGGCGCACTCGCTCGGCTGCCACGATCGCCGAAAGCGTCTCGGTCGACCGCGAAAGATCGTCATTCACCAGGACGTAGTCGTAACTGGTGTAATTCCTGATCTCCTCGGCGGCCTTCTTGAGCCGCTTCTGAATGACAGCCTCGTCGTCTTCCGACCGGCTTCTCAGGCGTTGTTCCAGGATCTCCCGAGACGGAGCAAGTATGAAGATACTTACAGCGTCCGGGATCGCTTCCTTTAATTGTCGCGCACCCTGAACGTCGATGTCGAGTACGACATCCCGATCCTCGGCGACGGCGCGGTCCACGATACTGCGGTGCGTCCCGTAGTAATTGCCGAAAACCTCGGCCCATTCAAGGAACTCGCCTTTTGCAATCCGGTCCTCGAAGGCGTCCCGAGTAATGAAATGGTAACTCGCTCCCGGGACCTCGGCGCCACGGGGGCATCGGGTGGTATAAGATACTGAAAACAAAAGCTTAGGGTCACGCTGCAGCAGCCAACTCACCAACGTCGATTTGCCCGACCCGGATGGAGCTGAAACGATAAAGACGTTTGTCATTCGAGATTGAGTGTTTGCTCCCTTATCTTTTCGATATCGGCCTTGGCTCCCAGCGCGAGTTCCGTAATGCCGAGCCCTACTTCGCCGATACCCGAGGTTTTGGAAAGCATGGTGTTGGTTTCGCGATTCATCTCCTGTAGGAGAAAATCCAGCTTTTTGCCGACCTCAGCCGTGTCGCCCGTAAGCAGTTCCTCCACCTGCCTGCAGTGGATCTTCAGGCGGCTGATCTCCTCACCGATGTCACTCCGGTCGGCGAGCATCGCGGCTTCCTGCGCCAAGCGCTGAGGATCCAAGTTGGCGCCGGCCAGCAGTTCGGTCAGCCGGTCCTTCAGTCGTGTCTGAAAAGCAGCCGTCGCGCTACCGCGGATGCTCTCGATCTGCTCAGCCGCTTGTGCGATCGCCCGGTTGCGTTCAAGCATCACCTGAACGAGTTCGGCGCCTTCCCGTGCTCGAAACACGTTCAGCGTCGTAAGAGCATTCTCGAGAAGAGCGAGGAAGGGCGCTTCAAAGGAAGGGGGCAATTCGAAACCGGCCGCCTCGCTCAGAACGCCCGGAATGCGGAACGCAGTGTTGAGATCAGCGGGTTCAGCGATGCCATAGTGCGACGAGGCTTCCCTGTAAGCCGCGATATAGGCCTCCAGTCGGCCCTTGTCGAGGTAGAGGCCGCTTCCGCCAGAGGACGAAGCCAGTTGTACCCGAATGTCAATGTGACCGCGACCTACGTGCTTCTTGATGGTGGAGCGCATCGCCGATTCGAACGCATCCAGTTCGGAGCCGGTATAGAAATGAAGGTCGAGCCCGCGGTGATTCACGGCCTTGACGCTGACCGTTACCTCGACTGCTTCAATCGCGCCGCGAACACGCGCGAAGCCCGTCATAGAACGAATACTCATGGATTCACCACCGGGTCCGGTTCGAGGAATTGCAATTCGTGCAGCCGCTGATATATGCCGCCCTGATTGACCAGATCCTCATGCGTACCGATCTCTGAAATTCGTCCGCGGTCCAAAACTACAATCTTGTCAGCGCGGCGAATGGTGGACAGCCGGTGTGCGATGACGATGACCGTTCGGTGTTCGATCAGGTTACTCAGCGCTCGCTGTACGAGCATTTCCGATTCGGTGTCGAGGTGGGAAGTGGCCTCATCGAGGATCAGGATGGGCGCGTTTTTCAGCAGGGCCCGCGCAATGGCAAGGCGCTGGCGTTGGCCTCCGCTGAGCTTGGTTCCTCTTTCTCCGATGACGGTATCGTACGCCTGAGGCAGGCACGCAATAAAATCTTCTGCCATCGCGTTTCGCGCGGCTTCCTGAATTTCTTCGAACGTCGCATCGGGACGGCCATACCTGAGGTTATCCACGACGGTTCCGTTGAACAGGAATGTCTCTTGGGAAACGATGCCGATCTGCGCCCGGAGCGACTCGATGGTGAGATCGCGAATGTCCTTACCGTCGATGCTGATGGACCCCGACGTTACTTCCTGAAACCGCGGAACGAGATTGGCAAACGTCGTTTTGCCCGCTCCACTTGGGCCAACCAGCGCTACGACTTCGCGAGCCTTCACGCGCGAGGCTGACGCCGTCCAGGGCGTACGTATCACAGTTCGGGTATTGGAATCGAACTGCATCGAACTCGATGGTGTCAGAAAAACCATTCAGCCTTTGGGCGTTCGGCTTGTCGGCAATCCGCGCCTCGAGGTCGAGATATTCGAATACCTTTTGCGACGCTCCCATTGCCTGCTGAAAGATCGCGTGGATTCCAGTCAGGCGCTTCACTGGCTCATAAAGCATAAGCAGGGCGATGACAAAGCTCGTGAAGTCGCCGATCGTGAGATTACCCGCCTTGATCTGGTCGCGCGCATAGATCAAGAGACCGACGATTGTCAGGGCGCCAAAGAATTCGATCAGCGGAGAGGCGATTGCCTGTTGAGCTACATAGCGGAGATTGGCGTTCCGAAGCTTCCAGGCGGCAGCGTGGAACCGGGACGATTCGTGCTTCTCGCTGCCAAACGCCTTCACTACCTGTTGACCGACGATCGCTTCCTGAAGTATCTCGTTTAACTCCGCTGCGTTGTCCTGGGCATGCCGCGTCGTGCGCCGAATCCGGCGGCCGATCCGGATGGTCGGGACCAGTACGATCGGCAATATCGTGAGACTTCCGATGGCGAGCCGCCAGTCGCGCTGCAGGACCACAAACAGCAGAGCGGACGCCGAGAAGATCTGACGGAGCCAGTCGGCCAGCATGCTCGACGTGGCGATCTGGATCTTGTCGATGTCGCTCATCACAGAGGACATGATGCGGCCTGTCGAATGCGATTCGAAGAACTGGGCGTCGTGCCGGAGCAGCTTGTCGAACACCTTCTGGCGTATGTCGGTAACTGAGTTGACACCGACCCAGTTCACGAGGTAGTTGCCGAAATAATCGCTCAGACCGCGAACGAGGAAGACCAGGAGAATGGCGTATGCCACGACGTTTCTGACGTTGTGAATCCATGCCGGAGCGAGTTGATGCAGATATAGAGGCGCATTCGCGAACGGCAGCTTTATGAGTTCAATGGGACGTTCCGGCGAAGATGGATCGAGAACACGGTCAAAGATGGGTCCGATGAGAACCGCCATCATTGCGTGAGCGGCTCCCGCAATCGCCATGAGGATGACGGAAAGAATCAGCGGCGACCAATAGGGCTTCACGAACCTGAGGAGTCGACGCAAATCGCTCATGCGCGCACCTTCAGACGGTCGACGGCGTGAATCACATCTTCGGCAGCGATCTGTTGAATATCGGTTTTATTGACCAGAACTTCATTGGCTGTCCGCCACGGAGCCCATGCGATGGGGTCCGATGGCCCGAAAAGGACGACGACGGGGATGCCGAAAGCGGCAGCCATGTGAGCAGGTCCGCTGTCATTCCCGACGAACAGCGAAGCTCCTTGCAGCAGGGACTTAGTTTCTTGTAAAGGCGCGCCGGCGATCGTACGAAATGAACCGAATATCGAAAGATCCTCTCCAGGACCGGCGATAAAGATGGGTTCGAGATTATGCTCGCGGTGGAGGTGTTCGGCTAACGATCTGAAACCTTCCGCTCGCCATGTTTTCGCCGGAGTAGCCGCAATTGCGTGAATAACGGCGTAGGGAGCCCTTCGAGGTTGGGGATCAACGAACAGCGAGGCGCGGGGGATTTCGGCTATCGGAGCTCCTAGAAAGAAGATGGCGGACGCAAGGTGCTCGGCGGTATGCACGGGTCGTTCTTCACCGAGGATCTGCTGGGCGCGGGGAATCGGATGATTATAGATCCAAGATGCTTTGTGGTGGGCGAAGCCTGCCCGCGCGCGTGACGTCGATGCCAAGGTCATCCACATACTTCGACTTCCGCCGTGCAGGTTCAGGCACAGGTCGGGGCGATAGCGGAAAATCGCGGATGGCGTGGGATCGAGCAGGACTGACACGTCAGGATTGCCTTCGAACACTGCAGCGAAACGCGGTTCGACAGCGACTCCGACCTGAAGGTCGGGCCGGCTCTTTTTGAGGACGGAGAGCGCAGGTGTGGTCAGTACGCAGTCGCCCAGCGAGCGTAGCCGGATCACGGCAACTCGGGCTTTGTCCGGCAACCCGTCGAGCACTTTCACTCCTCGATACGCGCCTCGTCGATCAACATGACTGGAATGTCGTCGCGGACGGGGTATACCCGCTTGCATTGTGTGCATTTCAGGCCGCTTTCGTCGGGTTTGACTTCAAGAGCAGCCTTACAGAGCGGGCACACAAGGATTTCTAACAGGTCTTTACTGAGCGCCATGGTCGAACTTACAGTTTATCTCGCACGAGGAATATGATGAGAAGCGTGCGGGTAGCAATCGCGGCGGATCACGCTGGCTTCGAGTTCAAGAACGAACTCGGCAAAAATATTCGAGAACTTGGGCATGAGGTGGTTGATCTCGGCGCGCATGTATTCGATCCGCACGATGACTATCCTGACTTCGCCGCTCTTGCGGCGAGGGCCGTGGCAGAGGCCTCGGTTGAACGCGCCGTCCTTATCTGCGGCAGCGGAGTAGGCGCGTCTATCGCGGCGAACAAAGTGAAGGGCGCGAGGGCCGGTCTGTGTCACGACACGTATTCCGCACACCAGGGCGTCGAACACGATGACATGAACATCCTGGTGTTGGGATCACGGACGATCGGGCCGGCATTGGCTGAGGACCTGGTGAAAACATTCCTAGGAGCGACGTTTAGCGGTGATACCCGGCATATCCGCAGGCTGGACAAAGTAAAGGTACTTGACGAGAGGTGTTAAGTCATCAATCGCAGGTTCGGGATAAGATCCATAGCTTGGATACTCGGAGCAAGATCGTAGACGCCGTGCCGGAAGACGCGTCGTTCTTGAAGGTGGTTGTCGGGTATTTCGACCCTCTTCATTCGGGGCATATCCGCCGGTTAAAGGAGGTTTGCAGGCGTGGTGAGCACATAGGGGTGATCGTTGCTGATCCAGCCGAACCTATTCTTCCGCTTGCAGCCAGGGCGGAACTCGTCGCAGCCTTGGATTGCGTTGCGTATGTGATCGCGGCGGGCGAAAATATTCCTGAGATTCCTGATGCGATCGACGAGCGGGAGTCCGATGCTCGTCGCGGGCAAGTCTTCGCACGGCACGTTCTGGCCAGGCACAACACCAAATGAGTCAGGCGCGCATTCTCGTCGTGAGGCTCGGAGCCATGGGCGATATTATCCATACGTTGCCGGCCGTGGCGAGCGTTAAGCAGAGCTTCCCTCAGTCTCACCTTGCATGGGCGGTGGAGGAAAGATGGATGCCGCTGCTCGAAGGCAACCCGTTTGTTGATGAGGTGATCGCTGTCGGGAAAAGGACGCTATCCAACATGCTCGCGCTGCGCCGTCGATTGCGTGCCGGCGCGTTCCAAACTGCTATCGATTTTCAGGGACTGCTGAAATCGGCCCTGACCGCATCATTTGCCCGGCCGGAACGAATTTTTGGCTTCGATCGATCGCAGGCGCGAGAACCTCTGGCTGCGCTCTTTTATTCAGGCGCCATCAAGACTGCGGCCACACATGTCGTGGATCAATACAAAGAGATCGCGGCAGGTTCCGGCGCCACTGCGGTTGCACGATCATTTTTCATCCCGGAAGGCCGGCCGGAGGGCACGCTTCCGCCAGGCGACTTCATCCTGGCCAATCCGCTCGCGGGTTGGGGAAGCAAACAATGGCCGCTCGAGATGTA
>CAWGVL010000013.1:0-154187 GCA_963825845.1 Bryobacteraceae bacterium | reverse complement strand
GTTACTCATCTCTGAGCACGACGTTCGGGTCCAGCCGCGATGCGCGCCACGCCGGCAGCCAACTGGCGACCACCGCCACGGCCGTAATCGTCGCGATCACAAAGGCGATCGTCACGGTATCTGTCGGCTGCACACCAAACAGCAGGGACGCAATCAGCCGATTTACGGCAAGCGCGCCTGCAAGGCCAATGGTGACACCCAACGCCGTGACCTGAAGCCCTTGCTTCATGATCTGTGTGAGCACGTGGGAGCGAGCTGCACCGAGGGCGACCCGAATGCCGATCTCGCGCCGGCGCTCCGTAACCATGTAGGAGAGCACACCGTAAGTGCCGATGGCTGCCAGTAGCAGCGCCAGTCCGGCAAAAGCGCCCAATAGCTGCGCCAGGAGTCTCGGCCGGCGAATCGATTCGGCGAACACCGAATCCATGTCGCGAAGCCGCACGACGGGAACCGCGGCGTCCACTTCCCGAACCACTCGCTCGATCGTCCCTGACAGCGCGGCCGGTGGCAGCGTCGTCCGCATCACCACATTCATACTCGGCGGAGAGACGCCGTGCTGGTCAAGGGATACGTAAAGTTCAGTTCCTGCCGGGCGCTCCACCCCGCGCTGCCTGACGTCCTTGGCTACTCCGATCACCGTATGCCAGACATCATCGGTAGCGCCAAACGAACCACCCGGAGGCCGCAGACGCTGGCCAATCGGGTTCTGCCCCTTCCAGATCCTTTTCGCCAAAGTCTCATTGACGATGGCCACCTTGCCTTGCGACGCGTTGTCGGTTCGCTCGAAGCCGCGGCCGGCGACGATCGGGATGCCCATCGTCCCGAAATAGTCGCCCATGACGAATTGGTAGTAGTCGATGATTTCAAAGGGCCTTCCATCGTCGGAGGTGTAGTTCTCGATAGGAGTAGCGATCGCATCTGGAGTTCGATTCGGCGGCAGACCCGACATGGCAACCGTTCCCAGCACGCCCGGTACGGAGCGAAGCCTGTCGAGGACGCGTTGATATGCCTGCGCGCGTGTGTCGGGATCTGAATTCGCCATTGGCAATGTCATCGAGAACGTCACCAGCCGCGACCGGTCAAATCCTGCATCGATCCTCGTGAGGTTGTAGACTGTCTGAACCAGCAAACCCGCTCCGATAACCAGCATCACCGCGAAAGCGACTTGGGCTATCACAAGTCCACGACGGGCGTAATGACGCCAGGCGCCGCTGGCACCCCTTGCGCCCTCCTTGAGTGCAGTCGCCATGCTACTCGTTCTCCCGCGCCCGAGCGACACGAATCCGAAAAGCAGGGCAGTCCCAGTCGAGAGGCCGAGCGCAACCAGCAGAACGGGCAAATCGATCGTAAGCTCACTCGTCCGTGGGATGCTGGTCGGGTAAGCACGGATCAGCGCCCGCACGCCAGCGCTGGCCAGCCACAGACCCAGAATGCCACCGGCTCCGGACATCACCGCACCTTCGGTTACCGACTGCCGGAGCAGCCGGCCGCGGCTGGCGCCGAGAGCAGTGCGCAGTACAAACTCACGTCTGCGTGACCCGGCGCGAGCCATCACCAGGTTTGCAAGATTCGCGCAGACGATGAGCAGCACGAATCCCACGGCGGCCTGCAGAACCCAGATCGGGCGGCTGGCATTCCCAACGATCGCGTCCTGTAACGCCCGCAATTGGAGGGTGTGGTCTACTGCGCGCAGGGGACGGTTCGTGGGGACATGGTCTTTCGTGCCGACACGCTCGCCCCAGTTTTCGACGAATGCGTTCAGCTCCGTCTGTGCCGCCTCGAAGGTGACGCCGTCTTTCAGTCGCGCAATGACGTATAGGACGTGGGCCCCGCGTTGCCGGGCCGTACTCGGGTGGAGCCAGAGGGGCAACCAAACCTGGGTGTGGTTATCCATGACGTCGGCCCCGGGTGGCATAATGCCAACGATTTCGTGGGGGCGGCCCTCGATTTCCACCTTTTGTCCAACGAGCGGTCGTCCTCCAAATGCTGTTCGCCACAATTCGTGCGAGAGAATTGCGATCGGTGGCGGTAGCGTCCCGGTCCAACGCGCGGTTTCTTCGTCACTGAAGAACCGTCCCTGCTCCGGCTGAATACTGAGCGCCTTGAGCAAATGTGCATCGACGGAGATCGAGCGCACCCGCAGAGGTCGATCCCCGGCCGTGAGGTTGACCTCGCCGGTTGTGTACGCCGCGCCGCCGGTCGAATAAGCGCCAACCGCCGCGAACGACTGGTTCATCTGGCGGAACTCCGTGTACTCTGGCGCAGAGAGCGCATTTCGGGTGCCCCCAATGGCCGGAGATTCTGCGGTCAGATACATCAGCTGATCGGGTTTTGGATAGTCGAGGGGCCGCAGCAGCACTCCATGCACGATCGTGAAAATGGCAGTGTTTGCTCCGATCCCAAGCGCCAGCGTGGCGACGACAACTCCTGTGAACCCTGGACTCTTCGCTAAAGATCGAATCGTGTAACGTACGTCTTGTACAAGATCCTCGACAAAGTTTACGCGGCGCATATCCCGGCACTCCTCCTTGTATTGCGCGATGCCTCCGATCATGCGCTGCGCGGCCCGGCGGGCCTCCTCGGGCGGCATACCGGATGAAATGTTCTCTTCAATGAGCTGATCCAGGTGGAAACGAAGTTCGGCTTCGAGCTCGAACTCGACATTCGGACGGCGGCACAGCGATCGAAGCCGCAAACGGGCTTTGTCTAAAATCCGCATTGCTAAGCCTCCTGGACCACTATGTTGATGGCCGTCGACAGACGAACCCAGTTCGCCAATTCCCTTTCCAGTTGCTTCCGTCCCGAACGCGTAAGGGAGTAGAACTTTGCCATTCGCCCGGTCTCGGTCGGGCGCCACTCGGCCTTGATCCAGGCCTGCTGTTCCAGACGGTGTAGCGCCGGGTACAGGGACCCCTGCTGGATCTGGAGAGCTTCTTGTGAAACCTGTTGGATGCGCTTGGCGATCGCCCAGCCGTGTTTAGGTTCGAGCGAGATGGTCTTGAGGATCAAGAGATCGAGAGTGCCTTGGACAAGATCGGTTGGCTTTGCCATATGCCTAGATTACCAACAATTGTAGACGATCAAGTGTGTCATTGCACAAGCTCGATCTCATGAGTGACCAACCGACCGGCGTAAGGATAGATGATCTCGGTTAATCCTGATTGTTCGCGCCCGGCGTCTCCTGCGGCGGATGGTGACGCGCTGTACCGAAACTTGAGCCCGTGCCATGGCGGTCCCGCCTCGAGTCTCCTTTTCGGGAAGTGGACCTGGAACTGCGGGCTCACCTTTGCCGGCTAGGGCTCCCCTGAGTCGCCAAGCGTAGATCCATCAGCCCGAGCTGGCATGTGACATGTGGACGTGTAACGCCTAACCGAAGTGTGACCATTCGTCGGACAGCGCTGCGTCAGAAGTAAGCAACGGCGACAAGCCGTCAAACTGGGTCTCAGAACCCTCGCGCGATTATCGTTCCCTGCCGAGTGTACGAGTCATCCCGCTTCAACCCGGCACTCATATGTACACCGGGCCGTATTCATGGTCAACGGGCGCAGCAACGCAAGCCGTCGGCGAGATTGCCACAATCCACGCGCCTGATTATTCTTAATCCCTGAGCTGCCGCAACCATACATTACTTGTCGATTCCATCAGCGGTAGTAAGAGTTGATTGTTATCGAAGCGGAAAGGTACGTCGTAATTGCCTGCAACCCGCTCGCTGGTGCAGATGTGCAACCTCGCCCGGCCGCCCAGGTGGCCGCTTCGTCGTGGGGTCCAATGGCACTCCGTAAACGCAATCGCGTCCGTCACGATCGGACATCCAGTACAGGAATCGTCCTTGCGGCGAAAAGCCGACGTGCGACACTGAGGGCGCATCGTCAATGATGACGACGGGCTGTTGCTGTGACGTGTTGTCGTCCAGGCTCATGATGAAGATCTTGCCTTTTGTCCTGAGGTCGATCGATAGAATGCGAGCCAGCGCAGGTCAGCGGAGCGCTGCCGCACGACGCGCAATTCAACGCCTACTGAGAGCACGTTTACACAAAACTCTTGATGCTACCGGTGTCTCCAGGTCCATTCTCGACGAAGTCGCCCTTCAGCTTCTTACTTGTCTTGCTGTTGCCCGTGTTCCCGCTCTTGCACCCCGCCCGATCGTGTTTCTCATAGCCGAGGTGATCTGTAAGCTCGATATGAGTTAAAAGCCCAAATCGCGCCTCCATTAACATGTATGGCGAAGCCGGCAGAGGAAACACATCAACCCAAAAAATACTCATATCGGCGCAGCTCCTAGAAGGCCATTGCATCGCCAAATCAAAAAATATCTACTCCGAAAATCAACAACTTAACCTAAAGCCATACCGATATCCAAAACCACGCATGGTAACTTTCAACCAGGAGGAATTATGCGCACTGAGGCGCAAAACGCAACATCCCGAGCCACCGGCGCCAAATGCCGAGGAACCGGCGCCATCATCGGCCGAGCCATATCCGCCCAGAACAGCACCGCCCGCGGACTCGCCGGCGCCAAACGCCTCGTCATCCAAGGAGAACTACACACCGTCGGCAAGCCCACCTCCAGGCCTGCCACTGCGATGTGGATCGAGACCGAACTGGTCACCGAAATCGCCGCCGTCCGCGCCGGGCGCAACAACCAAAAATTTCCAAACGAACCCAAGAATTCCGCAAAATAATCCGCAGAAATGATCGAAGTCGCGACCAATTACGGCCCAAATCCGGCGCCCCCGCGATACGTGTACCTCGGCAGGCAGCGCAAGGAAGAACCTGAAGCCGAAACACCGAACACAAATGCCGCCAACCTTCCCAAGTGGAGTGACTTTCTCGTCATCCTCATGCGAGCCCTCATGCCCTTCCGCGATGCGCGTAATGCCGTGCTCGCCGCCATCGAAGCCTACGAGGGAGCCTCGCCATGAACTGACCGCCCCACTCGGTGCAGTCCGCTCCTACCGGAATCCTCTAGATCGGCCACACCCGAGGCATCCTCATTGCGCGCGCCAGTGGGGCAAGACCACGGTCACGGCCATGAGGGTTTCACCCGTCGCTCGCTTCGTCGCCGAGAGTTTGATCGTCGTCAGGCCAACCGAGCGGGAAAGCGGCAAACTCGTCGCCAAGGCCCAGGACTTCGTCGTAGATCTCGCACTCGCCTCCAGGGCGACAGCCGCAGGGGGCGGGCAGTCCGATGATGCACAAGCCGTTCGGGACGTTGTGAGTTGCCTTGGTTGCTACGCTCGTGTTACGAAACTACGTTAGGCAGCGTCACACCTGATACGCAAAAGTCATGCACAACCCGCGATGGATAGGAACTGCAGAATCCACATATGATCGACTTGGCACAAGACATCTACGCACTCAGCGATTTCAAACGGCGCACGACCGAATTCGTGAAGCGATTGCACGAAAGCGGCCGGCCAGTGTTGCTAACCTTAAACGGTAGACCGGAAGTGGGCCGTGCTTGATGCTCACCCCATTCAGAAGCTTATCAACGAGCTGCATTAGTACAAAGTCCGTGCAATCGGCGACAATCGCGATGCAGCGGCGGGCACGGTATCGTGCGCCGGCTGAGAGTTAATAATGGAGACGGCCCGCCGACGCGTCAAGCAAGTTCGCCCGAACGAAAGATCCCCTAGTCTGGACAGTCTTCTCAATCCCGACCAACTGACCGATTTTCTTGAGAACGCCGCTATGGCGCTTCACGTGGTAGGCGCTGAGGGAACGATTCTTTGGGCAAATGCGGCTGAGCTGAAGCTGCTGGGGTATACCGCGGACGAGTATATCGGACGCAACATCAAAGAGTTTCACCTCGATGCACCGGCAATCGAAGACATCCTTTTGCGACTGAAAGAGGGCGAAGAACTCCACGAGTACGAAGCACGTCTTCGGGCGAGAGATGGATCCGTCCGGTACGTGGCAATTACATCGAAGGGGTACAGCGACGAGGGCAGGCGCCTTCATACCGGGTGTTTCACTCGCGACATTACGGACCAAAAGCGCGCGGCCGAATTTCAGGAGCGGCTTGCAGCTATCGTCGAGTCGTCGGATGATGCGATCGTCAGCAAGGATTTGAACGGGATTATCCGGAGCTGGAATCGCGGAGCCGAGCGTATCTTTGGCTACACACCGGATGAGGCCATAGGCAAGCCCGTAACTATGCTCGCGGTACCGGAGCGCGAGAATGAGATCCCGAATATTATCGACCGCATTCGGCTCGGCGAACGGGTTGACCACTACATAACAAAGCGCCGTACAAAAGACGGCCGTATTCTCACCGTGTCGCTTACCGTGTCGCCTGTACGGAATGCTTCCGGAGCTATTGTCGGCGCGTCGAAAGTTGCCCGCGACATCACGGACCAGAAACGCGTGACTGAACTTCAGGAGCGGCTTGCGGCGATTGTCGAATCGTCCGAAGATGCAATTGTCAGCAAGGACTTGAACGGCATCATCCAGAGTTGGAATCGGGGCGCTGAGCGCATCTTCGGGTACACGTCAGACGAGGTCATTGGAAAGCCTGTGTCGATACTGGCTGCGCCGGAGCGTCAGGACGAATTCCCTAAGATCATCGATCGAATTCGCCGCGGCGAACGCGTTGAGCACTACGAGACGAAGCGCCAAACAAAAGACGGTCGCGTTCTGAACGTATCGCTGACTGTATCACCGATACGGGATGCTTCCGGTACGATAATCGGGGCATCGAAAGTCGCTCGAGACATCACTGACCGAGTGCGAGCGGAGGAAGCGCTTCGAGAGAGTAACGCCGCGCTTAGCCGCGCAAACGCTGACCTGGAGCAGTTCGCATATTCTGCCTCTCATGACCTGCAGGAACCCCTTCGAATGGTCTCGACCTACAGCGAGATGCTCAGGAGGAAGTTCGGTGGTCAACTCGGCCCAAAAGGCGATGAGTATATCCGCTATACCGTCGAAGGAGCGCAGCGGATGCAGCAACTCCTGAAAGACCTTCTCGCCTACACACAAGCTTCAGTGCTCGGTGATGAACCTGCTGAAGATGTGGATGCCAACCAAGCGCTTCAGCAAGCTCTCTCAAACTTGCATGCCGCGATCACCACAACCGGAGCGCGAGTTACGCACGACGATCTCCCAGTGGTCCGAATGCACCTGTTCCAACTGGAGCAGGTGTTTCAAAATCTTATCGGAAATGCTATCCGGTATCGTCGTGAAGACACGCCGGAAATCCATGTCGCGGCGAAATGGATGGAGGGTCAATGGTTGTTCTCCATCCGTGATAACGGCATTGGTATCGAGCCCAGATACAAAGAGCGCATCTTCGGAATGTTCAAGCGCCTTCACAGCAACGCCGAGTATCCCGGTACCGGCATGGGTCTGGCAATATGCCAGCGGGTTATTCATCGCGCCGGCGGGCGCATCTGGGTCGAGTCTGAACTCGGACGAGGGTCGACCTTTTTCTTCACTGCCCCGGCCGGAGAGACTTCATAATCGCAGTGTCTGAAGGCGCACATCCAAGAAGGCTAGAAACCGGACGGAGCACGCGAAAGCGTGCAGGATTCACTGAATCAGGTCAGGACAATCTCGCGATGGGTCCCCCGCAAGTCCATCTCATATTCGATCGACTCGATCGGCGGACGCGAATAGTGCCAGGTCACTCCGTGAAGGGCTGAGGCTCCCATCGGCCGAATAATCTCGTCAGCCAGGACGCTGCAAATCGAGTGAACCGTATACATGTTCACGTTTGTAGCTGCATCCCAGCTAATACCCATATCTTTGAGTCGCCCAGACATGAGGCCCATGACAAACTTAACCTTCTCACGAAGAGCATCCGCTGATGTCTCTCCGCGCCGTACTACATCATGCGGATCAAGAGATCCTTCCGGTAGTTCGCCTCCGCCTGCCACAACGAAGGTCTTCTTGTCTGATGTTGCTTTCGCCGTATAGCTGAACCCATACAGCGCGGGCTCCTGCGGCGCACCGATCTCCGGAGCGATATTCGTTCGAGCTATCGGATTCACTCCACCGGCGATAACTCCCCAGTCCTTTAACACTTGAATGTAGCCGGCGTTGAAGTCAATGAATCCCTGAAACGTAAATGGCTTCGGCGAGCGCAGTTCCATACCGCACAATGCGTGTATCGGACGGCCGGCTCCGCTGATGTGTTCTTTTGCGGCGTTGAATCCCTGGATGAGGGGAACCGGGCGAAGAAATCGCACGTGCACAACCTCATACCCTCGGTCAGCGATAGCGCCCCCGGAATAAGGCGCAATCCCTCGAATGAATGAATAATTACCCTTCTGATTCGCAACAATCACGTTTTCAATTGTATGCGGACCGGGGGCGGAGACGTCGGGAGTGACGGTCCACCTGCCCGCTTAGAAATGAGAGAGAATTTTTCCAGGAGGTCCACAATGAACATGCAACTTCTTTTCGGCGTGTGGGCTGCTATCTTCGCTGCGTACGCAATCGTCGCATTGATGCGCTGGAATCTCGGCAGGCGCGAAGACGACCACCTGCATTTCGCCGATTCCGAGCAGCAACTGGTCGCTACGCAAACGACCATTGCCCACAAGCTCGATGTGCTGGACCGGTGGAGGACGGTGCTGCTGACGCTCACCATCGTCTCTGCCGTTATCATCGGCTTGTTGCAGATTTATAATGCGTGGCAGTCGACAAGCACGACGGTTCGAGTAGGCTGACGCATTGGTGTTTGGCCGCTTGTTTCACGGCGGGTCGGCCCTCACAGCGTGCTCTTGATAAAGCGGTGAGTGCTTGACTCGTACTCACCGCTTCGGCATCATTGTGGGTTCTGTCTGACTCGGTACTTCTCTACGGCATCCGCATCGACGTCCAGACCTAATCCTGGAAGGTCGGGAAGATGCACCTCTCCATTCTCGAATCTGTACATTGTTTTCGTCTTCAGGACCTGCAACCCTGGACTCAGGAGATCTTCCGGAAGCAGCGGAGGTGTCACAAAGACGAGTTCCTGCCACTCGGAGCCGATCGCCGCGGAGGCCTGGAAGAAGCCCGCGGCACGAAGTCCCATCGAGCCATGCAGGATGCAGGGAACGTGAAAAGATTCAGCGAGGATGGCGATTTTGCGGCATAGGAGGATGCCGCCCGCCGTGACGGCATCCGGCTGCACGACGTCGTACGCACGACCGGCCAGCGCCTCCCTGAAGTTTCGAGTTCCCCGATATCCTTCTCCGCCGGTTATCTTGATATCGACACTTCGCGCCAGCCGCGCATGCGACTCGTAATCGTCGCGCGCAAACGGCTCCTCCAGCCAATTGGCGCCGTGTTTCTCGAGCGCTCGCGCAACGCGCAACCCGGTCTCGTAATCCCAGACTTTTTGCCCAACGCTCTGCGGAGCCGCCGCGGTACGGTCGAACATAATCGCGAAGTCCGGTCCCACGGCCTGCCGGATGACTCGACACGCCTCAGCATCATCCAAGGGGTTCGGACGCCACGCCCGAATCTTCATCCCCTTGAATCCGGCATTCTTCTCGCGGAGCGCCATTTCTGCCTGAGCGTCGTACGTGACATGCGACTGATCCGGATTACCGGGCCAGACCGTCGTCAGGTATACACGAAGACTCGACCGGTTCCCTCCCAACAGCTTGTACACCGGCTGCCGGGCAATGCGCCCGATTGCATCCCAAACGGCATGTTCAACTCCACCCCACGCATCCAAGCCGCGCCTCAGGTGATCTTCGACGTTGAAGAGGTCGTGACCGATCAGCGTCTTCTGGACCTCCGGCAATGTACGCGGATTCGGTCCGGCGAAGGAATACCCGCGAACGCCTGCATCCGTATCGATCCGGCAAACGACGTAGCTTGCCATCTTGCCCGCGTCGATGTCTTCTTTCGAGGCCGGGAGACGAATCGGAAAAATATCGACACCCGTGATTTTCACGGGCTTCACGGCAGCGGCTACACTTCTCAGGGAGGCATCAGCGCCGATGCGAATGTCCCGGCAATCACGTTGCGGCGGCTAGGCTTGAACACGGTATTCCTTCAACGCGTCTTCGTTGACATTGAGTCCAAGGCCCGGATGATCGGGCAGCAGTACGTGGCCTTTCTCGACCTTGAAAACGTATGGCGTGCGCATCAGCTTCACCGCGGGAGCCCACTCTTCTTCGGGAAGTTCAGGTCCGCCGATCATTTCTTGAAACTCGCAATTGGGCAGGGCGCAGCCGGCCTGAATGTAGCCTGCGAGCGCAGGACCGCCGGTGCCATGCAGGATACAAGGAATTCCGAAGGACTCCGCTAAAACGCCAATCTTCCGCGCAATCCACACGCCCCCACAGATCCGCGCGTCGGGTTGCACGATGTCGTAGGTTTTGTTCGTCAGATAGCCGAGGAACTGGTAAACGCTGTGGCCGAGTTCCCCACCTGTAATTGGGATGTCCACTTCCGCGGCAAGACGAGCCGGACCTTGCAAGTCGTATCCATCGAACGGTTCTTCCAGCCAGCGCGCGCCTTCACGCTCCAATCCACGTGTCACCTGAAGAGCAGTTTGGTAGTCCCAGACCCAACCTGGACGAACCGCGGTTCGATCGTACATCAATGCGAAATCAGAACCCACGGCTTTCTTGATGACGCGGCATGCTTCGACATCATCCATGGGCTTCGGCCGCCACGCGCGGATCTTCATTGCCGTGTATCCGGCATTCTTTAGACGAACGGCGAACTCAGCCTGACGCTCATATGGAACATCCGACTGGTCCTGCTTTCCGGGAAAAACGCAGGTCCGATACACGCGCAGCCTGTCACGAAAACCACCCAGGAGTTTGGCGACAGGTTGGTTGCAGGCGCGTCCCACGGCGTCCCATAACGCGTGCTCAACACCCGACCACGTCTGCACTCCGGACTCTCCACGCTCCATCTGCAAACGCTTCAAGTGCCGGTCGATTGCGAAGACGTCCTCACCGACAAGCGTCGGCTTCACCCAGCGTTCCAATACATCCCGTGGGCAGCCGAGGAACGACGTTCCTGTCACGCCCGCGTCGGTGTATACACGTGTCACTGGGTAACGTGCTCGCCGACTCGCGCCTGTGTCTCCCACACCTACAGAGAACGACTCGATGTTTGTGATCTTAAGACGCGGAGGTTTGCCGGCTGGTGTCGACTGCGCTGCGATAGCCGATACCGTTGCGGCGGGCGCGGCCAGCGCCCACCGGATAAGTTCACGACGCGAATTCAGCATGCTTGTTTACCAATAGAGCTTCGCTCCAATTTGAAGGATCCGCGGATCTGCTGTAGCATTGACAATCCCGAACTGGGACGGCACATTCTGTGTCGCGGCGGGATTGAAGAACTGCGTGTGATTGAACACGTTGAACCATTCAAAGCGCAACTGTAGTCTCGACTGCTCACCGAGCTGAGATATCCCGAAGTTCTTGATTGCGGAGAAGTCCCAGTTGTTCGTTCCGAAACCTGGCTGTGTGTTGCGGGCGAGGTTTCCGTACTGACCTCTAGCCGGCGTGGAGTATGCGGCCGGATCAAGACCAAGGAGATTGTTCGTGCGCGGGTCGAGTTTGCGGGGCTCTACGCCGGTCGCATTTGCTCGCTGCCCGCCCGTGCTGACATTTGCGATGTCATTCGCGGTACTGATCGTATAAGGCGTTCCTGAGCGGAAATTGGCGATTCCGTTCACCTGCCAGCCTCCCGCGACTGCGTTCAGCAACGAATTGGAGATGTTTACCGGTCGACCCTTCCCGAGGGGTAGGTCGTAGACCCAACTGCCAATGAAGTTATGGCGGACGTCGTTATCCGCCAATCCACGCTCCGGCCTGCGGTCATACATGTTCTGACCTGCTCCACCGCTATCGATCGCTTTGGAATAGGTGTACGCGGCGCTGAAGGAGAGTCCGGCAGACAGACGCTGCTCGAGCTTTACATATCCCGCGTTGTAGTTCGACCACTGGTAATTCGTATTCTGGCTGAACACGGGGCTGAGATTCGGATACGGAGATCTGGCGGCGAATGGCGTCGGAGCGGCCGGGTTCTCCGGTAGGCGCGGCTGGTTCACCCAGACCGTCCCAACCTGCTTCTGGCCAGTGTTGCCGAGATACCCGGTTTCAAGAAGGAGGTTCGGCCGAAGCTGGTGCTGGATCGTAAAGTTGTATTGGTAGATGTATCCCGTGCGGCGACTCAGATCCTGATTGCTGGTTACGGCGCCTGCCACCTTGTCTGGCGTCGGGAAGAGTTCATTCAGGAATATCTGGGGTGTCGTGTTACTGGAGACGAGCGTTGCGTTGACGAAGTAAGGTAGCGTGCTCGTCATGCTGCCGAGTGTCGCGCCGCCCGTGTTCAACGCATGGAACACGCCAAATCCGGCGCGAAATACAGTGCTCTCCTTGAATCGATAAGCGATGCCAAATCTGGGCGCAAAATCGTTTGGATCGGTTTTGATCGGCCTCTCCGGCAAGAGGGGATCGCCAGTGCCGGTAACGAGACCTACACCCGGTACATAGTAATCCGGACTTACAGTCAGCAACTGACGGCCCGTAGCCAAATCGAAGTTCGCCAAACGGCCGCGCCACTGTTGGAACAGCTCATGACGAAGTCCGAGGTTCAGTGTCAATCGGTCAGTTACTTTCCAATCGTCCTGAATGAACCACTGATATTGGGTGCCAATGGAGTACTTCGCGACTCCGCCGAAGTTCCCTAAGCTCCCAAGCCCTCCGTTCGCGGACTGAACCATACCGAGGAGATAATCACCGAACGCATCTCCTGTGAAGTTGCCGCTGAAATTGAAAATCCCGTTTTGGTTCGAGCCTTGGTCATAGCCGACCATCAATCGGCTCACGTCACCACCGAACTTCAATGTGTGACGATTGCGAACCCATGTGAAGGTCTGGCCTGCGCGATAGTACAAGTTGTTTTGTACGATTCGCAGCCCATAGCCGACAAAGCCGCTGGTCCCGGTCGGATTGCCAGGCGCATAGCCCGTAAGGTTGACCGCCGGCAGAGTGTACTCCCCTGGATTCGCGGCAAGATTCTTCAGTCCCAGTTCAGCCGCATAGTTCGTCGACGTTCGATCGCCATCGCTCTGCCGGGCCAGAAACGCGCGAGAAAAGCCGAGTCGCGTCTCGCCGATCACGTTCGAGGTGAAAAGGTGTGTGAATCCTACTGAAGCGTGATGGGTATTGTCGGGGCGAACGAGACCTTTCCCCGGGAGATACGCGACGTTGACGAGCTCGTTATCGGCCAAAGTGTAACGGCCGAACAAGGAGGACTTATCGGAGATACGGTGGTCAATCCTGCCGGTGAATTGGTCACGGTGCTCCGAATCGCTGGGCGCCAGAAGGAAATTCACGCCGGGCCGCACTCCGATGAAGTTCGCGGAAGGGAAATACTGGATCATCTGACCGGCGATCGAGTCGAAACGTTGGCGTGGGATAACGTTCCCCGGGAAGGGTTGGTTGTTGTTCAATGGATCACGGACCGTCTTGCCCGACCCGTTGAAGTCACCCTGTTTCATCGCCTCGGTCGGAACGAGGCCTTGAAGGATTACGCCCGTGACCCTTCGACGACCTTCATAGTTCGCGAAAAAGAAGGTTTTGTCCTTTAAGATTCTTCCGCCGGCGCTTGCGCCAAACTGATTGAACGTGAATCTCGGTGCTCCTGCGGGCGGCCGGAAGAACTGGCCCGCCTGCAGTGCGCGATTTCGGAGGAATTCATAGACAACCCCATGAAAACCGTTCGTTCCTCGCTTACTGACGATGTCAATGCCCGCGGCGCCGTGTCCGTAGGAAGCATCCATGAAGTTCAGTTGAACTTTGAACTCTTCGATCATGTCGAGTGAAAGTGCAATCGCGGGGTTATTGATATTCGCCACAGAGAAATCGACACCGTCGAGCATTGCGTTGGTCGACGTGTTTCGCACTCCGCCGATCTCTGCCGACCGCTCGTCCATGACGCTCGACGCGCCTCTCACCTTCACCACTCCAGGAGTGAGTGCAACCAGGTCGTAGAAATTCCGATTATTGAAGGGCAGTTCCCGAACGGTGCGGTTATCTACGACGGTTCCTACCGCAGCCGTGTTCGTCTGAATCAGCGGAGCTGTCGCTTCCACATCGATAGACTCGCTCACGGTACCTACCTGCAAACCCACATCGGCCCGCAGTTGAGAGTTGACACGGAGAACTAGATTATCGACTCGTGCCTGCTTGAAAGAATTGGCTGTGACCGTGACGACATAATTCCCAGCCGGGAGCGCGTTGAACTGATAGTTGCCGGAAGAATCCGTGGTAAATTCTCGGACCTCATTGGTCTCAACGTTCCGGGTTACGACGCGCGCTCCGGCGACGACGGCTCCGGAAGTGTCAGTGACGGTCCCAAGTAATACTCCCGTTCCATATTGCGCGCATGCGATAAGCGGGAGTAAAAGAAGCGCAGCGAGACGGATAATCATGTCCAGTTCTCCTATCGAAGTGACTGGTACTTTATCGCGGTCTCATTGACTAGCGCAAGAGGCCGGTAAGGGCCGGTAAGAAACAGATGACGAAGCGTGTCGAGGCGCACCGGAGCGCCCCTCGACCGGAAGTTGCGAGACTTGGGGTTAATATGCGATCACTCGCTCGACAGCGCGGCGTAAATCTTCAATTCCTGGCAGTACGGCTGCCTCAAGATTCGGCGCATTTGGCACAAAGGAATCCCTGGCCGCGACTCGAAGAACAGGCGCGTCGAGCGCATCGATGCAGTGCTCCGAGATGCGAGCCGCGATTTCCGCGCCAAAGCCCATGTCAGGCTATCTTCATGCAGGATGATGACGCGGCTGGTCTTCCTCACACTGCGGTAAATCAACTCCGCATCGAGCGGCACGAGGGTACGCAGGTCTATAATCTCGAGCGATCTTCCTTCCGGCTTCATCTGCCGCGCGAGTTCAGTCGCGTGATAGACCGTCGCGCCCCAGGTGACGGCTGCGTAGATATGATCCATCACCTTCGCAACGGAAGGCGCGGGCTGCGCGTCCGCTTTGTCGGCAGCGCCGTCGACTTCTGTCTTGATCTCAGCGCGCAGAGCTGCGATTTCGTCAGGAGCGAGCAGTTCGTGCTGCAGGATATACTGCTCGGTCCGTAGGATTGGATCACGCTCACTAACCGACTGCAGGTCCGCCTGGTCACGGTACTTGCGATGGTCATCCGAAGAAGAGTGAGGGTCAATGCGGACGACGCTAGCCTCGACGAGCGCAGGTCCGTCCCCCTGCGCATACGTTCGACAACGTCCGGTATCGTGCTGTAGATCGAATCGAACGACGTGCCGTCAACGTGCCAGGCTGGCAGGCTGAAGCCACGCGCAATTCGACAGAGATCGGAAGAATCCGTTATTCTGCACGAGAAAAAGCACGGGCAGTTTCTCACGTTGAGCCCAGTTCAAAGCTTCGAAGAACTCGCCCTCGCTCGTTGTCCCCTCACCAGACGTGACCAGCACGACCTCGTTCCCGCCATCTGCCTTTACAGCCCGTGCCATTCCGACGGCGTTCAGAACTGCGTACCGGTAACCGCGCTGCGGGCGACCAAACGCAACTTGCGTGAGGACCAGTGCTCCGGCATGTTGCGGCCGTTCGAGTTCGGATCACCCTCACTGCTTAGCATTCCAAGGAAGATATCTTTCGTGGGAACGCCCAGCCCGACGGCAAACGCCTTTGAGCGGTAGTACGTGAAGAACTAATCGTGGCCGGGCTTCAACAGCATCGTCATACCCACCTGAAGCTTCTCGTGGCCTCGTGTAGATGCCTGGAAGGAGCACTTGCCTTGCTTGACCAACGTCTTCATCCGCTCCTCGATGTAGAACACCTTCAGTAGCTTCCGGTAAAGATCGATTGTCAGCGCGGGAGGAACCAGTAGCTCCTCAGCGGGCGAGATCAGATTTGCAGCAGCCATATTTGCCTCTTGCCACCTCCAGCGTATCCGTGCAGGGCGGTATTCGTCCGTGACTTTTGTCACCTCGAAGAGGCGCTCTGCAGGTGCGCTGCAGGTTGTATGAAGGTAAGCAGAAGGTTTGCCGCGAATGCCGTTACAGCCGTCATCTCGACCACCGCCGACACAGGCAAGATCGGCCAGAGAGAAGGCATGTAGCCTTCATAGGCTCCGATTTCCGAGACTACACGCAAGACGCAGCCGGCATTCAACAAAGCAAGACTCGCGAACATGATCAATGGGCTGAAAAGGACACGCATTCCGCAGAACGCCGGCAGAACACGCTGTCCAATCGAAAACACCATGGTCGAGATAAACCCCACCGTCACGGCATGACGGGAAGCGCCCCACAGGCCGCCGGTTCTGTCCCAAAGAGCCGCTGACAGCGATATTGCAGACGAGATCAGTAGCCACGCGTACGCCACACGCACAAATGCGGGAAATGTGGCATGGACACCGTGTACTTTCGCCGGCCGAACAGGCGGATCGAAAATGTTCAACGACGTGGCTGACAGGCTGGCCGCGATCACGAACAGCCCGGTTGCAGTCACCCACGATCCCACCAGAGCCGTTGCGACCGCGGCAATGTTGACAATCAGGGCCAATACCAGCAATCGATGGCGTGGATCTCGCAGGCCGAGGAACACTGGTAGCCAGCGAGCGCTGAACCCCCAGATTGTGACAACGGGGAAAGCCCACGTGAAAAGCACGAGGAGGCGCTGATTGGCTACGTGCGCGATCGCCGGACTGGACGCGTACATTGCCGCTTGGAACGCTGTAACCAGGTTCGCCAGTAAGCTCAGTAGAAAGCCGATCGCCCCCGCCATCACGATGCGCATCCATACTTGCGTTTGAGCGCCTTTCCCGCCTCGCTCGCTCCTGTGTCCTCGAACCGTCATGAAGAAAAGCACGAATCCAGCCAGTTCAAGAACAGCGGAGAGCGGCAGCATCCATCTCCACTGCCACGTCCAGATGTTCGTTGCCCAGCGCAGTAACACTCCCGTCGTCCAACAGGTCCAACTGATCCAGGACCGGCTAACGGCGAAACGCGGCAGCGCGCCCATCTTGGAGAGCGAGTAGAAGCCGATACCCAGGATGAAGGAGCCGATCCAACCGAAGATTTGAGCATGGCCGTGAGCCTGAATCCACGCCGGATCGAGATCGGCGGCCGTGTGCCGATCGGATATGGCGATCAGGTTCCATGCGCCCAGAAACGTTCCCGGCAGCAACATGAAGAAGAGCCCGGCTACGATCCAGGCAGTTACCGCTCGTTGAAGCGCGGCTTCATGCTCCCTGATGGCAGATGGGTCGAGCGTCGCCATTACAAACACCTTCGTTCATCCTGATGGTATGGCGGAATCGGATGCTAGTCGGTGACTTGCGTCACAGTGGGCGTCTCGCCGCGAAGCGAAACGAACGCGACGAAACTTCAATCACGACGTCAGCGAACCCAGCAGCCTCGAGCCGCAAAGCAAAGGTCTTCGGGTCGACTGCATTCAATGTATCGCCTAAGTGGATCGTTTTCAGCAGCGGGCTCAACAGGCTATCGGTACCTGCAAATAGCCCTCCCGGTCGCAGCACACGGGCAGCTTCCGACAAAAGACGATCCTGCAGGGTCACCGAGGAAATGTGATGCAGCATCGTAAAGCACAGTGCTGCGCTAAATCTGTCGGCAGTGAGCGGCATCCGGGTAGCGTCCGCTTGAATCACCATCACATTTTTATCCCGCATGCTGCGCGAGAGTCTAGTGGCGAGAGAATGGTCGATTTCAAGGCATGTCAAGCGGCGTACCCGCGTTCGAATCACGTCTGTGGCGAGACCAAAACCTGGGCCGATCTCGAGAACATCGGTCCCGAGATCGAGGCGATGGAGAGACCACGGCAGGAGGTGCGATTCAACGGTATGCCTCCAATAGCTGGAACGGCAGATCCAGCGATGGAGCAGATTCATGATCTCTTCCTACGGTGATGGCGAATGGACTTCATTGGAGATGCATGGGTTGAGTGAAAGCCCCGTTTCCCGCCGAGTCCCACAACGCGAAACGAACCCATCGTTTGCCGGTCGCGTCGAAGGGAATGCTGAACTTGCGGCTGCCGAAAGGCGCCGCATCCTTCACGTCAATAACCTGCCGGTCCACCTTCTTGCCATCGCTCCACACCAGCTCCGCGAATTCTGGTGGAAACGTCCATTCCACTTCGGCGGAGTAGCTTCGCTTCGCGCCGGAGCCCTCGACCGCCCAGTTTCTGACGAGTACCTCGCCGCTCGTAACGAAGTAGTCGCCGGCGCGGAGCGCATTCACAACCGGTGTCCATCCATCTTTGAATTTCGGAACTCGATCGAGCTTGACGTAGTTGACCATCAACTGCGGAAAGGTCTCGTCGTCTGGATACTTCATGTAGGTATCGCCTTCCGCGATCATGTACTTCGGTCCAGCCCAGTTATTCATGTCGTCCAGCAAGTCGAAGCACCTCTGCTCGCATAAGCGTTTTTCTGAGAGGTCAACCGGCAGGGATTGAAAAGAACCACCGAGAAACCGGTCGCTTTGAAAGAAGTCTTTATCCTTGATTGTGTCCGGATAGCCCGTTGAGCCCTTCGTACGGGGATGAGTTTGCCACACAAGTCCGGCTTCCTTCGTAAGCATTGCGAGTTCATCGGCAGCACTTCCGGTGTGGTACACCTTGCCGAATCCCGGAAGATTCTCCGTAAGCGGCTGCCTGCCTGACGCATCCTGGGCATGGGTGAAGAACAACGGCTGCGGGAACATGAACATGTAGTGTCCGCCGAAGTTCCGGTCGGGCTCCTCGCCGGGAATCAGCAGCAGATCACGATCGGAGAATCGCTCGCAACCTTGGAAGTACACCTTCTGCTCGTCGAGCCTCACTTTCCCCGTGTCGTTCGGATGACCGTCTCCGTGGAAGTCGGCAAGAATCGCGACATTGATACCGAGATCGCGGAATACGGGAAGCCACGTGGGCTCCTCGTCGATGGTCCCGGCGTCTGTTAATTGCTCATTGAAATGGAAATGGAAGTGACTGACCAGAACCTTATATCCTGGCATCGGTTTGTACACATCGTCATGCGTATACGCCATAACAGCCTGTTGAGTTGATCGGCTGTCCGTCGGGCTCAAATAGAAGTAGACAGGCATGCGCTGCAAAGTATTCGGCGGAGCGTTGTACAAAGCGAAGTTGTTCAGGTGCCCGCGAGTCTCGCCCACGCGCCGATTCCAAACCGCATCCGAGACACCCCAAGGTTTCGCTCCGAATTCGCGGTCAGGCTGTCGTACTCCGATTGAGAAACTGCTGTCGCTGTCTTTGCGGTAGTACACGTAACCGAGATTCGTTTCGATTTCTCGCGAGAAGAAGAACTTGTGCGACGGCGGAAACACTGCAAGAGAGCCGCCATTTGTCTCGAGGATGGCGAGTCGATTTCGAGCCCGCAATCCGACAGGATCGGTGTTCACTGCGCCGCCAAAGCCGTAGTGCTGACGCCCTCGCGCGGTGTCACGCCATACGAGAGTCGTATTGTCCGTGATCCCGAAGCCCTTTAGGCCGCCTACATACTTGTAGGCCACGGACGGCTCGTTCGTTTTTGCGATTACCTCCTGCCTTAGCAGGTTGGAGCCGCGATATACGGTGTATTGAAGCGATCCGGAGAAGATGCCGGCCTCCACGCCCAGGAACGTGATCTCGATTCTTGCCCCGTCTGTTTTCACCTGGCATGCGCTCGCGTTGTACTTCGCCCAGGCTCGGCGGATCTCTTCGGGCTTGCGTGGCAGATCCACATTTGTGCCATCTCGTCCCGGTACCATGAGCGGCGCATCCCAGAACGCATTCCATTTTTCCCGTTCGATCACTTCAGGCGTGAGCGACACCCCAAGTTCTTTCAGAGGACTTACCTGCTGCATGGAAAGCCGCCGCATCCCGGTTGTGACCTGAAATTCGGGCGTGAGATTTTGCCCAAGCGCAATCCAGGAGCCGCCGTCTTTCTTCGCCGCGAGTTCCCGCACTACCGGCTGGCCATTCTGGATCGTGAACGAGGCGCGCAGTTGCTCGCGCCTCTCTCCTTGCCACGTAACTTCGAGTACTCCACCACGCAACTGCGCCTTGAGTCCATCTTGCGGTTTATATCCTGCCAAGTCGCAGGCCATGTCTCCATTCGCAGCCAGGGCGATCGAGAGACTCGCGAACAGCAGCATCACGCAACGGGTCATTTCGTGCCTCCGTTTTACCAGTCACATGCATGTTATCGAAGATGACCTCCCGACTTGCTGTACGGGAGCGCGCCGTCGACCGGCCCAGGTCACTGCGATGTAGAAAAGCGAGGGACTTCTTCGATATCGATATCACCTTCGCCGGCTTTGAGGCGGTGGTTCGCTGTACCCATCCAATGCCTCTCCTCATTGAGCGCATCAACGTCAGTTCCGCAGCGCCATTCGTGAGTTTGTATTGGATTCGTATATGCCTTTGTTCAGATAAGCAACAATGCCACGCGAGATGCGGGGCCGTCCGGCCACTTCACATCGATGCGAAGGACGCCATCTTGTGTGGGGCGGCAATACAAGGTTGATGCCGCTCTGCCGCTGTATGCGCCGAAGTTCGACCGCTTTGCATGGTTTCATTTGACGACCGGGAAAGCAGGCCGGCGGTATTGCCTTGGGTTATCTCTCAGTATCGTCGATATTGATTCGCGAGTTCGTTTCCAGGCTCAGATTCGATAGGAGGCGCATCAAATCGTGGTTTGACCACTCTCGATAGAGCAGCTTTGTAATATCCCGATCTGTGCGAGCCCGCAACCATCCGCCGGAACCTCGACCTCGACGGCTTCCGGCTACAAGTAACCCGCACTTGAAGCAGTGATGGCGTACTTGCCCGGCTCAATTTCAGGCAGTTCAAAGCTCCCACTGTCGGCTGCAAACAACGAAAGTATCTGTCGCCGCGCCGAACGCTGATCTTAGCGCCCGAGAGACCACGCACTTGATAAGAGGAATCCACTCTGTATTGGCTGCCCTGTAGTTGCGCAATACCGACCCCGAAATATCGGGCCGATGCTTACCTGCTTTCAATGCCCGCAAATAAGTGATCTCGGAATCGGCCTTTTCCACGGGACGAGTATTCCCACAACTCGCCATGTAAATCCGACCATTCTGTCGATCACGACCGGCATGAAAGAATACCGTCTTCCTGTCTCGATCCCGCCGGAGCCCAGAGAAACCCACGCCACGATTTCCTTCTCTTCGGGAGCCAAACCCACTAACGACTCCTCGATCGAAAATCGAGTCCAAGTGTCGACCGAATGTTTGGGTGGCGCTGAGTATGGCATTGGAAACAGCAATGAAAAAGAGCAGCGGAGTACGTTGCGTATGCACGTATTTCTGAATACAAAGTCGCGGTCTGGTTCGATTTCGAGAACGATGCCCGCAAACCTCGAGCTCGCGCGCCGCAAATAGTTGATCCAGGAAAGTACTGGCACTCAGGTCAGACGCTGATGTACGCGATACCCCTGTATGCGGCCCCACATAAGCCGCAAGAGGGTCTCTGGATGATTGGCCGGCGATAGCCGATCAATACATTGGGTAGCGGATGTCCACGCGTGCTGGCAAGGCCTCGGAGGATTGACAGCTCAACATGTGAACACTGCTACCCGTAAGTCTAATCGGGTACGCTGTAGTCGATGACGCGTGCCACTCGTCTTGGACTTCTCACGGCAATACTTGCCGGCATCTGCAATGCGCAAAGCGCGCCGGCAATCCTCGAACAGATTCGCTCGCATCACCAAGGTATCGCGATCTGGTGGGTAGGAAATGCGGGTTGGCTCATCAAGGTCGACAATCTCCTCATCGGTACAGATCTCGATCTGAGCGTCCAAGGAAAAGTTCAGCCGCCAGCGGTTAGTGCCGAGGATTTGGCTCGAGAGCTCGACATAGCGTTCGTGACCCACCACCACGGGGATCATTGCAACATCCCGACCATCAAGGCGCTTGCGTCGGGCTCGCGCACGACGCTTGTCCTGCCTCAAACATGCCTTAAACGAGTCACGGAATTGAACATCCCAAAGCAGCGGATCATCGTGCCCGAACCGGGACGTTCGTTCGATACGAAAGGAATCCGGGTGGAACCCATTCACGCGATCCACGGCAACCAGGAGTTCACCGTGCTGACCCGTGAGCCTGAGTTTATTGACAACATGCGGTACAACTGCGGCTATGTCCTCAACATCGGAGGGAAGCGCTTCTTCCATCCGGGAGATTCGGTTCTGACAGAAGAGCACCTTCAACTGAAGAACATTGACGTGATGTTTGTCTCTCCCACCGTACACAACATGTATATCGATCGCTCGATGATCCTGATCAACCGGCTGCAGCCTGCGTACATCTTCCCGCAGCATTTCGGGACATACACGGAAACGGACGACAACGCATTCTGGACTCGCGGATACCCCGATGAACTGAGGCTACGCCTCTCGGGCGAGCTGCAGAAGCGCTATCACAAAATGAGACAAGGCGAGAAGTTCGAAATCCGCTGAGGGTCAGCGTTTACTGGCGGCCTTCGGCGTCGCTCCAGACTTGACTATGAGTTGTGTCAGAAGCTCAACGCCCTTATCGATAGGAAGGATGTCGGCGATCGCCATCGGTGTCCTTCCGGTGCGATCCTTCTCATCGAGCTTCGCGCCCTTGTCCGCGAGGAATTGAATCACTTCGCAGATCTTCTGCTGCGTGGAAACAGTCATCGTTCCTGTCACAGCAGCGTGCATGGGCGTAGTTCCGAAATCGCTGACCGCATCGATCTCCGGCGCCAGTTCATAAGCGTACTTCACCGCGTCCAGATGACCGCTGCCAGCCGCCGAAACCAGCAGCGCCGTATTTCCTTGAGCCTTGATGACGGGATCGGCTCCGGCGGCAACCAGGGTCCGCATGATATCGACATGATTCGCCTTCGCAGCGACGTGTAAGGGTGTGAGTTCACCGATCACTCGGCGGAACGGCCCTCCGCCGGCCGCGCCCGTGACCTTGGCGCTCCGGGCGTTCGCATTCGCCCCTTTTGCCAGCAACTTCTTGACAAGATCCAGTTCACCCAGTTGCGCAGCCGTATGCAGCGGGGTCGTACCGCTCTTGTCAGCTACGTTCGGGTCGGCTCCTGCATCGACCAGCATGCCAGTGGCATCGACGCTATGGTATGAAGCGGCGACGACTAATACCTTCGTACCCGAGGGCAACGCGGTATTTGGGTCGGCTCCGGCTTTGAGCAACGCTCGAACGGAGTTGGCGTCGTTTTTGATCGCGGCAAACACCAGCGCAGTGAAGCCGCCCTTTGAAGCCGCTTTGACATCGGCGCCGAGCCCGATCAACACCTCCACAACGTCCGAATGTCCTTCTGCCGCCGCCCACATCAACGGCGTTTGTCCTTTCTTCGGATCCGCCTGATTAACGTCCGCGCCATGCTGCGCCAGCAACTTCACCGATTCAGCGCTGCCGGCCCCGGCCGCGATCATCATCGCTGTCTCACCGTTCCAACGTGCCGCTTTCGCGTTCGCGCCGGCTTTCAAGAGCTTCTCCACGAGAGCCGTATTGCCGTTTGAGCAGGCCAGTGTCAACGGAGTCTCGCCGTATTCGTCCGCGGTTTCTACCTTCGCTCCCGATGAAAGCAGAAGGTCCGCGATGTTCGACTCGTCGAGATGCACCGCCCAGGCGAGCGCCGTCGCGCCATCGGGTTGAGCCGCATTGACATCCGCATGTTGCCCAAGCAGCGCTTTGACCGCTTCACCATCACGCCGCTTCACCGCATCGAGCAGGTCAGGACCGCTGGAGCCGAGACCCAGCGCGGCGAAAGAAGACGCGGCCAGCACGGCTGCCACCGAATATCGGAGGTTCATCGACTTCATCTACACGTCGGAAAGGCGACCGGTGCTGTCACCGAAGTTCCCGACGGGTACACCCGCTTTGTCCAGAATATTGAGATACAGGTTGTTCAGCGGCGTCTCCGTCGGGAATCGCAGGTGGCGTCCGCCCTTGAGTTTGCCTGCGCCGCCGCCCGCCACAACCACGGGCAGGTCATGGTGAGTATGACGATTTCCGTCCGCCGTACCGCTGCCATACACGATGATCGAGTGGTCCAGAAGATTTCCTTCCCCATCGGGCGTCGCCTTCAGCCGGTCGAGCAGGTACGCGAAATTCTTGACAAGCAGATTATCGATCTTAGCGACGTTGTCGATCTTCTCCTGATCGTTCTGATGGTGAGTAATCGAGTGGTGCCCGTCTGAGATATTGATTTCGCGGTAGCTTCGATTACTGCCTTCGCGAGCCGGAACATACGTAATCACGCGAGTCAGATCCGTCTGGAATGCGAGAACCTGCAAATCCATCATGAGCTTCGCGTGATCTTCGAACTTCTCCGGAACAGCGCCCGGGCGCTCCATCACTGGAATCTTCATCGAGGCATTTTGCTGCTCGGCTTTCTGGATGCGCCGCTCGATATCCCGGATCGCCTCCAGATACTGGCTCAGTTTGTTTCGATCGCTTGATCCGAGCTTCGTCTCGAGCCGGTCGATGCTGCCCGCAACGTAATCGAGGATACTGCGCTGCTCTTCAAGTCGGGCCAGACGAGCCGCCGCATCGGTGCTGTCCCCATCACCGAACAGACGCTCGAACAACCGGCGTGGATTGATCTCCAGCGGCAGCGGAGTAGTCGCACTGCGCCAGGACAGCGTATTCGTGTACGCGCAGCTATATCCCGAGTCGCAGCCGCCCGCCAGGCTCTGGCTCTCGAGACCAATCTCCAGTGACGCGAGTTGCGTATGCTTCCCAAGTTCCTTAGCCGCGATCTGGTCAACCGAAATGCCGCACTGAATACCCGCGCCTTCGGTTTTCTTCGGATGGACGCCGGTAAGGAACACCGCGCCGCCTCGTGCATGATCGCCGGGACCGTCACCGAGCGCCCGACCATTCACCTGCGCCAGACCGCTCATCACCAGGATGCGGTCGCGGAACGGCTCCAGAGGCTTCATCGTGGGCGTGAACTCGAATCCCGAGCCTTCGGCCGCCGGAGTCCACCGGTCCATGATCATGCCCGTCGCGTGGTATACGAATCCGAGCCGCAGAACCGGCTTGGCAGCTGCGCTCTGGGCCGACAACGCCGGAACCATGGAATCCAGAAGAGGCAATGCGAGAGTCGTACCGACACCACGCAGAAACGCGCGGCGCGGCAGATGCTTTTTCGTGACGATCATGGTTCCGGAGTCCTCCTCATCAGAAATGGCTTACTTTCTACAACCGCGGTGATCAACGAAGAAAGGCGGTAATTATCCGTAGACGCCTTCCTCATAATATCCCGTACTGTAGGCATATCGTGGGCTTCCAGTCCGCGCCCAGTGGCATAGATCAGGAGCTTCTCGGCAGCGGTAGTGACGAAGTCATCCCGATAAGTTTCGACAAGCAGCTTCTTCAACCCCGCCGGACCCTCGAACTTGGCACCGTCCGGAAGCTTTCCGGAGGTGTCGATCGCGGATTCGCCGTCCTTCGCCCGCCACTTGCCGACCGCGTCATAGTTCTCCAACGCAAAGCCGATAGGATCCATGCGCGAATGACACGAAGCGCACGTTGGATTCGCCCGGTGCATTTCCATCTGCTCGCGCATCGTCAGGACCCGGCCGTCACCTGCGTGCGGCTTCAGTTCCGGGATATCCGGCGGAGGCGGAGGAGGCGGTGTTCCGAGCAAATTCTCCAGGATCCATTTGCCGCGCTGCACGACAGAAGTCCGGTTTGGATACGACGTGACTGTCAACACGCTGCCTTGCCCCAACAACCCGCCGCGATTCGGGTTCGTCACGGCGACCCGCCGGAACTGCGAACCATAGATCTTCGGCACTCCATAGTGCTCCGCCAGTCGCTCATTCAGGAATGTATAGTTCGCGTCCAGCAGATCCAGCACACTACGGTTCTCCCGCAGGATACTCTCAAAGAACATCTCGGTCTCTTGCCGGAACGACTTGCGCAAGCTCTCGTCGAAATTCGAGAAGATCTCAGGATCGGGCTTCGCTGTTTCGAGATTCCTCAGTTGCAACCACTGGCCGGCAAAGTTGTTGACCAGCGCCTGCGACTTCCTGTCGTTGAGCATCCGGTGAACCTGCTGCCGAAGAATCGTCGAGTCCTTCAATTTGCCTTCGTCCGCGACCTTCAACAACTCGTCGTCCGGAATGCTGCTCCACAGAAAGAACGACAGGCGGGATGCCAGTTCATGGTCGCTGATGCGATAAGCGGTCCCAGGAGCAGCGCCTTTCGGATCCTGCTCCACTCGAAAGAGAAAGTCCGGCGACATCAGCATCGCCCCGAGCGCCTTCTGGATCCCGTTATCGAAATCGCCTTCACGCCGCCCCCGCTGATAAAAAGCCAGCAGCGGCCGAACGTCCGCGTCGGTCACAGGCCGTCTGAACGCGCGCCGCGCAAGTGTGGACAGTATCTTACGTGCGCAAGGCTCCTCACCGGCGGCATCAGTGGGACGGCAAACGAAGATCCTGTCGCGGCTCGGAGTTTCGCCTCGACCGGACGCATTGTAAGGACCACCCACAACAACACTAGCCACGTCCGTTCTGGCGCCGACCCGCTGGGGAATCTCGTAGCGCTGTACCTTCGCGCCATCGAGTCGCAGATCCATTTCGACGGGCGGCCCCAGAGGTGGCGGATCCCCTGCTGAGGCGCCGCCCAAACGGGAAGGAGGAGCTTCAGCCTCGGCCTTAGGAGACTCCCGCAAGAAGGTCACACCGACCGTTCGCAATCCGGCCTTTACAGGCAACCGCATATCGTAACTCGGAGCCGCCGTGTTTCCGGTCACCTTGATGCGAACCACATACTCCGCATCGACCGGGAAGTAGTGCTGAAACGACAACCCACCTCGCGAATTAAACGGCAGATCATCGCTCACCCGCTCCAGCCGTGTCGGGCGTCGGAAATTGCTCGGTGGATCTCGGAGCGGAAGGTACTGCTCCTCGGCCGGCTTCATCTTCAGGTCACCGATGGCCGCCGAACTGACCTGGCGAGCGACCGACATATAGCGTTCCAGCAGCGCTGGAGACAGCGTCAATACATCGGCTATGTTGTCGAAACCGTACCCCGAGTCATCCACGGGAAGTGAATTTCCCGGCTTGATGTCGAGCGCCAGCAGATCGCGTATGACGTTGCTATACTCAGCGCGATTCAGGCGGTGAATAGCAGGTCTGCCAGGGTTCGGATTCGCCGCCGCGGAGCCGTCGAGCGCCTGCTCCAACCACGTCGAAAAGGAAGCGGCAGCGAACTTTTGCGGACGCGGCAGTCCGGGCGGAGGCATCTCGCCCGTGCGCACCTTTCTGAGCACTTTCTCCCAAGTCCCGGCAGCAGGACCGACATTCGCAAAGTCGAGCTTATCCAGCGCGATCCCCGCAGTTTTCGTCTTGGTGTTGTGACAACCGACGCAGTACTGAGTGACCAGAGCGCGCTGGGGAGACCCCGGATTCTGAGCGGCTACAAACGGCGCACAAGCAAGAAAAAGAAATGAAACTACCGACCGCACACTGTCACTGTATCGTTCGTAGAACCGATGGGTCAAGCGGCAACGTGCTCCACGTCCTGCAATTCATGTACCATGGCTGAACGCTGAGCAAACAAACGATGCAACGCCGGAACTTTCTTTCGCTGCCTGCTCTTTCTGCAACCGCCCAAATACCTGATCGACGCCCGAAGGTAGCCGCAATACTCAACGTTTACTTCCCGAATTCACATGCCGATGTCTTCATGGGCCGCCTCCTGTTCGGATATCGGCTGAACGGAAAGACGCACCTGCCCAGAGTCGACGTGGCATCCATGTACGTGGATCAGTTCCCGATCAACGACATGGCGCGAGAGCAGGCACAAGAGTTCGGAGTCAAAATCTTTCCGAGCGTGGCCGAAGCGCTCCGAATGGGTGGATCGTCACTGGCGGTCGATGGCGTTGCCATCATCGGCGAGCATGGCAATTATCCTCGCACTCCACGAGGAAACTTCATGTACCCGCGTTTCCAGCGATTCCGCGAAGTTGTCGACGTCTTCGAACGCGACCGCCGCATCCTCCCTCTCCTCAGTGACAAATACTTCGCCTACGAGTGGGAGGACGCGCAGCGAATGTACGACACGATTCAGCGCCTGAAAATCCCGTTCATGGCCGGTTCCACGCTGCCCTTGACATGGCGGCGGCCGCCTCTCGACTTCCCGCGCGGAATCGAACTGGATGAAGTGCTCGCCGTCAGCTTCAGCGATCTCGAGGAGCACGGCTATCACGCCGTGGAGTTAATGCAGGCGATGGCCGAACGGCGCAAAGGTGGCGAGACCGGCATTGCTGCCATCCGATGTGTGGAAGGTCCTGAGGTATGGGAACTCGGAAAGCGTGGTGAGTGGTCGAATGATCTGCTGCAAGCTGCACTGTCGGCACGGGTGAATCCTGTCACCAAGATGAGCAACGCGCCGCCTCCACAGGCCATTCAGGTGCGGTACCGCGACGGTCTGAAAGGCACAATCCTCAACCTTAACGACTCGACGCGTGACTATCTCTTCGCGGCACGCGAGAAAGGACACGCCGCTCCGCATGCGTCATGCTTCTACATCCAGCTCTACAATCACAACCATTGGAGCTTCATGGTTCGCAATTTCGAAGACTTCGTGCTCACGGGCAAGTTGCCGAACCCGATAGAACGTACGTATATTTCCACAGGCATCACACTCTTTGGACTGGAGTCGAGGCTGCGAGGGCAGAAGTGGCTCGACACGCCACAACTCGACATCAAGTACAAGGCATGAGCGCTAGTTCCGAATCGTTTGTTGAAACCCTTTCCACGTAGGTCGACCCGGTCCAGGGCGAAACTCCATCGTTGCGCCCTGTTTCAGCAACGTCTCCGTAAGCTGCTTCGTGTCGATATCCTGGACAGCCGACTTGGACTGAATCGCCATCCGCGCCGCCACACCCGCCGCTTGGCCGATGATCATGTATTGCGGCTCCATCCTGAGAGTGGAATACGCCACATGGCTCGCTGAAAAAGCCACCGGAACCAGCAGGTTCGTCGCTTCACTCCGTTTCGGCACTATCATTCGATATGGCATCTGATACGGCTGGACAGGGACCTCCATCAGCCCCTCGTTCTGGACAGTGCCGTCGTCCATGACAAGCCGTTGCACCGCGTGCGAGTCACTGTTGTACGAACCCATCCCGATCGCGTCCGGCTTCGTCCGCTCATCTTGGATGTCCTTCTGAGTCATGACATACTCACCGATCAGGCGACGCGCTTCTCTCACGTACAACTGATGAGGCCAGTGCCCTGTGTCGGCGAATTCATCCTTGCAAAGGCCCCAGGCGTTCATCGAATCGCGCACGGATTTCGGCACGCGTTCATCGTTCGCGAGGAAATAGAAGAACGATTCCGTGTAGTTCAGATGGTCCTTCCAGATCGCCGCCTTCGTCGCATACGAACCATCCGGATAATCCCAGTTCATTCCGAGATAGTCCGTTGAGAACGCCCCGCGATTATTCAAATCTGCCTTCTTATTGGGTATCGCCGCGATAATGAAGAGATCACTCATCGCGGGTAGCTTCCCCACGTTCTTTTCCCAAGCGTCGAGGAGTCTTAACAGCAGCGTGAAGCGTTCCGGCCGATAATCCGACGGCTTGGGATAACGAACCTGATTGCTCGGATCGCTCGATACGCAAACACGGAAGTTATACGACTGCACCTTCTTGTCGCCCTCGCCGATCTGCCCGCGAGGAGCAGATTGAATTTCGGGCAACGCCTTCCCATGAGCATCGAGAGCGTTCACTGCAAACTTGAAGACGTGCTGGAAATGCGTCGGACGCACTCCCGCCAGCGACTCGTTGTACTGGCTGCTCGGCTCACGACCCCACGTATACGACACTCCCGACTTCGCCATCAGATCGCCTTCGTAGCTCGCATCGGCGAACACGTCCGCCTCGAACACAGCGCCGTTCTCAATGGCGATTGCGGCTACTCGCGTCCCATCCTTCTCAACACCGCCGTTCTCTCTCAAGCGATGGCGCTGGAAGATCTTCACGCCGGCCTCGGCCAGCATGTCGCGCAGGATCTTCTCACCCACGCCTGGCTCGTGATACCACGCTTCATCCTGGCCGTACTGTCGAGTTCCGTAATAATTTCCAGCGCGCCAGTAGAACTCACGAGCATATCCGCCTATAACTTCTTTCTTGCCGTAATCGGTACGGGAAAGACCACCGCTCAGCATTCCGCCGATATGGTCGCCCGGCTCGAGAAGCGCTACCCTCAAGCCTTCGCGAGCGGCAGCAATCGCGGTCATTGCGCCACCCGCAGTCCCGCCATAAACTACCAGGTCGTACTTCTCTGCCACGACCAGCCCGACACTCAGCAGACCGCATGAAACCAGTCGCAAGAACATCATCGGTCTACCAGATGAGCTTCAAGGCGATCTGCAGATTCCGTGGCTGGTTGGCCTGGCTTCCGATGACGCCCAATCCCGGATTGCCTACCGTCGTGTTCGGAAGGCCGAAAACGGGAGTATTGGTGACGTTGAAGGCTTCACCACGCAGTTGCAGCCGTACCGATTCCGTGATCGGGAAGCTCTTGATCAGCGAGAAGTCAATATTCACGCTCGCCGGGCCGCGATTTCGAGAGTCCAGCCGAGGCGTGTCGCCGAACTCAAACGATTGGGGGACGCGGAACGCCGCCGCGTTCAAATAACCAGGGCCGCCAGACACCCCGCCTAGCCGGTCGGAAATGCTGCCGGAAGTCTGCGCCTCGGCCGCCCCCGTGTAGCTTGCGCGATTGCCCGCATACGCCGGCGCTCCGGACACGCCGAAATTCAGCGGCTGACCCGACTGATACGTGTAGATGCCGTTCGTTTGCCATCCACCGATCAGCATGTTCACCCAGCCCGGAGCCCCGCCGCCGATCCGGTGACCCTTCCCGAAGGGCAGGTCGTACACAGCCGAAAAAACCACACGTTGAGGAAAGTCGCTGCCGAGCACACTCCGGTCCAGAGCACGATTGAACTCATTCTGATACCCGGGATTCTGTCCGGCATCGAAGAACGAGGTCGTGAGCATATTCACGTCGCCGATATTCTTCGAAAACGTATAGCTGAACGTAGCAAGCAAACCATAGGACAAACGTTTCTGCGCGCTAACCTGCAGCGCGTGATACGTCGAATTTCCAACACCGAGAAAGTTGATGCCGAAGCCGGTGAACTGCGGGTATGCGCGGAGCAGTTGATTTCTTTGCACCTGTCGAGTGCTCAGGGTTCCGCTGCTGATCACGCCGAAGAAGGGATTGTCCACCAGAGCGTTCAGGTTTGCCACTTGCGCCTGATCACCGGGCGCACCGTAGTAAATCGGATTCAATGCGTTCAGATTCGCGTTAATCGGCAACTTGATGCCGCGGTTACCGGCATACGAAATATTCACAGCCATCGACCCGGGAAGTTCTCGTTGAATGCCGAAATTCCACTGAACCGAATAAGGCAGGGGAGTATCATAAGTCAGCGCTGAAATGCTTGTGCCCGCAAGCGCGGCAGCTCCTTGCGATGAACCTGTCAATGGCAGTAAGCCGGTCGGGAACGGATTCGTCAAATTGCCCACCGGCGTTACACTGTCGATGGTCGCAACGAACGGCGTAGTCACGGTAAATCCGGGATTACCGCCGTTGAACAGACGGACAAGTCCGGGAGAATAGAATACGCCGATGCCACCGCGCAAAACCGTCTTCGATGTCATCGAGTACGCGAAGCCAAATCTTGGACCGAAGTTGTTTGCATCCGTCATATATCTCTGGCGTGAGGCATCGCCGGTCCCGCGAAACACAAGACCTCCGCGCAAAGGCAGCCCTGTCGGTTGCGCGAGAGGGGAAGGAATATTGGGATCGATGGTGGCGATACGGTTGTAACGCTCGCTTGGGCCGGTCTCCATTTCCCAGCGGAGCCCGATGTTCAAGGTCAGCTTGGGCGTTACTTTCCAGTCGTCCTGTATATACAGCGCGTGATAGAAGCCCTGCTGTGAGGTCGCATCGGAGTATGTGATCAATCCACCGGTCGGAATGCCCAGCAGGAATGAGGCAAATCCCAAATATGGCGCTTGCCCTGTAGGCACTCCTGCGATCGGATCGGGGCCCGATGTGAAGGTGGTGCCGAAGGAGAAGTTGCCGCCCGGGTTTCCAAGGCTGGCGTTGTGATCCAGGAACACACGGCCATCCCATCCGAACTTGATGTTATGCGCCGATTTCACCATCGACACAGCAGCCGCCAGATTGTGGGAGTATCGCGTGAAGCGCTGATTGCCGGTCTCGTCATTGCCGTTGAACCCATTGATCGCGATCGCAGGAAGGAAGCGCTCCTGAACTTGCGTTGTGTACAATTGCGAGAAACCAAGCGCGCCCAAATCCGTCCCGAGCGAATACGGATCGCGGAAATTCCGCTGCCGCGCGAAACCGTAGCGCACGTTGAACACGAGCGTTGGTCGAACCATCACTACCTGATCCAGCACCAGCGTGTGCGACTTGATGAACTGATTGAAGCCTGCCGGCGAGGACGCGTTATTCCAATAGTTCGGCTCGTAGTGGTCATTCCAAAGGCGGCTATATCGTCCAAAGATCCGATAGCGCTCGGAGAAGTTATGATCCACACGGAAGCTGATCTGCTTATCGTCATCGCGCGAACTTGCCACTGAGTCCAGGTTGTTGACGATCCCTGGACGCTGTGGCTGAGGATACAACTGAAGGATATTGAGCGCGACGGGCGAGAGACGTGATGAGGGAACCGTCTTATTCGCAAACGGAGTGCGCAAGTATCGGCCGGGTGTACTTGGATTCGGAACTGTCGTAGCCGGATCGAAGATATCGAACGGAGCCTCGCTTAAATTGCCCGTGCGCATCAGTGCCGTCGGTACGCTGAATGTTCGAAAGAGCGAACGCCGCAGATTCGTGATCTCGAAGTTCGCAAAGAAGAACGTCTTATCCTTGCCGTTGTAAAGCTTGGGGATAAATACCGGACCGCCCGCCGCAATCCCGTACTGATTCATGCGCAGCGGTGTGCGCCGGTCTTGCCGGCCTGGAATCGGATTCGTCCCCGCTCGGTTGACGAAGAAGTTCGCGGCATCCAGCTTCTCATTGCGGAAGAACTCATAGGCCGATCCGTGGAAGCTGTTTGTCCCCGATTTCGTCAGGATATTCAGGATCGCCCCGGACGTACGGCCGAACTCTGCCGGTGAAGTATTCGTCTGCACTTTGAATTCCTGCGTTGTGTCGATCGTTGGAATCAAAGCGGGCTGCCCTTGGCAGCAGACCGTAATGGGAATACCATCCAGCAGGATTTCGTTCGACCCTGTCATGCCTCCGTTCGCGAGGAAGTTATTCGCGCCCGCCGTCTGCGCCGCGCCTCGCGCTCCTACCAGGCCCGACCCGAAACTCGCAAGCGGCGTAACACCCGGTGTCAGCGCTGCCAGGGCGAATGGATTACGCCCGTTCAGCGGCAGGTCCACGACTTGGCGATTGGTGATGACTTGGCCCAGGTTCGATGAGTCGGCTTCGAGAAGAACAGCGCTTCCGGTGACCTCGATATTCTCGGTCACCTGCCCGATGGTCAGTTGCGCGTCGAGCCTCGCCTGTTGCGTCACTTCCAGCGTGAAGTTTCGTAAGTACCGTTGAAAGCCGGTCTTCTCGATGCTGATCTGGTACGCTCCCGGAGGCACTAGCGGAAACAGATAGCTGCCGCTTTCAGTCGTCTGCGCCGTCTGGCTGATGCCTGTTCCGGCATTCGTTAGTTTGACCGTGGCTTCTGAGATTGGCGCGGCGGCCGCGTCCGTCACGAAACCGGTCACGGTTCCAGTCGTTGTTTGCGCTAATACAGGAAAGCAAGCGAACAGCGCAATTGCGAGCAATCGCATAGGACCTCCATGGTTCTCATACGATACCGCGCACAAGAGTAGGCCGTCCGACGCGAACATGAACACCCGGCGAGAAATGGACCAAAGGTCGTCCTGTCAAACGAGGAAGGCCGGAATGCTCAATGACGCTCTGTTGAAAGTGTTCGAGCGTTGCCGCGTGTAAGGGCCAAGGCGGATGTTCTACCTGCGCGAAGGCCAAGCGGCCTCCAAGCGTCGTGTACAGCCGATAGCGGGCGGTCAAAAAGCGTTCGTGCTCGTTCGGTCGAATCGCCGTCCCGACACGAACCGCGATGTCCGCCTCCCCTGTCCCGAAATGGCGACGGCTCTTGTAGGTCACTCCCTCGGGATCGCGGCTCACGTGCATGGCAGCCCACCGATACGGCAGGCGATACGACAGTCGTGCGCCCACAACGGCAGCGAGACGGTCGGCCTCGAGCGAAAAGAACCAGATTCCTCTTTCGCCGTCCGGACCTCGAACGTAGGTGCGCACATTCATCTCCGGAAACCGCGAGATCCAGGGTAGCGCCGGCATGCCAGGGGGACGTAACCCCGTCAACAGGAAAGGAGTGAGTCCGATCCATGCTGCTCCGTCGTAAGTATCTGGTTCGAGGCCGCCGGGTAGCAGGCGGCGAACAACCTCGGGAGCAAGTCGCCAGTGAAGAAACGTGAGTGACTCCCAGTTTTGATACATCAGCGGTCGTTTTACAGGATAGGGCGGATGTTCACTGATGATGTCCATTACAAGCGTCCATGGCGTGGCCAGGCAAGCTATCCATATTGATAGCTACGAATCACTCCCGATATCTCCAATCAGGTTCACGTACTGATTTTCCAATAACTTACACGAGAATCATTGTGGCACGCGCAATGCATTATACGTATGCCGAAGGGGAAGGAAAATGAGAACCAGCAAGGCTGTTTGGATATCGATGATGGTAGCGGCGATGCTGCCGGCCTCTGCGCAAGATCTGACAAACGTTGACCGCGAGACATTTCTCCGCAACGCGAATATCGTCTCCCGTAAAGAGCTATCCAGAGGCGTGACCGCATCCTCGAAGGCCGAACTAAACGACGGCACGTTGAACCATGCTGCCCACATTCAGGTCGTGGATATTGCGCAAAGCCAATTCCAGGGATCCCGCGGAGTTGAACTCAACTTCCGCGACTCTTACAAGTACAACGTAGCCGCGTACGAGTTGTCCAAGCTCATAGGACTCAATATGATTCCTCCCTCCGTCGAGCGTCGCGTCGCTGGGCATGGAGCGGCGGTCACGTGGTGGGTTGATCGCGTCGCCATGGTCGAACTCGATCGTCAGAAGAGGAAGCTGCAGGCGCCAGACCAGACGGATTGGAATCGCCAGATGCACAACGTGCGGGCCTTCGACGAACTCATCCGCAACACGGATCGAAATCAAGGCAACCTCGTTATCACGACAGATTGGCAGATCTGGATGATTGACCACACCCGCGCCTTTCGGATGCACAAGGATTGCGCAAACCTGAAGAGTTTGCGACAGATCGATCGCAAGCTGCTGGCGAACCTCCGACACCTGAGCCGGCAATCGCTGGTCGATCACTTGGGCGCTTTTCTCTCTACGAGCGAGATCGCAGGCTTGTTGGCCCGCAAGGAAGCAATCGTGAAATACTTCGACCAACAGATCGTAGCCAGAGGTGAAGGCGCGGTCCTCTACGATACCCCGTATGTCATTCGTATGGGAAATACCGAGCCGCCGCTCATCGCTACTGCCGCCGCAGCGCCGGCTTCAAATTAAGATTTCGAATCAGCCGGTGCAAGTTGTTCGGATGAATCCGCAAGAGCCTGGCAGCCTCGCCGTAGTTCCCCGAGGCCTGTTGAAGAGCGTCAAGCACAATTCTCTTTTTCGCCTCATTCACCATCTCAGTGAACCCGCAGGAGCTTTCTCCGTCTGAGGAGGAGGTCTCCTGCAAAGTGTCTGGTAAGTCCTCGACTTGGATCAGCTCAGTGGATCCCAACACCAAAGCCCTCTCGATCACGTTCCCGAGTTCGCGAACATTCCCCGGCCAGTCATAACGACGCAGGCAATCGGTAGCTTCCTGAGACAAACCCGCTACTCGCCGGCCTGCGCTCTCCGCGTGCTTCTGCACGAAGTACTGCGCCAGAAGCGGAAGATCCTCACGACGTTCGCGTAATGGCGGCATGTGAAGCGTGACAACGTTCAGACGATAATACAAATCCTGTCGAAATTCTCCCGCGCGAGACATCTCCGCCAGGTCTCGATTCGTCGCGGCAATCAGACGTATGTCTACTTTGATCGGTCGTATACCGCCGACGCGTTCGAACTCGCGCTCCTGAAGGACGCGCAATAACTTCGCCTGCAGCACAGGAGCCAATTCTCCAATCTCATCCAGAAAGAGCGTCCCGCCGTGTGCCTCCTCCAGTTTTCCCCGCTTCTGAACGATAGCGCCTGTAAACGCGCCCTTTTCATGTCCGAATAGCTCGCTTTCGAGAAGTGTGTCGGTAAGCGCGGCACAGTTGATGGCGATAAACGGTCCGCCCGAGCGCGTGCTGTGGCGATGAATTGCACGCGCAACCAGTTCCTTGCCCGTACCGCTTTCACCAGTAACCAACACCGTAGAACCGGTGGGCGCCGCTTTAGCAATGAACTTATGCACATTAAGGATTGCGGTGCTTTCCCCGATGATGTTGCTCGCAACGTTGATCTTCGCCTGTAACCGGGTGTTCTGGGCCTCAACCTCTTGAAGATGCCGGGCCGCATCCAGTGCGCCGGACGCCAACCCCGCGATCCCCGTCAGTACCTGGAGATGATGTTCATCGAACTCCCTGTGGCCGTGGTGGTTGGCCGCGTAGATAACGCCAATTGCAGTCTCCCGAACGACGAGCGGCACCGCGAGGACCGATTGCACATGTAGCCCGATGATGCTCTCGCCTAAACTCATGGTGTCTCCCTGGACAGTGTTGGAGGAGATCGATACTTGTTCCGAAACGACGCGGCGAATAATTGTGGAAGGCAGTCGATCCGATACGGTTTCTGCTGTGGGTTGGGCACGGCGAAACTGCATATACTCCGCGTCGGTATCCGTCCGCGTGGGTAGTAGAATCGACACAACTTGAGCCGGAATCGCCTTCGCAATGACTTGCAGGAGCCGGTCCGCCAGAGCCCTTAGCTGACGCTCCGCCGAGATGATCGTCGCGACCTCAAGCAGACATTCCAGACTTCGCGCGCTCCGGTCATTACGAACGGCTGGCCCGACGGCCTTCTGCGGATCCAGGTAAACCGCATCCTCACGCCGGAGTACCACGGTACGATCGATGCTCGGCGCATTGTCGGGTAGCCGCACTTCATCCCCCGGGTAATTGTCATCTGTGAAGAAGAGAAAGGTGGAACCGCCGATTCTTACCTCGTCACCATGCGAGAGGACATGATCGCTGACCGGCAGGTCGTTGACGAAGGTCCGATTGTGACTGCCGAGATCGTGCAGTTCAACGCGGTCACCTGCGCTTTCCACAACGCAGTGGTTCCGCGAAACGGAAGTATCCGGAACGCACACAGTGTTTCCCGGCGCGCGTCCGATTGTTAGCGGGCCGGCGCCGACGAGAAATGTAGAGCCATCGAGAGGACCAACGATTGCGACAAGACGCGGCGCCATACTGCTCCCGCAGTATATAGGAACCGCGTCTTGCGCATGGTTAGAAGTTAACGGCCAATCTGGAAGTCGCCGCGGCAGCCGCGGTCAACCCAAATGCCGCGCCGGTCGAAGCCCCAAGTGGATCCGAGCTGGCATGCGGAGTTTCCATGCTCACGCAACAGGCGGACGCCACCGCTCGTGTCAGCATCGCAGTAGGTGCGCCGATTCCCGTTCGCGGCACACGTAACGACTGAATCACGGTTGCCACGGTTGTACTGGCTATTGTTGTTTCCAAACCGGTCGTCGCGGTTGTAATCGCGATTGTTGCGGTTATATGGGTCGTTGCGGTCGTATCGGTCATTATTCTGCTGGCCGTTGTCGTACCCGTTCCAACCACCGCGGTTGCCGGAGTCATACGTGGAGCCACCCCGCCATTCGAGATCGAACGTGTATCCTTCGCTGCCGCCCTTCGGATCCTCGATGCGAACCACGGCCGTTCCCCGTGTCGACTGCGGATCGCGGATAAGTTGAGCGTTCCCGCGTCCGTCTATGCCTCTGAATCGGAAGTCGACCGGATTCCGGGGCAGTGGGCTCGAGCAGTCGAAACGAACCCAATTCGACGGTTGCCCCGACAGTGTCCGAATCCGACCCATGTCTCCGCTGATTTCCACATCGGCTGCGACATCAACGCGTACTTCAATGGTGCACTTTCCCTGGTCGCCGCCATTGCCCGTAATCGTGGCGCGACGCGTCTGCGCAAATACGGGTGATGTCAGGCTGGCAGCGGCTGCAAGTAGTATCCAGTTTCGGACCATATGATTTCGTTTCCCTTCTTTATCTACGCGTAAGAACGCCGTAAAGGTACAAACGGCGGATGAACATCTCCTCATTTATTCAGATCGCAACCCGCTCAGAATTGACGATCGTACGGCCGTTCTTACGGCGAGGAGTGACGTCCCGATTCCAACTACCAGCACGGCAATGACCAGAACGACCAGCGCAATCCAAGGTGGCGTTCCACCGCGTTGAATTACAGTGGGAAGCACGGCGATACAGGCGCAAACGGCCCCGGCAATCAGGCCGGATACGAGCAAAAACGCGTTCTCCGCCAGGATCATGGTGGATAAATTTTGCGTGCTGTAGCCTGTAGCTCGTAGCAACGCCAACTCCCGGCGGCGTTCGAGCACGTTCCGAAGCAAAACCGCCGCAAGACCGACCGTCCCGAGAAGCAGCCCGAGAGACCCTAGGGATTGAAAGGTCGAAAGATAGGTATTTTCGACACGATGAAAGGCGGCAATCCGGTCAGCCACGCTCGTAGCATCGAAGCCATAATCGGCGAGGGATCTTTCTAACTGGGCGTCGGCGCCGGGCGGCGCATCCACGAGAAATACCCGGAAACCCTGCTCCTCCGGGAAAGCTCGCTGGAAGTCCGAGTCGCTGAGAATGATCTCGCTCTGAAAAACGGTGTCGTGGAGCGTTCGGACGAACTTCAACCGGGCATTGCCAACGGTCATTTCGTCTCCGACCTTCTTGTGAAGCACGTACGTCAACGTGTTTGCATCCACAGCGGCGGGGATGGTCCCATCGGTCTGCGCGTCGAGTTTGAGCCATGACGCCGGGGCGCCGATCACACGCGGGTTTTGCGGCTGATAAAGGTTGAGGCAACTTGCGTCGTCGCCGGGGCGCAGGCGGAACGAAAGCCACTTGGCGTCCACGCTGAGGTTCAGGGACTCTTTTCCCTCACGAGTGTTCGGATCGTAGTAGATCGGGATTGCCGATTCTGCGAAGTAGCGATAGCCCGCCTCGCTGGATGTTGCTCCGCGTCGGAATGAGTCGACGGCGACGATCAGGAAGGTTGCCGATGCGATCAGCGCGATGCACAAAACAGCCCGGCCGGGACGATGTGACGGGTACCGCATTCCAAGGCTCCACAGGGTCGTCACACGGCCCGATGCCCGCTTCAAACGGCCGAAGATAAACAGAAGAGCGGCGGTAAGAAACAGTGCGCCTGCTCCGAAGAATCCTCCCGCGCCGCCGGCTCCGAGCAGTGCCGCTCCGGCCAGAGTTGCGCCGCTTGCGTAGATCGTTGCGCGAGAACGATGCAATCCAGTCTCGCGCGGAGCCTGCTTGCCGAGACGTCGCAGCGTTCCCCAGATCACGAGCATCGCCATGACGAGGCCGCCGCCGATCCCGATGAGTAACGCGACAGGCGAGAACACAACATTCAAGTCGCGTGTTCCAACCGCATCAACCCACCACGTCTTCAGAGCGAACAGGATCGCCTTGCTGTACAGAAATGCCGCAAGCGAACCAACAATGCTGCCGCCCGCCGCAACGACGAAAGATTCCATTGACAGCAGTTTCCGAACCTTCGCGATAGGCCATCCAAGAGCGCGCAAGGTGGATAATTCCGATGACCGTTGTTCCAAGCCGAAGCGAAAAAACATTCCTGCGAGCAGAAGGGCCGAGACGACAAGGAAGAAGCTGAAATAAAGGAAATACTCGCCGAAATCCGTCGCTCCTTGAGAAGCCTGCAAACTGGCTGTCCGCACATCTTGAACCTGAAGGACGTCCAGGGGATTGATGGCCGAACGCAGTTGCTGGGGAGTCGCAGTGCTGCGCATACCCGTAACTGATCCGTAACGGGACCGCCACAAGTCCTGTCCCGCCTTCAGTGAGATGAATGCCTTGGGTGTCGCGCGGTACTTGTCCCAATACTCTTCGTCGGCCTTTCGGATGCGCCCGAGTTCCATTGGGAACGGAGGGTCCCAATCGGAGATGGTCGGCGCATCCGAGATGCCGGGATACTCCGGCGCCAGATGCCGCTGCCAATCTTCGATGGGAACGGCGCCGGAATAACGAAACGAAGCCGATTTCGTCACCAGCCTCCCGCTTGGATCCCAAAGATAGTATTCAAGCGTGATCGGCTCTCCTGGCGTGGGTTTCAGATCGCGCGCGGCCCACTCGTTTAAGACGATCTCATCGCCTTTCGCCGTATCCATCGCCGTCACGACCGAATACGGGATTTCCCGCCCGTTCGCCCGGATGGTGTTCGCCATGTACGTGAACACGGGCTGTGCCTGCGCATCGACCTTCTTAACGGCTTCCACGAGTTTGTTGTCGAGCATCATGCTGGCATGTTCAACCATGCCGTTCTCGACTTTCAGGCCCACATCCTCGAGCGCGAAACTGCTTCGGATGTGCGACTCGGGATTGGATCGGGTCAGCGCGACGTTCGCACGGCCGTCCAGTTCCAGATCGCGCTGGAAGCGCTGCAGATTAACGAAGATCGCCCGGACGGCGCCTTGTTGCGGTCTCAGCGAGAACTCGCCCATACCTTGCCGGGAGATCACTTCGCGCATGCGGCCCCGAACGGTACGGCCGGGATCGTCTTTGCGTCCATGGAGCGATTCCGTCGGGATCTCCGACGCTCGAGAGACGCGAACGAGGATGTTGTCGTTGGACTTTGCGCTCAGCTCCGCCGCGAGCGCATCGCTCAAGAGGAATTCATTGCGATTCGGCGCCTCGACCGCGCGATGGTGAAACGTCCAGAACCGCTGATCGACCGCATAGAGCGCGACCTTCGAAGCGCGCCGGCCACTATCGTCGTGCGTGACAACCGCCTCCAACGCGATCATCGGACACTCCGGTAGAAGCTGCTCCCGGAACGACGTGTTCGATGTGGTTACGTACTGTGTCTCGCCAAGACGCGCAAGGGCAAGGTCACGAAGGCTTCCACGGACGGATTCGCCGACGTTGTAAGCTCCCGCGAGGACTGCTACCGCAATCGCGACGCCGGCAGCCGCCGCGGCATTCGTGCGCCAGTGATACCGCAGGCCCCGAAGAGCAAGGCTATTGAACGTCAGACTCGTTGCAGCCTCCGGTCAATGAGTTCATAGCGTTGCGGGAAACGCGCCGCGAGTTCGGCGCTGTGCGTCACTACGACCAGAATCGTATTCTGCGCCGCGTGCAACTCCAACAACAGGTCGGCAACCGTGCCTGCTGAAGTTCGGTCGAGATTTCCGGTCGGCTCATCGCACAAGACTAGCTGGGGTTCTCGGATCAGAGCTCGGGCGATCGCGGCTCGCTGCTTCTCCCCGCCGGATAGTTGGGCAGGAAAGTGATCTAGCCTGTGCGTGAGTCCGACGCGCTCAAGCAGCTTGCGTGCTCGGACTTCATATGGGCCGACCGGAGCGACCAGAGTCGGTACCAGCACGTTCTCGAGCACAGTGCATTGTGGCAGCAAAGCGTGATCCTGGAAAACGAACCCAAGGTTTTCGTTCCGGAACGCTGCCGCCTGCCCCTCATTGAGGGCGGGGACATTCGTGCCATTGAGGGTGATTGTCCCGTTCGTGGGGGTATCGAGCGCGCCGAGCAGATATAACATCGTGCTCTTGCCGCTGCCCGACGGCCCCATGATCGCGGCTGCCTCGCCGGGCGCGAGAGTCAAATTGGCTTTGTTTAGTACTTCGACTGGACCGGCCGCGGTCTCATAGATTTTGCTGACGTTCTCAGCCCTGAGCAACCGGCGCTCCTTGGGCAACGGCTTGGTAGATCTCGGCGGTTCGCCTGGCCATATTCGAAATGCTATACCGCTCGCGGACGCCGACCGCGGCTTGCTGGCTCAACTGCCGTACGCGATTGCGGTCACGGGCAAGCTCGTCGAGGGCAGCGGCCAGGAATTTGGGTTCGTTTGGGTCATACAGGACACCGCCGCCGGTCTTCCCGACGATCTCGACGAAGGCCCCGTGACTCGGCTGCACGACGGGCACGCCGTTCGCCATCGCCTCGAGGAGCGAAAGTCCCTTGGGGTCGGCGTACGGGCTCGGCATGGAGAAGACATCGATCGACTGGAGGAAGGCGATCTTTCCGGCGCGGTCGGGTGAGCCCTCGTACTTCACGTTCAAGGTTTGCAAGTACTTGGCGTGCTCCGGCGGCAGATATCCAGCGGCGCGAAGCTCGGCTGGTTCCTTCATCATGGACACTGCCTCAGCCAGGATGTGGAGCCCCTTCTCCGGCGCGACTCGCGCGAAGAAGCCGACTCGCAGCGGCCCGCTATACGACCGGGCTACAGGCGCATGTCCTTCCAAGGAAATGCCGAGCGGGGAGACCTCAATCCGGTCGTGGGCGATGCCGACATACTCGGACATGAATGCGGCATAGTAGGCGCTGACGGCGATGAAGCGGTCGATGTACGGAAGGTTCGAGCGGATGAGTTGCAGGGACTGGCTCCGCCAAGGCTCTTTCAAGCCCTCCAGGAAGAGATCTTCACCCTGCAAAGTGCACGTTATGGGTCGATTTAGACCCTTTTTGAGTGGCTTTGCGAGCGAAATCAGCAGAGTATACGGCAGATCGATGATGTCCGGACGCGGCTCCGTGACGAGCCAGTCGAGGAGCTTCCGAATTTCCTTGGCTTGATACCCCTGCTCGCCCCGAAGCATGGACACGGTCATCTCGCCGAGCATCGCCGGGTCCACCGAAATGGAACGGGAAGTGGCCAGTTTCAGCGCCCACTTCGAGTCCCAGACTTTGTCGAGGAATGCCGGCAGCTTGCGGAACAGAGGGTAATGCTGCTGCAGATACACGCTGATGCCGCCGAAGAAGATCCGCTCGGAACTGACGTTCTCATCGTCCGTCAGCGTCGGCGTATACATGGGAACGAGCAGTACGTCGTGCCCCTGGCGGATGAGTTCCCGCGCGAGGGAGTTGTCGCGGAAACACGTGCCGCAATACATTCCAGCGGCTCCGGCAGTGAGCGAGACGATTCGCATCAGGCGACTTGAAACGCGCGGCGCGCGTACAAGTGATCGAACAGGTTTCCTTCGTGCGGCTGATCCCAACTGATCCGGTTCGTCGGGATCGGCCCAAAGTTCAATCGGCCAACGTGCGGAGAATGGAGCAACTCGCGCTTGAAATTGTCGTCGTGGGTCAACGCAGTTACCACCAGCGATGGCCCAATGTGTCGCAACATTTCGGACTGCGGGCACTCGACGATGGTGGCGAAGGGGAAAAGGTACTCGCGGTTGGCAAGTGTGTGATCCGGCGATTCACAATGCACGATGGACGGCAGCAGATACGTGCAGTTGTTGAACTCGACAACTCGCGAGGGACGCTGCGTCGCTTCGCGAGCGCCCGGCTCGGTCAGTCCATCGTCGATGATGGCCGAAATACGGCGGGCGATGTCGGGATTGGCGAATGGCGCGAGCTGAGCGCTCGGATCCTGCGCCGCCCTCGGCTCGATGGAGGACAGCTTTGCGGCGAGGGCTTCCGCGATCTCTGACGCGTGGCGGGGCGTCCACACACCCGATGCGTTTACGCACGACCGTCCGGAGTTGTCCGCGATAGACGCGGCGATCACGTCGATGTACGCCTCCCAATTGTCGGCCTCGTCATCCCCAAGCAGGACTTTGCTGAATCCGGGACCGTGCACTTCGACGCGAGGGTCGTTGGCCCAGACCTTTGTCGTGGACACGTCGCCGAAGACCATGCCTCGGCCGGCGCTGCGCAGAATTTCCGCCCCGCCGGCGTGATCGGCCGGATAGTAGTGGAACGCTTCTTTCGGCGCACCGGCCTTGATCATCGCTTGGATGATGCGGTAAGGAGTCCACGGCTCGGCGCTCCCGGGCTTCAACACCAGCGCGGTCTTCAAGGCGATTGCCGGAAGCCAGAGCGAGTGCACACCTGGCGAATTGCTTGGCAGAACCACACCGAGCGTGTGTGCACGAGGGAAGAAACTGAGTCCGGCCGCGTGACCCTTGTCGAGAACTTCCAACGGCATACCACGCGTAAGTCCGCGCAGCACTTGTTCCATCTCAGCCATGGCAGTGCGGATCTTCGCCATGTTGTTGCGCACCAGCACGTGCGGTAGCCCTGTCGTGACGGATAACTGCTCGACATAGTTCTGAGGTGTCTGAGGCGTATCGCCGAGAGGCAGAGTGTCATTCGCGAAGATGTCGGCCGCACGCTTACAGATTTCGATCAGGTCGCGGGTCGAGAATGCTGCCAAAGCGGCGCGCGATTCCGCCTGCTTCAGGAGATCGCGGCGGATCAGTCCGACATTTGCCTGACTGATTTCGACGAATGGCTCGCCCGTCCTCATGTCAGGTGTCCGAGCCACCTCCACACTTTTGTACGGCACGCCCCGACGGAGAAGAGGAATGTGCAGCATCAGTAGACTCCTTCAACCACAGTCTTGCCGAACCCGGAGAATGGGCGGACGTTGCGGACGCCATCCCACGGGTACGCTTCATACGGCTGTTCGCGCTCGCACTCGTCACGCTCGAGGAAGCGAGGCATGAAGAACTCCTTCGTGAGGGTAGTCAAGCGTACGCGGCCGGTTTCGCCGTAGCCGACCAGCTTCGTCGCGATCGTCGAAGTCGACGACTTCGATCATGGCGCGCGGGGCAGGGCGGGTAATAGATGATGGCGTAATTGTCTTCGGGGATCGCGCGGCTTATGAACCGCGAGTCCCATCAACGTGTTCCCGTACGTTGGCGCGAAGTAGACGCCGTCCAGCAGTTCCTCGACCGCGAATCGGTGAAACTGCGGCGTCATCTCGGTGCCGCCGCAGAAGATCCCCGTGATGCCGGCCTTCTTCAAGCGAGACCTTCTCGCACAATGCTTCGAGCAGCTTCGGCGTGGTGAACATGCATTGGATATCGTGCGCCTTCAGCAGCGTCAGCGCCTGATCGATGACGTGCTGCTTGTACAGCTCCATCATGCGCATCTCGCCCATCTTGATCAGCTTGATCACCCAACGCGGGATCGAGATCGAGCATGGAAGCAGATGCCGCCGCGATGCTGCGCCAGATGCTCGACCGCGAGTCGCAGACGCCGCGGTCCGGTCGGGCCAATCGAGATCCAGTTCGCGCCTTTCGGGAAAGCTCGTCCGGGCAGTGTGTCGCTGAACGCTTCGTAGTCGATGCGAAAGTCCTCGATGTTGATGCGCGACTTGGGAACGCCTGTGCTGCCGCCTGTCTCGAAGACGTAGATCGGCTTGTCCGGCGAGCCCTTCGGCACCCAGCGCCGAACCGGTCCGCCGCGCAGCCATTCATCCTGAAAGTTACCGAAGAGATCGAGATCGTCATAGGAGTTCACGTCACGACGGGGATCGAAGTTGAACGACTTGGCGCGTTCAAGCCAGAAGGGGCATCCCGTTGCCGGGTTGAAATGCCACTCCATCATTTCTCGCGTCCAGGCATCGAGGCGCTTGCGCGCTTCACTCATTTTTGCCTGCATTCCGTTGTTCGCTGGGGCGCTCATGGGTGCTCAAGACTAGTCTACTTCGGTGAGGTTATACTCGGCTGCATGTCAATCTCCGCAGCCGCGGGCCTGGTCCTTTCAATCAGCAGCATTGGTCTGGCGGCGGACTGGCCGATGTTTCGAGGTCACAATGCCTCCGGAGTTTCGGAAGCAAAGAACTTACCTGTCGAGTTCGGTCCCGACAAAAATGTGATCTGGAAGACAGCCCTTCCAGGAGGCCATTCCTCTCCTGTTCTCACCGGGGACCGCATCTATTTGACGGCTGTCGACGGCGAGAAGCTTTTCGTCCTTTGCCTCGAGCGTGAGACCGGAAAAATTCTCTGGAGAAGGGAAGTACCGCGGCCGCGCAAGCAGGAACTCCACAAGTCAAACAGCGCCGCCTCGCCGAGCATCGCTGCTGATGGCAGGAACGTGTTTGCGTTCTTCACGGATTTCGGACTGCTTTCATACGGACCCGATGGCGAAGAACGATGGCGTGTGCCGCTTGGACCCTTCAATAACCCGTTCGGGATGGGCGCGTCTCCCGTGCTTGCGAACGGCAAGGTGATCCAGGTCTGTGATTCGGAGACTGGATCATTCATCATCGCTGTGGATCAGCGGGACGGCAAAGTGATCTGGCGAAAGGAGCGTCCCGATTTTACTCGCGGATTCTCGACCCCGGTTCTCCATCGCGCCGAAGGCCGCCTGCAAGCGGTAGTGGCAGGAAGCGGACGACTGATCGCATATGACGTCGATTCCGGTGAAGAGGTGTGGTTCGTGCGCGGGTTGACGTGGCAGATGAAGCCAACGCCTGTTGTAGAAGGTGATATCGCGTACGTGCTCGGATGGGCGGGGGGATCGGACCAGGGCAACCAGGAGACGCTGCCGTCCTGGAAAGATGTGATCGGCTCGATGGACACGAACAAAGATGGAAAGCTTGGGAAGGACGAACTCACCCCACAACAGCAGAAGGATTTCGGTGAAGCCGATCTTGACCGTGACGGTTTCATGGGCGAGCGGGACTGGGAGAAGTATCGGGACAAGCGAGCTTCAGTGAACTCTGTTATGGCCGTGAAGTTGGGCGGAAAGGGCGATATGACTGAAACGAACATCGTTTGGCGATACTACAAGTCGCTGCCCAACGCGCCTTCACCACTGCTCTACAAAGGCGTCGTTTATCTGATGAAAGAGGGCGGCATTCTGACTGCGCTCGATGCCAAGACGGGCGGGGTGTTGAAGCAAGGTCGTCTGCCTGGCGCGTTGGATTTCTACTACTCGTCACCTGTAGGCGCCGACGGTAAGTTGTTCGCCGCGAGCGAGAGTTGTCAGGTATCTGTCATTAAGGCCGGCCCTGATTGGGAAGTGCTGGCGCGGAATGACTTCGATGATTCGTGCTTTGCTACACCCGCTCCTGTGGATGATCGCTTGTACCTGCGAACAGGGACGGCTCTGTATTGCTTCGGGTTGAAGTAGTTTCTGCGATAGTTTCCGCAAAAGACGATTGACAGCATTCCACGCCGGACGATACCTTGGAAATGGAAGCGCTAATTCGTTGCCAGTCCAGCTGGTACGTCGCCCCTTCCAGAAAGTACATGGAACAACAACACGATCAGCCTCCCAGTACGGGCGGCCATTCTATTGTGGAAGTTCCGACTGTAATCCGATAGCCCTCCCGTTGTCGCTTTAACAGCCGCTCCTTCCACGAATTGCTGTGGGATCGAGCGATGAGCGACACACTCCTCCTCCACTCGACATTCCTGGCGCAGTGTGCGTTCGCATAGCAGAACAGGAGAAGATGATGACGGATCAGACTGAGGGGCTCGCGTCCCGGGGAGCGATGACCGGCGCTGTAGCCGCGAGGCTGGAACTCGAGTCAACTGGTACGGAGGGGGTGATCTTGACGATTGATCAGATCGAGCAGCCCGTCGAATACCTGCTGCAGCAATGGAGCGACTTATCGCTCAGGGAGCGTGTGGAAGCCTTTGAGGCGCTGCCTCGGCATCTGGCGGATGATTTCTTCCTCGAACTAACTACTCGTGATCAGGCGGAATTGCTCATGGCCCTTCCTTCCGCGGCGAGGCGGGTATGGTTGCGCCTTCTCGCTCCTGATGACGCGGCGGATGTTTTACAGCTTGCTCCGGAAGAATCGCGCAGCGAATTAATGGAGCTTCTGGATGAAGTAGGCCGTCGAGAAGTCAGTGCTTTGCTTGCCTATAAGGAAGATGCGGCAGGCGGGTTGATGAGCCCGCGATTTGCGCGAGTTCGTGCAGATATGACGGTTGATGAAGCCATTACCTATCTCCGAAGGCAAGCGAGTCAGGTCGAAACAATCTACTATGCCTATGCTCTGGACGAGTCACAACGGCTTCTTGGCGTTGTGACGTTTCGAGATCTGTTCGCCGCCGATCGGATGAAACTGGTCCGTGATGTGATGCGTGCGGAATTTGTATCCGCAACCGATCAGATGGACCAGGAAGCGCTTGCACGAATGTTCAGCACGTATCATCTGTTAGCCATTCCTATCGTCGACGAGCATGGGCGCATGCAGGGCATCGTCACCGTGGACGACATCGTCGATGTTGTTCAGGAAGAAGCAAGCGAAGACATTCAGAAGGTCGGCGGAATGGAGGCTTTGGACGCCCCGTACCTTCAGATCAAGTTCTGGCGGATGGTGAAAAAGCGGGCTGGATGGCTGGCTGTTCTCTTCGTCGGGGAGATGTTGACTGCGACCGCGATGGGTTTCTATGAGCAAGAGATCGCAAGTGCAGTCGTACTCGCGCTGTTTGTTCCGCTGATCATCAGCAGCGGTGGAAATTCAGGCTCTCAAGCGACGACGCTCGTAATCCGGGCTATGGCAGTTGGTGAAGTGCGCCTGCGTGATTGGTGGCGCGTTGTTCGCCGGGAGCTATCGACAGGACTCGTGCTCGGGGCGGTGTTGGCGGTGATCGGGTTATCGCGAATTCTGCTGTGGCAGGCGATGTGGAAGTCATACGGTGAGCACTTCCTTGCCGTCGGGGTGACAGTGGCCCTGAGTCTGATGGGAGTCGTTCTCTTTGGCACTGTCGCAGGATCTATGCTGCCATTCGTTTTACGCCGAGCCGGCCTTGATCCGGCGAGCGCTTCGGCTCCGTTTGTTGCGACGCTCGTGGACGTGACCGGTTTGGTGATTTATTTTTCGGTAGCGAGCGTGGTCTTGAGAGGCAAACTATTATAACCGGGCGTCAGGCGATGTTCTGCAGCCGGACCAGTTCGGCGTAGCGGCTGTCCCTGGAGACGAGTTCCGAGTGGCTCCCGTCTTCGACTACCTGGCCGTGCTCCAAAACAATGATTCGATCCGCCAGTTTCCGCAGCGTGGCCAGCCGGTGCGCGATGATGATGACCGTCTTGCCCTCCAACAGCGGCTTGATGTTCACAATGATTTGTTGCTCCGTGCGTGAGTCAAGCGCGCTGGTGAATTCGTCCAGAATCAGTACTTTCCGATCCTGCAACGCGAGCAGCGCCTGGGCAAGTCCGATGCGTTGCTGTTGACCTTTCGAAAGGTGAACTCCGCCGGGGCCGATGAGAGTGTGATAACCATCGGGCATGCGCTCGATGTCGGCGTCTATGCAGGCGCATCGTGCGGCTGCGATGACCTCAAACATCGGCGCGTCATGGCGACCGAAACGGACGGTGTCAGCCACAGTCTGATGAGAGAACAGAACGCCGCCGCCCTGCGAGACAGACATGAACAGACTTCGTAACTGACGGACCGGCCACTGCCGGGTATCGGCTCCTGCGACGACAACTTCTCCGTCGTTGGCGTCAATGACTCGTGAGAGCAGGTGCTGCAGCGTCGTTTTGCCAATACCCGTGCCGCCGACAATGCCCAGCACCGTGCCGGGTTCAACGGTAAGGTTAAGGTCGCGAAGAACCTTCGTGCCATTCCTATACGCGAAGTTGACGTTCTTCAGTTCAACGGATACTGCCTCGGGAACGTTTCGGAGAGATCCGCCCGGGCAAACTCGATCCTGAGATTCCTCGTTCAGCAGATTCGCGACAGTCCGGGCAGGTTCGATGCCCTCGTACAGCCGGTCGAGAACTCCAGCGTACGTACTGAACGAGCCAATCAGCTCATCGGTGAGGAAATTCAGATACATTACCATTGCAGCCTCGAGACGTCCGCTTTGGAACTGCCACAACCACACGCCCTGCGAGATGCGTCGAACGGCCGAGATCAGCATTGTGCGCGAGACACCGAAACGCTGTGACACGCGAATGTCGGCGACGGCTTCGCGAATGATTTCCTCTTGCAGGTTCTCGTAACGCCGGAGCATACGGTCGCTTTGGCCGAACTGAACGAGCGCCTGGACGTTCTGTGTGCACTCGGTGAACAGACCTGAATCCTTTGCGTACTGCTCATGCCTCGTGATGCGGAGCGATTGCCGCCGGTGATTTTCGCGGGTTGTTTCCCAGAGGAATCCAGCCAAGCCGAGGATGACGAACGGTGTCGTCCAGGCGCTGAACCAGAGCAGCGGGATAAGACTGAGGCCTGTGCGGATGAGCGCAGGGAGAAGCTCACGACCCAAGGTTTCGGCAGTCTGGACGACCTTGCCTGCTCCATTGTTCAGCTTGCTGACGAGTTCGACAGGGTTCTGGGTATGATGCCATTCCATTGGCATCGAGAGCACCTTCTGCAGGGTTGCCACGCGGAGATGCCGGAACAGCGGCAGACTCACGCGTGATGCGAAGAATAGACCCAGGAGACGGTCGAGCGCAGCGAGTCCGAGATCGAAAACAAGGAGAGCTGCAATGAGAGACCAGATCGGAGTGGTCGATCCGGGCTGCGCGATGCGAAGTAGCCAGACGAGTGAGAACCCGCCCAATACCAGCAGGAGTTGACGGATGACGACGCCGGCCAGATATCTTTGATAATCGCGCTGAAGAGGTCTGAGAAGAGCTACACTTCGAGCCCACACGCAAAAGAGATCGGCGCCCTAGACGGACGAGATCATGGCGCAGTTGCGGAGGTACCGCGGATTACTTGCGGGTAGTCCCGGACTGTAAGAAAGCGTGTGCCAGCGTAGGACGGGTTTTCCGTGCTTACAGGAGTTCTGTCGGTGGAGGCTCCTCGGTCGTACGCTTCACTCGACGCGTATCGGTTATGGTGGCGCGCTCCTCTATAGGTGTGTCGTGTGCGTGACCGCGAACCTTGCCCTCGTCCGCAGCGGCGATATCTTCGGCTCCGGTGTGCCGCAACATCTCCTTTGCGCGACCGATCATCAGATCGTTGTCGCAGTGGACAGAGAGGAGGATCCCGCCTTTGCGGATGCGTCCTTCGTACCGCTTTGCTTCGTACTCCGGGATCCCCATGCCGATCAAGGCGCCGGCCAGCCCGCCAACAACGCTTCCAGCGCCGAGACCCGCGAGCGCGGCCATGATTGGCCCCGCGGCAACGAGCGGCCCGACTCCCGGGATGGCAAGCGCTCCGATACCAACAAGCCACCCGATTGTTCCGCCGGCAATTCCCGCAATGGCTGCGCCCGCAGTCGCCTTCTCCGGAGCTTTTGTGTGTTTCTCATGACCGATGTCCTTTGTTCCCTCGTTATCAGGGAAAAGCACCGAGATGTCCTGGGCGCTGAAGCCAGACGCCCGCATCGAATCGATTGCGACTTCCGCGTCTTGGCGCGTAGCGTAAATACCGTAGACGGACGTGTGGCCCATGTTTTTTCTCCTCTGAGATAGACGCCAAAGAAAAATTGCTGTTTCATGACCCCTTCGGTCGCGCGTTTACGCCTGGTGTTTGTAGAGCGGGTTGCCGTGTTGACGCCAGTTGTGATGCTCTCGATCGTTGCCGGAGTTATGACTCTCCTGTTTCTGCGGGCCTCTGCCCACCGGGTCGGAGGAGGGTCTGTGGCCTCAGGTGCTGTTTCGGCAGTATCAGGCGTCGTGACAACATTGTTGATGGCTGCGCACCTGGGGAGCGTGTGGCTCCAGATCGCTGCTGGTCATACCGCTCAGCTCGAGTTCGAGCAAATCGCGTCGCTCGTACTCGGGTTTGCGATTCTTGTACCCGGCCTGCTCTGCGTGTCGTTAGCCGGGCAATTGGCTCGCGGCGAGCTTCATGCGCAAAAGCGTACGCTCGCCGCCGCCATCGTCATTCTGGGTCTGACGTTACCCCAAGCTCCCTTTCAGATTCTGGCGGCACTCATGGCGCTGCTCGCGATGTCGAATATCGCTATTCTCCTGGCGAGCCGCACCGACCTGGAGCTTAGCGAACCGGCAGCGTAATCACGTTGGCCGGACGTGACGCGGAACGCACAACTACCTGTGTGTTGTCACTGGGTTGCAGGGTGAGGGGAATCTGGCAGTTGATCTGATCAAGCCCCTCATATGCAGGCGAGCGTCCAGCGAAAGTCACTGTGCAAGGTTGTCCACTTACGGTCACCTCCGGTTGTACGTTAGCCCAATTCAGGCCGTCACGAAGGGTGGTCGCTCCCAGGCCAGTTAGAAAGAGGGCTACGTATTCGCCCGGATGAATCGGGGATTGTTGTGTGATCAACGCGCCGTTTACGGCATTCAAAGCGGATGGGAATACGGCAGGGACTACCGGCTCAACGAACAAGTTGACGGTCTGTTCGCCCGCTCCGTTCTTCACCTGCAATTTGACGAGGCCCGCCGCGTTTGCCGGAACAAGCGTGTTGAGCTGTGTGGCTCCCGCGTAACCGACGGGCATGCGCTGGCCCGCCACATTCACCTCAAGATCGCCCGTCGCCGCTGTCAGGTCTCGACCGTATATCGAAATCAGCGATCCCGGTGCAACGGACCTCGGAGTTATGGCGGCAAATGATGGGAAGATGCCGTCGATGGACGGCCCGGGTTTGATGGTGATGGCGCGGGTTGTTGCCGGGGGCAGGGTGACGGTAGCAGTTGAAACGCCCGTCGGAAGAGCGAGCGAGAGTTGGATCGGTTGCTCGACAGACACCAGTTCCGTGTAGGCGATTTGAGCTGCAAGCGAAAGTGTATTGTTTCCTATCCGGACGGACAGCGGCGTTTGAAGTTGATCGTTCGCATTCCTGGAGCGGACAAGCAGGCCGGCTTGTTTCGCTAGGAACGTATTCTGCTCCGCAGCCTGGCCGATGGCTCGCCAATCCGCTGTGTTGTTGAGGAAAGACGAAATGATGCGGGCCGAATCGTGATCGGCGGAATTGATCTCCGCTATGTTTCCTTTGGCATTGCTGCAAAGCGGTGATGCGACGTCGGTGTGACAGTACGGGATGATGCGGGTTCGCTCTGCCGCGGCAAACGCAAGCGATCCACTCGTGAGCGTTGTGACGCCATCTCCGAAGCCGGCCTTCATAATGCCTAACAACTCCGCTGTCGAGTTCGACGTATTGCCGAGAACCGAGATCGCGTCGATTCCCCGCAAGTCATCTATCCCTTGATTCCATGTCGCGAGATCGAACAAAAACGTGCTGCCGCGTTTTAACTCATCGGTTTGCGCATTTCCGGCCACCCCGCCGAGAAGCGTAGTGGCCGGCGTTCCGAAATGGGGTGTGGCGAGAAATACGATCTTTCGAACTTTGGTATCGGCCGGCGGCGTGAACACGCCTTCCTGTGTCTGCTTTCCCGCGAGATAGCTACGGACGATGAGCCCGCCCATGCTGTGCGTGACGATGTCGACCTGTGACACGGTCTCGCCGTTGTCGTACTTCAGTGATCGAAGGAACTCGCCCAGTTTGTTTCCCAAATCTTCGATGGGAGGATGATTATCTCCGTACTTGCAGTTGTCGAAGAAGACGGAAGCGCGACCGTCGCCTTGCAGAACCTGCTCGGCCGATCCAAACGTGCCCTGAAACGTTGTACCGCTGCAACTGTTCTGGTAGCCACTAACGAAAACAACGGGCGGCTTGCCCGTGCGAGGGATCGCCCCAACATTCGTTACAAGCTGTGCACTGGCTGTGGCGCCGCAGACGAGAATCGCAGCCGCAAACGGGACCAGGCGAAGAGCAGAACGCACCCGACTACGATCAATCCAACAGACAGTCCCCACCATATTCCTGTCACTCCATATCCAAGGACAAACGCGAGAAAATAGCCCGTAGGCAGACCCAGTAGCCAGTGTCCCATGAGGTTCACGAACATCGGGGTCCTCGTATCTCCAGCGCCGCGGAGGACTCCGGTTGTCACGACTTGCAAGCCGTCAAAGATCTGGAACACGGCGGCAACCGACAGCAGCGGAATCGCGATCTTCAACACATCGGAGTTGGTGGTGAACAGCGAAATCAGCGGGCGCGGGATCAGCAGAAACACGATAGCGGCGACGGTCATGAATCCACCGCCGAGGCAGATCGCCAACCAGCCAGATTGCCTGGCGGCGTGAAGGTCCTTGCGGCCTATGGCGTGGCCGACGGCTACTGCGCCGGCGGAACTCATCCCAAGAGGCACCATGAATGTTGTACCCGCGATGTTCAGCAGGATGTGGTGAGCAGCGAGCGCTTCAGGCGCGAAGCGTCCGGCTAGAAGAGTCGACGTTGCGAAGACGCCGACTTCGAGGAGAATCTGACCGGCAGCAGGAATCCCGAGACGTAACAATTCGCGAATGCGGTCGAGGTCCGGCCACGGTATGAGCCTCAACAATGCCGGCTCGCGCCAAATCGCAACGATCGCCAGGAACAGAGCCATGTACAAGCGCGATGCAGTGGTGGCCCAGCCGGCGCCCTCCACCCCATAGTTCGGGATGAGATGCCAGTTCCCTATGACGTTGACAATGTTCGCTGTGAGCAGGGCGATCATAACCGGCCGCACGAGTGAGATCCCCTGGAGGTATCTGCGGAACGCCGCGTAGAGAAGAAGGGGCGGAAAGCTCCACTGAAGACTCAGAGCGTAAGGAACGGCGAGGCTCACGACGCCTGACTGGACACCCGCGAGTTCCAGGACCGGCTCCGCCGCATACACGGATACCATGCCGATCGGCGTGAAGACAATCGCAAGGTACAGACCCTGCCAGAGAGAATGATCGCAATCGCGCATATTCCCCGCGCCGAAAGACTGCGATACCAGAGTGTCGAGTCCGAGCAGAAGGCCTATGCCAACGATCGCCATCAGATCGATGAAAATATGACCGACGCTGACTGCGCCGATAGCCGTGGGGCCAAGCGAACCCACCATGATGGTATCGACGACGCCCATGAACATCCATCCGAGTTCGGCGAGGATTACCGGGCCGGCGAGTCGCAGCATCTCTGGGAGCTGTTGTTTCATGCGAATTCGAGGTGGGCAGGTGAAACAAGGGACGACATCTATCCAGTATCGGATGTGCTCGTCTGACGGGTATAGTGGAGAGATCGTTTCCTTTGCTTCCCTGCCTATGAAAAGACATTCTTGCCTTGTGATTTTCGCGTTGGTTTCGACGGCGACTGCACAGACCTGGCGCGGGTCAGTGACTGGCATCATCATCGACGCATCGCGGGCGCGAGTGCCATCCGTCGAGGTCACACTGACGCAGGATGAGACCAATCGCAAACGAGTTCAGCGGGCGGATGCTCAGGGCGAGTACACGTTCACTGCGCTGCCCCCTGGATCGTACCGGCTGGAAGTAGCGAAAGAAGAGTTCCGGGCACATTCCCAGGAATTGACACTGAACGTAAATGAATCTGCGCGGATCGACGTGGTTCTGCAGCCGGGCTCACAAGGAGAGCGAACCGAGGTCTCAGACGTCGTCGAGCCGTTGAAGACGGAAAGCACGAGTTTGGGCGCTGTGATCGAGCAAAGATCTGTACGGCAACTTCCGCTGGATGGTCGGAATTTTTACGAGCTTTCGTTGTTAGCTCCGGGAACGGCTCCGGCGGCCCAGGGATCAGCGGGCTCGGTGCGCGGTGATTTTGCGATTCATGTGAACGGCGCTCGTGAGGATGCGAATAACTTCCTGCTCGACGGAGTCTACAATGGCGATCCCAAGTTGAATGGTGTCGGTGTAACTCCTCCGGTAGACGCAATCCGTGAGTTCGAAGTGCTCACTCATACGTACGACGCGTCGTTTGGACGGAATGCCGGTGGGCAGATCAACGTTGTATTGAACTCCGGTACGAATGCGATCCACGGGACAGTGTGGGAGTTTTTCCGCAACGCCGCGCTCGACGAGACGAACCACTTCGCGCCGAAAGAGGAGACGCCGCGATACCAGCAGAATCAGTTCGGATTCTCGATTGGAGGGCCGGTTGTAAAGGATCGCACGTTCTTCTTCGGAGACTATGAAGGAAGGCGGACGCGGGAAGGCATTACCCGGATCACAAACGTGCCAACCGCTCTCGAGAGGGCGGGGGACTTCTCGCAAAGCGCATTTCCGTCTATGGACTTGTTTACGCAGCAGCCCTTCCCTGGGAACAAGATTCCTGCGCAGCGGATTCATCCGATCGGCCAAGCGATCGCGAATCTGTATCCATTGCCGAATCGGGCCGTTCCCGGGCAGAACTACATTTCTTCGCCCGTGCTGCGCGACCGCACGCATCATTTCGATACCCGGCTCGACCACCGGTTCAGTGAGTCTTCTGATTTTGCGCTTCGGTACAGTTGCGCCGATCGCTTGTTGTTCGAGCCATTCTCAGGGGCGGCATTCGCGCGTGTCCCGGGCTTCGGAAATGATGTCGAGCGGCGCGCGCAGAACGTCATGGCAAGTGAGACGCACGTATTCACGTCGAGACTGATCAACGAAGCCCGGCTTGGATTCAATCGTGTGGCCGCAGGCGCGTTTCAGCAGAACCAGGATCGAAGCATCAATCGCGAGGTCGGGCTGCCGGAGCCCTGGTTAAATAGCCGTTCGCAGGGTTTATCGTACATCAGCTTGCCGGGATACTCGCCTCTCGGCGATGAATATAACAACCCGCAGCACAGCGTTACCAATACCTACCAGATCGTGGATCAGGCGACGTATTCGGCAGGCAGCCATTTTTTGAAATTCGGCGGTGAGGTTCGCGTACTGCAGCAGAATGCGTATCGTGACGTGCAGGCGCGCGGTTTGTTAACTTTCTATGGAGTCAGCGGGAATCCGGTGGGCGACTTGTTGCAGGGCTTGCCGGTTGTCACTGGTGTGGCTCGCGTCGACAATCATCAGAGCCTCCGGTCAGAGAGCTATGGAGTCTTCGTGCATGACGTTTGGCGGTTAACGCCGTCTTTTACGGTATCCGCGGGTGTTCGGTACGAGTACACATCGCCGGGTGTTGACGTACGTGACCGGGCAAACTTGTACGACGTTGCGACTGGAACACTGGCGCCGGTCGGGCAAGGAGATATGCCGCGCTCCGGGTACGCTTCCGATCGCAACAACTTTGCCCCGCGATTGGGCGTCTCTTGGAAGGTGGCTAACGACACCGTGGTTCGCGCTGCATACGGCATCTACTATGACCAATCGGCGCTGGCTCCGAGCGAGGGATTGTATTTCAGCCCGCCGTATTACGATTTCCGGACTTTCGTGGCGACGCAGCAATTTCCGCTGTTCCTGAACGATCCGTTCCCGAGCAACTATCCGTTCCCGGTACCTGGATCGGCACTCGCGATTCAGCGCGATCTCCGCACTCCTTATCTGCAGCAATGGAATTTCAACGTTCAGCGCGGCTTGGGCAGCGGACGTGTGCTGGAGTTGACCTACGCGGGAACGAAGGGAACGAAACTCGTGGCGGCGCGAGATATCAATCAGCCGCGGCCGAGCATCGCTCCGCAAAACTTGCGCCCGAATCCCAGCTTCGATGACATCAGTATTTTGGAGTCGCGCGCGAACTCGATCTATCATTCGCTGCAAGCTCGATTCGAGCAGAGATTCTCGCGAGGCTTGACGGCGCTGGGATCCTACACATTCGGGAAATCAATCGATGACGCTTCCGGGTTCTTCGCCAGCACAGGCGACCCAAACTTTCCGCAGGACAGCTACAATCTTCGAGCTGAACGCGGCCGGAGCAACTTCGATGTGCGGCACCGATTCTCGTTGAGCTACAGCTACGATCTGCCATTCCGCGGATCGTGGTTGTTGCGGGGATGGCAAACCAACGGAGTCTGGTCATTCCAGACCGGTCGTCCGTTCACCGTAGCGCTCCATCCCGATAACGACAACAGCAACACAGGCCGCAGCGTACTCGGGTTCGGCGCGAATGACCGGCCGAATGTAGTGAGGTCGCCTGAATTGGACAATCCAACTGAGCAGCGCTGGTTCGACACGACGGCTTTCGTGACACCTCCGCGCGGGACCTTCGGAAATGCCGGTCGAAACATCGTGGAAGGGCCGGGGCTGGCGGTGATCAATGTGTCATTAGTGAAAACGACCCAAGTCACGGAACGGCTAAGTGTGCAGTTGCGCGCGGAAGCGTTCAATCTATTGAATCGTGTGAACTACGATCAGCCGGACAATTACGTAGGCTCACCGAGTTTTGGTGCGATTCTGTCGGCGGGTGCTCCGCGGCGGCTGCAACTCGGATTGAAGCTTCTTTTCTGAACTCGCCTTGATCGTGCGCTTGATTCGTCCGGCGACGAACTGTACGCCTTCGGATTCGAGCCGGAGGCGCTGTTCGAGGGCCGCTTCACCGGGCAGAAGGATCCTGCCGCCTGCGCCTACGACGCGATGCCAAGGGATATCGGGTCCGCAGTTGTGGAGCGCCCAGACGACTTGCCGCGCGGCTCCCTTGTGACCTGCTGCCGCGGCAACCTCGCCGTAGGTCATGACCTCGCCTCGCGGAATGCGTCTAACGACGTCGCGGAACTCGTCGAGCTTCACTTCGCTCCCGTTACTTCCTTGAGCTTTGCGAAGAAGCTTTTTTTGCGGTCTGTGTCGAGACCCCAGTTGACCGGAGGCGACTGATATCCTTCCGGGTCGAAGTAACCCCACGACGCGTACTCGCGCATTGCGCCGAGCATGTTGTAGTCGGGCTTATCGAAGTCGAAGTGATCGTCCTCGTTGAACACGATCGGCTTCGGGGTGTAACCCGGTACGGCTCGCGTCTGCTGCACCATTTCCGAGATACGTTTTGGATCTTTCACACCATTGCCGTGCAGCAGGATAAAGTCGGCTGAGCGAACTACGTTCTCTTCCGCAACCTTGTTGCCGCCGTAGCTTGTACTGACCAACAGCCGCTGGCCGCCCCGCGTACGAGCCTTCACTCGCTCGATGAGCTCGTGGATGCGACGGGGCTTGAGGATCTCGTGGTCGTACCGGGTGACGTTGCACTCGTTGTCGACTTCGATCAGTACGTTTCGATAGCCGTTGTCCATCAACCAGTCGACGGTGTTGTCGACAGCTTTCTTCACGGCTTCCTCGTCCTTCACATGCTCGTCCTGGCCGAAGTAGAAGATGCCGAGGATGACGGCCATCCCGAGATCGTCCGCCTTGTTGAGGATGCGCTTCAGGCGGCCCATATATTCGGGCCGAAGCGATCCATCTGCCGCGATCGCGCTATTGTTCCACGGCTGTTCTTTGGAATACCCTTCGGGGCTTCCGCCTTGAAGATTGACGGTGAACGAGTTCAGCCCGTGCTTCCGCCACTCAGGCATGGCCGCGAGGAACTCGCGAGTGTTGCGCTCCGGGTCCCACTTGCCGGTGTCTCTATAGGCCCAGCGTTTCACCGTTTCGGGATTCGCGTCATCGAAGATGCCCTGCACCATACGAGAGTTCAGCAACAGACCCTCGATTTTGTGACCGTTCCACGTCCGGCCTTTGTATGTCGGCTGATCGTCGATGTAAAACTGATCACCGCGAATCGTTACTACGGTTTTAGAGGCGCCGAGTGCACTTGTAGCCAGCGCGGCAAGCGCGATCACGAGTCGCAACATGCCACGGATTGTAGCAAACGGTTTTCAGGCTGAGGCTCGTCAGTGCGTCGTCATCGACATCTGACGGCAACTCTCGGCACATTGGCGGCACATCTCGGCGCAGCGCATCATAGTCTCATCGCCACGCGCCATACGCGCGCATTCACTGGCGCAGTCCCGGCATACTTCGGCGCAGACGCCACAAACCCGTTCATGGCGGTGGGAGCCTCGGAGCATGAAGTCCGCGCTCACGTCGCAAATCTCGGCGCAATCCATCAGTAGACGAATGTGATCGGCTGAGGCGTGTTCTCCGCCAAGCATGAGGCAGTGACTGATCGTCTCAACACAGATATTGTGACAATTCGTGCAGTTTTCGATGCATTCCTGCATCTGGGCTGTCATGTGTGCCATGTGGGGCATAATGTTTGGTTCCCTTTCACCCGTATGACACTGCGAAAGAGATGCTGTTACGCGGAAATCGACGGGTGTCCTGTGGTTACCGTATACAATCGTGGTTTGATGCGTACCGCGGAGTTAGTGTTGGTCTGCTTGTGTCTCGCAGCGTGCGGGCCTACGTCTCCGGTGACAGAACCCGTCAAGACCTCGCGAGCCGGATCCGTTACTCAGATTGCCTTTGAACCTGCGGCGCTGTGCACGGCGCTGAATGAGGTGGGGATGGTCGGCACACGCTGGAAGGAAGGCGCCGATGGGTTCGGCTGCGCATCGACTGAAGTGCAAATCGGTCCGCGCGACCCGTCGAACGGAACTCAGTCTTCTGTATGGTACGAGGTTCGCGGGACAGATCCCATCGCGGTGACGACCGTTGTTCTCGGTGGCGACGTTCGCGCGCCCGAAGCGGAAACGGCCGTGCGGGAAAAACTGACCGATGTCGCGGGCCTGCTGCTCAAGAAACTCAACATGACTATGGATCACCCGCTTCGGGCAGCCATTCAGACCGACACACCCTTCGAGCAGCGCATCGGGAATTACGCTATCCGGTATAGTTCCGCGATGGCCGGCAAGGTTCGTGAGAACCGGCTCACAATTCAGCGCGCCCTATAATAGTCACCATCTCTATGAGATTTCGGTTGTCGTTGTTCGGACTGGCGCTCTGTCCGCTCCTGTCGTTTGCGCAGACTTCCGCGATTGAGCAAGGCCGGGCAATTTATCGCAGCAACTGCGCATTTTGCCACGGGATTACGGGCTTAGGCGGACGAGGTCCCGATCTGGTCGGGGGCCCGAAAAAGCCAGATGCCGAGTTGAAGCGCATTATTCGCGACGGTATTCCCGGTACTACGATGGCGGCCTTCAAGAGTTTGGATGAGCCGGAGTTGAACAAGCTCGTCGGCTTTTTGAACCACTTGCGAAGTTCCGGAGTTGGTACCCAAAAGGCGACGGGCGATCCTGCCAATGGCCGCCGGATGTATGCGCGGCACGGCTGCTCGGGTTGTCATCAGATCGGCACTGAAGGAAGTACGTATGGGCCGGATCTGACGCGTGTGGGCGGCGCGCGCTCGGTGAAGTATTTAGAGGATTCGATTATTGAGCCCTCGTCCGACATCCCGGCGGAGTACCGAGGAGTCACCGTGGTAACGAAGGATGGACGCAAGGTCGTTGGCGCCCGAGTGAATGAGGATAGCTTCACGGTTCAGCTCCGATTACAATCCCAGGAGTTCAAGTCATTCATCAAGGATGATGTCAAAGAAGTTGTGGAGATGAAGGAATCGCTCATGCCCGCGTATAAGGGGATGCCCAAGAACGTGCTGGATGATCTGGTGGCGTACCTCACGACGCTAAAGGGGCAAACTAGCAAAGGCTCTGACGTTAAGAAGGTTGAAGGCATTCGATGAGGCGGATTGTCGTTGCGGTGCTCCTCGCCGGATCACTCCAGGCGCAGAATCCGGTCACGTCGGACCGGCTGGTCAATGCGCTGAAGGAACCGGAAAACTGGCTGACGTATTGGGGTGATTACTCGGGCATCCGCCATAGAGAACTGAACCAGATCAACACGTCGAACGTAAAGGATCTGCGCCTCGAATGGATGTTCCAGACCGGGGTGTCGGGATCGTTCCAGGCCGTGCCTCTAGTTGTTAACGGCGTGATGTACTTCACTGGTGGGGAAGGGACTGCTTTCGCCATTGATGCAAAAACGGGCCGGCAACTTTGGCGTTATAAGTATCCTCTTCCCGAGGCTAAGAACGGATTCGTAAACGGCACGGTAAATCGCGGTCTGTCGATTCTGGGGCAGCTCGTATTCATGGCGGTCCCGAACGCGCACGTGGTCGCGCTCGATATTCGAACGGGCAAGCTGGTGTGGGAAGCCGAGATGGCCGACTACACCAAGGGCTACGGCGCGACCGTTGCGACGCTTGTCGTTAAAGACAAAGTGATCGTTGGAATCACCGGTGGCGAGTACGGCATCCGCGGATTCGTCGACGCGTTCGATGCGGCGACAGGAAAGCGAGCCTGGCGCTTTTATACCATTCCCGCAAAAGGTGAGCCCGGAAACGAGACGTGGGCCGGGGAATCGTGGCCGCGGTGGCGGCGCGACCTGGCTGACTGGTACCTACGATCCCGCCTTGAATCTGCTGTACTGGCCTGTCGGAAATCCGGGACCGGACCTCTATGGAAAGGAGCGGGCGGGCGACAACCTGTACACGGATTCGATTGTCGCTCTCGATCCTGACACGGGGAAGCTGAAGTGGCATTATCAATTCACGCCTCACGATACGCATGACTGGGACGCCAATGAAACTCCTATGCTGCTGGACCTGAACTGGCAGGGTAAGCCTCGAAAGCTTTTGGTTCAGGCCAATCGGAATGGCTTCTTCTATGTGCTTGATCGTGTGACAGGAGAGTTCTTGAGCGCCAAACCGTTCGCACGCCAAACATGGGCGCAAGGATTCGACAAGAAAGGCCGTCCCATTCTGAAGGGTGAGACCGAACCGTCGCCAGAAGGTAATCGACAATGTCCGGGTCTCGCGGGAGCCACCAACTGGATGGCTCCTTCCTACAACCCGCAGACCGGGTTGCTTTACTTTGCGGTCCGCGAGACATGCGACGTGTTCTTCTCATCCGCGCCGAAGTACATCGAAGGCAAGCCATTTTGGGGGAGCGTTTTTCGAGGTGTTACCGAAGAACGCGAGTGGGGAATGCTGAAGGCGCTTGACCCCTTGACGGGAGAGACCAAGTGGGATTTCCGCTACGACAAGGCTCCCTGGGCTGGGACCCTGTCGACCAGCGGCAGGACTGGTGTTTGCCGCGGACGAAGATGGATATCTTATGGCCGCGGATGCGAAGACCGGCAAGATTCTGTGGCGCATCTACACCGGAACGCGACTGAGTACATCACCGACGACCTTTCTGCTGGATGGCCGGCAGTATTTGACGATGGGTTCGGGCGCCGCGGTGATGACGTTCGCGCTGCCGAAGTGAACGCCCTCGAGTTTCGCGGACCGTTGATGATCGTCCGCTTTTCCGCTCCGCAACTGTGTGTGAGTTGGGCTATCGTCAACGGAGGCCGTAAACTCGCACCAGCGGTGGCGTGGTACTTCCTGACGCGAGATGAATACCCAGAATTGATCGACGCGCGAGGTTTCCTTCGGTCCAAACTCATTGCTGAGGGCGTGTCCGATGCTGTGGGTCTACTGACGAGTCGTCAGCGCTACGGGCAAGTAGATGCAACGGTGGAGCACAGCGGAGTGACGGCATGGTGTATCGCAACCATAGGCCTGCGAAATACGATGCGTATCGGTGATGAGCCGACATTCATCCCGACCGGAACTATCAACCTTCTTTGCTCGGTGTCGCACAACCTGACGGAAGAGTGTTCTCTCGAAGCGCTTGCGATGGTCGCGGAAGCTCGGACGGCAGCCATGATGGATGCGGGAACCGGCGGGACCGGGACGGGTACGGACTGTCTCGTCATCGCGCACCCTCCTGCGGGTCCACCATTGGAATACGCCGGGAAACACACCGTGCTCGGGCACGTGATCGGACGGGCGGTCTACGATGCGGTGCTTCGCGGCATCAAAGATTGGCAGCGCGACTTCAGGCCGTAAACTGATTCTATGGCGAACTACTCAGCCCCGCCCTCGATGGCGATCGATACAAACAAGAGCTACACCGCGACGTTTGACACATCGCGCGGCCGCATTGTTTGTGAGCTGTATCCGAAGGATGCGCCGAACACGGTGAACAACTTCGTCTTTCTTGCTCGAGAAGGGTTTTATAACGGGACGAAGTTCCATCGTGTCATCGCGGACTTCATGATTCAGGGCGGCGATCCCACCGGTACGGGTCGTGGCGGTCCTGGATACAAATTCGAAGACGAGGTGAAGGAAAACCCTCGCAAGCATCAGGTCGGTTCGCTCTCGATGGCGAATGCCGGGCCAAATACCAACGGCAGTCAATTCTTCATTACACACATCGCCACGGATTGGCTGAACGGCAAGCACACTGTCTTCGGGCAGGTTACGTCGGGCCAGGATGTCGTGAATGCGGTGCAGCAGGGAGACACGCTGGACAGCGTGACGATCGAAGAGAAATAATCTACCTCTTGGCGGTCGTGGCTCCCTACGGGTGGTGAGCCACGACTAATCCGACTAACCGGATCTCCCTCTTGACAATAATCGTGATAACGAGTATTATGGAATTGTGAGCGGACGACTAGCAAAAGAAATCAAGCAGACCAAACCGTTCGCCCTTCGGAAGAAGAGGCGCTGCTGAATCTCGGCCGCACCTATGAGCATCTGCAACAGAAAGTCGCGGAACTGCTGAAGGAGTATCAACTCACTTCCACGCAGTACAACATGTTACGCATTCTTCGCGGCGCGGGAAAGGATGGACTGACGTGCTCGCAGGCATGCGAGCGGATGATCACTCCAGACCCGGATGTGACCCGACTCCTGGATCGAATGGAAGTTCGGAAGTTGATCGAACGCGAACGCAGCAAACAGGACCGGCGGGTCGTGATCACTAGGATCACGCCGGAAGGACGCGACCTCGTCAATCGTATTGACCAACCGCTTGCCTCCATGCTCAAGATGCATCTCGGGCACATCGGGCAGGATCGCCTGCAAGACCTAATTGAAACGTTGGAGTTGCTGCGCGAGGAGAGAACTTGATTCCGCAGCTAAAAAATATGTTATCACGATATTCGTTAAAGGAAAGAAAGGAAAATTATGAACTCTACATATCAAGCGAACTCGCTCGCCGTTGAAGATGCCCAGAAGACCGTATCGACACCTACGGGAGCTAGCTATGAGATCGATTCATCGCACTCTGCCGCTCATTTCAGCGTCAGGCACCTGATGATCTCGAACGTAAAGGGCGAGTTCTCGAAAGTGACCGGCACAGTCGTTTATGACCCGAACAACGTAGGCGCAACGCGGATAGATGCGACGATCGACGCGACCACGATCAACACACGAGATGAGCAGCGCGATGCGCACCTGCGGACTGCGGACTTCTTCGATACAGAGAAGTATCCGACCCTGACGTTCAAAAGCACGCACGTCTCGAAGTCAAAGAATCAACTGCGTGTGACGGGTGATCTGACGATGCATGGTGTCACTCGCGAAGTCATATTGGATGTCGACGGCCCGACCGCAGAAGTCAAAGACCCATGGGGAAATACGAGAGTTGGGGCGACGGCTTCCACAAAGATCAACCGCAAGGATTGGGGCCTGACTTGGAACAGCGCGCTCGAAACCGGCGGTGTGTTGGTCGGTGAAGAAGTGACCATCACGCTGGACATCGAAGCGGTGAAAAAAGGGTAACTTCCCGCTGAGTGCGCAATAGGAGCCGGCCGATGCGCCGGCTTCCGTTCATCGCTTGTCAAGCAGAACAGGTCGATAGAAGCTTAACGTGTTGTCGCCCTGCTTCAGTGTTCTCTTGCGCTCAAGGACGCCATAGCGCTCCTCGAGCCGGAACCGTGAGGCATGCTGGGCGACCACGATTTTCGTTGTCCCGGCCGCAAGCAGGGTCAGCGCTTCGCCATAATCTTTTTCAAGGTCGTATGGAGGATCCAGGAAAATGATGTCGGCTGGACGCTGCGCCAAATATTGCAATGCCCGTCCCTGCAGCACCTCGGCCCTTTTGGCGATCCCAAGAGTCGTCAAGTTCTCCCGAATTACTCCGACTGCCGCGCTCGATCTCTCGATGAATATCACTCGCCTCGCATTCCGGCTCAATGCTTCAATCCCGACTGCGCCCGTCCCCGCATAGGCGTCAAGAAACACGCAATCCTCAATTTCTGGAGCGAGAACGTTGAACAGCGACTCGCGCAAGCGGTCCGGCGTAGGACGAGTATCCAAACCCGGAAGGGTTTTGAGCACTCGGCTGCGAAACTCACCCGCGATGACACGCATGGTTACCCTACTTGCACCAATCCGTATCGCCGCTGCCAGTGCGTTTGAATATAGGCGACCGCTTCCCGGAGCATCTGCGGGCTAGGCGGCTGCTCGACGAACGACATCGCTTCAGCGCGCGCAACCTCGAGAATTTCGCCATCGCGAAGGATGTTAGCGACGCGAAGCGACGGTAAACCCGACTGTCTGGTCCCGAAAAATTCGCCGGGGCCGCGCAATTTCATGTCCATCTCCGCAATGTAGAATCCATCGCTCGAATCAACCAGAGTGCGAATGCGTTCCCGTGCGGCATCACCTAGTTTTCCAGTCACCAGGATGCAGTAACTCTGCTCCGCGCCACGCCCGACCCGTCCACGCAATTGATGCAATTGTGCCAAGCCGAAGCGTTCCGCCTGCTCGATGACCATGACCGTGGCGTTCGGCACGTCAACGCCGACTTCAATGACGGTCGTGGACACCAGGATCTGGATCTCGCCCTGCTTGAAGCGGAGCATGACGTTTTCCTTCTCGTCGGGTGTCATCTTTCCGTGAAGAAGATCTACTTTGAGATCGGGGAAGATAATCTCGGAAAGCTGCTGATGCATCGCCTGGGCAGCCTTCATCGCCTGGGTTTCCGATTCCTCGATCACCGGATAAACCACATATGCCTGCCGGCCCGCATCGACCTGCTTCTTCATGAAGCTGTACACCTGTTCTACGCGATCCTCCATCACATGCTTTGTCTGAATCGGCTTGCGTCCGGGCGGAAGTTCATCGATGATTGACGTGTCCAGATCTCCGTAGACTGTCAATGCCAATGTGCGGGGGATTGGTGTTGCGGTCATTACCAGCACATCTGGCCGATGTCCCTTTTCGAACAGCTTCAAACGCTGCATCACACCGAACCGATGCTGCTCATCAACAATGGCCAGGCCTAGCTTCCGAAACTCGACATCGGACTCCAGTAACGCATGGGTTCCGATGGCGATGTGAGCCAAGCCTTCAGCGACAAGCCGTTTCAGCTGAGACTTCTCGCGTTGCGTATTCGATCCAGTGAGCAGAATCGGTACGTAGCCGAGTTTGCCAAACAAGCTCTTGAATGAAAAATGATGCTGAGCGGCGAGGATTTCGGTGGGAGCGAGCAGCGCTACCTGGTAGCCATTCTCAATGGCTATGATCGCCGCCTCTGCCGCAACCAGCGTCTTGCCGCTTCCGACATCGCCCTGCAGGAGGCGGTTCATCGGACTCGGGGCCGCCATATCGGCTGCGATTTCGGCCAGCACTCGCTTCTGAGCATTGGTCGGCTTAAACGGAAGCATCGTCTTGATCTTTTCCCGGACCTTCTCGTTCAACTCGAACTTGATGCCCTCCACGGATCGGGCTTTAGCCCGCTTCAACGCCAGTCCGCACTCGAGCCAGAAGAACTCCTCGAAAATCAAACGGAAATGCGCCTGCGATCGGAACGCGTTCAGCAGCCGGATATCTTCGTTCTCAGACGGGAAGTGGACCGTATGAACAGCGACCGTTTTGTCCGGCAATTTGAGCCGCTGCCGGATGTGCTCCGGAAGTGGATCGTCGAGTGGAGGCAGGTTGTCCAGAATGCGACGGAGCAATGACCGAAATACGCGCGTCGTGATCTTACTCGCCGCTTCGTAAATCGGGACGATGCGTCCGGTGTGGAGTCCTGCTTCGCCCTCCTCGTCGTCAGCGGAGAGGATCTCGAACTCGGGATGCATCACCTGAAGGTGTCCGGTGTAGGTATCGAGTTCGATTTTGCCGAACAAAGCGACGCGTAAGCCAGGGACCAGCACATTCGACAAATAGCTGCCGTGAAACCACTTACCATTCAGAGTCTCGCCTGAGCCATCCGTGAATGTCACCTCGAACAGACCGAGATTGCGACGCTTGAAGCCTGACATCCTTGCGGTCTTCACTTCGGCGATGACAGTCGCCATCTCGCCAGGCGCCAGTCCGGCTATAGGCTTCAGGTTGCTGCGGTCTTCGTATCGAAGTGGAAGGTAGGCGAGCAGATCTTCGACAATGAGGAGGCCCTTCGCCTCCAGCATGGCCGCACGACCCGGGCCAACACCCTTGACGTAAGTTAACGGAGTGGCTAGGTCCACGAAAGCTTCAGTGTAGCAATGAGCTGGCGGACCCCCTGCTGCTTGGCTCCTGGCCAATCAACGACCCGGGAAGGTGCAGTTCCCCCATCGAGGGGAAATTTAGTACTATGTGAATGAAAGTAAGGGGGCGGGCGCGGGGTTTGGGTGATTGGGTGATTCGCGCCCGCAGTAACGGGGTTGCTTATATAACGAGAGAGGGCGGTATGAAGTTACGTCCTCTTCGAATAAAAATTCTCGGAATTTTATTCGTTAAACATTCCTTCAAACAGTGGAGAACTCAGATAACGTTCTCCGGCATCCGGCAGCACGACAACTATCGTTTTCCCGGCCATTTCCGGCAGTTTCGCGATGCGCGCCGCAGCGGCAACAGCCGCTCCGCACGATATTCCACTCAACAAACCCTCCTCGCGCGCAAGCCGCCGAGCCATATCGATCGATTCATCATTTGTAACGAGTTCCACTCGATCCACCATGCTGAGATCGAGCGTGTCTGGAATGAAGCCGGCGCCGAGACCCTGGATTTTGTGTGGTCCAGGTTTCAACTCCTCACCCCGGAGTTTTTGTGAGATTACTGGGCTGTTGGTCGGCTCGACCGCGACGGAAAGGATATTCTTGCCCTTCGTACTCTTGATATATCGTGAAACTCCGGTGATGGTGCCGCCGGTTCCAACTCCGGAGACGAGCACGTCGATCTTGCCTTCCGTATCTTCCCAAATTTCAGGACCAGTCGTCTTGAAGTGAATGTCCGGGTTAGCCGGATTCTTAAACTGTTGCAGCAGGACGAAACGGTTGGAATCGGAGGCGCAGATCTGCTCGGCTTTCTGGATGGCTCCCTTCATCCCTTGAGATCCTTCTGTCAGCACAAGGTTCGCGCCAAACGCTTTCAGTACTTTGCGGCGTTCGATGGACATGGTTTCGGGCATCGTAAGGGTGATCGGATAGCCGCGAGCGGCGGCGACGAATGCCAGAGCGATACCGGTGTTGCCGCTAGTCGGCTCGATCAACTCCTTCCCTGGCTTGAGAACGCCGCGTTGCTCTGCGTCCCAAACCATCGAAGCGCCGATCCGGCACTTTACAGAGAAAGCGGGATTTCGCGCCTCGATTTTGGCGAGAACTGTTGCGGAAGCGCCATCGATGACACGATTCAGCCTCACCAGCGGCGTTCGGCCGATACTGAACGAGTTGTCCTGGAATTGCAAGCGTCAGCTCCTTCTTAAATGTCCCAGTTTGGTATGTAGCGGCCTTGCCTCTCGCGCCAACGGCGCGCGAGATCGCCGAAACTTGTATGATCTACTACCCGTGAAACCGCGTCATCCACACTTTCCCACAGTTGGGCGAACGGACTGTTCGGGTTCTCCCTCGGTTTGCCATTTCTGGTCCCTTCCATGAAGCGGATCACGTCTCCCACAACGATGGAGTCTGCTGATTTTGCGAGTAGATAGCCGCCTTCCGCACCGCGTCGCGACTCGACAAAGCCGCCTTGTTTAAGACCGGCGAGGATGAGTTCTAGAAACTTCTGCGGAATCTGCTGCCGTCGTGCGATGTCGGCAATCCTGACCGGTTCGCCAGGCGGCTGCAGGGCCAGATCGAACACCGCGTGGAGAGCGTATTCACCTTTCACGGAGATGTTCATGGATGAATCCCGACAATCACCACTCGGAAACTAGAGATTACCGAAGGCGCGCGTGTTAGTCAACGTACCAACGCACGTTATAAAAAAGACGGCGCTCAATGCATCGGCAATTTGGGATGCACTCCAAATGTTTAGAAACGTGGGACAGATCTGGAGTAGTCTGACACTACACCATGTCGGAGACTAAGGCAGTGACTGCAGCCGGAACGGGCGGGTTTACGCCGTTTGAGCCGTATGGCCCGAGACGACCTCGGAACGTGCTCACCAAGTGGTTGTTCCAGGGCCACCGCCTGGACATCATGGAGGAACACAGCCACACGCACCCGTGGTACCTGGTACTCTGGCTAACCGGCGTCGATTACTTTTCAACTCTCGGCTACCAACCCGGCATTGCGTTGCTCGCGGCGGGAGTTCTTTCCCCGATTGCGACAGCTTTTCTCGTCGCGGTAACTCTCCTTTGTGCCCTTCCGATGTATGCGCAAGTAGCCCGGCGGTCCTATGTGGGCCTCGGATCGATCGCCATGCTGGAAAACCTTCTGCCGGGATGGAACGGGAAATTGCTCGTACTCGTGCTGCTCGGGTTTGCGGCTACCGGGTTCGTGATCACGATGACGCTTTCCGCTTCTGATGCAGCCTTACATGCGATTGAAAATCCGTTCCTCCACAACTACCTCGGCGACCATCAATTGCTGGTCACGATTGGTCTCCTGTTTGCGTTGGCGATGCTTTTTCTGCGCGGATTTAATGAGGCGATCGGACTCGCGACATTTGTCGCGGTGCCATACCTCTTCCTGAATCTCGTCGTACTTGCGCGAGGGCTGTACGAGATCTACCGTCATCCCGATCTAATCCCGGGTTGGCAGGCGGCGCTGTCATCGCGTGGCGATATGACGGGTGTTCTCGTCGCATCCGCCATCATCTTCCCTAAACTTGCCTTGGGACTGAGCGGATTCGAAACCGGTGTATCCGTGATGCCGCTCATCCGGGGAACCAATTCCGATCAGCCGGGCCACCCCCCGGAAGGTCGCATCAAAAACACTAACAAACTATTAGCCACGGCAGCCCTGATCATGAGCGTCATGCTCATGATGTCGAGTTTCGTCACAACCCTGTTGATTCCCCACTCAGCGTACCGGAAAGGCGGGGAAGCCAGCGGTCGAGCCATCGCGTATCTCGCGCACAGGTACTTGGGCGATATTTTCGGATCCGTATACGACGCGTCGACTATTTTGATCCTGTGGTTTGCCGGCGCATCGGCGATGGTTGGGTTACTTCATCTGATTCCGCGATATTTGCCGCGATTCGGAATGGCGCCGCTTTGGGTCGCCTATCCAAAGCCGCTCGTCCTCGTGCTTTTTGGCATGACCGTCGTAGTCACCGTGGCTTTCAATGCGGAGGTGGAAGCACAGGGTGGCGCGTACGCAACGGGAGTTCTGGGTTTGATGCTGTCCGGCGCTCTGGCCGCGGCGTTGTCGCTCGGTCGTGAGGGAAACAGAAAGATGAGCGCCTACTGCTGGCTCATCAGTGTAATCTTTGCGTACGCGCTCATCGAAAATGTGATCGAGCGGCCGGACGGAATCATTATAGCCATGATCTTCATTTTGCTGACCATGACGGTCAGCGCCATCAGCCGGTATCTCCGATCCACTGAACTGCGCGTCACCGACATCCATTTCTGCGATGCCGAATCAGCCGAATTGTGGAACGAGATTGCAGGCAAGAAGGTCAACCTGGTGCCTATTAAAACGGCAACCGGCGAAGCCCGGCAGAGAAAGGCGCGCGAGATTCAGGAATACTACAAGGTCAAAGAGAAGTTCGCGTTTGTGCACGTGTTTCTTCTGGACAATCGCAGTGATTTCCTCGCGCCGCTGAACATCGAGGTGCGCAGGGAAGAGGGCAATTACGTGGTAAACGCTTCAGGAGCGATCGCCATTGCGAACAGCATCGCGTATGTCAGCGAGTTGCTGGACCCGATCGGGATCTTCCTGGGTCTGACCCAACTGAATCCCGTCGTTCAAGCCTTGCGGTTTCTCCTGTTTGGGGAAGGCGAGACCGGCATGCTCGTTTACACGATCCTCCTGCGTTATTGGGAATCCACGCCGGAACATGACGTACAGCCGTATATATTCCTGATGAGCGAGGGCAGTTTCGCGCAGGCGCATTTCGGCCCGGGTTGAAATCCAGCTTCACACAATGTCGAAAATCTTCAGCGTTTCTTCCAAGGATTGTAGCGGGTCCCGTAGAGGCGAGTATTCGTGCGCGATGAACCCCTGGAAACCCGCATCGGCAATCGCGTTCGCGATCCCCCGATAGTTCATCTCCTGCGTGTCGTCCATCTCGTGGCGCCCGGGGTTGCCGGCGGTGTGGAAATGCCCGATGTACTGGATGTTATCCCGCATCATGCGGATGATGTCGCCTTCCATGATCTGCACGTGATACATGTCGTACAGGATCTTGACGCGCGGAGAATTTACACGCTTACACATCTCCACGCCGTAGGCCATGTGGTCGAAATCGTAATCTTTGTGGTTGACCTTGCTGTTCAGGTATTCGACACAGATCGTGACGTTCTTGTCCTCGAGATGCGATTTGATTTTGTTCAGGAACGTTACGCAATTTTCCAAGCCTTTGCGCGAGTCCTGGCCTTTTCGCTCGCCCGTTAGACCTATCATGTTCGGCACACCGGCTGCGGCGCACTGGTCAATGATTTCGCGTGCAATGGGTTCGAACCTGGCGTGGTTCTCGACCTTGTTGAACCCTTCGGGAATTGTGCCGCAGCCGGGCACCATGGTCGGCAGTAAACCGTATTTCTTCAGCGTCGGCCAATCCTTTGGGCCGATGAGGTCGATGCCATAGACGCCGAGCCGCGCCGCGTGCCGGCAGCGGTCCTCCAAGGCCATGTTCCGGCCGAAGACGCTGTTACAAACCGCCTGCTTCAACTTGCCCTTGCGGTATACCGGCTTGGTTTCCTGCGAAAACAGTGGGAAAGCGAGCGCCGGTAAGAAATCTCGACGAGTCATAGCGTATATCGTATCTGCAATGGGATTCGCTTTGTGGATTGATACGGAGGACTCGGTCGCGTGGGCTCAAGGCACTCATGAATACAGGCCGATGGGTGCTGCCGTGATCGGGATTACCGACCAGTTCCGCGGGAGAGATTTCCGTTCCCGGCGGCGGTGCCCATCGCGTCTGGACAGCGCGTTCGTGGGTTTGTTTGGCTCGTTAGAAGAAGTGAACGAGTACCTGCGCAAGTACCGGGCGTCCAAAAAGCAGCTCTCCAAGCGGCCGACAGCGCCCTACATCTGAGAACTTTCCTCACGGGCGGGCACTACCAGTTCAAGTATGCGTGCCGCACTACTTCTTATAATCGCCTCTTTCGCTTTCGCTGCTGCTCCGAAGGCTCCCCCAGCCAGCGATGCCGCCGTTGAAGCGGCAATACGGGCCAAGTTTGCCAAATCGAAGATTTCAGAGGATCAGTTCCGCGTGTCAGTGAAGTCGGGCATTGCCACTCTGGAAGGCAAGACTGAGGTTCCGCAGCGCAAGGGCGTTGCGACGCGATTGGCGAAATCCGGCGGTGCTCGCGAAGTCGTCAACAAGATCCAGATCAGTGAGGCGGCTCGGAAGAAGCTGTCGGATCGCCTGCAAAAAGCGCGTGAAAGCATGTCGAAGCCGGCGGCGAAAACTGTTCAAAATACGCCGACAGTCAAACCACCGATCACTGCTGCTGCCGTGCCCGCTGCGCCAACATCTCCCGCCCGGCGCCGGTGCAGCTGCGGCGTATGGAAGTCAAACATTGACATACGATTGAGCCGAATGAGACTAGCGTTTCTTCTGCTCTGCAGTGGCGCCGTATATGCAGCCGAGTTTCGGCTCAGTGCGGGCCTGACGGATTCGCAGGTGTTGCAGCGAAACGCGCAGAATTCGGCTGATGTCACTATCGGTGGCATTGCGCAAGGCCTCGCAGGAAAAACGATCGAAGCTCGCCTTCTGTCGAGTGGCAAGCCAGTCCAAGGGCTGGAGTTGGAAGCCAGTCGCGACTGCCCACGGCGCCACGTGGACCGGCACGGTCAACGGGATCCCTGCGGGCGGCCCGTACACAATCGAGTTACGGTCCCGGGGTGCAACGCCCGTCGTCATCGAAGACATCCTCGTCGGCGACCTGTGGATTCTCGCCGGACAATCGAACATGGAAGGTGTTGGCGATCTGGTGAATGTACAGCCGCCGGATTCGCGGGTGCATAGCTTCGATCAACTGGATAGATGGGGTGTAGCTCAGGAGCCGGCTGCACAATCTCCCCGGTGCTATCGATCGCGTTCATTGGCGGAATGATCCTCCAACCCGGCTCACCGGCGAGGCGCTGGACGCGTTCAATCGTGAGCGGAAGAAGGGCTCTGGGATGGGACTGTCGTTCGCGGTCGAGATGGTCAAACGAACAGGCGTGCCCATCGGGCTGATTCCCTGCGCGCACGGTGGCACATCGATGTCACAGTGGGATCCCACCTTGAAGGACAAAGGCGGTGACTCGCTCTACGGAGCTATGATCCGCCGATTCCAAACAATAGGCGGAAAAGTGGCTGGAGTTGTCTGGTATCAAGGTGAATCTGATGCTAGTCCCTCCGCAGCGCCCAAGTTTCCAACGAAGTTTGAAGAGTTCGTGGCGGCTGTTCGCCGGGACTTTGGCCAGCCCGATCTGCCTTTCTACATGTGCAGATCGGGCGTCACATCGCAGTTACGAATCAACGCGAATGGAATGCCGTGCAGGACGCGCAGCGAATTCTCGAGGGCAAGTTAGCCAATACAGGCGTCGTGACCGGGATCGATCTGCCGCTCGACGATGGCATCCATGTCGGAACCCAGGGACTGAAACGCCTCGGGGCCCGCATGGCTAACGTCGCAACACGTAAGGCCAAGAGTCCAACGGTAAGGTCGGCGCGGTTTCAGCCGACGACCGGCAATTTCGGAATTATCCGCGTGAAGTTTGCGAACGTCACCGGATCGCTTCGAGCTGACGGAAGGATCGGTGGATTTTCCATCCATACGCGGACAGGCGAGTGGGTCCCGCTCACCTATCGCGCTGATGTCGATCCGAGCGACAGCGCTACGGTCCTGCTGCATACAGGCGGCAAACTGCCGGATGATGCCGTTCTGCACTACGGATTCGGGAAAGATCCATACTGCAATCTTGGGGACGAGGCGGACATGGCGGCGCTCGTTTTCGGTCCGCTCACGATTCAGCGCTGATCGGGCCGGCAAATCCGGGATGCTACCATGAGGTTGTAAGCCTCATGCGTAAGTGTTGTTTCGCCTTAGTTTTGCTGTCCATGTGCGCCTGGACGCAAAGCCTCCCCACCGAACAGCCGAAGGAAGCCATCGTAGCCGTCATTAACGGCCGCAAAATCACGCTCGCTGAGTTCAAGCGCATGCTGGCGGTGCAGGACCCGAAGATGAAGGTACTTGCGATGCAGCAGCCCAAAGCCTTTCTCGACGAGTATGCTCTTTACGAAACCGTGCTCGCGCAGGCCGAAAAGGCACGACTGGATCAACAAAGCCCGTACAAAGAGAAACTTGCCATGGCGCGGCGTCAGATCCTGGCGGAGGGCATGATCGACGAGACGCATAACAATTTTCCCGTCACCACCGAGATCGCCAAGAAGTTCTATGACGAGAATTCGGATATGTATCACCAAGCCACGGTCAAGGTGATTTTTATTTCGAAGACATTCGAAATCAATAGCTTAGACGGTGAGAAGAAAAAATCACCTACCGCGGAAGAACTCAAGGCTAAGGCTGAGAAGGTCGGCAAGGAAGCTCGGGAAGGGGCCGACTTTGTAAAGCTCGCGGAGCAGAATTCTGACGACCCGAACTCATCCAAGAACGGGGCGGATTTTCCTCGTCCGATTCGCCGGACGTCCCGCGATGTTCCTCAGGAAATCCGTAGCGCCGTGCTGGCCGCCAAAGCGGGTGAAATTGTCGGTCCTATGGAGCACTCCACCGGATATTACATCTTTAAAGTCCTGACAAACGGTCTCCCGGCCTTCGACCAAGTGAAGGACGACGTCGTCAAAGAACTGAAGGATGCCGGTTTGAAGCATTGGCTCGAGGAAGTCAAGAAGAACTCCTCTGTGTCGATCGAAAACGAGGCCCTACTCCAGGAGGCGGCAAAAGAGAAATGATGCGCAAGATCTTTCCCTTCTGTATTTTGGCGGTGGCCGTGTGGGCGGCGGACGAGAAGGCGCCAGCGAAGCCGGCCATAGATTTGGCGAGCCTGCCACCCGATACAATCGTGGCTACCGTTAACGGTAAAAAGATGACGGCCGACCAAGTCCGCAAGATGGTTGCAGGAATACCCGCTCAGGCTCAACAAGCTTTCACCAAAGATCCGAAGCAGTTCATGCAGGAATACGCCTGGTATATGAACCTGCAAGCGACTGCTGAAAAGCTGGGACTTTCCGAACAGAGTCCGTACAAGGAAATCCTCGCGTTCAACCGTATGTTGACCCTCGTTCAAGCGGAATGGAACCATGAGTATTCACAGGTCGAGGTGATGCCCGATGAACAGAAAAAGTTCTACGAAGAGCATCCCGAACGGTTCCGCGAAACTCAGGCGAAGATGATCTATATTCCGTTCGCAAGTGGCGGGAGTGAAGACGAAGCAAAGGCGAAAGCCGAGCAAGCGGTGCAGCAGGCGCGTGGCGGAGTGGACTTTGTGAAACTCGTGAAGGAGTTCTCACAGGACAAAGCGTCGGCGGGGCAAAACGGTGACATAGGTATGCCGGTCCGCGCGACGACAACACAAATCCCGGAAACGATGAGGAACGCGGTACTTGCGCTCAAGGCGGGTCAAGTCAGCGATCCGGTGCGTCACGAGAACGGTTACTACATATTCAGGGCCGAATCAGCTGGCGTCTTACCGTACGAGAAAGTCAAAGATGAGATCTACAAAGAGCTGAAAGACGTGGGTTTTAACCGGTGGAAAGAGAAAACGAAGGCCCAGTCCAGCGTTCAGTTCGACAATGAAGCATTCTTTCAGAGCATCAAGCAGCAAGCACAAACGAAGCCAAACGGCCAATAAGGAACTTTTCCGCTTCCGCGGACTCGCTCCGGAAGCGGTTTTCGACCGCATGCCGCAACTGCGCGCAAGGCGAGCAATTCACGTTAGTTTTCGCCCGCATTTAACGGCTTACCGGGGAAAATTACTTTCGAAATCGCCGAAAGGTGACGCAGTATACGCCGGTTCGTTCTTACGGAAGCGGAAGATCATCCTTGACGAGCAGATGCTGAGAACTCCCCGCGTGCTCGAGCGCATTTTCGTGCATGAGGTCTTTCATTTTGTATGGTCGAAACTCGGCAGTTCGCTCCGGGGATCGTACGAGCGACTGATCCTCGATGAAATCGAGAATGGGGCTCTCGGCGAACTGGGTTGGTCAGCGGAGTCGATGAAGTTGCAGTTGGCGGGTTCGGACTCTGAAAATCGGACGCGCCGCTGGAAAGACTACATTTGCGAGAGCTTCTGCGACACAGCCGGCTGGCTGTTCGGTAGCGCCCGGCAGTACTCTGAGATGACTCTCGGACGGGCGGAACGCGATGCGCGCCGCCGCTGGTTTCGTGCGCACGTAGTCGACCGGCCGCTTTCTATCTAGTCCTATATAATAAGGATGTGACATTCTCCGTCCGCATCATCGCTGCAGGACTACTTTGCGCAGGTCTGTTTTTGACCGGCTGTGTCGACAGCGAGTTTCAACTAAAATCGAAAGCAAACGTGAAGCCCGACGCGGAACGCAAATCGGCGCCTGAGTTCTCACTGAAGGACGTCGACGGACGGAGTGTCAGCTTGGCGGAGTACAAGGGGAAAGTCGTCCTCCTGAACTTCTGGGCTACCTGGTGCGGTCCGTGCAAGATCGAAATTCCGTGGTTTGTCGACTTCGAGCAGAAGTACAAGGATCGTGGATTTGCGGTTCTTGGCGTGGCTATGGACGATGAGGGATGGGCCGTAGTTAAGCCGTATCTCACCGAAAGCAAGATCAATTACCGCGTCGTGATGGGCAACGACAGCATCGCAAGTTTATACGGCGGTGTCGATTCTCTGCCGACAAGTTTTATTCTCGACAAGGACGGACGGATTGCCTCGACGCACGTCGGATTAGTGAGCAAAAGCGATTACGAAAATGAAATTGTCCATCTCCTTGACGGTTCTCAGCGTAGTGATGCCCGGGGCGCTGTTGTCGCCGCTGCACGCCCAGGAAATTAACTACAACGCCCTACGGGCAGTGCTTCGCCTGAGTCCGCCGGAATCTGTCATTGCGACACGAAATAAGACCGTGAACGTAGACGTTGTTGCTACGCTTAAGCCTGGGTACCACGTCAGCAGCAATGTGGCGCCCACATATCCCCTGAAGATAACTCTCGTCGAAAGCCCTGCGGCGAAACTTCAGAATGTCGTTTACCCCGCGGCCAAGTCTCACAATCTCGCGGGCGAGACGATGTCTGTGTTCGACGGCGAGTTTCGCGTGAAGCTCACGTTGAACGTGCCGGCAAATGCCCCAGTTGGTCGCACAATAATGACCGGAAAGGTCAGTTACCAGGCCTGCGACGATCGCGTCTGTCTCCGTCCCGACACGATGGAACTCAAGTTCCCGCTGGATATTCGTAACTGAAACGACTGCTGATCCGACCAGGAGCGATCGGTGACCTGATCGTTTCGCTCCCCGCTCTCGAACACCTCAAAGCCGAACACACAGAAGTGTGGACAGCGGGACACAATGTTCCGCTGGTTCGTTTCGCGGATCGAGTGGGGTCGATTCTTTCCAAAGGCATCGATGCTTATCCTCCTCGTTTGGATGCGCTCGAGCGGTTTGACGAGGTTGTCTCCTGGTATGGAACGAACCGGCCGGACTTCCGTGCTACCACTAATCATCTGCCCATCCGTTTCCTCCCTGCTCTTCCTGCATCGAATGAGATCCACGCGACAGACTTCTATATGCGCCAGGTCGGCGGACGAGAAGGCAGCATCCCGGAAATCCCATGCGATCGTGTCGATCGAGATTTTGTTGCTATCCACCCTTTCTCCGGTAGCCCAAAGAAGAACTGGCCGTACTTCGGGGAACTTGCGAGCCGGCTAAAGCGGCGCGTACTGTTCTGCGCGAGTCCCGAGCAGTCCTGGCCTGGCGCCGTGCAGTATGAGAATCTCTACGAACTCGCGCAGTGGCTGGCAACTGCGAGCCTCTATGTCGGAAATGATTCGGGCATCACGCATTTGGCCGCCGCCGTGGGCGTTCCCGTAGTTGCGATTTTCAGAGCGAGTGATCCGAGAGTCTGGCTGCCGCGAAGCAGAGCGCGCGTGATCGGATTGCAGGATCCAACGATTGAAGAGACGGCAATAGCTGTAGACCAGATCTCTGAACTGTACTCATAACCGTGATTCTTACTCTCCGCGCCTGACACCTTTTCTTAAGGTTTTACGCACTACTATTTAGACGATAGTACTGGGGGAGCCCGACATGGAGACTTCACGGGTGGATGCTTTACTCGCAAAACTCGAGCAAAACAAAAACCATCTCGAGTTGGCTGATCTCGCTGATTTTAGAGCGCAAATTGCCGATTTTTCCGTAGGAGAACTCCTGAGACTCGCGGCAAATTTAGATCGTGTTATCTCCACGAAGTCACTGTCGATCCACTGATTACCGCCAGCGGAATATTTTTAACGCGATCGTAAAACAAACTACAACCCAGCAACTGAGGATCGCCAATTGAGGCGCTAGTTGCGGCAGATTTGCGCCCTGCAGCATGTTGGCGCGTAGCGCGTCAATCGTCGCTGTCAGGGGAAGCGCTTTTATCACAGGCTGAAACGCTTCCGGGAATCGCTGCGAGGAAAAGAAGACGCCAGACACAATCCACATTGGCATCATCACAAGGTTCATCAGTCCGGATGCTGCCTCAATCGTTTGAGCGCGCGATGCAATAAGCAGTCCCATTGCGGAGAATGACATGGACCCAAGAATGCACAGGACAATGAACGCAAGGAACGATCCCCGAAGGGGTACACCGAAGACGAGCTTGGCGAAACCAACAACGAACCCGACTTCCACGATCAGCAGCATCAATCGCGAGAGCAAGAAGGACAACAGAAAATAATGCCGCGGCATCGGTGTCGCGAGTAAGCGCTTCATGAGCTTCTTGCGCCTCGAGTCGACGATCGCAAAACCCATGCCCCAGATTGCGCTCCCCATCAGGTTCATTCCGAGCAGTCCGGGGATGAGAAAGTCGATGTATCGGGATCCGGCCTCCCGAAGAATCCGATCAGTGGAATTGACAGGATCAACTCGTCCGGCCGCACGCTGAACAGCGCGATCGGCCAACATTCGTGCCGTCCGGCCCTCCGGGTTCGTGTCGTCGTACTGATACTCCACCTTTCCATTCCCTGCGCCGGTGGCAAGCAACGCGATCTTGCCAGTTCTTAATGCGTGTACGCCTTCGTTAAGTGAATAGGCCTCGACGTTCAGCAGCTTCTCTTGTTCAAGGGATCTTGTGAGTTCAGGGCCCACTGCGCCGACGGTAAGCACTTCCGCAGGGCGGTTTCGGAACGCGAGACCGAGCCCCGCCGCCATGAGCACGGGAAAAATAAAAACCCAGAACAGTGCTTCCGGCTCACGCATGAACTCGCGGAACCGCACAATAATCAATTCACGAAGGGCTTTATTCATCCCGGAGATGCCGTCCCGTCAAAGCGACAAAAACGTCCTCTAACGTTGCCGAGTGTGTTCGGAGTTCGGTCAAAGGTATCCCTTGTCGCGCGAGTTCGGAAAGGAGCGCCGGGACAGCGCGATGCAACTCCGTTACTTGCATCTGTACTGATCCGTTATTGGTCTCGACGTGGCGAACGCCTTCGAGGTCCCGAAGCAAACCCATGTCGAGTCTTGCAGCCGCCGAAATCTCGACAAGGTGCTCCGCTCCGAGTGATGCAATGAGCTCGCGCGGCGTTCCGAGTGCGATAACTTTGCCGTGGTCCATGATGGCGACGCGATCGCAGAGTCGCTCGGCTTCATCCATGTAATGTGTGGTGAGAAGGATGGTTCGTCCGGACGACCTGAACTTTTCTACGAGATCCCACAATTGACGACGTGCCTGCGGATCGAGACCTGTTGTCGGCTCATCCAGGAACAACAAATCCGGATCGCCGACCAGCGCGCACGCGAGCGCCAACCGTTGCTTCTGACCACCGGAAAGCCCGCCAACACGCGACTGCTGCTTCTCTTCCAATTGCACGAGAGCGATCGCCTCCGCCGGGGCGGGGCCTTTTTCGAAAAAGCTCCGGAACAGGCGGATTGTTTCGAGTACCGTCAGCTTCTCTGAAAGCTGCGTCTCCTGGAGTTGGATACCGAGTCTCTGCCGTAACTCGTTGGCTTGCGAAGACCATCGCATTCCGAGAACTTCCACTTCACCGGAATCCGCTGGGGTTAGGCCTTCGCAGATTTCAATTGTCGTGGTTTTGCCTGCGCCGTTCGGTCCGAGTAGGCCGAAGCATTCGCCGGTTTGGACCTCCAAGTCAAGACCGCTAACGGCGACGACGTCCTTGTACGCCTTACGGAGATTACGGACGAGAAGCGCCGGCATATCCGCGATCACGCATTCGCGTGCGCACGCTCCGGTTCAATTGGCTGTCTCTGCTGCCGGCCGCGACCGCGCCTGCCTCGAAACAGCTCCTGCAATTTCTCGAAATACAGATAGATGACCGGAGTGATGTACAGAGTCAAGAACTGACTGACGACTAATCCGCCAACTACGGCGAGCCCGAGCGGTTGCCGCGCATCGGCGCCTTCGCCGTATGCCATTGCGATTGGGAGCGTGCCGAACAGTGCAGCGACAGTGGTCATCATGATGGGGCGGAACCGCAGGATGCACCCTTGCCAAATCGCATCATGCGCAGTCTTGCCTTCCTGCTGCGCCGCAATCGCAAAGTCGATCATCATGATCGCATTCTTCTTCACGACACCGAAGAGCATGATCAACCCGACGAACGCGTAGAGATCGATCTCCTTGCCGAACATCTTCAATGTAAGGAGCGCGCCAAAGACCGCCGACGGCAAGCCTGACAGAATTGTGATCGGGTGGATAAAACTCTCATACAGCACGCCGAGGACGATATAGATGACAAGCACGGCGACAATCAGCAAAACCGTCAGATTCTCAAACGATTTCTGAAACTCCTTTACAGTGCCTTGGAACCCGGTGGTTATGGATGCGGGCATTCGGCTTTCGCGGATGAGATTGTCCACCTGGTCGGCGGCCTGGCTGAGCGAAAATCCCGGCTTGAGGTTGAACGATATAGTAACCGCGGGAAGCTGCCCGAAATGGTTTATGTTCAGCGGTCCGATCGTGCGCTTCGTTCGCACTACGGCGTCCAGAGGTGTCAGTGTTCCTTGCGACGAACGCAAATAGAGCTTCGATAGCGCTTCAGGGCTACGCTGATATTCCTCTTTTGTTTCCAGGATGACCGAATACTGGTTTGCTGGAGCATAGATCGTTGAAACCTCACGGCTGCCGAATGACGACGCCAGCGCATTCTGAATTTGCTGCGGCGTGACACCCAAGGCAAGCGCGCGATCGCGATCGATATCGAGCGTGACCTCCGGGCTTGCAATCTGCATGTCGCTGTTCACATCGGTGAATCCTGGCAACTGGCGCATCTTACCGAGAAGGACAGGTGTCCACTGATAGATCTCGTCAAGGTTCACACTTTGCAGGGTGAGTTGGTATTCGCTTGTCGTACGCTGGCCACTGATCTGGATCGGCGGAGGGTTGCGCATGAAGGTCATCAGACTTGGTATGGCGGCTACCTTCGGCCGGAGATCCGCGATGATCTCATCTACCGAGTGCTGCCGTTCTTCGCGCGGCTTCATCCGGGCGAACACGAATGCCTGATTCCCGCCCATCACGAACGCTCCAACGCTTTCCACTTCAGAATGCTTCCGAACTACTTCCGCGATCGCACGGTGATGCTTGGCCATGTTGTCGAATGAAATGTCCTGCGGACCCATGGTCATGGCGAACATGAACCCGCTATCCTGGCTTGGGATGAAGCCGCGCGGCATCGTTGTGAAGAGATAATACGTGCCGAACAACATCAGAAGCGCAACGGCGGATGTAATCAGGTGATACCGCATCGCCACACCGAGGGTGCGCTCATACGCGCGCGTCATCAATTCGAATCCGGACTCCAGGATGTTATAGATAAAGCCGTGCTTGCCGGTGTGACTCGTGCGCAGAAAGCGGCTCCCGAGCATCGGCGTTAACGTCAGTGAGACGAACCCCGAGATCAGAATCGCGACCACGATCGTGACTGAGAACTCATGCAGGAGGCGTCCGACGATGCCCCCGAGAAACAGCACGGGAATAAAGACGGCAACCAGTGAGATCGTCATGGAGATAATCGTGAAACCGATCTCTCGAGACGCTGCGAAGGCCGCCTCCATTCGTGACTTACCCATCTCCATATGGCGGATGATGTTCTCGAGCATGACGATCGCATCGTCCACAACAAACCCGACTGACAGAGTCAGCGCCATTAACGAGAGATTATTCAAGCTGTACCCGAGCAGATACATCACAGCGAACGTTCCGATGATGGAAAACGGTACAGCCAGTCCAGGAATTACCGTGGCCGACAGGTTTCGCAGGAACAGGAAGATCACCATCACCACGAGAGCAATGGTGAGAACAAGCGTAAATTCGACATCATGAATCGATGCGCGAATTGACTTCGAGGCATCGAACGCGACCGACAAATTGACGGACGGCGGTATCTCACGCCGGAACTGCGGCAACAAGCCGAGGATGCTGTCGACAACCTGCACTGTATTGGTGCCAGGCTGCCGTTGGACGGCCAGAATGACAGCGCGCTTGTTGTTGAACCAACCTTCGACCTTATCGTTTTCAACAGAATCCTTGACGGTTGCGAGTTGCTCGAGCCGAACGGGGGTTCCATTGCGCCAGGCGACGATCATCGGGCGGTAGGCGCTTGCGTTCCCCAGCGTGCCGGTGGACTGAATAGTGAAGGCCTGTTTATCGCCATCCAGCCGTCCCGTTGGCAGGTTGGTGTTGCTGGTCTGAATGGCGCGTTGGACCTCATCGACGCCGATGTTGTGTGCAGCGAGCGCTTCCGGATCGACCTGTACACGAACGGCGTATTTCTGAGCGCCGAACACCTGCACGCGCGACACGCCGCTAATCATCGAAATACGCTGCGCCAAAAGCGTTTCAGCGTACTCGTTCACCGTGTACATCGGCAGCGTCTCCGATTGAAGCGCAAGATACACAATCGGCTGCTCAGCGGGATTTGCTTTCTGGTAGGAAGGCGGCCGAGGCATCGGAGGGAGCCGTCCACCGGCCTTTGAGATGGCGGATTGCACATCCTGCGCGGCCGCATCGATGTTGCGATCGAGCGCAAACTGAACCGTGATCTGGGTGTTTCCCTGCGAATTGCGTCGACGACATCGATTCGATGCCAGCGATGGTCGAGAGTTCGCGTTCCAGCGGGGTTGCCACCGGGAGGCCATCGTCTCGGGATTCGCGCCCGGCAGGCCGGCCTGGACTTGGATGGTCGGATAGTCAACGCTGGGTAGAGCGGCCACCGGCAATGCCCGGAATGCCACGACACCGAAAAGCAGGATCGCGAACGATACGAGCGCGGTCATTACCGGTCGCTCGATGAATATCCGTGACAGATTCATGACTTACCGCTTTCGAATTTGTCCGGATCTACGGCACGAATCTTGGCCCCTGGGAACAGCCGTAGATGACCATCGGTTACGACCGTATCTCCCGGCGCGACGCCGGATTGGATCACAGTCTTAGGGCCCACGATCCGACCGGTTTCTACAACGCGAGCTTCGACTGTCTGGTCCTTCTTAACGACGTACACGAATGAGCCCTTTTGCCCGTTCTGGACTGCTTCTGACGGAACGACCGTCGCGTTCAGGATCGTGTCCAGCGTAAGGACGACGTTCACGAATTGACCCGGCCAGAGGGCGCCATCGCGATTATCAAAGTTAGCCTTTAACTTGATCCCACCGGTTCCGGTATCCACTGTGTTATCTACAACGGAAAGATATCCGGTGATCGTACGCCCGGAGCATCGTGCGGGGTCACCTTTACTGGAAGCCGATGCTGGCCGCTACGCTGCCGGATGATGGCGAGGTGCTGCTCCGGAACGCTGAAGTTGACGAAGATCGGACTGATCTGATTGATGACGACGAGCGGAACATCGTTCGCCTTCACGAGATTCCCGGGATGCACGAGGAGGTTGCCTGTTCGACCGGAAATAGGTGACGTGATCTGCCGCGTAATTCAGGTCCAGCTTGGCGCGATCGACCGCAGCCAGATCGCTTTCGAGCGCCGCACGAGTGCTCTCTATCCCTGCTTCGGCCGCTCGGACAGTTTCCCGGAATACGTCCGCCGAGGTACGAACCTGGTCATGCTGTGCTTTGGATATCACACCGGCCCTTGCGAGTTCGGTGTATCGCGTCGCCTCCGCATCGGCGTTCTTCCATTGGGCGCTTTCACGAGCGAGCGTCGCCTCGGCTTGGCGCAGTTGGGCACGATCTCTGGCAACGGCCGCCTCTGCCTGACGCAGGGCTTCTCGAAATGGCCGTGCGTCGATTTCGAATAACAAAGCGCCCTTGGAGACGTTCTGCCCTTCGGTGAAATGAACGGATCGAGCTGTCCGGCGACCTGCGATTTCACCTGAACCGTTGCCGACGCCTCTACCGATCCAACGATTCGCAATTCGAAGGGAATCGACTCCTCAGTCGCGGCGCGACACAGACACCGGGACGGGAGGAGGCCCGGAGGTGCTTTGTACTACCTTCTGTTGCTTGCAGCCGGTGAACAGCAGGGCGGCAGCGAGCGTTACAACTGAAAACTCGCAACGGATCGACACGGATGAACCCTCTGGGTGAAGACGAGAATCTCGGCACTCGGTGAGGCTGGAGATCCCTTTTTCCTGAACTACTCAGGCGGAACAGGAGCGATCTTCGTAGTTTAGCAAAGGTAAAACCCACTTGCGGGTGGGAACGAGCGGGTTAGTCGACGTCTTGCTCGGCCTTGGAGGAAGGGCGCGCGCATCGTGCCGTTGCAGTTTCGTTTTCCCGTATCGAAATACGGTAACTGCAAGCGGTACGGTGTTCGCCGCTGACGATTGTTACCGTGTACTGGCCCGGATTCACGAATAACTTGCTCCCGAACCGCATCAACCGCCTCCCGTCACCAATCAATTCGCCATCGAGGAGTACGCGATCGGTATCGGAGATGCCGGACACTCGAAGGAGACCTGGTTGGCGCTCGTCCTGGTACTCCGGCATCGGCGTCTCGGCGAAAAGCGCCGCTGCCGCCGCAGCGATACCGACCATCTTCGCAAGCCGTGTCATCGTAGCCTACCTCTGCAGGCAGGTGGCCACACCGCATCCTCCGGCCTAAGTGACACAATCCAGGGGAAGATTGATGAGCGCTCTCGCGGCGAGCCGGTACAGATTCCACGGTAGGCGACGCTTTTACGCGAACGCGGCGGCAGCGGGCTCGACGCCGGTTGGAACTTTAGGCCATTACAGCTTTGGAGTTCAGAAAGTCCTCGATCTCTGAAGCCTCCGGGCCGGTTAGAGTCCATTGCGCCGCTCCAATCACCCCAGCGACCTGGTCTGCGCGACGAACCCCTACGATTGCGGCTGTTACTGCTGGATTCCGCAGCACCCACGCAATCGCAGCTTCGCCAGCCGTGCGTCCGTGCTTGGCGGCGATGTGTTTGAGCAAATCGGCGAGTTCCAAGTTACGAGTCAGCGCGGGCTCCTGAAAATCGGGATTTCGGCGGCGCCAGTCGTCGGCCGCGAGATTCTCGACGCGCTCTCGTGTCATCCACCCGCTCAACATGCCGTTACGCATTGGCGAATAGGAGATCACACCGATGTTGTTGCCGAGGCAGAAGGGCAGGATTTCCTGTTCCACCCCGCGGACTAGCATCGAGTACGGCGGCTGCAGCGATGTGATCGGCGCGATCGCCTGTGCTCGCTTCAATTGGTCGACATTGAAGTTTGACACGCCGATCCAACGAACTTTGCCCTCTCGCTGCAGTTCTGCAACTGCGCCCCAGCCCTCCTCGACATCCTCGTCCGGTTCAGGCCAGTGGATCTGGTACAGGTCGATGACCTCGCGCTTGAGACGCCGGAGACTGTTTTCGCACTCTTCCTTGATCGACGCGGCCTTCAGGATCTTTTGGATTTCGCCCTTTTCGTTCCAGCGCCGCTCACATTTGGTGAATACATATACCGGATCTGAGACGCCATCCACTGCCTTTGCAACGATTTCCTCGGAGTGTCCCAAGCCGTAAACCGCAGCGGTGTCAATCCAGTTCATTCCAGCGGAAATTCCGGTCCGGATGGCCTCAATGGATTCCGCGTCGTCCTGCGGACCCCATCCGAACGCCCAGCCGCCGCCCCCCATCGCCCAGGCTCCGATACCGAGGCGTGTAATCAAGAGATCGCTATTTCCGAGTGTGCGCTTTTCCATGTTCCTCGATTCAATGTACTGCGATTGCGGGAAGACTTGAATTTTCGCCGAAATACTTTTACGCCGGCAGAGTCTTCTAATCGATGGATCCGCACGCCAGGACTATGTTAGACCGCGCTTCGGCTGATTTGCGCGAGATTTCGCGGGAGATTCGACGTGGGTCCACGGGCGCTGACCTTGATACCCGCTCGCAAGCTGCTTTCCGGTATTGTGAAAACGCGCTTGCTGCTCCGAGGCGTCCTTTTGTTCCGCCAGTGGCCGAGCGAGTCGGGATGGCGGCGTTTGGCGCCAGCGGTACCGGATTGACTCTCGCACAGTTCGACTCTCATCAGTAGTCTATTTCAGTAGCTGAACGGTCGTTGTCGGTCCTTGGCACCGAGGGCCTTCCGCCGTCCATTCCATCGGATCGATGCACATGCGGCGGGCAATCATCTTCGGATCCCAAGCGTGATACACCATGAGTCGGTATTGCCGTCCGGCCCTTCGGTCATTGAATTGTGGCCCGGCCCAAGAACCTTCCCCGGTAATGTCCGCAGCACGCGGGCTCCATCATCTCTCGAGTCGCACGTGTATGGACCCATGACGTTATCAGCAACCGCGAAGTCGACGCCATAGGTTTCGTTTTCCCATCGGCCCGCACTGAACAGGCAGTAGTAGCGTCCGTTGTGTTTCCTCACGCAGGGGCCCTCGATCGTATGCCAATCGTAGATGCCTCCGTACATCACACGATTGCCCACAAATCGCTGCCAATCGTGCCGGGCGCGCGCAACCACCCGCTCTTCGCCCGCAAGGCGCGTCATATCGATAAGCCGGTCAACAACCAAGCCTGTTCCCGCGCGATGTTCGCCATCGGTGTCGAGGAAATCGCGGGCATAGAACAGATACCACTGCCCGTCTTCGTCTTGAAATGGCGAGGCATCGATCGCAAACGGCACGCGGAAGGGATCGGTGACTCGTACGCCGGCATCGTGGTACGGCCCCTCCGGGCGACTACTGATTGCAACGCGTATGTGATGTGCTTTGTCGCCGCGGCCAACCGAGTAGTACAGATAAAACCGACCGCCGGCAAACACTACTTCCGGAGCCCAATACGCATCGCCGTAATCGGGATGAAGTACCTTGAGCGCCGAGCCCACGGGAGTCCATGACGCCAGGTCATTCGAGCGCAGGATGAGGAAAACGCCCGCTTCTCCATCGATCGTTAATGCTGCCGCGCTATGCCCACGTCGCTGTGCGCTTCGACTACGCCTGTCCCGACTGCGTAATAAACTCCATCGTGCTTCCACACGAAAGGGTCAGCAAAGTACTCCGGGTAAACCGGGTTTTGATAGCGCATGGCTCACTGAACGGCTGGAACGGTGTCAATCGTATCGTTGTCTTCCGCCGGAGAGAGATCGGTGTTAGCGGGCCCGTTCACCACTTTCCCGAGAGCGTTGAACCGCGATCCGTGACATGGGAATCCCACGTTTTCTCCGTGTCGTTCCAATCGACTACACAGCCGAGATGAGGACAGATCGCCGACAGCTCGTGCAGTACACCGGTCTCGTCGCGATAAATCGCGAGTTTCTGAACGCCGCGCCGCACGATTGCGCCGGAACCCTGTGCGATATCCTCAGCGTCCTTGACGTCACCGCCGGTCACATAATCCACGTACTGCGCGGCGACGTTCAGGTTTTCTTTTGCAAATTCGCCCGCGGCTTTGAACGTTTTTCGCGAGGGGTCGTAGATCTTCTTCCAGTCGTTATCACGGTTCTGAATAAGGTCGCTAATCAGCATGCCGGCAATGGTGCCGTGCGTCATTCCGTGCCCTGAATCCCCCGTGGCGATGAAGACATTGTCCTCGCCGGGATTGCGTCCGATGAAGGCGAGACCATCCACTGGTTCCATGACTTGACCGGACCATCGGAATTCCACTACACCTAGGTTTGGAAAAACCTGCCGCGCCCAGGATTCCAGGCGATCGAAGCGCGCATCTGTATCGGCGGCCTGACCAGTTTTGTGATCCTCACCGCCGACGATCAGCACATCTTGCCTGTCCGAAAAAGGCTGTAATCGGACATAGTGATACGGGTCCAACGTGTCCCAATAGAGTGCTGTTGGAATGTGACGTTTCGGCATAAGGACACCGATTACATATGTACGGTAGGGAGCCTGTTTCGTGTGGATCGTCACCCAGTCATTGATGGGTGTGTTCGTGGCAACAACGACGCATTTCGCCTTCACTGTGGGTCCGTCTTGAATCTTGACGGAGGGATTTTCCCCACCTTGTATGCTTTCCACATGCGATCGAGTGTGAATTCTGCCGCCATCGCGTTCGATTGCTTTGGCAACTCCTTCCAGATACTTGACCGGATGAAACTGGCCTTGGTCAGGGAACAACAGCGCTTTACCGGAGGTATACCCCGGAATCGGAACCCCGTCGACCATGCGAACGTCCTTCAAGCCGGCGCGATTCGCCGCTTCGAGTTCGTCTTCTAAATCCCGAACATCCTCTCCGGGGCCCAGGAAGAGATAACCGTCGAGCCGCAGGAAGTCGCAGTTGATTCTCTCGTCCACAACGATCTGTTCGATCCGATCGACGGCAGCGCGATGACTTTCGGCCGCGAGTCTTGCGCCGCGCTCGCCGTGTAAGCGTTCCAGTTCAGTGAACCGGTCATCGAGCGCGAAGCTCAGGTGAGCCGTCGTGCGGCCTGTCTCGCCGCCGGCGACGAGGCCGTCATCCAAAACGATGACTGATAAGCCGTCCTTGGCCAGCAGATAGGCGGTGGTCATACCAGCGATGCCAGCTCCCACGATGCAAACGTTTGTCTCCGTGTCTTCCGTCAAAGGCGAGCCGACAGGAATATCTGCTGTCGACGTCCAGATAGAATCAGTCTTACCGGCATCGCTTTTCATAATCGGTTCACCCGCATAGATGCCAGCACGGCCACAAGATTTCATCTAAATGCCTTCCGCTCTGCCAATTGACGCTGTATTGCCTGACATCGTGCGTGCGTTCACAGCTTCATCAAACCTGGTCCTGGAGGCTCCGCCCGGGGCGGGGAAGACGACCCGCGTACCACCGGCTCTGTTGCCTGCTGTAGATGGAGAAGTCCTCGTCTTGGAGCCACGCCGGATCGCTGCGCGTATGGCAGCTCGCCGGGTTGCGGGGGAGACCGGAGGACGTGTGGGCGAGATGGTTGGATACCAGGTCCGGTTTGAGGATGTGACCGGTCCGAAAACGCGTCTGAAGTTCCTGACCGAGGGCGTTCTGACGCGGCGGCTGCTTACCGACCGCTCGCTTCGGAATGTCTCGGCCGTCGTTCTGGACGAATTCCACGAACGGCATCTGGATGCAGACCTTGGGCTTGCGCTTCTCAGGCGTTTACAGTTGACGCAACGTCCGGATCTGAAGTTGATCGTGATGTCGGCGACGTTGAGCACCGCCTCCATTGCGGAGTACCTCGGAAATTGTCCGGTGATTCGATCGGAAGGACGGCTGTTCGACGTGGCCGTTTCCTATACACCTCATTCGAATACACCTTTGGAGGAGCAAGCGGCCGCAGCGATTCAGAACATTCCGAACGATGGCGACACGCTGGTCTTCCTCCCCGGCTCGGCCGAGATTCGCCGCGCGATGCGTGCTTGTGAGCCTATGGCACGCGGGCGCGCCTCTTTGCTGCTGCCCTTATATGGCGATCTCTCACCCGAGGAGCAGGATCGTGCCGTACTTCCCGCGGATCGACCGAAGATCATCTTGTCCACGAATGTTGCGGAGAGTTCGGTTACTATCGATGGCGTTACGACGGTGATCGACAGCGGACTGGCGCGCGTGGCGAGCGACTCCCCGTGGACAGGATTGCCCACGCTGCAGGTTCAGCGAATTTCGAAGGCTTCGGCCGTCCAGCGAGCGGGTCGCGCAGGCCGAACTCGTCCAGGACGCGCCATCCGTCTGTACTCATTTGAGGACTTTCAGCGAAGACCCGACCATGATGCGCCGGAGATCCGTTGCCGCGAGTTGTCACAGACGATGCTTGAACTTCGCGTTCTTGGCGCAAAGGAGATTTCCTGGTTTGAAGCGCCTCCAGCGGATACTGTTGCGGCGGCGGAGGCGTTGCTGGACCGGCTGGGAGTGGATCGCGATGCCGAGCGGCTGGCCAGACTGCCCGTGCATCCTCGACTGGCGCGGCTGATCCTGGATGCGGAACGGCACGGTTCGACTGCAGAGGCGTGCCGGCTCGCAGCACTGTTGAGTTCGGGAGATCGAGTGAGTCATCTGCACGTGTTCGATGCGATCGGAGAGTCTTCGTCTTGGCGAGCGTCGCAGATCGAGAAGCAGCTCCGTCGCTTCATTCGTTTTAAACAGACAGGTTCTGAGGATGGTCTTCGAGCTGCCATCCTGGCCGCGTTTCCGGATCGTGTGGCGGCGCGCCGAACGCGTACGGATGTGCAGCTTTCAACCGGACGCCCGGCGCGTATCGACGCGGAGTGGCGAGGCGACTTGCTGGTCGCAATTGATATTGAGGATAGGCGGGAGTCCGGGCCACCGTTGATTCGACTCGCGTGTGACATCGCTCCCGAGGCGTTGGTCGACTTGTTTCCTGACCACATCACCGAGTCGACCGAGCTGATCTGGAATCGAGAGGCGGAGCGCGTGGAAGCCAGTGAGGTCGTACGCTATGACGACCTTGTCATCGACGAGAGCCGGACACAAGCGCGCGGTGAAAAGGCAGCTGAGATGCTCGCCGCGAGGGCACTGGATGCAGGGCTCCACCGATTTGTCGATACGGAGGATTTGCAGTCGTTCCTCGCACGCGCGGAGTTTGCATCCCAACATTCAGATCTGCCTGCGATCACCGATGATGACGTGCGATCCGTACTGATCGAGTTATGCAGTGGATTGCGGAGCTTCGGCGAACTGCAGGGCGTGTCGCGTACGATGCTCATCTCTGCATTGAAGGAACGAATCGGCGGAGAGCGCGTTCTGAACGAGATCGCCCCGGAGCGCCTGCCACTGAAGAATCGTCAGGTGAAGGTGAATTATCTGCGCGGGCAGCAGCCGTGGATCGCGTCTCGACTACAAGACTTCTTCGGTTTGCGGGATACACCTCGGATTGCGCGCGGCCGGATTCCGGTGCTGGCGCACCTGCTCGCTCCCAACCATCGTCCAGTGCAGGTGACGGCTGATCTCGCCGGATTCTGGGAGAAGTTGTATCCGCAGGTGCGACGTGAGTTATCGAGGCGGTACCCTCGGCATTCCTGGCCAGAGAAGCCGGAGTGAGCGCTTCCTGGAATGCCGGGATGATTTACGCGTCCTACTATAAGGCTAATGCGCAAGCGATCGTCCGGTATCTTTCTACTCGTCGTCGCAGCTGCGCTGGGTTACTCGCTCATCGCACTTCCGCCTGCGATCTCGCAGAGCTATGAGGCGATCCGGCGGGTTAACCCGACGCTGGCGTTAGCGTATCTATATCTGGTCTTGGCGCTGGGCGCATTTGTCGCGGTGTTTCTGGTTGTAAAGACAGTCCAAATGTGGCGGCGCAGTCGCAACAAGCACCGTGCGCCGAAACGACCGCGAGACATGACCCCGCAGCAGATACAACGGGAGATCGCTGAGCAGCAGGCGAAAGCGGGTGAGTTTCTGGAGGCTGTACCCGATAGCGCCGAGCGGCGTAAAGTTTCGACTCGGCTCGACCAGGAACGTATCAAGATGGAGGAGCAGACTCTGGAGATCGCCGCGTTCGGCTCGATCTCGAGCGGCAAATCATCCCTTCTGAATGCGCTTATCGGGCGCCAAGTCTTTATTACAGATCCCCGGGGAGGTACGACGCTGCAACGGAACGAATCCGAATGGCCCGGGCATGGAAAGATTCAGCTCATCGATACGCCCGGGCTGGGTGAGATGCATGGCGGTGATCGCGCGAGTGTCGCAATCGAGTCCGCCCGATCCGCGGACTTGATTCTATACGTTACGGACGGCGTGCTACGCCGCTTCGAAGTAGACGTGCTGCGCCGGCTTGCCGAGATGGATAAACGAATTCTCGTTTGCCTCAACAAGGAAGACACCTACGCTGCGCAAGATAGGGAGAAACTACTCGACCAGATGCGTGAGCAACTCAAAGGCATTGTCCCTGGCCGGGACTTCGTAGCTGTACGCGCGAGCCCGGCCGCGCGCACTCGTGTTCGTGTGACCGTTTCCGGCGATGAGTTGGAGGAGATAGTGACCGTTGAGCCGGATGTGTCGGCCGTAGCTGACCGCATGCTCGAGATTCTCGATAAAGAGGGTTCTCGCCTACTGATGGCGAACTTACTGGTGCGCTCGCGGGGGTTGATCGCGGAGACGCGAGCTCGTGTTCGCGATGAGCTGGAGAAAGAAGCGCGCGAACTCGTAAGCCGCTATATGTGGCAGGCAGGTGGCGCTGCGGCAATCAGTCCATTTCCTCTTTTCGACATTGCCGCAGGCATAGCGATCTCGTACAAGATGGTGATTGACATTGCCGCTGTTTTCCGTCAGCAGATGGATCTCGACTCAGCTCGTGAGATGGTCGCCCAAGCGGGAAAGAATCTCGCGGCTTCGGCTGGGGCAGCGGTGGCGACTCCATCCGTTGCCGCGCTTGCGGCATCTGCTTTGAAGGCGATTCCAGGAGTAGGTACCATAGCCGGAGGACTGCTGCAAGGACTCGTACAGGCGCTGGTCACGCGTTGGATCGGGTTGATATTCATCGAGTATTTCCGGAACGAGATGACCGATCCTGAACATGTCATACCCGAACTGGCGAAATCGAAGTGGACCGAAGTGACGCGTCCGGCTGAACTCGCGAGGCTCTTTCAGGAAGGAATGCGGAGACTCGGTCGCACACGCGAAGGCGAGTCGAAGGGTCTGTAATGGCGACTGATCAGGATCGTGACTACCAGGATGCTCTCGCCACTGTCCAGCGTACGCTCGAACGCGTGAAAACAGCCGATCCGCGTGAACGGGATGAGCTCGTTCGTGAGTGGTCGTCCCTGACGGAGATGGCCACAAAGCTGGAAAACGGGCGGGTCGACATCGTTCTGTTCGGAGAGGTCAGTAGCGGAAAATCAGCGCTCATCAACGCGCTTGTCGGTAGGTATGTCGCCGAGGTTGACGTGCGCGGCGGATGGACAAAAGAGGCATGGCGCGTCGGATGGGGTGTCCCTCATACGATTCGGGGACTCCATTCGAGTCAGTTGGTGCTGATTGATACGCCCGGTATCAACGAAGTCCAGGATGAAGGCAGAGCAGGACTGGCGCTCGATACTGCCCGTGGATCGGACTTGATTCTCTTTGTCACAGATGCCGACTTGAATGCTCGCGAGTTCGACGCGCTGGCCGGACTGGCAGCCGCGAACAAACCAATGATTCTTGCGTTCAATAAGAAGGATCTGTACACACCCGCGCAGCGTGAGCGCATCATAGACGTTCTTCGCAATGAGCGGCTCCCGCATGTGATCGGCCCGGAAGACATTGTTATGACCGCTGCCGACCCGCTCGAACGTGAGGTGATTTTTGAGCTAGCGGATGGGACTACGCGTGTGGAGTGGCGCAAGCCAAAGCCTGACGTAGAGGAGTTGAAGATCCGTATTCTCGAGGTTCTCGACAGGGAAGGGAAGGCCCTGATCGCGCTGAACGCCTCCCTGTTTGCTGCCGATACGAGCGACAAGCTCGCGTCGGCAAAGGTCCGTCTTCGCGACAAACACGCTCAGAGCGCGATTTGGACATTCGCCGTGACAAAGGCGATTGCGGTGGCAATGAATCCTGTTCCACTGCTGGATGTAGGAGGCGGATTGATTGTGGACACCTCGATGGTGGGGACCCTTGCGGACATTTACGGACTTCCGATGTCTCGCCGGAATGCAGCCGGCTTGATCCGTGACATTCTGTTTTCGGCGGGTTGGGTTACGGCGGGCGAGTGGGTGACGCACTTCGTCGCCAATGCGATGAAAGCGACGTCGGTAGGAGCGTCGACGATTCTGACCGCTGTCCCGCAGGGGCTTGCTGCAGGGTACGGATCGTATATCGTTGGACAGGCGTCGAAGTTCTATCTTCAGCATGGAGCTTCCTGGGGCGATGCCGGACCTAAAACGGTTGTGCGCCGCATCCTCGACAGCGCGGAGAAGGATTCGATTATGGAGAAGCTTCGCGATGAGATCGGGAACAAGATCAGCCGGTCTGATGAGCAATGATTCGCTTCGCTGCAACGGGTAACGAGTCGACAGGTAAATCGGCTGTGCTGAATGCGGTGTTTGGGACGCGGTTTCGCGTGGATGCGCGTGCGCGATCCACAGCATTTCCCGTCCGTGAAACGGTTCGGTCATGGCAACTCCGACATCGAGGTAATTGATTCGCCACCATTGACGATGCGACTGGGGAAGCTGGAAGCGGATGCTTATCTACTGGTCTGCGATAAAGATCTCACTGAACCCGAGTACGAGCGAAGCGGTTCGGATCTGCCGTGCCGGACGAGTGCTTGGAGTTGTTTTGAATAAATCGACACCTACTCGACCCTGCACCGTATGGAGTTGCTGCAGCACATACAGGCGCGGTTGCACGGATACGTGCCTGGTGTTCGAATTGTCCGTGCGCCGCCGATCCAGTGCGCGTTGTTTATCAGCAGTGTCCGGACGGGACAACGATCGAGACCTTCGTGCCGATGGAGCCCGACATACGAGAGCTTGGACTCCTCGTACACGAGATGATCTCGAAGCGGAGAACACTTTTCGTGTGCGCACTCGGGAGTTGGCCAATCGAACCTCCAGCCGGGTCAGCACCTTTCTACGGGAGCGACTCCGTTGATATTTACTGCGTACGGTATGCTGTCTATGTGCGATTGATGCTTGTCATCGCTGTCGCCGTTGCCACTGCTTGCACCTCTTCAACTCCGACCGGCTAAGCCGCCGCGCGGACCCTACGAAAGAGGCATCGTATCGTGATGCGGTTGAGCAACTGACCACATTGAACCGGGAACTCGAGACGGCGGTTGGTAAGCGCAGGTCGAAGCAGACGGCGGAAATCATCACGAAAGCGCAGCCAATCGCGAACCTGCTGCTTGCGGCTCCCCGACCGACACTCGCGGCGACACAGGCAGTCTCGGAGTTCGATGATCTCTACGGGCGTCAACTTCTGGCGAACCGTCAGTACGGCTATGCACGCTTTCAGTTTCAACGAAATCTGGCACGGTGGAAAAACTGGCGCCCGCAGACCGAGGATGCGGAACGCCGGAGGAAGATCGCTGAGGCTGGGATTGCCGAGTGTGATCGACTGTTATCCAAGTGAGGGTTACTCGCAAAAGTGCTCTAGTTACGCTTGATATACTTCCAGCCATAAAAGGAGTCTCCGCAATTTCATGTCTCAATCCACTTCCCGGCGTTTCTTCCTGGGAGCCGCCTCGGCTGCCGCTGCGACGCGCGTATGGGGCGCCGATGACAGGATCAATCTTGCCATTGTCGGTCTAGGCGGCCGAGGGTCCGCTCACCTGAACGTGTACTCGAAGCTGCCCGAGGCACGTATCGTCGGATTGTGCGATGTGAACCAGGCGGCTCGGGAAAAGGCGCAGGCCATCTTGCAGCGAAACGTGCCGGAGAGAAGGCGAAAGAGTTCGAGAACATGCGCGACGTCTTTGCCGACGCGAGTGTGGACGCGGTGTCCATCGCCACGCCGAATCACTGGCATGCGCTCGCGGCGATCTGGGCCATGAAAGCCGGCAAGGATGTATACGGCGAGAAGCCGGCTTGCTACAACATCTACGAGGGCCAGAAGATGTTGCAGGTCGCGCGTGAAACCAAAAAGATGCTGCAAATCGGCTCGCAGCATCGCAGCACACCCTTCAAGATCAAGGCGATGGAGGCGTTGCATGGCGGCTGATCGGCAAAATCTATCTGGCGAAGGGACTCTGCTACAAGCGTCGCGCTTCGATCGGTCACAAGCCGGATACGCCCGACGCCGCCGGGCGTGAATTGGGATTTGTTTCTTGGCCCTGCGCCCATGCGCCCGTTCAATGAACTACGGTTCAAGTACAACTGGCATTGGTTTTGGGACACCGGCAACGGAGATATCGGCAATCAGGGTGTCCATGAACTCGGAATCGCACGATGGGCGATGGGCGATCCCGAGTGGCCTAAGACCGCCTACGCGCAAGGGGGCAAGTACGCTTACGATGACGATCAGGAGACACCGAACACGTTGCTTGCCGGATTTGATTTCGGCGGACGCGAACTCGTCTTCGAGGTACGCGGACTGCTCGACGAATGCAGAAGGCGTATCGTGCAGCGCCGTCCCGGTCCACCGGCGGCGGGTGCTGTCGCTCCTCCACATCTTCGGCTCCCACGACTACTAATCCACAGTCCGGTGCTCCCATCAACGTCATGATCGGAAATCTATTCTATGGGACCGAAGGATGGGCCGCGATGAGCGACCAGGGATTCCAGGCATTCAAGGGCGAAAGCAATGAACTAGTGATGGAAGAAAGGCCGCAGCGCGGCGCCGGGAGGCGGGGATGCCACAAGCCTGCACATGCAGAACTTCCTTTCAGCATGCCGGTCGAGAAATTACAAAGAGCTGCATGATGAGATCGCCAATGCCGCGTTAAGCGCGTCCATGTGCCATCTTGCGAATATCAGTTATAGGGTGGGTCGCAAACTGACGTTGACTGCCGGACCCAAGTTCGCGAATGATCCAGAGGCCAACAAACTACTGACACGGGATTATCGCAAGCCTTTCTTAGTGTAGACGCCAGGCTGAAGTCATACTATTCAGGCTCGCTTTGCGAATGAGTCAGTGGCGAATTCGGCGATACTTCGCCTCTACTATGCAAAATAATCCGTAGAATGCCAAGCCCGTAGCCAGAAGCAACAGCATCACCTGCCCGAACGGCTGAGCCGACACGGTGTCGAGCACGCCCTCCAGCCCCTTCGCTTTGTTCGGATCGGCGCTCCACGCGGCAAAGATCAGGAACAGCCCGATCAGTCCGAATACCACGCCGCGAGCTGCATGTCCCCAGACACCAGCTCTCACGGCCCACTGCCTTTCAGTGTTGTCCATTGATGCGGTGTGCAGGTCGTCTTTGAACTCTTCTTCGAAACCTTTGCGTATTTGATTGATACCAACGCCGATCAGTGTGAGGCCGACCAAAGCAATCAACATCGTTCCACTCGGCCAGTCCATTAGGCGAGCGGTCCATGTCTTCGCTGCATCCGCACGATCTGCGGGTTCCCCGGTCAGTAGTTTGAGGGCATAGACGGCGATACCCATATGAGCGATACCGCTGAACGCATATCCCATTCGTGCAGCGAGCCCTTTTGCATCGCTTCCCTTTCCTTCAATGTCCGATATCGCGCAGACGAACCGCCAAATCGCATAGCCGGTGAGACCGGCGGCGATCGAGCGATAAGGCTAATTCGCCGAATGGCTTTCCTGCGATAAATTGGATGACTCCCTTTTGATCCGTAGTTTGCCCACCTTTATGCAGCGCGGCCATCACCGCCAACGAGCCCAAAAGAAGATAAACGACACCCTTCGAAAGGAAGCCAATTCGGGTAAGCGTCTCCAGGTGATTGCTGCGCCGCACCGCCCGATACCCACGTCTCGCCTGCTGTGCGATCTCCGCCATTTCGTCCTCTCCCGTTCATCTGATCCCCGGCTGAGAAGAACCGTTTCATATACCCTGCGAGGTCAGATTGTAAGTAACCCTTCATCTTCGTTATGAATTTCCAGGGTCTGGAAACCGACTTGCACAAGTAACAGTCATACTGCGGGGGATAGTACAGCCATGCAATGGACGCCAGGTGGCGTGAGTGGAAACATTGAGGATCGCCGATCAGGCGGGGGCTTCGGCGGACGTGGTCTAGGGGTTGGCGGACTATTAGTCGCTGTCGTCCTCAGCCTTATCTTCGGCCGAGACTTCATCACGCCACTCTTAATGAACGGAGGTGGCAGCGCGCCCGGACAGGTGGACACGGCTCGGAATCGAGTCGAGGAGCCGAAGGTTCAATTCGTCTCCTTTGTGCTGGATGATGCGCAACAGACATGGTCTCGTATTCTTGGGCCTCGCTATACAGACGCGAAACTCGTGCTGTTTCGCGATGCCGTCCAGTCGGGGTGCGGTACGGCAGGCGCGGAAACCGGTCCGTTCTACTGTCCCGGCGATCAGAAGGTTTACATTGACCTGTCGTTCTTCGATGAGCTCGATCAGCGCTTTGGGGCGCCGGGCGATTTCGCGCAAGCTTATGTCCTCGCGCACGAAATTGGACACCACGTGCAGACGTTACTCGGCACATCGCGCAAAGTCCGGCAGGCGCAGGGATCGAATCCGTCGCTTGGGAACGAGTTATCTGTACGTATGGAGCTACAGGCCGACTGCTATGCGGGAGTTTGGGGACATAGCACGAATCAGCGCAATATTCTCGATCCCGGAGATGTGCAGGAAGGCTTGGCGGCAGCCGCTGCCGTCGGTGACGATCGAATCCAGCGGCAGGCGAGAGGGAGGGTCAACCCGGAAACTTTCACTCACGGCAGCTCTGAGCAGCGGATGCAGTGGTTCCGTCGAGGCTTTGAGTCCGGCGATGTCGGAGCTTGTGACACCTTCAGCGGCCGGTAAATCGTCCAGCAATAAGAAAAGCCCGACCGATCCTTTACAGATCAGCCGGGCTTTCGTTTAGCGACAGCTAGCAGACGTCAGAAGTAATACTTCACTCCGAATTGCACGTTGCGAGGTCCGACGCCGTTTCTCAAGCCGGTGATCTGGCCGAAGTTGGTAGCGCCGAATGCCAATCCGGCAGGATCGCCGAACATCGGAGTGTTGGTCGCGTTCTGCGCTTCCAGCCGGAACTCGATGCGCTGACCTTCCCACGTTGCGATGCTCTTCAGCAGCGCCGCGTCGAGCGTCTTGATCCCCGGTCCGCGGTAGTTCAGGTTACGGGGAGCCGTACCCGGAACATCCGCGGCCGGCTGAGAAAACGCCGCCGGATTGAAGTAGTTGTTGATGCGGTCCTGAACGGGGCCCGAAGTGCTCGGGTCACCGATCAGGTTCGGACGCTGTGTGCCGTCCCAAATGGTGCCGCCGGATTGCGTGACCTGCAAAGGCATACCGCTCTGCATCACGGCCATGCCGCTGACTTCCCATCCGCCCGCGATCCAGTCGAAAGCCCGGTTCCAGTTCGTACCCCACTTGCGCTTCTTGCCGAACGGCAGCTCGTAAGCGCCGGTGAGGACAACGCGATGAGCAACATCATGAGACGAAAGCGCCCGCTCGCCCCGAAGGTCCCAGATGTTCTGCAGACTTGTGGAACCGCCGAGCCATGAGACGTTGCCCGAGCTGTGCGACACGTTGTCGATCATCTTCGACCACGTGTAATGGGACAGCATCGTTAGTCCTTGGCTGAACCGTTTTTCCCACTTCACCTGCAGCGCGTGATAGTTGGAATCACCGCGAGCGGGCTCCGCCGTTCCGACGCCGGTGCCGTCAAACTGAGGCATAGGACGCAGCAGCTTGTTGCTGGACGATGGTTGGCTGGCTCAGACGGCGACCGAGGATCGGTGATCTGGCCATAGAACGGATTGGGCACCTGTTGCGTTCAGCGCTGTACGACCCATCGTCCAGTACTGAGGAGCGAGGGGCGACAAGGTCGTGACCGGCATGAACAGGTGCGTACCGCGGCTGCCGGTATAGTTGAGTTCCAAAACCGACTGCAGTGGCAACTCACGCTGGATGGAGAAATTCCACGAATGGTACTCGGGGTTGCGGTTGTTGCCTGGCACGATAGTGCTCGCATTCAGACCGAGCAGGGTCGCATCGCCTTGCGAACGTCCCGGCGGCTGTAGCACGCCGTCAGGGAACGGATTATTCAAACGTGCGATTCAATGTGGCGTTGGAGTCGAGCGACCAGATTGACGGGGAGTTGATGGTGAACCCAGTACCTGGACGCCCGAATACCGTAGCGCGGGAAAGCGTATAGAACAGACCATAACCGGCGCGAATCGCTGTCTTCTCGGTTGCTGCGTAGGCGAAACCGATGCGAGGCTGCCAATTGTTCGGTCGGACTTGAAAGGTGAGCGGTTGTTGTCGTCAACGAACTTGATGACGCCGCGAGTATCGAAGCCAGGCACCTGGACCGGCGACTGCGCGTCGAGATCCCAATAGCTGTAACGGTTCTGGGCTTCCCATCGCGGGACGTCGAAGTCATAACGCAAGCCGAGATTCAGCGTCAGCTTGTTCGTGATCTTCCAGTCATCCTGGAAGTAAAAGCCCCAGTACGCTGAGCGGGAGAACGCCTTCGGTTCGATCTGGAACTCGACTGCCGATGCCTGTCCAACCGAGCAGCATGGTCGCCAGCCCATTGCCCTGATCGCCGGGGCAAGTAAAGCGTTCCCTGCATGTTGTGCTACGTGCAGAAGTTGAATCGGCCCGACGGGTTACCAGGCTGTGAGTAATCGAGAACATTAAAGCGACGCTCGCCGCCAACTTTGATGTTGTGGCCGCCGATGATCTTGGTCATCGAACCAGACCAATGATGTACGGCTTCCTGCCGGTCCATGATCCAGTAGGGCTCGGTGCCGAACTCCTGGAATCCCTCCGCTTGGAACCGTCGGGAATACGAGATTCGTCGCCGCGTCTTTCATGTTCTGTGGCAAGCCCAATGTCGTCAGATCGAACGAGTCGACCAGCGGATTGCGTCCGAAGTCCGAATACGTCAATCCGTAGCGGAAGGAGAACAATGTAGTTGCGCTTCGCACGTGCGTGAAGTCGGCAACCATGGAATGCGTGTTCGTGCTGATTTGGTCCGCCTGTGAAGTAGGCCGGGTTGCCTTCTCCGAACAGGTTCGGATTGGTGCCTGTGCTGCGGGCGTTACTGTAGCGGCCGCTCAGGCGATTGCTGTCATTGAATGAGTGGTCACCCTTCAAGTTCATCTGGTGACCATTTGAAGTGTTGGTTCCCTGATTGAACCAGTTCGCTGTGTTGGTGAACGCGGCGCCCGGCTGGTTCGGTAGCGGCAAGTACGACAGCGCCTTGAGAGCGATCGGGTCCATCATGTTTTTCGGGACAACATTTCCCGGAAATGGCCGGCGCTCGATATTTCCTGCCGCGTTGACGAAAGTGTCAAAAGGGTTATAGATCGTCATCAACTGGCCCGATGAGTTGAAAGTTTGCGAGAAGTCGCCTTCACGCTGAAGTGCGGTCGGGACAGTAATCGTCTGGCTGGTCGGACTCTGCTGGCGAGTATATTCATAGCCGCCAAAAAAGAAGGTCTTGTTGCGAATCACCGGACCGCCGATGACTCCGCCGAACTGATCGCGATGGAAAGGCGGGATCGACCGGCCTGCTCGGTTGGAGAACCAGTCATTGGCGTTCAGCGCCGAGTCGCGAAGGAAGTAGTAGCCGGTACCATGGAAATCTTGGTGCCCGAGCGCGTGACCATGTTCACGACCGCGCCACCCGTTTGGCCGTATTCCGCCGAGAAGAAGTTCGTCTGCATCTTGAACTCCTGCACCGCGTCGACGGACGGTGAAAACTTCAGATCGGTAATGCCGGAGTTCTGCTCGACGGTGGTAACGGTAACACCATCCACTAAGACGTCGGAGGTAGAGTTCCGCGAGCCATTCGCGACGAAGTTGGTGTTGGTATCGCCTCGCCGTCCGCCGGAGCCGACGACACCCGGGGTAAGGTATGCCATGCCCATCGAGTTGCGAGCGATGTTCGGCAGCGACAAGATGTACTTGTTCTCGATCACCTGGCCAAGGTTCGCGATCGTGGTGTTGACGAGCGCAGCAGAGCCTTGCACTTCAACGGTGGTTGCGACATCGCCGATTTCCAGCGTCGCGTTTACGGTTGCCTGTTCCTGGACGCTCAACGTGAAGCGCCCGCTAGAAAACCGCTTGAAGCCCGCGGCTTCAACGGTGAGGATATAGTTGCCGGGAGGCAACGCAGTGACAACAAACCGGCCGGCTTCATCGGCCACCGAATTGAAAACGGTTCCTCGCTCTGCGTCAGTAACGACGACCTTCGCCGCGCCGATTGACGCATTCTGTTGGTCGGCGACCGTTCCGCGTACGCTTGCAGTAAAGGATTGAGCGCACACACTTGTCACGAAAAGCCCTGCGGTCAGCAAGAACCGCAGGGACTGTCTACATAGACTGTTCATTCACACTCCCCTGATGGTTACAACACTGTAACTTCGGTTATTATATGTTTGCTGGGTTGCGCTTCTGAATTCAGGTATGTACAGTAAATGCTGTATTTGCCGTACTTTCAGCGGGTTACGATAGAAGAAGTGAGCAGGGCCGGTCAGTCTTGATTCACGGCGGTCCAAGCTTTCCAGCTTGCCTGGAGGCGAGACGTCCACGCTTTGATCGGCTCGGAATAAATACGCTCACCAAGGCAGTTCGCTTTTTCCCTGAGTTGAGCCTGCTTTTTGCCGATCCGTTTCTGGAGTGCCTGTTCTTCTTCGTCGGGGGTTTTATGTTCGTTCACAACGTCGGTCAACACGGCGAGATTGTGATCGTCGCCGAGTGTTTGCTCCAGTTCTTTCGCCGAGCTGACATAACCTTCAAAAACATCTGGCCAGAGGTTCGAAAGCACTCCCAATTGGTACCTGAGGTCCTTCGCGCGTTTCCGGAAATCATGAAAATTATCAGCCGTCGGATCGTCGTAGGCCCTTGCATATGCTTTCTTCCCGCGTTTGATGACCAGCGCAAGCCGTCGAACAATCAGTTCAAAGTCCACCTTTTGGAGCGAAGAAGTTTGGAGGGTATCTCGAGCCTCTGATAATTGATCGATTGCTCGCTGGAGATCTCCGTTGTCCCGCAGCGACTCGGTAACCTGTTGTTTCCGGTTTCGAAGCAACTCGCATGCGGCTTCGAACTTATCGTGTGATTGCGAGTCACCGTGTCCGTCGGTATCTTCCGGCTTCTTCAAGTCACTTAGGGTATCCAGCAGCGCCTGAGCGTCACGTAGCTCTGATAGCGAACGGCCGACCTTTTGAAGACGTCGATTCTCGCACAAATAGATTTTGGGAATGGCGGACCGTACGAGCCTGAGTAATGACCGCGTCCTCTTTATACATTTGCGCGCTTCATGGACAGCAGTATCCAGGGAGCCTTGCGTATTTGATAGTTCGTAGATAGCGAGGGAAAGCTGCTCGGCAAAGATGCGATGAATACCATCTTCGAGAGCCTCGCCGTGCTTGAGAGAGAACGTCGTCTGCGGCTTTTCCTTATCGCTCCAGCGGCTGAATGGATGTTCGACGAGATTGATATTCCGATAACGCTCATCTGATGAGATGTCTTCTCCCACCCACGTCGGGACGTGCTTGACCGCCGCGTCGGAGTGGGTCTCTACTTCCGCCAATACTAGACCTTTGTTCTCCCCATCGTACTCATCGACTTCCCACGTCAGACCATTGCACTGAATCGTATATCGCGTCTTCTCGAGGATCGGTTCAAGGCAGAGCTTCTTGATGTCCTCAGCGTCGTTGAGTGGAACGGAATACTCGAACTCCGGTCTTGTGAATCCATCCGCAGCTCCCTTGATTGTCAATGACGCAGCGTCATCACCGATACGGATTCGCACGTTTCGTTCCGGGTCGGTTGTCAGGTAACCCTGAAGATAATGAACTCCACCGTTGGCTGAACTACGCCACTCGTCAGACTTTACTAGAAATCGCCGTTCCGTTTCCTTCGCCATCACTACTATCCTGTCACTTATGATGTAAGTCCGGAATTTTGCGCACCGCATTGACCATGGCCGGTTTATGGACTGCGTTCGCCATCATATTATTGGCTCAAAACGACATCGCACAAGCAGGTTATCGTTTCCCCGAGCCGCTCGAAGTAGCGGCGAACCAAATCGTTATGATCACGACTCCCCGTATCGGGAGGCTGAATCCTGCTACCAATGTTGTATCGCGACCCGAAGTCGAATTGTGAGGCATTCGCGCGTACGTCCAACAGTCGAATTTCGGGCCGGTAACTGTGAACTTACTGAGTATCCGGCAGCACGAATGCCCGACTACCGACCGAATTGCGATCCACTCACGAGTCTTACGATTGTCATGCCGCTTGAAATGACAGTCGATCAGGACACAGTTCTTGTCGTTAACGACCGCGGCAACGATCTTGCACCAGTTCCGTTGCATATCGACGCGGACAAGGTCCACATCCTGAACAGTTGTGACACGGCTGCTATCTTTATCGGTGTCGCACAGTAGGCGCAAGGTCGATGCGCTCCCATTCTGCAGTCGAGGAACGGTCCTCTCATCGGCCGTCAGAATCCCGCTCGTCCCGGAGATACCGTCATGGTGTGGGCCTATGGCATCGGTTTTTCTGGCCGGCGAGCGCAGCCGCCCAAGTTCGAGATTTCGAATGTACCGAACCCGCCCGAGTTGTTTTCAATTTCCGAGCAAACGCCGGAGCAATGCGGCGGATCGGAGTTCCCGGCGCACGGCCTTCGTTTGCGGGCGAGCTTGGATCATGGGGACTTTACCAGATGACCTTCATCATTCCTGAGATCCCTTCAGGGTTGAACCTCCCCGCCTGCGAAGAGGGCCTCACCGACTCGAATCTGACTGTGTTGGTCGTCGGCCAGACTTCGAGCGACAGCCTCCGTATGTGCATCCGACCGTAGCATGCGCCTCGTGATAGTCTGGGCACGGATCACAAATGACGCTCACTCGACGGCAATTCACAGGTGCAATCGCTGCCTCTCTTCCGTTAACGGCTCTGGCCGCGGAAGATCTGTGGGGTGGCTCGGTTGTTGACTGCCATCATCATCTGCGGCGGACACTCGAAGCGAACGTTGCTCACCTCGATGGCTGCGCGGTTTCCAATGCAATGGTATTAGCTCGCGAGAGCACGGCGGAACAGGTGAAAGCTCTCCGGGAGAAGTATCCGGGGCGATTTCTAGGTTGGTTTGCGAGCGCCGACATCACTAAGCCCGACGCTGCAGATCTCCTAACGAAGGCAGTGAAGAATGGGGCAATCGGTCTGGGTGAGCTGAAGTCTCATGTGGAGGCGGCCGGTCCTGAACTCCGGCGAATGTATGCGATCGCCGCTGAGCTTAGTGTGCCGATTCTGGTGCATTTCCAGGAAGTGCCTCACACGCCCACGGAAGGTGTCTTCAGCACAGGATTCAAGAACTTCGAAGCCATGTTGAAGGCGTATCCGAAGACGAAGTTCATCGGACATGCCGATGCATTCTGGGCGAACGTGAGCGCTGATTACGCCAATGAATCAGCGTATCCGACAGGCAAGATTAAGCGCGGCGGTGTTACAGACAAACTGCTGGGCGACTATCCGAATCTCTTCGGCGATCTCGCCGCAAACTCGGGAAACAATGCTATGTCTCGCGATCCCGAGTTTACGGAAGGATTTCTGAAGCGTCACCAGGATAAGCTGATTTTCGGTAGTGATTGCGGCTGCGCTGATGGAAAGGGAGGCGGAATCTCGCAGGCGGGGAACCCGGGCGCGAGCCGCCTTGCAGGGAAATGTGTTGCGAGAGAGACTCTCACCCTTCTCAAGAAGACCGTGTCACCGGCAGTGTTTCGCAAGATGACCTGGGAAAACGCGCATCGAATCTACAAACTAAAGGCCACCTAGCCTTAGTTCGGCATCGCGGGAAGAAGGGCCATCGCTGAGAATTCATCCGCCGATGATGGCCGTTAATCAGAAAGCGTAGCGAATCCTAGCTGCAGAATCCGAGGGTCACCTGCGCCGGCTTGCGACCGAACAGCGCATTGCGACGTGTGGCAGCCGGATTATTAAGATTCACTCGATTGTTGCGCACCACGATCGTGGCATCCGGCACTGGACTGCCGCTCTGATCCTGAACCGATCCGGCAATGTTTGCCGTCGATCTCTGCGCATATCCGGGGATAGCGAGAATCGTGAGTACGATCGCGAAAATGTAGGGGGCCGCAAGTAAGTCTCCTTGCAGCGGCACTGGCCAGGGCGGAAGCGCAGATCCGATACTCAAGCGCGAGCCTGAGGACTTACTCAAGCGCTAGCGATCGGCACAACAGGTCTATCGTAAACTGTGCGTCAGACGGTCCAGTGGCTCGCGACCATCCCAGCAGTCGTCGTTCCATCAAGCCTCTTGTAAGATCGGAAATCGTAAGGGCAGCGAGTTCGGGATCAACGGCTCGGATCTCGTTTTTCGCTATTGCGGCGGCAAGCACCTGCGACAAATGCGCTTCACTGGCACGCATTACCTGATAGAACTCGGAGTCCATTCGCAAGCCGCAGACCATCATGCCGCGGATTTCGGCCAGGTAGATGCGCAGAAAATCTTGATGTGTTTCAAGGTATTCGAGGCGCACGCCCACATAGGCTTTGATCTTTTCTTCCCATGAATCGACCGCTTGAATGCGTTCGCGGGTCAGTTGTTCCAGGCAGCGCGCATCCTCCATCAGGGCGGCAAGGAAGATGTCTTCTTTGGATTTAAAATAAAGATAAAGCGTGCCCTTAGCGATGCCAGCCTGTCCGGCGATGTCATCCACTACAGTCTTTGAATAGCCCTGACGCGCGAAAACGCAACGCGCCGCCTTCAAAATACATGCCCGACGGTTTTCCGGGAGGTCTTTCCGCCGTGGTTTGTTGGTCGCCATCCCTAATTCTGACTGCTTGGTCAGTAACCGTTATGGTAAGGCATCTGTAACTAAAATAGCAAGGAAACCTTGCGTCCTTCGAGGAAAATTCAGCATCTTTATAGATTGTAGAGCTGTGGAAAGGCTACACTAGCAAATATGGCTGACCAGTCGGTCACTAGGATTCTTCAGGGCAAACGGCCCAAACTACCTATCCCGCTCACGGCGGGAGTTCTTTTTCTGACGCTCACCCTCAGCTTTAGCGCATGCACGTCAAAGGCGCAGCAAAACGCGCCGGCGCCGCCGCCGCCGACCGTGGAAATAACAACGGTTGCCCCGGAAGATACCCCGATTTTCGCGGAGTATCCTGCCCAGACGTATGCGCGCGATTTGGTAGAGGTGCGGGCTCGTGTGGACGGATACATTGATAAATGGTTGTTTAAACCCGGACAGCAAGTGCAGGCCGGCCAACCTCTTTATATCCTCGATTTGCGACCGTACCGTGCGCAGGTAGACCAGGCGCAGGGCTCCGTCCGACAGGCAGAGGCCGACCTCAGCTTTGCGAAACAGCAAGTTTCACTGTTGCAGGCCGAAGCAAACCTCGAGGCCGCAAGGGCAAACCTGATCAAGGCGCAGCAGGATTTCGAGCGGCTGAAGCCACTTGTGCAGCAGGACGCCGCCGCGCAGCAGGATCTGGACGCAGCAACCGCGGCACTTCGCGCCGCTGAATCGAATGTTCGCGCGAACGAAGCGAATGTGAAGCAGGCGCGTCTCAACACGGATACACAAGTACAATCCGCCGAGGGCCGGGTGCAGCAACAACGTGGCTCATTGAGTACCGCTAACCTCAACCTTCACTACGGCACGGTTCGCTCGCCCATAAGCGGGCGTGTGGGTGACACTCTCGCCCCAGTCGGGGGACTAGTGACAGCGAATTCGGCGCAGCCGCTGACGACAGTCGTGCCGCTTGACCCCATTTGGGTTCGTTTCAAACTCAGCGAGTCGCAGTATCTGGAGTACGAGCGTTTGAAGCATAGTGCGAAAGGCGCCGGTCCTCCGCTCGAACTCTTTCTCGCCGACGGCACGAAGTTCCCTCATGCCGGTAAAATCGAGAATGCGCTCAATCAGGTCGATCCTCGGACAGGGACGCTGGAAGTTCAGGCGAGATTCCCTAATCCGGAGCGTGTGGTGCTACCCGGCAGTTTGGCCGGGTCCGTTTCGAGACGAGGCAGCGGCAGGGTGTCATCATCGTGCCGCAGCGCGCTGTGCAGCAGAATCAAAGCATCCGATCCGTATATACAGTCGGCGCCGGCGACAAGATCGAAGCTCGACCGGTGAAAACCGGCGAGCGAGTTGGCGACAACTGGATTATCGAGCAAGGCCTTCGTCCCGGCGATCGTGTCGTAGTCGAGGGACTATTGTCGGTCCGTCCCGGCGTTCCCGTCCGACCGATTCCTTACCAGAAAGCGAATGCAGCGCCTGCTGCGGAGAAGAGCGAGTAATCGAGAATGGCGCGCTTTTTCATCGACCGCCCAGTCTTCGCGATGGTCATCGCGATCATCATCATCATTCTCGGAGCGGTCGCGATTCCAAACCTGCCGATCGCGTCCTTTCCTCAGGTAGTTCCGCCGCAGGTTCAGATCACTGCCAATTATCTGGGTGGGAACGCTCAGGACCTGGAGAAGACTGTCGCGCAACCGATCGAGGAGCAACTTGTCGGTCTCGACGGTATGCTGTACTACCAGTCGACTAGCGGCAACAACGGCCAACTCATCATCAATGTGACATTTGAGCTGGAACTGACTCCCGACACGGCTGCCGTCCAAACGCAAAATCGAGTGAATGTAGCTTTGCCCCGACTTGCCACCCGAGGTCCAGCGTCAAGGCGTGACCGTCCGCAAGGTATCAAGCGCGTTCCTGATGGCCGTGGCTCTGGTGTCCAAGGACCAGCGTTATGACTCGCTGTTCCTCGACCAATTACGCGCAGATCAACCTTGTAAACCAGCTTGGCAGCATCGCCGGGCGTGGGCGAGTCGCGGCTCGCATCTCAGCAGGTTTACTCCATGCGTGTGTGGGTCGACCCGGATCGAATGTCTGACGCTCGGTTGAACGCGACCGACATCAGCGCAGCCATACAGGCGCAAAACCGGCAGAATCCCGCGGGAGCTATCGGTCAAGCGCCTACACCGCAAGGCACGGATTTCCAGTACGCGGTAAGCGCGCCGGGTCGCCTGACGGATCCATCGCAGTTCGAGGACATCGTAATCCGGTCCCAGCCAGATGCATCGCTGCTTCGCGTGAGTGATGTAGGGCGGGTAGAACTTGGCGCACAGAGTTACGGCAGCTTCAGCCGGCTTGAACGGGCGCCCTCCGGGAACGTCATCATCTTCCTTTCGCCCGGCGCGAACGCCGTGGAAACCGCGAATGCGGTCCAGGAGTTCATGAAGCAAGCCAAGCGAACGTTTCCGGCAGGGTATCGACTACGTCGTTCCTTATGATTCGACGATGTTTGTGCGCACGGCGATCAAGGACGTGGTAAGAGACGCTTCATCGAAGCGATGTTGCTCGTGATTCTCGTAGTGTTTGTCTTCCTACAAAGCTGGCGAGCGACGTTGATCCCGCTGCTTACCGTTCCTGTAGCGGTAATCGGCACGTTCGCTCTCTTCCCGCTGCTTGGATTCTCGATCAATATCACGAGCATGTTCGGTCTCGTGCTTGCGATCGGTATCGTGGTGGACGACGCGATCGTTGTCGTTGAAGCAGTGCAACGTCACATCGACGACGGCATGTCCGCGCGCGAGGCGACCATTCAAGCGATGAATGAGGTGTCTGCGCCGGTTGTGGCGATCGCGTTTATTCTTGCAGCCGTGTTCATTCCTGTTGCTTTCATCGGCGGCATCAGCGGTCAGATTTATAAGCAGTTTGCGCTTACCATCGCGGTCTCGGTGCTGCTTGTCCGCATTCAGCGCGTTGTCGCTAAGTCCGGCGCTGGCATCGATGCTGCTGCGGCCCGCATAAACAATCTCGCGGCTCTGCTCGCTCGAGGTTTTGGCTTATTCAACCGCGGCTTCGATTGGACTAATCGCAAATATATGTCAGTCGGTTGGATTCCTGATCCGGCGGTCGGCCTTCGCGGTGATCGCACTGGTCGCATTTACATTGCTGACTGGCGGATTGTTCCGCAGTTTGCCGTCCGGCTTCCTGCCGAACGAAGACCAGGGTGCATTCTTCGTGTCGATTCGTCTACCCGATGGAGCATCGACCGAGCGGACCGATGCCGCTGTTCGCAAGATCGAAGGCATCACCAGCCGGCTGCCGGGTGTTGACACGTATTTCGTCCTGGGCGGACTGGATATTGCGACGGGAACATCGAACTCCAACGTCGCGACTTTGATCGCCACGTTGAAGCCGTGGGATGATCGCCACAGCAAGGAAACACAAATCCAGGCCATTCTCGGCCAGGCGCAGGCGCAGTTTGCGAGAGTTCCGGAAGCATTTTCGTTCGCATTTGGCCTACCCCCGATCCTTGGACTCAGCCCTACCGGCGGTTTCCAGTTCATGCTGGAGGACCGCAGCGGCGGTGATATCGCCGCGCTCTAGCCAACGCGGCTGAGAATCTGGTTGCCGCTGCGCGCAGGCGACCTGAACTCGCTAACGTGATCAGTACATTCCGTCCGGACGTGCCAACTTACGCCGTTGCGATGAACAACGACAAACTCCTGACGCTCGGCGTGTCATTGACGGACGCGTATAACACGTTACAGACCTTCCTCGGTGGACTGTACGTGAACGACTTCAACCTTTTTGGTCGCGTCTGGCAGGTGCTAGTCCAAGCCGAGCCATCTTTCCGAAACGAACCTACCGACGTGCAACGATTCTTCGTTCGGAACTCGCATGGAGAGATGGTGCCCCTGTCGACGCTCGCGTCCGTCGAACCCTCGACGGGTCCGGACGTTGTCTACCGCTATAACCGATTCCGCGCTATTCAGATTCTGGGCGCCCCAGCACCGGGGTATTCCAGCGGCCAAGCCACACAAGCGATGGAGGAAGTCGCCGCGGCTACGCTGCCACGCGGCTTCGATTTTGAATGGACTGGCACTACGTATCAGGAAAAGAAGGCGCAAGGTAACGAGGGAGCCATTTTCGGATTCGCAGCGGTTCTGGTGTTCCTCTTCCTCGCTGCCCTTTACGAGAGCTGGTCGATCCCGTTGGCTGTGCTGTTCGCGCTACCCCTTGGCATCTTTGGCGCACTGCTAGGCGTCTGGCTGCGGTCTTACCCGTATGACATCTACACGCAAATCGGCATCGTTACGCTGATTGGATTGTCGGCGAAGAATGCCATTCTTATCGTTGAGTTTGCTAAGGAGAGACGCGATCACGGTGACTCTATTCTCCATGCCGCAAGCGAAGCCGCGCGCCTACGCTTGCGGCCGATTCTGATGACATCGTTTGCGTTTATCCTCGGCGTATTGCCGCTGGTGATCGCGACCGGCGCCAGCTCTGGAGCCAGGCGCGCTCTCGGTACGGCCGTTTTTGGCGGCATGATTACGGCGACATTCCTCACGATCTTTATCGTGCCTGTGCTATATGTTCTGATCCAACAATGGGTGGAGCGCCGAACACCCGCAATTGAACCACAACCGGCGGTGGAGCCGGCGCAATGATGAAACAAGCTATCGCCGCCATCCTCGCGATTTCTTTGACCGGATGTGCTGTCGGGCCCAACTATAAGCGGCCCCAGGTTGCCGTCCCGGAAACATTTCGTGGGTCCCCGCCGGCGACTCCTGCGCCGCCTTCGCTCGCGGACACGAAGTGGGATGCCTTGTTCGGCGATGACACGTTGAACCAGTTAATACGCACCGCGCTCGACCGGAACTTCGATGTGCGTATTGCCGCGGAACGTGTCCAGCAAGCTCGGGCGCAACTCGGAATCACACGCGCGGATCAGTTCCCGTTCGTCGATATTCAAGCTCAATTCAGCTCGGTTCGCCAGTCCTCGTGGGGTTCGATTCGTTTCGTTCCCGTCGGCACCAATCTTAGCGCGAGCTTCACGCAGCTAGGAGCCGCTCTCGTCCTGGGAAGTCGACCTGTGGGGACGCCTTCGACGCCTGACCGAAGCGGCGCGAGCCCGCTATCTCGCCAGTGAGGAGGGACGCCACGCCGTCAATGTCGCTCTCGTCGCCGACCTCACGAGCGCCTACTTCCAGCTTTTAGAGTATGAGCTGGAACTCCAGATCAGCCGAAAGACGCGAGAGTCCGCCGATGAAAGTCTTCGGATCGTACAGTTACGACGCAAGCAAGGCGCCGCATCCGGACTGGATGTTCGGCAGGCTGAACAGTTGATTCATACGACCGCTACGCAAGTGGAAGCTGTGGAGCGAGGAATCGGCCAGACCGAGAACCTGATCAGCTTTTTGCTTGGCAGTACACCGTCGGACCAGCCACGTGGCCGCAGGCTGGACCAGGTTCCTGTACCTCCTGAACTCCCGGCCGGGATGCCGTCGGCATTGCTCGAGCGCCGGCCTGATATACGGGCGGCCGAGCAAAATCTGATTGCCGCAAACGCCCAGATCGGGGCAGCGCGTGCGCTATTCTTTCCGCAAATTTCGTTGACAGCCTTTGCGGGCGGACAGAGTCGCGCATTGACGGAGATTGCAACGGCTCCGGCACGCGTCTACTCACTTGCCCCAACTGCGTTAATGCCGATTTTCCGGGCCGGCCAGATCCGGAACCAAGTCCGCCTGACGGAGGCACAGCAGCGTGAATTGCTCGTCACGTACGAGCAATCGATTTATAACGCCCTGCGAGAAGTCTCAGACGCGCTTATCGGCTATGCAAGGACTCGCAGTCAGCGCGCCGAGCAGGAGCAACTCGTTACGGCTCTCGAGGACACGGTTCGGTTATCCACTCTGCGCTATAAGGGTGGATTGGATAGCTATCTTCAGGTGCTCGATGCGCAGCGAAACCTCTTCTCGGGCGAACTCGGGCTCGCGCAACTGCGTTTGGCGGAACGGCTCGCTGTGGTCCAGCTTTATCGTGCCGTCGGAGGCGGATGGCAGTAATCGCTCGTATCTTCAGTTGCTCGCAGTGATACGATATGCTTCTCTGGGTTATCTCAGGTAACGGAGATACGAAAGGAGACGAGATGAGTGGTTCAGCATCCGCTATCAGCATCGGGACCAGCGGTTCGAGGATCTCTGAGTTCGACGCGATCGTTAACGTTATGAACAGGTATACGGAGGGTGTTCGAACGGGCAGCAGCGCTCTAATCAAGCCAGCGTTCCACGAGGGCTGCACGTTTTATGGTCACTACGATGGAACTTTGCTGGCAGGCCCGATACAGATGCTCTTCGACTGGGTTGACGCCAACGGGCCTGCCTCAGACATCCGGTTCCGGGTCACAAATGTGGACGTCCACAACACCATCGCGTCGGTAAGCATGGAGGTAGAAAACATGACGGGCAAACTCGCCGGCGCCTCAGGAGCCACGCTGTCCGACCTCTTCCAACTTATCAAAGTGGACGGGAACTGGCTCATATCCCAAAAGTCATTTCACTGGCACACGAAGGACTAGGCGCCCAGCGCGCGGTCGCGGAGCAACGCAGACGAACGCTCCGCGATCGTGTGACGTTTTGCATTAATACAGTCGCTCTTTATACCCCTGAGCAACCGAGGCTTCGATCTCTTCCGCCGAGTCACAGATTTCGATCTGATCCTTCAACATCCGTCCATAGGAAGGCAAATCCTCGCGATTCACTCGGTAGTCGTCGTGCCAAAGGCGAGATCGTATCAGAGCTTTCCCGCAATGCAGGAACGCTTCTTCGACCGTAACGACGATAGCTGACTTCGGACTGCGCCCGTTTACTTCCCAGCCGGAAAGCACCTCGGGATCGAAAGTCACCTTGGCTGTACCATTGACGCGCAGCGTTTCATCCACCCCGGGAACCAGAAACAACAACCCGACTTGGGGATTCGCGACAATGTTCATCAGTGAGTCCAATCGGTTGTTCCCCGGCCAATCCGGTATAGCAAGCGTGACGTCGTTCACCACGTGCACGAAGCCCGGTCGATCTCCACGTGGTGTGACGTCGGATCCACTCTCTCCATTTGTGCCAAGACATACGAAGGGCGAAATACTGATGAATTTGCGGCAATGCTTGTCCAGCTTGCGGATCGATTTCAACCGTGCGCGCTCCATTGGTTGGCCGTACCGCTCGCGCAAAGTATCAGCATCAGTCATCGGCGCCTTCTCAAAATCCGAGTTCATGTGACGAACCTATCTTACTGAAACCTTCGTGTCCGGTGTGGTGGTGGTAATGCTTCGAACTGACGCTCGTTGCGCAGCGGGCGAATCGACATACTGTGATCGACGACCGCAACGCCGCGTTCGGGCCAGCCCGGCGCTGCACGCCTATCTCCTACGATATCCGGCCGTAATCGGTGATGGAGAGGCGTTCTACGGCGCCTATCCCGCGTCGCTGCTAATAAATGAAAACATGACCGTCTATTCACGAGAGTCATGCGTGCACTGCTTTCTTGTCTTACGCTGATCGCGGTCCAACGTGAGTGGCGCGGACTGGACTCGCTACCGTGGGCCGAACGGAACCGGGATTTCTCCCCAGACGGTCCAGTTCCGGCGGAGTTCGGTCCCGCAAAAAACCTGGTTTGGAAACGAAAATTCCCAAAGGAAACTCCTCGCCTATCTCACGGGGGAGGAGGTGGACGATCGAATACTGATGGCATTCGACGCGTCGTCGGGCAAGCTGATCTGGCGGAAAGCGATGCGAAGGTTCGGGCGGACATCGTCAATGCGATGAACGGCAGTGCAACACCGAGCCCGGCGACTGACGACCGCACTGTAATCGTATTCTTCCCTGAACTCTGGCACCTCGCCTTCGACACCGATGGTAAGGAATTCTGGCGTGTGCCGCTCGGCTCGTTCGGAGCGATTCAAGGTATCGCCGTCCGCCGGTGTACGACGAAGGCAATGTCATCCTCCTGATATTCCGGAGCAGACGTTTGTAGCCGCGTATAGCGCTAAGAGCGGCAAACAATTCTGGAAAGCGGACCGTCCCATCGGGTTCTTAGGATCGTATGCCACACCTTCGCTACACGAACACAACGGTCGCATGGAGGTGATCGTTGCGGGGGCGGTCGAACTGACATCATATGACGTTAAGACAGGTCGCAAGATCTCGTGGGCACGCGGCGTGACCTACGGTCCGGCAGCTTTGCCACTTGTGGCGGCTGACTCGGTCTAACAGCGATCGAGCCTGCTGATGCGAGTGGAATATCGAGTTTCGCGCAGTTCGGCGGCCCGTTCGACAAGAACAAAGATGGGAGAGTTGAGCTGACTGAGGTGGAGGATGATCCGAAGGTGAAGATCATGCAGCGAATCTTCAAATCGATGGATAAGAATAGTGGTAACAACGATGGCATAGTGACGCAAGACGAGTTCGATCGGGCGTTCAATCCTGAACCACGCCCCGGCGGTCTGATCAGAACTAATTTCGGGGGCAAGGGCGACGTCAGTAAGACCCGCGTTCAGTGGCGATCGACCAAGGGGATGCCATACGTCCTCTTTTATACGATGGAATTTCGTACCTGATAGGCAATGGGGGGATTCTGTCGACCTTCGATCCGCAGTCTGGCCGAGTTATCAGTGATTGCCGACTGAACGACTACTACGTATCTCCCATAGCGGCGATGGAAAGATCTACTTCGTCAACTTGGATGGGAAGATCACGGTAATCAAACCGGGCGCCACGTGGGAGGTTCTGGCTCCCGTACGGAGAACTGTTTGGCTAAAGCTTTTCATTAGGATCGGGCCGTAAGGGATCCCGACTCAGAACCGTTAACTGCGTTGGTACCGCCAATCCTGTTCCTTCCGCGGCGATGAGCTGCAGTAGACGGATCAGCAACTCCTCCTGGACGACGAGGAACTCGTCATAATTGTCCGTTAGCACATATGAGAAGATTTCCACATCCAACGACTGAGGTCCGATGGCAAGAAAGCGTACACGCGGCGTGCGCTCGATTTTGGGATGGTTTAAAAGTAGCTGCTGCATCTTGGGCAATATCGACTGCAGTTGTTCGGGTGTAGTATCTCGACGGAGTTGCAGTATCGGATGGAACCACATCTTGTCGCGACGACCGAAATTCTCGATCTGCAGCGATGAAAAGTCCCCGTTCGGAACGGTCACAACAGTGCGGTCAAGCGTTCGAATTCGGGTGGAACGCAGCCCGATATCTTCGACGACGCCTACCTTGTCGCCGTATTTACAAAAGTCGCCGACCAGCACCGGTTTATCGGTGGTCACCGCGATACCTCCGAACAGATTTTCGATCGTCTTCTGTGCAGCTAACGCGACAGCCAGGCCGCCGACACCAAGTCCTGCGAGTAGTGCCGTCGTGTCATAGCCCCAACTGCTGAGCGTGGCGAGTATAGCGATGCCAATGGCTATAACCTTCAACGTCCGCCTGGTTAGCGGCATGATCGAAGCAACTGTCGTTCTCTGCCGCCCTGACATCGCGGCCAACAGCTTCTTCGTGACCACGTCAACAAGGCTTACGAAAACCCAGGCAATCGCAAGATAGATGAGTCCCGTCAGCATGCGGCCGAGATACGTTCGCAGAAGATAAGATGGGGCGATCCATACGATGCCTGCACGATACGCCGATAGCGCGATCAGCAATTGCATCGGCCGTCGTACGGACTCGATCAGATTATCGTCAAGTTCTGTTTGCGTTCGCCGGACGAGAGGGCGTAGAGATCGGATGAGCACGCGCGCTAGTACGTGCCCGAATAGAAGCGCAAGGAGTGTCAGGAGCAGCAGCGCAAACCACTGCCAGACCGCCGTGTCGAACGCGCCCTCTCGTAGCATCCACTCCGGAAGGTATGGCTCCACAGGGTTGCTGCCAATATCGGCGTGGAGTACTGGGATCAAACTAACGGTGCTCGCGGAGACCAGCCAGACGTCACCAATTTCGGGTAGCTGCACACGTTCGAGCAGGAGATCCACGTTTCGGTTTTCCTGCTTTACGGTACCGATCAGTTCGAACTGAGGCTCGAGGCCATCCGTCAAGTCACCTTCAGGAGTGTTGCTGATGGCGCTAGGATCTTGCAGCAGCTTACGATCAAGGATCTGTTTGAGTTGGAGTGCGAGAGCTTCGGGAGTATTTGATCGTCTGTGTTCCTTACGAATATTGAGGAAGGAGGCCGCGCGCCGATAGTCTCCCTGACGGCATGCGTCCAGGTATCCGAGGAGTGCCCCGCGGGGCTTCTCGCACATCGTTCGTTGCCAGTTTGGCCTGCGCGGGAGGCGCCGGCTGCGCGCTGAGAGAGGCCGCAACCGCGACCAGAAGAATCGACCGGATCAGCATTAAGAAATAGGATTCTTTTTCCAGCAAGGTTGTTACGTACCGGAGAAATGGGACAAATGGAATCGCGGCTGCTCAGGCACATCCGGCATCGCCGTTGGCGGGATGAACTCATGTTCTGATGATGACAGGACTGCAGTTGCGTGAATCGGCTACGGTCTCGGTTAAATGAGCCTGTCGAATGAGGGCGCGCCATAAAGAATTTCAATCGCACGGGAAGCACCGGTTCGTTTCGTACTGTCGCGTTGGGAGCGAATGACGAGAATGCCGAACTGGCGTAGGGATGTTCCGAAGTGGCAACAGATTACGAAAGCCCCAACGGGGAATTGACGGCCATCTACATTGCGCGCGGCCTTGAGCCGTCCCTTGCGAAGGAGGTCGCTAAGCGACTGATCGCTCACTACTCGATCGGCGCCCATCGCGACAGAACTCGGCATTATTGAAGTGCTCATTTCTGCTGCCTTGGCTTTAGCGTTCAGCGCTTTGCCGGTACTCGCGATGAGGAGAACGGTCGGCGTGGGTGCTCGGTTTGCACAAGCGACGAGACACGGTAAGGCAACCGACATGAAGCTAACGCTTGCGTGATCGATTCGAAATGTGGAGACCCATAAGTCGCGCAATCATCACGGCAACATAGAACACGCCGGTCACGGATTCAAGGATAGCTCGCCGAGCGCGCCTGCGCTGTGCCTGGCGCGGATATCACCGTATCCTGCGCCCGTGAGCGTAGTGAAACTGAAGTAGAGAAGATCGGGCCACTCTTGTCTGTAATGCTTGTCTGGAAGCGCGATGAACGAGTAAGGATGAAGATATTCGAACAAGTCGTAGGCCTCTGTCCACAGAAACGCGATCAACATGTAGGAGCAGAGAGCGCCTGCCAGCCTGTCCAGCGTTACGTCGTCATCTTCAAGGACATAGCCGCAGATCATCACTATAGCGAATGCATAGAACGCGACGGCTCCGATACTCGCCATTACGAAGGGTACGAAACCCTCCTGCGACCGGGGCACCCACCGGAGAAAAGCGACAGAGAACCAAGTGCAAACGCGACCACGAAATGCTTCCGGTCGTGCTGACGACTAATATGCAAGACACGACAATTACGGCCTGGAGCACGTTCAGCAGTATGTCCGTGAACAGGCTCCCTTGCACGTACGGAAAGAGGGCGAGAACAAGAAGAATGGAGAAGAGTAAAAGAACAAGCTGCCGCTCCCGGATGTGAAATTCCATGGCTGACAATACAGAGTATCCGGTAACGGAACAAACGCGCATTGGAAGCAGGGCTGACGATTGCGCCGAACGCTGACCGGGAAGGGACTGCAGCGGAACATGTGAGGTCTACTCCATGACTTCTGAGGGATCAGCAAAACACGATAGCTCTGAAAACCTACTTAAACAGCTTCGCCGCTTAGGCGAGCGAGAACTCCACGTTCCCGCGCACCTCGCAAACGGGCGACACGTGAGTCGTGACCCGGATCAGTATCGGGACCAGCTTACGTTTCGCGAACGAACACCAGATAGGGTTGCGTCTTTTGGGGGCAGCTGGCCCTTCATATTCATGTTCGTCGGATTGATGTTGGTATAAATCTTTGTAAACAGAAACTCTGCCAGGCCGTTTGACCCATGTCAGTTCATCCGTTTGAACCTGGTCCTGCCATGCCTGGCCGCTCTCCAACCTCCGATTATCATGATGAGTCAGAACCGCCAGGCCGTCACAGTCAGGGGTTGCCGCTCAGCAGGATTGTCACGTGAAGTTGAAAACCGAAGTGGATATCCTTTCACTTCACGCGAAAATTGGAAGAGTTGAGACTCGCTTCTGTAGAACTGACGCGCAGCAGGAGCGGCAAACCGCGATGCTGAGGCAAATCGAGGCGAGCTTGTCGAACCGCGGGTAAGTGCAGGTCATCAGCAACGCGACATATGTAAAGCAGCGCTACGGTTTCACCACCCATAAGATGAAAGCCGGTGTCTTTCATCCTGACCACGAGATTGAGCTGTATCGCGCGCTCGCCGAAACGTTCCCAGGCGACAAAGTGCGTTTCGATCCCAACGCTACCTGGTCAACCGAACAGGCCATCCGCTTCGGCCAGCGCATCGGAGGATTGAACAACGATTACCTCGAGGACCCGTGTACGGTCTGAACGGAATGCGGCGCACGCGGCAGATGATCCGGGTACCGCTCGCTACGTTGTGGTCAACTTTGAGCAACTCGCCGCGAACACACTCAACATCGCGGTAGATGTGATCCTCCTGGATACCACGTTCTGGGGAGGCATTCGCCAGTGTATAAAAGCCAGCAGGGTGTTTGTGAAACGTTTCAACTCGGTGTCGCCGTGCATTCGTCCGGCGAACTCGGCATTCAACTCGCCAGCATGCTTCACCTCGGCGCAGTGATCCGAATCTCTCCATTGCAGCCGACGCGCACTATCACCATCTCATCGACGACATCATCGAAGGCGGGCTGATGCCTACGAAAATGGCGCGATTCGATTGCCGTCCGGCGCTGGATTGGGAGTCAAAATAAACCGAGATAAACTCTTACAGTAGAGGGAGTTATACAAGCAACTCGCTGGATACGCCTATGATCAGGACCCGTCACGGCCAGGCTGGACCCCGATCATTCTCAATGACCGCTGGGCCGACCCAAAGGACAATAGATGCCCGAAGATACCGTATTGACTTTTGACGACGACAACGCCGACGCCCTCCTCCATGCCATTGACGAAGCAATAAATGGCACGCCCGTATTCGACATCCATACTCATCTTTCGCCGCCCGAGTTCGGTGAATTGTGTTTGTGGGGGATCGATGAACTGGTCCGGTATCACTATCTCATCGCCGAGTTGTTTCGATCTCATCCGATCAAACCTGGCGATTATTGGGCGCTGACCAAGCAACAGCAGGCCGACCTCATCTGGGACACTCTGTTTGTAAAGAACACCCCCATCTCTGAAGCATGTCGAGGTGTGGTCTGTGTCATGAGGGCCCTCGGACTTGACCCCGGCGCCGAGACTCTGACCGAGGCGCGTGAGTATTTTGCTTCCGTCGATGTTGAAGAGCACATCACCAACGTGTTCGATATCGCAATGGTGACGGATGTCGTCATGACGAATGATCCGTTTAACCCGATCGAATCGAAGGTTTGGCGAGGGGATGGATATCGCGACAAGCGTTTCCACGCCGCGCTGCGGATGGACCCGTTGATCAACGATTGGACCAACGTCGCGAAACGAGAGAAGTTCGCCGGCAGCGCGGACGCCCGCAGATTCCTCGACGAATGGATCGGTCGCATGAAGCCCCTCTACATGGCCGTTTCACTGCCGTACGATTTCATGTATCCTGACGATTCGCCTAGATCCATGGTATTGCGGGACGTGGTCGTTCCGACCGCAAAGGCGCACAATCTGCCCTTTGCGATGATGATCGGCGTCAAGCGTCAGATCAATCCTCTGTTGGGCGATGCCGGGGATAGCGTTTCTCGCGCCGATCTGTCTAGCGTCGAAGCAATCTGCCGTGATCATCCGGAAAACCGTTTCATGGTTACAGTGCTTTCCCGCGAGAACCAGCACGAACTTTGTGTACTTGCCCGCAAGTTTGCGAACCTGATGCCTTTTGGCTGCTGGTGGTTTCTGAATAATCCCTCGATCATCGCCGAAATTACCTCGGAGCGGCTCGAAATGCTCGGAACCAGCATGATTCCGCAGCACTCGGACTCCCGCATTCTGGAACAACTTATTTATAAATGGACACACTCGCGGCGCGTGATCGCGGACGTTCTCTTCAACCAGTACATGGAACTCACTCTCGACGGCTTCCCCCTGACTGCGAAGCATATCCAACGCGATGTTCAAAAAATGTTTGCCCAGAATTTCAAAGCTTTGGCGGGATTGTAACGACCTGCAACCGTGAGGGGGCGGAGCAGGAACAAACGAACCGTACAATAGTAGCTTGGTTACGAAGCTTGTAGTTGAGAACCTGAAGCACCGACCGCTCAGAACTCTCCTCACGGTCCTGGCTATCGGATTACAAGTCACGCTGGTCCTGACGATCGTGGGCCTGAGCCGTGGCTTGATCGAGGCGAGTCAGACGAGAACCAGAGGTGTCGGCGCCGATATACTGATACGCCCGCCCGGCACCGCAGTTATTGGCATGAGCGGCGCTCCGATGTCGGAAAAATTTGTGCCGTTTATCGAGAAGCAACCGCATGTCGCCCTCGCGCAAGGCATTGTCGTTCACGGAATCGGTGGTCTCGAAAGCATCACAGGTATTGACATCGACCGGTTCGACAAAATGAGCGGCGGCCTCGATTATCGCCGAGGCGGCCCTTTCAAATCGCCGGATGACATTCTCATTGACGAGAATTTCGCACAACAGCGGAAGTTAAAGGTCGGCGATACAGTCGAGTTGGCGAACCACAACTGGACGGTGCGGGGTATCGTCGGGCCCGGCAAGCTATCGAAGGCTTTTGTCGAAAAGAAGATCTTACAGGATCTCACTTCGAATAATGACAAGATCACCATGATCTACGTCAAGGTAGATGATCCCAGGAATCTGGGCGCCGCGCTGGCGAATCTAAAGAAAGTCTTGCCCGATTACCAGATCTATTCGATGGATGAATTTCTGTCGCTAATCACGCCGGATAACGTTCCGGGATTGAACGCCTTCATTATGACGGTGGTCGGACTTGCCGTTGTGTTCGGATTCCTGGTGGTGTTTCTTGCAATGTACACCGCAGTTCTTGAGCGGACGCGCGAGATAGGCATCCTGAAAGCACTCGGAGCATCGCCCGGGTACATTATAGGAATGTTGATGCGCGAGACATTCATCCTGGCGTTGATAGGGTGCATACTAGGCATCGGACTTTCCTACGTTGCAAGGTGGGCCATCATATCGCTGGTTCCCGCCTCTCTGCCGGTCATCTCCGTCCCGGACTGGTGGGGTGGGCGGGACTGATCTCACTTTCAGGCGGCAATGCTCGGGGCGATGTATCCCGGAACCAAAGCCGCCCGTCAAGACACGATTGAGGCCCTGGCGTATGAGTGATACCATCATCTCGGCTCGCGAACTGCGAAAGACCTTTCACGTCGGGGATGTCGACGTGCACGCGCTTCGAGGTGTGGACCTCGACGTTCGCCGTGGCGAATTTCTTGCGATCGTTGGCCACTCAGGCTCCGGCAAGTCGACCCTGTTCAACGTCATTGGCGGATTGACGCCTCCCACCGCCGGTCATATGACGATCGACGGCCGGACCTGCGCAGATGTCGAGTCCGATCGTACCGATCTTCGTAAGCAATCGATCGGCTTCGTATTTCAGAAATATAATCTTCTACCGACGCTGACCGCGGATGACAATATCGACGCTTGCGCGGAGCATGGCGGAAGTCGCGCAATGGATCGAAGGACCCGCACTTTGAAGACGCGCTGAGGATGCTTGGCATTTTGAACCGCCTCCACCACAAGCCCCGGGCTCTTTCAGGCGGCGAACAGCAGCGCGTCGCGATCGCCCGGGCCATCGTGAATAATCCGGCTATTCTTCTGGCCGATGAGCCCACAGGCAATCTCGATACCGAGAATTCCGAGCGGGTTCTTCGCTATTGCGCGATTTGAACGAACGGTTGGGACAGACGATCATCATGATCACGCATAATCCTGAAGCCGCTGCGTTCGGGCATCGCACTGCCCGAATGAAAGACGGCTCCATTCTTTCGGCGGCTACACCGCACTGAGCCCGGGACCGGTGAGTACACCGGTTTTCATTTGGCCATTCTTGACGACAAAGATGCCCGGAAACTTCTTCTCCCAATCCTTGTTCGCAATGGGGACGTACTGCCGGGCATTTGCCTCAATAGCCGCAACACCGGGGACGTGGGCGGCTAGTCCGGCGGAATGAATCAACGATGCGCCCGGGCACGTCAAGTCCTGGACACAGAGGAACATCTTGTGCTTCTGCGCGACGGCGCCCATCAGCAGCGCCTGTGCTTGTCCTTTGCACGCCTTCAAAGCAGTGCCCGAGTAGCCCATCTCGCGTGCAAGCATCAGCATCTCTTTATCCGTGAGTGACTCATCGATGACCACAGGGCGAAGCTTGGCTGCTTCATGCATCACATTTTTTCGGTCGGCTTGAAGATCCCGCTTCGTGGGCTGTTCGACGTACTGGATCTTCTCAAATCCCGATGGGGTTCTCTGTTTGATCGTCCGCATCATCTCGACCAGATAGTCTACGTTCGGACACTTTTCATTGAAGTCGAGCGAGAAATGGTGGGCGGTCGGCGCCGTCTTATCCACGCGCAGAACACGGTCGGTATCCCACTTCAAGTCCTCGCCGTTGAGCTTGATCTTGATGTGCGTGATGCCGTTGTATCTCACCCATTCGGGGAGAGTCTCGGGAAGCCCGTCCCCGATACTTTTCTTGATGTCGTCCGCAACGATGGCGTCAACGGCGCCTACCAGGTGGTAGAGCGGCATGGACGCTTTCGGAGTCTTCATCACGTAGCGCTCCAGGTACTCGCCTTTGAACTCCGGGCCTATATACTTCGACAAATCGTGCCTCATAAGGTCCGGCCCGTAGGTCTGATAGGTGCTTCGGCCGTGCAGTTTACCGAACGCGTCATGTATCGCCGCGTCGAAGGGACTGCCGACGACCAGTGTGCATAACTTGGGAATCGGCTGCTCGAGTTTGAGTTCCTTCGATACCTCATCCGCGGCTTTTAGATACAGCGGCTCGAGGTCCCAGTTAATGTCGACAGGATGGCCAAATTCTTTGTAGCCATTTGTGATCTTGCCAATGCGTGCAGCCAGCACCTTCATCGCGTTTAGCGTAGTGTCGTACGACATAGTCTTCGAAGGGAATGACCATACGTTGCCAAGAGGCATCGATCCGAAACCCTGGACGACTTTGCCGGCTGCATTCCTGACTGTCGTGTTGACATTCAGCAGCGTGACGCGATCCACTTCAGTGCCGCCGAACTTGATCGGCGTGCGGTACTTGAAGTCCTCGAAGTCGAAGGTCACACTATCGACCCGGATGTCGGTTGACTTGGTCGCTGCGAGGGACATGAACGGGGCCATGGCCGCGCCGCCGAGAAGCGCGCGACGGGATACTTGTTTCTGCACGTGACCATTGTACGGGAACCTGTGGAACTCGCGGTTTGAGCGTGGTGTCTGATTGAGCATGTGGCGCTCAATGGCTCTCTCATTCACATTGCAAGCACTCGGCCTGACGGTCGCGGTCGTGATTTCGATACTGACAGTAGACAAGCTCGGAGCGATATCTCTGCCCCAGCCAATTCCGCCTATGCCGCGTATACCCAAAGCGATTACTATTGTCGCCAGTCATCGCGGAGCAACAAGTTCACCGTCACAACTGAAGTTCTCCCCGGTTCGGCCGTTCGTGGCGCCGACTCACATTCCGGTTGGTGTGCCCATCATTCAGGATGGGCCGGAGATGATCGCACAAGCTCCATCGATAGGCACAGCATCGGGCAGCGATGGTATTTTCGGTTCGATCGGCGCAATGACAAACGCTGCTGTCACGCTTCCATCGCCACCGCCTCCTCGCGCTGTGTCCCATGTGCCACCCGCGCCGAAGGTGGTCAAACTCGGCGGGAATGTCCTCGAAGCGAAACTGGTAAAACGTGTCATGCCGGTGTATCCGCCGCTGGCACGTCAGATGCGACTCGCAGGAACAGTGCGCCTCGAAGGAGTGATCTCACGTGCGGGCCGAGTCATCAACCTGCAGGTCGTGAGCGGCCACCCAATGCTCACGGCTGCCGCGCTGGATGCGGTCCGGCAATGGGTATACTCGCCGACCCTGTTAAACGGCGAGCCCGTAGAGGTGATCGCCCCGATCGAAGTGCACTTCACTCTCTCGCAATAGCAGTGCGCTTGTCGGCGTATCGCATCACGATCATCAGTAGCGCGAGAAGGGCGACCGCGAACCCGAGGAGATGCCATGCATGATGCTTCAGGTAATCCATCGCGTTGACGCCCATCGCGCGTCCCAACAGCGCCAATGCGACGTAGCGTGGGATGCGAGCCGCAAGAAAAACGAGCACGAATCGAATCGGCTTCGACCCAAGCGCGCCACTGGAAAGCACAAAGATCTTTAACGGCATCACTGGCAATGGCACTAGGGCGGCGACGAACACCGTCGATAATCCATAGCGGTCGAACCAGCGACGGAAGCGCTTCGATCTTTTCGAAGCCGAGCGCTTCTCAATGAATGCCTGACCTCCGCGGCGTGCAATCAGGAACAGTAGAAAGTTGCCGATTACAGATCCGATTACAGCGACAATCGCGAGCCATATCGTATCTTGTGGGATTTGCGTCGCGAGGTATATCACCAGCGCGTCAACGCCGCCTGGTATCGGCAGCCCGGCTCCATCGAGAAAAGCGGAGATGAACAGCCCTGTCGGACCCCAGGCGACAAGAGAAGCAAGGAAGTTCTTCATCTAAGCCAGCAACTCACGGAGCCCGGCCTCGTCGAGGATAACTATGCCGAGTTCTTTCGCCTTATCCAGTTTCGATCCTGCCTCCTCGCCGGCAACCACATAACTGGTCTTCTTGCTGACTGACCCGCTCACCTTGCCGCCCGCAGCCTCGATCTGTTCTTTCGCTTCTTCCCGACTCCACGTCGGCAGTGTCCCGGTGAGCACAAACGTCTTGCCGGCGAGCGGCCCAGCCGTTCGTTTCTTGACATGCTCGAACTGCAGGCCGGCCGCCTTCAGCCTGGAGACAAGCTCAGCGTTTCGCGGCTCATCGAAAAACCGCCGGATGCTATGCGCGACTTTCGGACCCACTTCTTCGGCAGCCTGCAGAGTGTCCACGTCAGCTCCGGCGATGATGCCCAGACCACCAAAAGTATCTGCGAGTATTGCCGCTGTCCTTTCTCCCACAAACGGGATTCCGAGACCGTTCAGCAATCGAGGGAGGGGCTGCTTTCGAGACGCGTCGATGTTTCGAATGATTCGATCCGCAGACTTCTTCCCCATGCGCTCCAACTCCATTAGCTGCTCAGCCGTGAGGTCGTACAAATCAGCGACGCTCCGGACAATGCCCTTTTCAACGAGCTGGTTGACCAAGGATTCACCCATTCCATCGATATTCATGACCGGTCTGGCAGCGAAATGCAGAACTGATTCCTTGAGTCGTGCCGGGCAATTGGTATTGATGCAACGGCTCGCCGCCTCTCCGGCTTCTCGTACAACATCCCCACCGCACACGGGACATTGCTTCGGCATTCTGAACGGCTTTCGATGCTCCCCATGTGTCTTGACGCGAACGACTTTCGGGATCACATCACCACTGCGCTCGATTACGATCGAGTCACCGATTTGGACTCCTAGCCGCTCCACCTCATCTTCGTTATGCAGTGTTGCGCGCGAAACCATGACGCCGCTGACCGGTACGGGCTTGAGGTGCGCGACGGGTGTCAGTGCTCCTGTTCGGCCGACCTGTACTTCGATGTTCTCCACTACTGTTTCCGCTTGCCGGGCGGGATACTTGAATGCAATCGCCCACCGGGGCGCCTTCGATGTAAAGCCGAGAGATTGCTGCTGCGCTTTGGAATCGACCTTCGCAACGACGCCATCGATCTCGTACGGCAGGTCATCACGCCGAGCCTCCCATGTTTGGCAGAACGCGAGGAGTTCGTCGAGATCGCGGCAGATCGCGCGATTCGGGTTCACTTTGAAGCCGCACGCGGAAAGATGCTCCAGTGTCTCCCAGTGGCTGTCGAGCGGTGTCACGCCGTCAACGAGCAAACCATATGCATAGTAATAGAGCGGTCGCGAAGCTGTGATTGCTGATTCGAGTACGCGCAGCGACCCGGCGGCCGCGTTGCGCGGGTTCGCAAATCTTGGCAACCCCTGCAACTCACGTTCGTCGTTCAACCGTTCGAAGCCGTGTCGATTCATCACGACCTCGCCTCGCGTCTCGAAGACAGGCCAGCTTTCGCAGCGCAGCTTCAGGGGGATCGACCGAATTGTTCGGGCGTTCTCCGTCACGTCTTCACCGACGCGCCCGTCCCCTCGCGTTACGGCTTGAGCAAATCGACCGTCAAGGTAATGCGTGGACATCGACAGACCATCGAGTTTCAACTCGGCGATATAGCGGAAGGGCTCCGATCCGAGATGATCTCGAACTCGGGTGTCCCATGCGCGAAGCTCCGTTTCATTCAGCGCATTGTCGAGGCTAAGCATCGGCGCGCTGTGTCTGACTTTGACGAACCCCTCCCGAGGAGCCCCGCCGACGCGCTGCGTGGGAGAGTCGGGCGTCAGAAATTCGGGGTGCTTCCGCTCGAGCTCCTCCAACTCGCGCATGAGCTTGTCGTATTCGGCGTCGGAGATCTCAGGCGCGTCCGCGACGTAGTAAAGGTACTCGTGCCGGCGAAGCGCTTCACGCAGGTTCTGTATTTGTTTCGCGACCGTATCAGGCATCTTTAGGAAGTGCAATGATTCCGAAGTCGTGGAATCTATAATGGAGACTTCGGGGGCTTCGGCCTATAACTACCTACCAGAACGCCTTCGTCATCTACAATCCTCACGCCGGCAAGCTGAGACGCAAGCGCGACCTTCTCCAACGTACCATTGAAGCGCTGAACGCCCACGGCCACCGGGTGACCGCCATACCGACCGATGGTCCCAGGTCGGCCGCTACCATTGCGCGTGAATGCATTGAGAAGGGCGCTGAACTGATTCTGGCTGCCGGCGGCGACGGAACGATTAATGAGGTCGCCAACGGAATGATTGGGAACGCGATCCCACTAGGAATCCTTCCGGGGGGTACCGCAAACGTCCTGGCGACAGAACTCGGTGTAGGTCGGGGTATGCCCAAGCCGCCGCCGGGCTTGCCTCGCTGACTCCCCGGCGTATTGCCGTCGGACGAATCGAGAACGCCCAAGAGGAGCGGCACTTTCTCATGATGGCCGGCGCGGGATTGGACGCAATGATCGTCTATAACATAGACGCGAAGCTGAAAGCGTCACTTGGGAAAGTTGCGTATTGGGTCAGCGGCTTCGGCCAGGTCGGCCGCGCGCTGCCGGAGTTCGACGTGCGGCTGGATGGCCGGAGGATACGGTGCAGCTTTGCCCTTGCCAGCCGGGTGAAGAACTACGGCGGAGATCTTTCGATCGCGAGGAACGCTTCCTTGTTTCGCAATGAATTCGAGGTCGTTTTGTTCCAGGGAGCAAATTCTTGGCCGTATATGAAGTATCTGACGGGTGTCTTGACAGGCCGTCTCACGAACATGCGCGGGGTGGAAATCTTGCAGGCGCATTCCCTTGAAATCGAATGTGCAACGGATCCCGGAATCTATGTGCAAGTAGACGGCGAGTTTGCGGGACGCCTTCCTGCGCGGCTTAGCATCGTTCGCGACGGGCTTACACTGCTCGTCCCCGACAAGTTTCTACGGCAGAACATCGGATAGATGGACAATCTTACGCATACTCTGACGGGAGTGATGCTGGCACGGGCGGGGTTGGACCGTCTCACACCGCGAGCCCTCGCCTTGGCGGTGATTGCAGCCAATATGCCCGACATCGATGCCGTCTCGATCCTCGCCGGTGCGGCCAACGTATTTTCACTATCATCGCTGGGCGACTCATTCCTTAGCGCTTGCGCCTGTTCTGGCGATGGTTCCGGTCCTCGTTGTCGCAGCGATCACGAGAACGCGCTTGCCTTGGTTCCGCGCATGGTTTGTGTGCCTTGTGTCGGTATTCAGCCATTTGTTGCTCGACTTCACGAATCCTTATGGGATTCGACTATGGCTGCCATTTTCCAATGCATGGCCTTCCCTCGACATTACCCATGTCATCGATATCTGGATCTGGTCCATTCTGCTGATTGGCTTTCTCTGGCCTCTGCTCTCGGGCCTGGTTAGCTCGGAAATCGGCGCGAGGCGTCATAAAGGGCGAAGTACCGCAGTCGCTGCCCTTTTTCTCCTGGCCTTGTACGACACCGGTCGTTATTTCCTCCATCAGCGCGCAATCGAGACTCTGCAATCGAGAGTCTATGACGGCGTAGCGCCTCGAAAAGTTGTCGCTTTTCCGCAGAGCGTGACACCCTTGACTTGGAACGGATGGGTGCAAACGGATCGCGCTTGGCTCGCTGTCCCTGTCGATCTCACCCGCGAGTTCGATCCTAAGCCGTCGGCGACCTATTATTGGAATCCTGAATCGCATCACCTGGTCGAGGCTGCGCGCACTCTGCCTGTGTTTCAGGAATTATCTGCATTTGCAAAGACACCGTATTGGCGCATCCTGCCCGTAGACGAGCCCGCCGGCGGCTCCAGGGTGGAGTTGATCGATCTGAGATTTGGGCGGGGTGACCGTCTCGGATTCACCGCAACGGCCGTGTTCGACTCGACCGGGCGGGTCACTGCCACCTCGTATCACTATTAAGCGTTCGATAAAATCTGGACAAACATATGATCCGTTCTGTACTGGCAACACTGCTCCTTGTTTCATTCGCTTTCGGGCAATCGCAGCGCTGGACCGAGCAGGCGGCCCGAGACTGGTACGCTCGACAACCATGGCTGGTCGGGGCCAATTACATTCCTTCTACTGCGATCAACGAACTGGAAATGTGGCAGGCAGAGACGTTTGACGCGAAGCGGATCGATACGGAACTCGGGTGGGCGGAAGGCATCGGCATGAATTCGATGCGCGTGTTTCTCCACGACCTCCTTTGGGAGCAGGATGCCGCCGGATACAAGAAGCGGATCGATATATTCTTGGGCATCGCCGCGAAGCACAACATTCGCCCTATGTTCGTATTGTTCGATTCGTGCTGGGACCCGTTTCCTAAAATCGGCCGTCAGCGCGCGCCGAAGCCGGGTGTCCACAATTCGGGATGGATGCAGAGTCCCGGAGCAGAAGCGCTGATGGACCGTTCACAGCACGCTCGCCTCGAGGCGTACGTCAAGGGTGTCGTCGGAACGTTCGCAAACGATGACCGGGTATTGGCCTGGGACGTCTGGAACGAACCGGATAATCTGAACCGGTCTCATTACGGCAAATTTGAACCTGCCGGCAAACTTGCGATGGTGAATGAACTATTGCCCAAGACGTTTGAATGGGCGCGCTCGGCTAAACCGAAGCAACCGATTACGTGCGGTGTTTGGAAAGGAGACTGGTCCCTCGAGGACAAGCTGACTGCGACCGACAAGATCCAACTGGAGATGTCCGATGTTATCTCGTTCCACAGCTATGAAGACCCGGTAAAATTCGAGAAGCGGATTCGGTCGTTGGCACGGTACAACCGACCGATCCTGTGCACCGAGTACATGGCTCGCGGCAACGGAAGCACATTTCAGGGCTCGATGCCAATCGGCAAAAAATACAACGTCGCGATGATCAACTGGGGGCTGGTCGCGGGAAAAACGCAGACCTATCTGCCCTGGGATTCATGGCAGCACCCGTATACCGATCGCGAGCCTGCGATCTGGTTCCATGAAGTCTTCCGCACCGATGGACGTCCCTACAAAACGGAAGAGACTGACTTCATCCGTAAAATAACTGGCACGACCAAAGCCAAGTCGGCGGCTGGCGGGCTGTAGGTCTAAGTCGCGGTTACGCGATCGACGTCTGGTGTTCCGCGATCGCACCGCGCAAGTTCAGCCGCCAAGTCCGCCAGTTTCACTGGTTTTGTAACGAACCCATCCATTCCGATTTCGAAACAAGTTGTGCGCGCGGCAGGTAGCACGTCGGCAGTCAGAGCGATGATGGGCGTCCTTACGCCTTCAGGCTCGTGTTCGCGTATGTATTTCGTCGCCGCGAAGCCGTCCCATTCCGGCATCTGCAGGTCCATAAAGACGAGATCGTACCGCCCGGACGAATAGATCTCGGCAGCTTGTTTGCCATCGTTGGCGATCGTCACGTCGCAATTAAGCTTGCCCAATAGCGCGGAGATCAGCCGTTGGTTAACGTTATTATCTTCGGCCACGAGAACCGACAGCCGTCTGCGTAGTGCAGTCGGCGCCGGCGCGGCGATCTCAGCTTCCACCGGCTTCCCCGTGATCTCCAACGGAAGAACGAATGAGAACTCTGTTCCAACACCCGGCTGGCTGTGAACTCGGATGTCTCCTCCCGCCAAGTTGACTAGACGGGAACAGATCGTGAGGCCGAGGCCAGTGCCGCCGTATTTCCTCGTAACCGAACCGTCTGCTTGTGTGAATGCTTCAAAGATCGATGATTGGCGATCCAGCGGGATGCCAATCCCCGTATCGCGGATCGCGAACCTGACGAGCGCCGTGCTGTCACGCTTCTCAATGAAATCGGCCGAGCAGGAGACAAAGCCCGTGTGGGTGAACTTCACTGCGTTGCTCAGCAGGTTCGTTAGAATCTGCCGCAAACGAACCGGGTCACCCATTACGTGCTGCGGCACGCACGGATCGATCACGCACTGGAGGAGTAAGCCCTTCTCAGCGGTCCGGAGGGCGAACAGATTTACGGTGCGCTCCAGTAATCGGACTAGATCGACGTTTGTGCGCTCCAACTGCATGCAGCCCGCTTCGATTTTGGAGAAATCCAGAACGTCACTCACGATGGAGGCCAGCGTTTCGGCCGAGTCGCAAGCGGTTTCGAGATGGCTCCTTTGTTGTTCGTTAGCCGGCGTTTCCAGCGCGAGACGGCAGAAACCGATGATGCCATTCAGAGGAGTCCGAATCTCATGGCTCATGTTGGCGAGGAATTCGCTTTTCGCGCGGTTGGCCTCCTCGGCCGCCCGTTTGAGAGAAGCTTCGTTCTCGAATTTGCGCCGAATGACGGCCGTTTGCGACCTCACCTTCAACTTCAAGGAAGCGGACCAGATGATAATGATCGCCAACGCGCCAAGAGCAATCGACAGTGCCCAAAGCGCTCGCGTATGCGTAAACCAGGCTGCGCTCTGGATAATTTCGACATCCTGCGGCGATCGCATGAGCAGAGCGAAGGTTTTCGGCGGACGATGCCGTCCACCGTCCTGCGCATCCAGCCTGCAGATACCCGTCACGCGAACGATAGATCCACGTTGAACGTCTAATGGTCGGCTTTCTGTCCGCGGAAGCTGCGCCTGGAATGACTCAGTACCCGACTGCAGAATAAGGACCACCTCATCCATCGTCTCGATTTGGTCTACGACTCTAGCGTGAATAGAGACTAGTTCGGAGTCGCGCGCCTCCGACAATACTTCGCGGCTGGTTATAGATAAAGCAGCAGGTGAAGACGACTGTCCTACTACAAAGATCGACGCGTGGTCCAGATAGGGACCGGCCTGTCCGAGCGTGACATAGCCGAGGCCCTCAACTACGTCGCCCGCTTTTGCCCTGATGGCCTCGCTGGAGGATATACGCATCGACCCGGTCGCATCTCGAATAAACACAGTGGAGGGAGCCAGCGCATGAGTTACCACGCCCTGTACTCGCACCCTATGTCCTGGACGACGATCTGGTGAGAACTGCGTTACCTCCGCCACACGAATGCGCGATATGGCTCCGAGCGCCAGGGCCGGTTCGATCACGCGTACGTGTTGCGATCCCGCGACAAAGAGTTGCAAACCGGTAATCTGCCGGCGGGTATTGAACATAGCGCCCGCGATCCCGATGGCTTCGATCCGGGCATCGACGAGCGCTATTGCTTCTTGAAGGCTGCCCAGGAAATGCGCGCGAATCATCACGCCCGATGCATCCAGCTCGAGCACCGGATGGTTCGATTCCACAGAGACGGACCGGACGATTGCGTCTACGCTTACGCGTCTGCTGTCCAGGTTTCCGCTACGAAAATCGGGCATCCGGGCACGCTCCGGCGTGGGTAGCCGGCCCTTTCCGCGTATGGTGAAGCGCGCATCCCGGATTATCGGCGCAAACTCTCCGGGACCAGTGTTGCCCTCCAACTCCACCAGGTCACCGGTCTGGACTGCCGGCGCCGGTCCGCCATGACAGCTGACATAAATGCCTGCCGTATGATCCTGCACGAATAGCACGTACGTCGACGGATCATGGTAGGTCACGATGCCCCGAATGTGTACCGGCAGGCCGCTCGCTGCCACATCTGCGGGTGTCTTCCTCACATCCGACAACCGCGTCAGTTCCGATCGCCCTACCCCCGTGGCCGCCAGGTTCTGAATATTTGTGTGCCGTACATACAAGCCGGTTGGGCCTGTAGATAGGAATCCATGAACCTCGGCAACACCCGCAGGAACTGGAATGCTGTCGGTGGCAAGCCGGATGGGAATGCTTCCGGAGTTGTCCTTCAACCTCATACCCTCGGGACGCTGCTCGATGGCCCCCCGCAGGCGGACTGGTGATCCGCGAGGCCGACTCTTCCGTCTGAGCTCTGCCACGGTCTCAAAGGGTAGAGTTTGGGTGCTAACGCCGGGCTGTACAACGGAGATCTGCTCGAAACTCTGGAGCCACAGCTCTCGCCGAACAGGCTGTCCGGAGAAATCCAAGCCTGTAGTCATGACCCCCGTAACCCGTACTTCCGAGCCGATCAGTTCTCGGAATTGAGCTCCGCGGTACAGCCGAACGCGCGCCTTAATTTCAGCGTCTCCCATCGCAAGCTGAAGCTCGAGCTTACTTTTGTCGATCCTGGCGCCCTCGACACGGGCAGTAAGCGATACCAGTCGACCTTCGAACTGGCGTTTTCCGAAATCAGGTATTCCTACTTTTGCGGCCTCAGGAAGCGCGGATGGGGCACCGGACCTGACAGCGGCATCATGGATCTGCCGCTCTGAATCGCGGCGAATCGCCGTGCCGGAAACCCGCACCGCTTGACCGTGTTCGAGGCGAGAGAGGTCACCGGTAATCTCAACTCGGGCCCCGGTCGCGCCATCTTGAACAAAGGCCACTCTCGTTGCAGGATCGACATACGTGATAACACCGGCGACACTGGCGGGCACTGGTGTTTCTACAGGACACCGGTCTATATCGATCAACCGGTCGATCCGCCGTTGTGAGAACCCGCAGCTCGTGAAGAACGCCACAGATGTCGCGGCTACAAGGCAAAGAAGAAACCGCTTCCTTCTTCGCGCGAACGGCAGTCGCGGCTCGTGGCGCAAGTTCCCCACGTAGATCTTATCGATAACGTGGGTGGTTGTTTTAGCCTTTATTCGCCGAGAAGAGCCGCGACTGGGGTAAGCTCTTTCTCTTTCAGCGCAAGATAGCGAGCACGGCTGTCGACGATCGCCTTGCGGGCTTCGCGCGGGCCGCCCCAGCCCTCCATCCGGGTGAGCCGCCCTTCCAGTTCTTTATAGATTGTGAAGAAATGCTCGATCTCGCGCCTGACATGCGTGAAGATCTGATCCATTGTGTGGATCTGGTCGTATCGGGGGTTTCGCGTAGGAACAGCTAAGACCTTCTGGTCGCCTTCTTCCGAGTCAACCATGTTGAGAATCCCGACGGGTCGCACTTCGATCATGCAGCCGGTGAAGCTCGGCTCCCCAACGAGCACCAAAACATCAAGGGGATCGTTGTCCTCTGCGAGGGTACCGGGGATGAAACCATAGTCACCCGGATAATGCATCGGAGAATACAGTGACCGATCGAGCCTGAAAACCCCAAGTTTTCCGTCGTACTCATATTTATTCGTCGAGTTCTTCGGAATCTCCACGATCATCCGCACAAGTTCGGGACAATCGGGGCCGGGATCTATGTCATAGAGCGAAACCACCTCACTAGCGTACCAGAGTGATATTCAAGCAGGTAACGTAAAGCTGAACGTCGAGCCATGGCCGGGTGCCGATTCCACCCAGATGCGTCCGTCGTGCTGCTCGACGATCCTCTGGCAGATCGCGAGACCGATACCCGTACCCGGGACATCGCGACCGTGCAATCGTTTGAAGACGCCGAAGATCTGCTTTGCGTATTTCATATGGAGGCCGATGCCATTGTCGGTGACACAAATGATCCACTCATGCCCCTTCAAAGACGAGTTGATCTCGATTCGGGGAGGATCGCCTGAGCGGTACTTTATGGCGTTGGAGATCAGATTTTGGAACAGTTGCCCGAGCTGGCGGGGATTGGCGATGACCGTTGGAAGATCAACACAGATAATCTGCGCCTGACTATCGATGATGCTTGCCTCCAGATGCCGAACGGTTTCGCCGAGCACAGCTTTGAGGTCGCAAGCTATCCGCGTCGGCTCACGACGGTTTGCAACCTCAGCGTACGTTTGTAGATCCGCTACGAGCAGATTCATCCGGTTCATACCTGAGATGATGAAACCCAAAAAATCGTGGCCATCCGGACCGAGAGCGCTGGCATACCGTTTTGCCAGAAGCTGAGCATAGTTCTTAACGGTGCGCAGAGGCTCCTGAAGATCATGAGCTGCAATGATTGCGAACTGCTCGAGCTCGGCATTATATCGGCGCAGCGCATGTTCAGCATTTTTTCGGTCCGTAATATCGGTAGAAATCCCGCATAGCGCATAAGGGATTCGCGCGGAGTCGAATAGTGGAAATTTGACCGACATATAGGTGCGTTTTTCACCATCGAGACTTGCGACTTCTTCGACTTCGACCGGTTCCCGGTTGGCCGTAACCTTGCGATCGTTTTCTCGAAATAAGTTCGCAACAGACTCCGGGAAAATGTCATGATCCGTGCGGCCGCGGACGCCATCGCGTGTGAGATTGAACACTCGCTCGAACCTGCGATTGATGAAAAGGAATCGTCCGTCCAGATCCTTCATATAGACGAGCGTCGGCGCTGCGTCCAAAATCTCTTGCAGCCGCGCTTCACTTTCGCGAAGGAGCCTGTTGGCTTCCTGCAATTCCTGTGTTCTCTCTTCGACCCGCTGTTCCAGTTCAGCGTTGAGGCGCCTGATCTCTTCCTCTGCCGACGTACGCTCCGAAATTTCATGCTCCAGCTTGCGGTTCGCGACGCGAAGTTGTTCGGGGCTGGGAATCGCAATCACCATCGGCGCGAATCGCACCAGAAGGATCGCTGTTGGAACAGAAGCGATCGCAGTGATGAGCTTGACTATGCCATCTAACCGGTACACCGGTTTCCATATCACCCAGATGTTCATTAGGTGGGTTGTGCCGCACGCCAATATAAAGATTCCGAATAACCAAAACATCCAGGGGTAAACGAGATCCCTGCGCTTTCGGACGATGTAAATGAGTGAAAAAGGAATGAAGTAATAGGCGAGCGCGATCAGCAGATCTGAAGTGACGTGCAGCCAGACGACTTCGGAGTTCCAGCGATAACAAACTCCATGGGGTAGAAAATCGCTACGAAAGAGATTCGTCAGGAACTCCAGCATCAACTCATAGTAGCCAAATCCTCCCAGACGAGGCGGTGCTCTCCCACTTGCACTACTGAGCAGAAATTTAGCCGCCTATTGCGTACATGGGGCGGGGAGGTGGGACGAATTCAGATTTGTTAATCTCATGTCCCAGCCACTTTGATGCGATATTTGCTCGAATCGAGTCCGCAATCTGACCATCCGTGCCGTCGCCGCGGAGCAGTGGCTTCAGGTCAGTCTCATCAATTGCGAACAGGCAATAGCGAAGCTTCCCATCCGCTGTCAAGCGGATACGATTGCAGTTCAGGCAGAACGGCTTGCTAATCGAAGCTATAAATCCTACGGCGCCGATTCCGTCGGCAAATCGGTACTCCGTCGCGGGCGCGCGCGGATCCTGGTCAGGAACTGCGACTAGCGCGCCGACTTCGTTCTGCAAACGCTCGAGCATATCGTCGGCGAGCAGGACGCGGCTGCGATCCCAAATCCCCTGCGCATCCAGCGGCATGAATTCGATATACCGAACTTCGATGCCTCGTTCGCGGCCGAACTTTGCCAGTGGAACCACATCATCGTCGGTTACACCCTTGAGTGCGACTGCGTTGATCTTGACCTTGAATCCTAGCCGCAGGGCTTCTTCAATCCCCGCCATCACGCGATCGAACTCATCGCGGCGCGTGATCTTCTCGAAGGTAGCCCGATCGAGTGTGTCCAGATGCACGTTGAGCCGCCGCAACCCGCTGTCGTAGAGCGCCTTTGCCTGTTGGGCCAATAGCACTCCGTTCGTCGTGAGGGCAATTTCGTCTATACCGCTCGTCGATGCAATCCGCTCAATCAATCGAGTCAGGTCTTTTCGAACCAGCGGCTCGCCGCCCGTCAGACGGACTTTGTCCACGCCCAGGCCGGCCAGAATACGAACAAGCCGCTCAATCTCTTCGAAGCTTAAGACCTCGTCGCGGGGGCCGAAGCGCACTTCTTCAGGCATGCAGTAGAAGCACCGGATGTTGCAGCGATCCGTGACACTGATGCGAACGTTCGTGTGCTGGCGTCCGTACGAGTCGATGAGCATCTCACTAACTATTTGACAGCAAGCATGCGCTCAATTGGGAGTGCCGCGCGCTCGAGAATCTCCGGAGCAATCTCCACCCGAGGCTGAAGATCACGCAAACAATCGCGAAGCTTCTCGAGCGTATTCTTTTTCATGTACGGGCATTCGCTGCAATTGCAGTTCTCATTCTGCACGAAATAGAACTTCTTGTCCGGCGCGAGTTTCACCAATGAGTGGCTGATGCCGCTCTCGGTCATGACAATGAACTCGTCGGCGTCAGAAGTGGCGCAATATTGGATGAGCGCCGACGTCGATCCGATGAAGTCCGCCATGGCCAGGACATCACCGGGGCACTCCGGGTGCGCCACAACGAGTGCGTCGGGGTGCTCCATACGAGCTTTCGTCAACCGTCGGGCAGGGAAAGTTGCGTGTACAATGCAGGCGCCCTGCCAGATTCTGATATTTTCGCGTCCGGTCTGCCTTTTCACCCAGTTGCCGAGGTTAATATCCGGCAGGAAGAGTATCGGTTTATCAGCAGGAATCGAGTTAACAATGTCGACCGCGTTACGCGACGTACAAATAATGTCGCTCTCCGCCTTTACGTCGACAGAAGTGTTGATGTAGCTGACCACCACATGATCGGGGTTCGCGCGCTTTACTGCCCGCACCTGCTCAACAGGCGACTGCTCGACGAGGCTGCAACTGGCGTCCTTATCCGGTACCACGACAATCCGTTCAGGATTCAGGACTTTCGCCGTTTCGGCCATGAACCAGACACCACAAAACGCGATGACATCACTTTCCAGCTCCCGGGCCTTCCTTGAAAGCTCCAGGCTGTCACCGATGACATCGGCCAATTCCTGAATTTCTGATTCCTGGTAGTGATGCGCCAGGATGACCGCCCGGCGGTCCTTTTTCAGGTCCAGAATTTCATCGACAATCGTGCCAGTGGCTAACATTTCAGGGCCGTTCCTCTTATTGTAACCTGCGTTAAACTGTATGGGTCCCGCGGTGTATGTGATGTTTCCAACACGTTGAAGGATGCATCTCTCAGCAGGCAAAGAGGTTACGGTGGTGAGTTTTCGCTGGCTGCTCGGTTTTGGACTGATCGCACCTTTGTGGGCCCAGTCCGGTTCCCCTACATGTGGCGTTTCAGGTGTCCCGACGCTGGTTCGATCAGAAGGAGTCGCGGAACGCTTGGGCGATATCATCCTGAACTGTACCAGTCCGGCCGGCCGGACGATCTCAGGAAACCTGACGGTCAGCCTGAATACAACCATCACGAATCGGCTTTCGAGCGGCAAGATCGACGCCGCGTTAACCGTCGATACCGGAAGCGGACGCTCCCTGCTCGCCAATGCCGAGCTTCTCGGACCCAATCAAGTCGTTTTTTCGGGCCTGAACATTCGCCTAGGCCCCAATGGCAAGGCCGAATTGCGAGTGACGAACTTACGGGCAGACGCCAGCCAATCGGGAGCATCGCTCCAGGACATCAATGCTCTGCTCGCGTTCAATCCGCCGACCCTGCTGGGCCTGCCCACGAACAGGCTCGTCATCGGTGTCGTCAATCGCGGGCTGCAGGCGAGCAATCAACTCACCGTGATCACGATGCAAGCCGGGTCGCCGCTTCCGGAAGAACTCGGATTTCAGGCCCTCGTCGCCGCCGGCACACGGTTCTCATCAACGCGTTTCACCGAAGGTTTTGCCGGTGCATTCGAGCCTCGCGTCGGGACGTCGGACGTCGGAACGCGTGTTCTCATCCGTTTGGCTGGGTATCCTGCACAAGCACACGTCTACGCGCCCGACATAATCATCGGGTCAGACGGCCGTCAACCCACCGCCGCCGGTGACTACGGCGGGACGGTTTCAGGTGGTGAATACGCGTCCGGCGCTCTAGCGCTGGTTCGCATCCTGGCCACCGACCAGTATGGGAACGGAGGCTATCCCGCCGCTCGCGTGTCAGCAACGGCGGCGGACACCGTCAACGAAGTCGTTCTTGGAGGCGGCTCCGGCATTCTCGTGTATGAGGTGGTCGACGCGAATCCGGCGGCGATCGAATCGGCACAAATTCCTATCTTCGTGGGGGTCGCGAGAACCATACAAGCGGCGACCATCACACCGGCTCGCGAAGTATTCCTGGCGCCGATCTCCACGTCGAGCCAAGCCAGCCCGAACTTGCCCATCCCGAGATTCGCAGCTAACATGCCTACCACGGACTGCAGCTCGGACCCGAATTGCCTCGATTTCCTGCCAAAGCTCGCGGCGTATCCTCAGCCGACTTCGTTTGTTGCATTCACCGGCGCAGCGTTTCAGATCCGGTACATCCCGTTCGACAACGTGGGCGGCGGCGTAATGGCCTGGAGCGCGCGAATTGAATACAAGAACGGCGCCGATTGGCTGCGGATCTACCCGACCTCCGGCTTGCAGGGTGGGACGGTCCGTCTTGATGTAATCCCAATGGCATTGGCTGCTGGAAAGTACGAGGCGACATTCATTATCGATGCCGGTACGGCGGGAATCGCGCGATACCCCGTCACACTCGAGGTGAAAGCTCCACCTGTGCCGGTGCCGTCAATCTCATCGATTGGCAGCGCGGCGACCTTCGCCGGGCCGATAAGTCGCGGCGGGCTCGTGACGATCAAGGGCTCGAACCTCGCAGGCACAAACGTAGCCGTCCTGTTCGACGGCAAACCCGCGCGCATCGTTTATACAACTGCCGACCAGATCAACGTCCAGGCGCCTGCCGACCTGACCGCTGCGATATCACGTGTGACTGTCACCGCGAACGGTGTGACCAGCGCTGTTTTCAACGCCGATGTCGCGACCGTGGCGCCGGGTATCTTTTCAGGCGGTGTGCTCAATGAGGACAACCGTCCGAATACTCCCGAGACGCCTGCGCTGTCGCCCAGCGTCATTCAGATCTTTGCCACCGGATTGCTCCCGGCTGAAGGGGACGCGCGAATCGAAGTCCAACTGCAGGACATGCTCTTCTCCGGAGCAAGTTTGGCGTACGCAGGCCAGGCTCCCGGACTTTCGGGCGTCCAACAGGTGAACTTCTGGATTCCGGCGGAGCTATCGACGAACACATCGGATATCAGACTCTGTTCCACGGTGGGTAACTCCGCCAGGGCGTGCAGTCCGCCGTATCGCCTGGCCATCCGCGGTCGATAGAAGAGAAGTCCGAATTTCGCCTCGTACCGTGCGTGAAATATGTTTTCATCGGCGGGGAGACGGGCTACATAGGCCGAGCTTTGATCCCGCGTCTGGTCGCTCACGGGCACTCCCTGACAGCGCTGGCGCGAAAGGGTTCCGAACATAAGATCCCACCAGGGTGCACAATCCAGATTGGCAACGCGTTGGATCGCCACTACATTCACTGCGCCCGGCTGCGATACCTTCATCCACCTGGTTGGAACGCCGCATGCGGCCCCTGGAACGGCGAGCAGTTCCGGTCGGTGGCTTACACGCCACCGTCGTCCGGCCCTGGTACGTTCTGGCGCGAGGTCAATTGTTGGCCCGCGTCTCTTCAGCCGGTAGAGTGGCTCGCAGCGCGGATCGAAACGAGTCGTGACGGTGCCCAAAGATTCGGGCTCGTGCGGCTGGATCAGATTATTCGCACGCTGGTGGGCGGTCGAGTATCTGGGGAAGATTAACGACTGCGCCGCGCTGGTACGAGCGCTACTGCGGGATCTGCGGGCGAGTAGACGCCACGAGGACGACGGCTGCACCGCCTGCGCGCGACAGGGTCTGTCGCCGTGCGTTAGCTGGTGGCCGTGGTAATCGGGCTCTCGGCCGAGCGGTCACATAGCCGTCCAACTAGCCAATTCAAGCAACAATTACCGTACTGTCAGGTGATATGTCACTTCTTGGTCGTAAGGGGCTGCGGGACACGTTTGCGAGGCCACCCAATGGATCGTGTACGTGCCAGGCGGCAATGGCGAGAGAAACAGATAATAGCCCGCATCCACGCTTGGACTGAGGAGCAGCCTCGGGACTACCTCTTCGCCGACTCCAAAGACGTTATCGGCGGGCAATTGTACGTCAAACAAGGGCGACTTCTCATAGTACTGCAACGGATTCCTGACGGGTACACCATTGATTTCTGCCGATATTGACACATCCGTACACGCCACTTGGGTACGCATGAAGTCCTCGGTTCTCGTCTCTGGCGGGTCGTTCAAGAAAGCCCCGTAGAAATCATTGATTAGCGGAAAAAAGAGCGCTGTCCCAGTTGGGATGGTGCAGGTTCTTTCAACCGTATCGAAATCGGGCAAGCCAAACGTGCCCGCGAGAAACCAGACGTGACCCATTTGGCCTTCAGCGCAGTTTTGTCCCGTCTTATCCAGGACGGGGTTAACGCTGGCAGGTGTCTCCAGGGCCCACTGCCACCACTGAGCGGCCCATTGACTATACGTCTGGCCATGAGGATGAGATTGGATCGGGGCGATGTTGAAATTTTCCGCACTCGCGACCGATGGACACGTCGCGATGGCAGCAAGGACTACGATGAGGGACGCTACTACAGGGCTGCGTCGTTGCATGGCTATTTCCTCCTTGAATGGAAATAGAACGCCGATAAGTATACGCCCAAATTCCAGCTGCGAGAGATCATTCGACAACTCAAAAAATTGATGAAACAGCTAATTCGCGATCGTGATCACGGAGAACATTAATGTCCTTTGGCGTGAGAATGTCTTCCGGATCCACGCTGCCTGTGAACAAGCCGGTATGATCCAAGGTCCATTGGGGCAGATCGGGTTAACGCCATAGTGATCGGCGATAGCCTGTAGCATGTGCGGGGCCCGAGGCGCCCGGGATCCACCACGATACTGGCCAGAGCGCTTGTTAACGCGTCATAGGTTTCAAACTCAAGCCCAGGGCTGACGCGGTGGAAAACCCGCCGAGCGCCTTCTGCATCCGCTCCACGGCGCTTCGATTGAATTTCGCCGAGATCTCCTTCGCCTCTTTCTTCCCCGTCCGTAGGGATACCAGTAGTACGGCGCGTTCTTCGAATGCAGAGCGAACGGCTTTTCTCGCAGTCGACACCGCGCGCGGTTCGTGCAGAATGCGGCTCCTTACGAGGTTGCCGGCCCAGAGACAGTCAAACTTTATTACATGGATACCGTGTTCGCCAGCGACGATGAGTTTGGATAAGATCGCGGCCATCGTTGGTCGAGAACTTGCACAGACTTTGTTGCGCCTGGGCGGTGGTACCAATCGGATAAAGGGGAAAGGCTCTAGTTCGACAACGTTGGAGACGCGCGCGCTTAGCGTTCAGCAGATTGTTGAGCTAAGCCGCGTGGCGCCCCATATGTGATAATTCGGACATGCGAAAAGAGTGGGTGGACCAGCGCCAGAATGATCCAGTTCGGACGCAAATGCATTATGCGCGCAAGGGACTCGTAACCGGCGAGATGGACTATGTCGCCCGGCGCGAGAAACTGTCCGCGGAAGTGGTTCGCTCGGAAGTAGCTCGTGGACGCATGATCATCCCGGCGAACATCAATCATCATTCGCTGGAGCCGATGTGCATTGGTATCGCATCCAAGTGCAAGATCAACGCCAATATCGGAAACTCCGCCACCACTTCCCACATCGAAGACGAGCTGGACAAGCTGCAGTACTCAGTCAAGTTCGGCGCTGACACCGTCATGGATCTTTCCACCGGCGGCGATATACCGCGCATCCGGCAGGCGATCATCGATGCGTCTCCAATCCCCGTCGGCACAGTACCCATCTACGAAGCGCTCAGCCGGGTTCGTCGGGTGCAGGATCTAACGCCGGAGATCATGCTCGAAGTGATCGAGGAGCAAGCGCAGCAGGGCGTTGACTACATGACCATTCACGCCGGCGTGTTGATCCAATACGTGCCGCTCGCTGCAAATCGCATCACCGGCATCGTAAGCCGCGGCGGCTCAATCCTGGCAGAGTGGATGGTGAAGAATCACCGCCAAAATTTCCTCTACGAGCGGTTCGAAGACATTTGCAAGATTTTCCAGAAATACGACGTCAGCTTCTCGCTAGGCGATGGCTTGCGTCCGGGGTCCATTGCGGATGCCAGTGATGACGCGCAGTTCGCGGAACTGAAGACCCTTGGTGAGTTGACGAAGGTTGCTTGGGACTACGACGTTCAAGTGATGATCGAAGGTCCTGGCCATATTCCGCTGGACGAGATCAAGATGCAGGTCGATAAAGAGATGGAGATGTGTCATGAGGCTCCGTTCTATACACTCGGCCCGCTGGTGACGGATATTGCGCCTGGCTACGACCACATCACGTCAGCGATCGGCGCCGCAATGATTGGCTGGCACGGCGCATCGATGCTTTGCTATGTCACTCCAAAGGAGCACCTCGGATTGCCCAATCGGGAGGATGTGAAGCAGGGCATCATCGCTTATAAGATTGCGGCGCACGCCGCGGATATCGCCCGCAAGCGGCCCGGCGCCCGCGATCGCGATGATGAGCTGTCGCGTGCCCGGTACAACTTCGATTGGAATCGCCAGTTCGAACTGTCCCTCGATCCGGAAGGCGCGCGCGCGATGCACGACGAGACCCTCCCCGAAGAGGGCTTCAAGGACGCGCACTTCTGCTCTATGTGCGGGCCGAAGTTCTGCTCAATGAACATTCACTCGAAAGTGACGGAGTTCTCCGCCGAGCAAGCGGAGGAGATCGCTTCGAATTCGAAGCTCGTTCAATTCAGTTCCGGAGATTAAAGCGATCGGATACGCAGATTTTTGAACCAGACAATCCCATCATGAAACTGCAGGGCGATGGGGGAGCTGCGTCGCTCATGCTTGGCCAGCACCGGCGATGAGCCACGGCGTTTGCTCCTTTGAAAGGATGCCTGTATCTCAGGGCCGTCAAGTTCGATGTCAACCACCTTGTGCCCATCCAGCCAATGTTCGATGTGCAGACCGCGCGCGACAATTCGGCTGGTATGCCATACGTCAGCCTTGACAGGCCCGGCCTTCCGGGCCGGCCAGTATTCATAAACCGCCGCTGTACTGTGTGTCGGACCGGTCAACGCGTCGGGATGCTTCGCATCATCGATGATCTGGTATTCGAGAGCGACAGGCTCGATGCGATCCGGACCCTCGGGCTCCGCACGCAATTCCTTATTCACCCAGTAGCCCTGAAATCGATACTTGACACCGGAATTGGCGCCCGGCGCCGCCTTCCACTCAAACGCGAACTCAAAATCTCCGAAGCTCTTCCGCGTCAGAAGGTATGTTGGCGAACCTTGGCCCGGCGTCGTGCGAAGCAGGCCGTTTTCCACGACCCAACTAGGAGGAGGCGGTTCGGTCACCGTACTCCACATCCATCCATTGAGCGTTTTGCCGTCGAACAAGGAGGTCCATTCACTAGGCTCGGCAGCCAGGCAGCCGAAAGCACAAAATAAAAGCAAGGGCCGATGTATCGATCTAGGAAACATGCTTCATTCGTTTCGATCTTGCCCTCGTAAACCAAGGACGCAGAGCGACTCCTCCGAAATAATACTATTCTCGGCGAACCTCGAAGCTTTTTATTCGTTCTAAGAGAAGGAACTCACGAATGAACGCGATCGAATGGCTCGACACATTCAAACAGGACCTACGATATGGCGCCCGTCAGCTCCGGCTTAACCCGGGATTCACCACTGTCGCAGTGCTGTCGCTCGCCCTTGGGATAGGAGCAAACACAGCGATTTTCCAGCTGGTCAATGCTGTAAGACTGCGTACGCTTCCAGTAAGCAATCCGCAGGAGCTTGCATACCTAGACTTCCCTCCTGACTCTTTTCGCTCGGGATGGCACTCCACCCGCAATGCCCGGTTCACGTCCACGCTTTGGGAGCAGATTCGGGATCAGCAGCAAGCGTTCAGTGGCGTCATGGCGTGGAGTGCAACTCGCTTCAATCTTGCGAAAGGCGGCGAAGCCCGCTACGCAGAAGGACTGTACGTAACGGGAACCTTCTATCAGGTTCTCGGAGTGCCTGCCATCATCGGTCGAACATTCACCGCGGAGGACGACAAGCCGGACTGCGCGTCCCCAGGCGCCGTCCTAAGCGCGGCATTCTGGCAGCGGGAGTTCGGCGGCGATCCATCGATCCTTAACAAAACCGTAACTCTGGATGGTAAGGTGCTTCCGGTGATCGGTGTCACAACGCCAGGGTTCTTCGGAGTAGAGGTCGGGAATCGTTACGATGTCGCAGTTCCTCTCTGCGTGGATCGGCTCTTAGCTGAGGATGGAAAAGGCAGAGCGCCGCTCAAACACGCATGGTGGTTGGCTTCGATGGGTAGGCTGAAGCAGGGCTGGTCGGCGGAGCGAGCAAGCGCCCATATGCAAGCGCTCGCTCCAGGCATCATGCAAATCTCTCTGCCGGCTCAGTATCGGCCTGATGCCGCGAAAAGATTTCTCGCCAACAAGTTGATCGTGACGCCTGGAGCAACGGGAATCTCGGGGCTCCGCCGCAGGTATGAATCACCATTGTGGATCTTGCTCGCGACTACTGGTGTGGTCCTGCTGATCGCGTGCGCGAACCTTGCCAACCTGCTTCTTGCCCGCGCCAGTGTGCGCGAAAAGGAGATCGCGGTCCGCCTCGCTGTCGGAGCCGATCGCGGGAGATTGATCAGGCAGTTGCTGTCTGAGAGTCTGCTGCTGTCGATCTGTGGGACAGTCCTTGGAGCCGCGCTGGCGCAGGCGCTCAGCCGGGCGCTTGTCACGTTTCTCAGCACCCCTACTAGCCCTCTTTTCGTTGGCCTCGGCATAGATTGGCACGTGCTTGGGTTCACAGCAGCGCTCGCGGTCGGAACATGTTTGTTGTTTGGACTCCTGCCCGCATGGCGCGCCACGCGCTTGGCTCCTGCGACCGCGATGCGAGCGGGAGGCCGTGGCATGACCGCAGGCCGTGACCGTCATCGATTGCGTCGCACATTGGTGGTTGCGCAAGTGGCACTCTCACTCGTGCTGCTTGTTGGCGCGATGTTGTTCGTGAGAAGTTTCCAGAATCTGGTTGCGACCGATCCGGGTTTCCGCCCCGAAGGTATTGTTGCAGTGAATCTGAATCTGCGCAGAGCAGATTATTCGAAAGAGCGAATACCCGTGATCGTCAGGGAACTCGAAAGAGGCCTGGCATCACAACCGTCTATCCGGGCGGTTGCGCAGGTGATGATGCTGCCCGTCAGCGGATCGGGTTGGGACGGACGTGTTCGTGCGGAGGGCTCCACTGGTGAGAGCACGGAGTCGTTATTCAATCGTGTGGGACCCGGCTACTTTCAAACCATGGGGACAACCCTTATCGCGGGGCGCGAGTTCGACGAGCGCGATACTCCGAACTCGCCTAAGGTCGCGATCGTCAACGAAGAGTTCGCCAAACGAGTGTTCGGCGCGGTTAATCCCGTCGGCCGGCTCTTCCGGATGGAGGTCGAAGCCGGAAAGCCTGATCCTGTGTTCGAGGTGGTCGGCGTCATTCGAAACACCAAATACTACGAGTTGCGGGAGGACTTCAGGCCGATAGGCTTCTTCCCGATGACGCACGACGAAAATGCCCAAACCAGCGTGCGCTTCGTCATGCGCACCGGGAGCGGTGTCGGGGATGTGATGTCGAGCATCAAGTCTGCGCTCGCCGCTGTGAATCCCGACATTGGCCTGGAGTTTCGCGTACTGACGACGCAACTGCAGGAATCACTGATGCGGGAGCGCCTGATGGCAACTTTGTCCGGCGCATTCGGTCTGCTGGCGGGAGTATTGGCAACCGTGGGGTTGTACGGCGTCATCGCATACATGGTCGAGCGCAGGCGCAACGAAATCGGCGTCCGCATGGCATTGGGCGCAGATCGTACCCGAGTGGTCTGGCTCGTTGTGAGGGAGGCGGGGATCCTCCTCGTCGTTGGTCTTGTCGTGGGAACCGGATTATCGATATGGGCCGGAAAAGCTGCCGCGACGCTCCTGTTCGGTTTGAAGCCGCACGATCCATTAACGCTCTCGGTGGCGATCGCGCTGTTATCCGGAGTGGCGATGTTGTCGACGTATGCGCCTGCTCGCCGGGCATCGCGCGTTGACCCGATGGTCGCGTTACGCGAGGAGTAAGGTCAGCGTCAAGTAAGCGTGACGACTGCGCTTCCGGTCGGCTTTGTTCTGATCGCCGAGTTTCTGACGAGTGAAGAAGAGTCCCGTTTACTGCGATTCATCGGTGGGCTCGAGTTTCACGAGTTCCAGATGCGTGGAGTCACTGCGAAACGCCGGGTACTTCAGTTCGGATGGCACTATTCATTCGAAACGTTCAAGCTTACTCCCGCCGCTCCCATGCCTGAAATCTTCGAGCCAGTTCGTACGCGAGCGGCTTCTGCGGCGGCTATTGCACCGGAGGACTTCGCTGAGGTTCTTGTGACGGAGTACCGTCCTGGAGCCGGGATAGGGTGGCATCGAGACGCCTCGCCCTTTGGCATCGTAGCCGGCGTATCGTTAGCGGGGATGTGCCGGATCCGTTTTCAGAACGGGGTCGGGCCCGAAAGGGAAATAGCCGCTGTCGAGCTTCCGCCAAGGTCCATGTATCTGCTTACGGGAGAGGCGCGAACAAAGTGGAAGCACACCATCCCGCCCACAAAGCAACTACGTTATTCGATAACCTTTCGAACGCTGCGGCGGAAGGTCACGGCCGATATCAAGTAATGACAGAGCAGCGACCCTCGAAGAAAAACCTAAGTTAGCGACCAACCCTTCCGGAACGATGGTTTCAAGAACTTGTTTGCATCGTTGTTATTCGTGAACCGACCCTTTGCCGCATCCCATTCCAACTTGCCATCCACTCGAAGAGCGATAACACCGAGAAGCATCCACTCGACAAATGGAGCCGCAACGTTGAAGTTGGAAGACGCGGGGTCTCCGCCCTTCGCCGCGCGAATCCAGTCTTGATAGTGACCGGGTGATCGGGTTAACAACGGCGCGGGGAAGCGGTAATCCTGCATCTTGTCCGCCGGGAGCAGGCGAGTCTGCTCACCATAAGTTCCCGTAGTGAGCATCCCTTTGCTGCCGATAAATACACTGCCGTTCGGCTTCGGGATCACGGCCTCGGAATCGTTGCGAGCGGCCTGATACTTCTCGTAGTCGAAGACACGACCCACGAAGCCGGTCGTATTCCTTGGCCGCATTTGCCGCTGAGCGCCCGCACTCGACCCCTGTTGTCCTTTCGGACGAACAAACGGCAGGTCGCCGAGAAGCTCTCCCTTAGGAACGCTGGGAACTTCAGGTGTCTGGGCCAACCCGTCATACCAGAAGATCTTCACGGGAGGCATGTTGCCGCGAGCCGGGAAATCGAACCGGATTACGGATTTCTTCGGGAACTGGATATCGCTCGCGCCTTCTTTCTTTATGCACTCGACGCTGGTGGGCGCGCCGAGACGCAAAGCAAGGTTCGGGGCTCCCAGGATGTGGCACGCCATGTCGCCCAGTGCGCCGCAACCGAAGTCATAGAATCCTCGCCAATTGAAGGGCTCATAGAAGTTGCCGTATTCGTTCGGATATCCCGTGCCGCCCGAAGTGTATGGCCGCGGTTCGGCCACACCGAGCCACAAGTCCCAATCGAGAGTGGCCGGAGGCTGCGTAGGAGCGGGGACCTCTGTCAGACCTTGAGGCCACAGGGGACGATCCGTCCAGGCGTGTACTTCGCTCACGTCGCCGATGTCGCCTGCCCAAATCATCTCGGCGGCTTGACGGGTACCTTCATTCGAATATCCCTGGTTCCCCATCTGAGTGGCGACTTTGTACTTGTTCGCCGCTTCCATTAGCTGGCGCGCTTCCCAGACGGTTCGCGTCAGCGGCTTCTGCACATACACGTGCTTCCCGCGTTCCATGCACGCATTGCGGCGATGGCGTGCATATGATCGGGGACGGTGACGATCACCGCATCGATGTTCTTGCCTTCCTGGTCGAGCATCTTGCGGAAGTCTTTGTACTTCGGGGCTTTCTCGTATTCTTGAATTTGCGTGCTGCCTGCTTCTCATCGACATCGCAGAGCGCAACAATGTTCTCGGAGGCGCAGCCATCGATATCACTGTTCGCCTTTCCACCAGCACCGATGGAAGCAATATTCAGCTTCTCGTTGGGCGACTTATATCCCAAACTCTTCAACGAACCGACCGTACCAAATCCGGCAGCAGGTACCGCCCCGGCAAAGAGCGATCCTATGAAGAAATAGCGTCTGTTGAATTCGAATGCCAAAGCAGACCTCCTTTTTCTATCGTATGCCCAACTGAGGGTGTGGTGAAAAAACATACGCGGGACGGCTAGCTCTTCACCACTTCAAGGAAAGCCTTGGCGGCGTGGCTCAGGGCGCGCTTGGCGGGATAGACCAAATGGATCTTCCGATCCACACTCAATTCCGGAACCTTAATCTCATGTAGCAGCTTCTGGCTGACTTCCTGCTCCACGCACATCCGTGGCAGGAACGCTACGCCCTCGTTCCGCTGCACCAGCTTACGGATGGTCTCCACGGTCGGCATTTCGACATCCATATTCAGCGGGATCTTGCGCCTTTGAAACTCTCGCAGCACAACCTCACGGTATGGCGAAAGAACGTTGTGCGCGATAAACGTCTCCATGCCGAGTTGGGTGATGGAGACCGTCTCTAGCTTGAGAATCGATGCTGGGGCGAAACAACGAACGCCAGATGGTCGGTGTAGATCACGTGGGACACCAGCCGGTCGTCATCGGGATCGTAGCTGATTACGCCAAGTTCGAGATCGCCATCCATCAACTGCGCCGGAATCTTGCTCGAGAGGCTCCTCCGAACCTGAACCTTGATCTTGGGGTATAAGCGCCGGTATTGCTCGATGTGGCGCAGTAAATAGAGCGATGTCGATTCGTTCGCTCCGATGATCAGACGGCCGGCGGAATTGTCCCGCAGCTCGGCCAGCGAGTTCTTGCAGTTCCGCTTCGCAGGTTCTCAAATCGCCGGGCGTACTCCAGCACAATCCGTCCGGCGTCCGTCAGAATCGGCGGCTTACTCGACGGTCAATCAGTTTCTCCCCAAGGTCCGTTTCGAGGCGTTGCACGGCGAGCGAGATCGCCGGCTGGGTCCGGAGCATCTTTTCCGCGGCCCGCGAAAAACTCTTTTCAGTCGCTACCGCGAGGAACACTTTCAGCGGGTATAGTTCCATGAGGGCGCTCTATCTATATAGCGCGCTTATGTGGCGTGTGCAATTATTAATTTGCCAAATCACAACGCCTCGCATAATGGGATGGCTAAGCGGAGGCAGAACCGGAATGAGCAACCGAGTTTACATTTTCGACACCACGCTCGGGATGGCGAACAGTCGCCCGGCTGCAGTATGACCATGCCGGAAAAGCTTCGGATGGCTGAGAAGCTTGTGGATCTTGGCGTGGACATTCTGGAAGCTGGCTTCCCAATCGCATCCGAGGGCGATTTCGAAGCCGTTGATGCGGTGAGCCGGGAGTTCCCCTGGGTACAGGTCGCGGCGCTAGCGCGCTCCTGCACTCTGGACGTGGAACGGGCCGCCGGGGCGCTGAAGCACGCGCGTCGGCCCCGGATACATACCTTTATCGCCACCAGCGATATCCATCTCAAGTACAAGCTGAAGAAATCGCGCCAGCAGGTTCTGGACGAGGCCGTTGCGGCTGTCGAGCTGGCTCGCCGCTATGTCGATGACGTTGAGTTTTCCGCCGAAGATGCGACCCGTACCGACCCGGATTATCTCGAGGAGGTATCGCGGCGGTGGTCGCCGCGGGTGCCCGTACCGTCAACCTGCCCGACACCGTCGGCTTCTCGGTTCCCGACGAATATGGCGCCCTGATCGGTCGCATCGCCAAGGCGCTGGGCGACTCGGCCATCGTCAGCGTGCATTGCCATGACGACCTGGGCCTGGCTGTGGCAAATTCGATCGCCGCGGTTCAAGCGGGAGCGCGCCAGATCGAGTGCACCATCAACGGCATCGGCGAGCGCGCCGGAAACTGCTCGCTCGAAGAAGTCGTGATGGCGTTCAAGACCCGCCCGGACCGTCTGCCCTACCAAACCGGCATCGTGACCGAAGCATCTTTATCCGGCCAGCCAGTTGCTGACGAGCTCATCAGCTTTCGGGCCGCAACCAAACAAAGCCATTGTCGGCGCGAACGCCTTTGCGCACGAGGCCGGCATCCATCAGGACGGCTACCTGAAGGAACGCACCACCTACGAGATCATCGATCCGAAGTCGGTCGGTGTTCCCGAAGGCAGGCTGGTCCTCGGCAAGCACAGCGGCCGTCACGCGCTGAAGGATCCGCTGCGCGATCTTGGGTTCGTCCTCAAAAGAAGAAATCGACGCCGTTTACCTGCGCTTTACCGCCTGGCGGATCGAAAGAAGGGCCTGATGGACGAGGAGATCGCCGCCCTCGTTCGCGAAGTCTGACTCGGATCTGGCTGCGCACAAACGGCCGCCGACTAACGAACATGGACCTAAACGTACTGATTCTGCCGGGCGATGGCATCGGCACCGAAGTCACGCGTGAAGCCGTGCGTGTTTTGGAGCACGTCTGCCGCAAGTTCGGTCACAAACTGAACCTGACGCGAGGCCTGCTGGGCGGAATCGCGATCCACAAGACCGGCAGCCCTTTCCCGGAGGAGACCGCGAAGCTTGCGCTGGAAGCCGACGCCACTCTGATGGGCGCCGTCGGACTCCCTGAGTTCGACAACGCTCCGCCCGAGCAGCGGCCCGAAAAAGGCCTGCTCGGAATACGCAAGACGCTGGGCGTGTACGCGAATCTGCGTCCCGTCCGTGCGTACGCGGCGCTGATCGAATCCTCTCCGCTGAAGAACGAACTCGTCGAAGGCACCGACATGATCATCGTCCGCGAACTGACCGGCGGGTTGTACTACGGCACGCCTCGCGGCATCAGCGGCGTCCGGCGCAGAAGAGCGCGGCGATCAACACTATGACGTACACCCGCGCGGAGATCGAGCGCGTCACGCGCATGGCGTTCAACTGGCTCGTAACCGCCGCAAAAAGCTCACCAGCGTCGACAAATCGAACGTTCTCGAGAATTCGCAGCTTTGGCGCAAAGTCGTGACCGAAGTTGCGACGGAGTTCCCGGATGTCGAATTCGATCACCTGCTGGTCGATAACTGCGCCATGCAGCTTGTCCTCAATCCGCGACGCTTCGACGTGCTCGTGATGGAGAACATGTTCGGCGACATCCTCAGCGACGAAGGCGCCGTGCTCGCCGGATCCATCGGTATGCTGCCGTCGGCCTCCATCGGCGACAGGAAGCCATCCGGCGCCTGGGTCGGATTGTACGAGCCCGTGCACGGCTCGGCGCCGGACATCGCCGGACAGAACAAAGCCAATCCGCTGGGCGCCATTGGTTCGGTTGCCGCGATGCTCGAGTACAGCTTCGGGCTGAAGGGAGAAGCAGATGCCGTCAACCGCGCAATGGAAACGGTTCTCGATACGCGGCACGTGTGACCGCGGACCTCAAGCCCGCAGGAACGCCCGGCCACTACGGAACGAAGTAGGAGACGCTGTTTGCGCCGCAATCATAGTAGGTAGTTCGTTCTAATGCCGCAAACCACGCACCATCATCGAAAAGCTCTGGGACAACCACGTCGTCTCCGAGCAGCCCGGGCGCGCCCTCGCTGATCTATATCGATCTGCACCTCGTCCACGAAGTGACGTCGCCGCAGGCGTTCTCGGGTCTTCGCGAGCGCGGACTCAAGGTCCGCCGGCCCGATCTGCACTCTCGCCACCGTCGACCACAGCATTCCGACCACGCCCCGAAGTCTCTGCCGATCGTCGACAAGATCGCCGCGACGCAGGTCGCGCAACTCGAAACAAACGCCAAAGATTTCGGCATTCCCTGCTTCGGCTTCCACAGTGAGAAGCAGGGCATCGTT
>CAWGVL010000012.1:0-28906 GCA_963825845.1 Bryobacteraceae bacterium | reverse complement strand
GCGTGCACGCCACGCGCTCTCAATGCTGTGCGCGTCGCACGCGCTGCGAGAAGCTCGCGAATCAACGACCGAAGCCCTTCTGCAGATCAGCATGGTCGCCTGCTGATCCGCCAAGATCGAACGGCCCTGTCACAAAGCCTGGTCCGAACTCGCGGCAGCCACGTCTTGAATAGACGCGGGAGCATCGCAATATGAAATTCAGGCCGATCCTGCTCTCTTTCGATGGCGACGGGCCGCAACGATGGCCTGCGCCGATGTCGGACTAGCCAACAATCATGTTTTGCGACAAGTACTGCACGCCTACTTCGCCTGCGCGACCACGACAACCACGTCCCACTATGACCGTCCGCCGATGATGTGCCGGACGGCCTGCCTCAACAGCCTATTCAAAGGTTTTGGCTCCTTCGCCGCTCGCCCGTTACTCCTTCGCCGCGGCCTCGAACGTGGCGAAGTCAAACTTCACCATCTGCATCATCGCACCCATCGCCTTCGGATGCTTCCGATCTCACCAATCTTCTCCGGCACAATCTGCCAGCACAGGCCGACTTGTCCGTCAGCCACCCGCACGCCATGGGCTGGCCACCCTCAATCAGCTTGTTCCGGTAGCGGTCGATCTCGACCTGGTCCTTGCAGGCGACGGAGTACGAGAACGCCGGCGTGAACGTTTGCGCGGGGCCACCGTTGAGGAACGTCATTCGCTGGCCCATAAGTTCGACGGTGATGGTCCCGATCTCTTCCGGCGGGCCATGGCCCACGCCGCTCGAATGGAGCTCCCCTAGCTTCTTTGCTCGGGAAATCTGAGAGATAGAATGCCGTGGCGTCCTCGGCGTTCTCGTTGAACCACAGAAATGGTGTGATCTTCTTCATGCTCTTGTTTCCATTTCGATGTATCTATCATCGAGACCCAGAACAAGCGGAACTCAACAGACCGAAGAGTCCCATTTTTCGGACTACTCGGTTTCCGCGCTCGAATCAGACGGCGTCAACTGCAGTGCTCAACTCACTTGAAGCCCGATGGCCTGGCCATGACGGTTGGACTCAGTTCCCAAGCGTGTAAGTGTAAGCATCGCCAAACCCTGCGCAGCACAAGGGAAGCGCCATACCTCCCGAATTTTGAGATATGCTCCACGATAGAGGCGTGATCGTAGCCAACGGTCGGATGACCATGCGCGACATCGAGCACTACAAGAACATTGTTCTGGGAAGCGGCGAAGCGGGGAAGTACATCGCTTGGACTCTGGCCAAACAAGGGGAGCGGACGGCTGTTGTGGAACGGCAGTGGATTGGTGGTTCCTGTCCGAACGTCGCCTGCCTACCTAGCAAGAACGTGATTCATAGTGCAAAGGTGGCGTCACTGTTCAACCGGGCGGCGGAATTTGGTGTCGACACTCCATCCTTCTCTGTCAGCATGGAAGCTGTTCGCGCCCGCAAGCGGGAAATGGTCGAGGCGTTGGTCAAGACCCATCTCGGCAATTACCAGAAGAGCGGAGCCGAGTTGATCCTCGGTGAAGGACGCTTTACCGGTGATAGGGCGCTTCAAGTGCAGCTCCGCGGCGGAGGCACGCGCCGTCTAGATGCAGACCGAGTCTTCCTGAATGTTGGTACTCACGCTGCCATTCCTGACGTCCCGGGGCTTGCGGCCGCGAAGCCGATGACCCACATTGAGGCTCTCGAACTTGATCGTACTCCCGAGCATCTCCTCATTCTGGGCGGCGGGTACGTAGCCCTCGAACTCGGTCAGGCGATCAGACGCCTGGGAAGCCGAGTCACCGTGATCGAGAGGGGACCGCAACTTGCCAGACGTGAGGATCCAGACGTGGCCGAAGCCCTGCTCGAACTGTTTCGAGACGAAGGTATCGACGTGATGCTCCGCACGGAATTGCAGAAGGTAAGTGGAGTCTCGAGTGAACGGATTCGCGCACAGATTCATCACGGAGGTCAGGTGCGCACGATAGAGGCCAGCCACCTCTTTATTGCGGCAGGCGGCCCTCCGAACACGGAGGGTGTGGGCCTGCATGAGGCAGGCGTGGAGCTGGACGACAGAGGTTGCATTAAGGGTCAATGATCGTCTGGAAACGACAGCGCCAGGGGTCTGGGCCATGGGTGAATGCGCGGGCAGTCCAAAGTTCACACACGTTTCATTCGATGATTTTCGTGTTATTCGCGATAATCTGAACGGCGGCAATCGAACGACCCGCGACCGTCTGGTTCCATACTGCATCTTTACCGACCCGGAACTCGCGCGCGTCGGCTTGAACGAGGCAGAGGCCCGGAATCGCGGCATTCAGTACCGCGTAGCTGCGATGCCGGCGAAAGCCGTGCTCCGCACGCTTTCTCTTTCTGAAACACGCGGGTTTCTGAAGATGCTGATAGACGAGCAGAGCAACAAGATCCTCGGCTTCACAGCCTTCGCGACCGGGGCCGGCGAGTTGATTGCGGTTGTTCAGACCGCTATCTTGAATAACGCGCCCTTCTTTATGCTCCGGGATGCGATCTTCACGCACCCGACTATGGCAGAAGGGTTGATCGGATTGCTTGCGGATATCGAAGTGAAGCAGACCGGGAGTGCAACCTAAAACGGCGTCAACTGTCGTCGCGAATCGCGGCGAACGTAGCCGCTTCAGGCGTTTACATTCAGGAAATGGGTGATATCCAGGAAGATCGATCCCCGTCTGAAACTCTGACAGTTGGCTGGAAAGAGCAGCCAAAGAGTCTCGCACAGAAGTTGGTGAAGCAGTATGGCGAGCCGAACGAGGCCACAAGCGAGCGGCTCATCTGGCAGCCCGACGCCGACACTGACACGGAGGCTGCCGCGATCACGATCCGCGTGGAGACATAACCAAGCGAACAGTTTGAAGTCACCGTGGGATAACAGCGTTGTCGTTCGCTGGACTTCGGCTGCGACTGCGAACCATCCAGGATGATGCCTTCAGTTGCGTGCCTGCATAGCATGACGACTAAACTTCACTAATAATCACGAAGCCGCCCGGTTGGACATGGTGCTTCCGCTATGTCTCGCTACATCACGCGGCGCAAAGACCAGAGCTGCTGTGCCGAGTACAACTGCGCCGGCGATATACACGTAGCCTGCGCTCGCGATGGCTGCCCCCAACCCCGATTTCTGCGCGAAATATCCGATCACCACGGGTGCCGTACCGCCGCCCAGCCACCCGACCATATTCATTAGGCCGACAGCCCGGCCGCGCGCCTCCAGTGGCACGACATCGAATAAGGATGCCCAGATATTCGCGTCGTACAACCCCTTGAACAATCCCCAGAATGCCAACGCGGCTATCGCAACTGTCAATTCGGGCGCGGACCCGCAAAGAAACACGAACGGGACCGCACAGACTGCGGCGATCGCCTGCACCATCATGCGTCCACCTGGAATGCGAGCCCGGGCAAAATCCGCAAGCCATCCGCCAAGTGGCGAGCCAATCATGCTTGCGGCTTGCGCGAAGAAGGTTGCGATCAGACTCGCTGCTGCAAGCCCTAGCTGAAATTTGTCGAAGAGGAACTTGGGCATCCAGGAAAGCAGAACGACAGCAACAAAATTCATGCAAATGAAGCCGACCATCAACAGAATCGCCGTAGGCGTCGTAAACAGAACACGCAGGAAGTTCCCGTAGGACAGGGGTGAGGTGACGGTCCTCGCATCGGCCGATCCACGCTCGGGCTCGATCAGCCACTTATGCAAAACGAACCCAAGTAGGATTCCGAGCCCCCCAAATACATAGAACGACCACCGCCAACCGTAATACTGTCCAAGCAATCCCGCAAAGAATCCACCCGCAACGGTCCCCACATACACGCTGGTCTGATGCAGTCCCATTGCACGCGAGCGTGTCTCACGACCGTGATAGTCGCTGATCAGAGACATCGACGCCGGGTAATAGAACGTTTCTCCCAAACCCTCTGCTGCTCGAAACAGAAACAGTTGGGTGAAATTTCTGGATATGCCGGTCGCAACACAGATTGCGCTCCATGCGTGTAAGCCGAACAGAATCGCCTTCGTGCGCGCCACCCGGTCAACGATCATCCCGGCCAACGGCGCACCGAGACCGTAGACCCATGCGAAGGCCGAACCGAGAAGTCCCAGTTGCAGTGTCGACAGGCCCATTTCCTTCTCGAGCAGTGGGAAAACGCTAAATATGGCTTGTCGATCCGCGTAATTGAACAGCGAGATACACCAGATCATCCATACGACGGACCACTTGTAGTTGGGGCCCGGCTTCATCGAGCAAGCCAACCACGGATAATCTGTTTCTCCGGTTCGGTGAACGGAGCGAGAGGCGCCGCCGGGAGACCACTGCAAATGCCGTCAGCTTCCAATGCATACTTAATGCCACGGAAGTAGCTTGTGCTCGGGTCCCCAACTCGATATAGCGCGTCAGAAAGTTCCATCACCCTACGGCCCAGACTGACTACCTCGTCGTATCGCTTCTGCTCGGCAGCGCACCACAGCTTCACATACAGTTCAGGCCGCAGGTTCGCTCCTCCCGAAACGCCGCCGTGAGCGCCTAACATCATTGCCTGCCCAAGCACCTCTTCAGGTCCCACGAGCACACTGAAGTCCGGCCGAAACGAAATGAGGCGCAGCACGCGTTGCAGATAAATCAAATCACCCGAGCTGTCCTTCAGGCCCGCGATTCCAGGGATTTTCGCTGCTTCTGCAACAGTTTCAGCGTCGTAGCTCAGCTTCGTCAGTCCCGGAATGTTATACAGATAAATCGGAAGTGGCAGTTCCGTCGCAAGAGATTCGGCATGTCGCAACAAATCGCTCTGCGTCATCCGGAAATAATACGGTGTCGCCGCGACTAATCCGGAGATGCCTGCGTTCGCACAGGCATGTCCAAACTCGAGAGATTCTACAAGCGCACTGTCCGTGATGCCGGCAAGAACCGGTATTCGATCGCCCACCAGCCGGCAGGTCGCACGAACCATCTCCAATCTCAATCTGTAACTGAGCGCCTGAGCTTCGCCGGTACTCCCAAGCACAAAAATGCCGTGACATCCAGCTGCAATAATGCGTTCGAGCAGTCTCTCTAGGCCCGGATAATCGAGCGCATCTCGTCCTGCGAGTGGCGTCACTACGGGTGGAATGATGCCGCGTAGCGGCTGGGGCAATTGCATGAATAGCTCTGAGCACCTATTATATGACTGAACTTTTTGTTTTCTGAAACGACTAGTATAATCGTGAAACATGCGTGAAAACCTGAGACGCACCCTGCGCCTCCTTCTGACGTCAGCTAGCTTACCGTTGCTCGCCCTCGACCTCTCGAAAGCAGTTGTCATCGCTCCTGGCGACTTCCGCGGACCAGAGCGAAAAGCGGTCGAGATGTTTGTCGATGAAGTCGCGAAGCGAACCCAAGGACTCAGGCTCGCGCTCGCCACATCCGGAACTCCCGCCGTGCGCGTCGTGCGTAGCTCCGGCCCCGCTGAAGGCTACTCGATCCGAACCGATGCAAATGGTGTAACCATAAGCGGCAACGATGGCCGTGGCGTATTGTTTGGAGTCGGGCATCTTCTTCGCGCGCTGGAGTTTTCACGGCAGAAAGCGGAGCTCTCCGCACCGCTGAATGTGACGACAGCTCCGAAGTATCCGCTGCGAGGGCATCAGCTCGGCTACCGGCCAAGACAAACTCCTACGACGCATGGACGGCCGCTATGTGGGAGCAGTACATTCGCGATCTGGCTGTATTCGGTACAAATGCGATCGAGCTGATCCCGCCCCGCTCCGATGACGACGATGACAGTCCGCATTTCCCGCTGCCCCCGATGGAGATGCTGACGAAAATGTCTCGCATCGCGGATAGCTACGGGCTCGACGTCTGGGTTTGGTATCCGGCAATGGATGAGAACTACGGGGATCCGAAGACTGTCGAGTTTGCGTTGAAGGAATGGGAAGAAGTCTACCGCAAGGCGCCGCGCATCGACGCGGTCTTCGTCCCGGGCGGCGATCCCGGCCACACTCAGCCGAAGCACCTGATGCCGCTGCTGGAGAAACAGACCGCGCTTCTGCGGAAGTATCATCCCAAAGCTCAGATGTGGGTCTCGCCGCAAAGCTTCAGCGGTGAATGGATAGAAGAGTTCTTCGCGATCGTGAAGAAGGAACCGGCATGGCTGACAGGTGTCGTGTTCGGCCCTCAGCAGCGAATGTCCGTGGAAGAGCTTCGCGAACGATTACCCAAGCGTTACGGCATCCGCTTCTATCCCGACATCACTCACAGCCTTCGAGCCCAGTATCCTGTCCCCGACTGGGACGTTGCATATGCCCTTACGCTGCAGCGCGAACCGATAAACCCGCGTCCGCTGGACCAGGCGCAGATTTTTCGCACGCTCCAACCGGTGCAGCAGACGGGATTCTTGACCTACTCAGAAGGCTGCAACGACGACGTAAACAAATTCGTTTGGAGCGGACTTGGCTGGAACCCCGACGCAGACGTAATCGATATCCTGAGAGATTATTCGCGCTACTTCATCGGTGGCAGCCTTACGGAATCATTTGCGCAAGGGCTGCTCGCGCTGGAGCGCAATTGGCGCGGTCCTCTCAAAGCGAACACTGGTGTGGAATCGACACTTGCGCAGTTCCGTGAAATGGAAGCTCGGGCAACGCCGGCACAAAAGCTGAACTGGCGATTCCAGCAAGCGCAGTACCGGGCTCACTACGACGCGTACATCCGATCACGGCTGTTGGCCGAGAGCGCGCAGGAAGAACGCGCCCTAACCATGCTTCGTGACGCGAAACGCCGAGGCGCTCTTGACGCGATGGCGGCCGCGGAAGCGGCGCTTCGTCCTGAACCAGTCGCGGCCGACTTACGTGCCCGAACGTTCGAACTCGCCGAAGCACTATTCCAGAGCATTCGCATGCAACTGAGTGTTCCGCGATACCAGGCGATTGCCGTAGGCAGGGGAGCCAACCTTGATTTGATCGATCATCCTTTGAACAACGGGCCGTGGCTGCGGGCACAATTCTCGGAAATTCGCGCGATGGGAACTGAATCCGACCGCCTGAACGCGATCGACAGCATCGTCAATTGGACAAATCCCGGACCGGGTGGATTCTACGATGATTTGGGTGACGCGCTGAACCAGCCTCACCTGGTACGGAACGTCAGCTTCGACAAAGACCCTGCGTTCCTGCGAGGCGCGATGACCAGCTTCACTGCTCGCGCTCCTTTTACGCCATTGCGTATATCGACCTGGACAGAAGCTCAAACTCTGAATGACCAGCCGTTAGAGATGCAATATCGCGGTCTCGACAAAAATGCGCAGTATCGCGTACGAATCATCTACAGCGGCGACAATACGCCCGTACCCGTGCAGCTTGCGGCGAACGATAGGTACGAAATTCATGCCATGAAGCCGAAGCCGACGGATCTTCGACCGGTTGAATTCGACATACCGAAAAGGCGACTGCCGGTGGCGGGCTGAAACTGACATGGACCAAGCCGTCCGGCATGGGCGGCAATGGACGAGGTGTGCAGGTGGCGGAAGTATGGCTGATTCGCAAATAGCGTGGCGGCACCCGGTCCGGCAACGCCTGGACGCCGGGCTCCCGGTGCTCGCTCTCACAATTACAAATCCGAGTATGGAGCTCGCAGCGCACAGCGCGAAACTCGGATTTCATCTGCTGTGGGTGGAAATGGAGCATTCGCCCGTCACACTCGAGTCACTGCGCAATATTGTGCTGGCGACACGTGGACTGCCGGCCAGCATCTTCGCGCGTGTGCCTGTGAATGAGTTGTGGACCGCCAAGCGTGTTCTCGATCAAGGTGTCTCCGGCGTCATCTTTCCATTCACAAGCACACCGGATCTCGCGCTGCAAGCAGCGCATTCCTGTCGCTACCCACCGCTCGGACGGAGGGGATCAGGAGCCGGCGCTGCGATCGCAACGTGGCCTGATAAGGGAAACTACTATGAGTCCGCTGACGCGAATGTCATGGTGGTCGCAGTTATCGAAGATCGAGCGGGATTGGACAACATCGATGCCATCGCGGCGACGCCCGGCATCGACGTCATCTTCGTCGGTACCAGCGATCTCGCCTTCTCCCTCGGCGAACGTGGAAACCAGCAATCGCCGGCGGTGAGATGCGCGCTCCAGAAAATCGGTGACGCCGCGCGGCGCCACAACAAACCCCTCGGCCGACCGGCAGTAACTCCGCAGCAAATCCGCGAATGCATCGACGATGGATTCCTGTTCATTCAAACCGTCACGGAACTCGGCCTGGTGACTGCAGGCGCCCGAGATCTGGTGAAGGAGATCGAACGCGCTTGATGACACGCAGAACGGTTGTCACCGCATTGGCCGGCGGCGTCCTATCAGCTCAGTCGGCGATTGAACACAAGCTCCTCTACAAAGAAACCGGGCGATTCGGCGGTTGGCCCGCGAATCATGGCATCTGGTCATGGGGAGATGAAATCCTGTGTGGGTTCAGCGCGGCGTACTTCAAGCGGATGCCCGCGAACCGGCATCAGTACGACAACCAGAAACCGGAAGAGCCGCGCCTGCTCCGAACACTCGACGGCGGCGGGACCTGGACGGTTGAAGCGCCAAAGTCACTACTCCCGCCCGAACAGGGAGGCAAACCCGTAGAGACGCTGCGTGAGCCGATGGACTTCACAGCGCCAGGATTCGCGATGACGCTGCGGTTCACCGATGTAAACAAAGGTCCGTCAAGACTGTGGTTCACGTATGACAAGGGCAAGACCTGGCACGGCGCCTACGACTTCCCGCTTTTCGGACAGCTCGGCATTGCCGCAAGAACCGACTACATCGCTCGAGGCAAACGCGAGGCGCTTGCCTTCGTCACCGCCTCGAAAAAGAATGGACGCGAAGGACGTCCGCTGTGCGTACGAACCACAGATGGCGGACTGAACTGGAGCATACAAGGCTGGATTGGCGAGGAGCCCGAAGGCTTCTCCATCATGCCATCCACTGTTCGCCTGAAGGATGGCGCATTAGTAACATCGGTCCGTGTGAAGAAAGATCAGCAAACCGACTGGCTGGAGCTCTACACCAGCAAGGACGATGGAAAGACCTGGTCTGCCCTGGCCCGCCCCACTGCGTTCACAGGAGGCATGAGTGGGAACCCTCCCAGTATGCTCCTGCTGGAAGACGGCCGCCTCTGCATCACGTACGGCTTCCGGGGCGAACCTTACGGAATCCGAGCTGTCTTCAGCAACGACGCGGGAAGAACGTGGGGCAAAGAGATTATCCTCCGTTCCGACGGCGCAGCCTGGGACATAGGCTATACGCGAAGCGTCCAGCGGCCGGACGGAAAGATCGTCACGATCTACTACTTCCCCGAACAGCAGTTCACGGAGCGAGTGATTGCTGCCACTATCTGGGATCCAGGGAGCAAGGCCTGAGCCTTATCGAATACCTCAAGACAATAGACACGCCGACCCTCTGCAACGCCGTTGAGGTCCTCCGTATGCGTCCGCAGAACTATGGTTTCACGCCGTTGCAGCTCAACTGTCTGTTCCCTGAGTTCGGCCGGATGTGTGGGTACGCTGTAACTGCACAGGTCGAGACAGTTACGCAAATGGAGCCGCTGACCGGAGCCGGATTTTACGATCTCTTCGACGCAGTCCAGGCTTCTCCGAAGCCCGCCATCGTTGTGCTTCAGGAGATCGGCGGTCAAGGGGACTACGCGGCCCACTGCGGTGAAGTCATGGCCACCATTTTCACAAGGCTCGGGGCCATTGGTCTGGTCTCGGACTGCGGCGTACGCGATGTGCCGGAGGTACGAGCCATCGGCATGCATTACTTCGCCAGAGGCAAAGTTGCAAGTCATGCGAACTTTCGCATCGTACGTGCCGGAATTCCAGTACAGATCCTCGGTCTTCCTGTCAGACCCGGTGAGCTGATGCACGGCGATGAGAACGGGTTGATGACTTTACCTGATGTATCTCAACAGCAGATTGAGGCAGCAGTGAATCAGGTGCGGGTCCGCGAGCGCGCGCTCATGGAATACATCCGTAGCGAAGAGTTCACGCTTAATGGCCTGCGTGGGAGATTCCTCGAATGAGATTGGCTCTTTTGTTTTTGCTTGGTATGACACTCTTCGCAGGCGAACTGCGGTTTGAGCGTGTTTTCGGACCAGAGGTTCCTACGGGCCGCTACAAGCACCCGGCCTGCATCACCGCTTTTAGCAACGGCGATCTCTACCTCGTATATTACGGCGGGGCCGGCGAGTACGCCGTCGACACCGGTGTATTCGGCGCTCGTTTGAAGAAAGGCGAGACCAAATGGTCCCAGCCGAAGCTGCTCGCGAGTGATCCGTTTCGTTCAGTCGGCAATGGCGTCATATGGCAGGCTCCCGATGGCCTTGTCTGGCTGTTCTATGTCGTCCGATATGGCAGCACCTGGTCGACATCGCGGATTCAAGGCAAAATCTCGCGCGACAACGGGGAGACGTGGTCCGATAGCTTCGTAATCTCAGACAAAGAAGGCATGATGGTGCGGAACAAGCCCATCGTGCTCGAAACCGGCGAGTACATGCTCCCGGTTTACGTCGAAACCGGCGCTGACACGGAAAATGTTGGCGCCGACAGCACCTCGCGTTTTCTCATCCTGAATTCGAAAACCAAGCAGTGGGAAGAGCGCGGCATTATCCGCTCGAAGAAAGGGAACATTCAACCGGGTGTGGTGCAGGTCTCGAAGGACCACCTGGTAGCGTACTGCCGCCGAGGCGGTGGCTATGGAAAGGTGCCCGACGGCTGGACCGTGCGCTCCGAGTCGCAGGATGGCGGCAAAACCTGGAGCGAAGGTGTTGACTCTGAATTCCGAAATCCGAACTCCGCGATCGACTTTTTGAAACTAAAGAGCGGGAACCTGCTGCTCATCTTCAATGACAGCATGAGTTCCCGCACTCCGCTGGTAGCAGCACTTTCGAAAGACAACGACAAGAGCTGGCCGTTCCAACGGAACATCGCCGCTGAACCAAAGCAGTCTTATGCGTATCCATCCGCCGTACAAACACCGGACGGCAAGATCCACGTCGTGTACACATCCGATAGCAGGACAGTCATCCACCACGCCGTGTTCGACGAAGAGTGGGTGCAGGCAGGAAAGTAAAGCATGAAACGTTTAATTCTTCTAGTGATGGCCACGGTCGCCATCGGTTTTGCTCAAGATATCAATGGGAACATCGCCGGAGTTGTGACCGACGAAAGCGGCGCGGTCGTCCCGAATGCAGTCGTCACGGCCGTGAATACCGCGACGAGTGCACGATTCACCGCAAACAGCAATCAGGAAGGACAGTACGCTGTCCGCACAATCCCGGTCGGCGTCTACGATCTTACAGCGGAAGCCCCGGATTCCGGAAGTATGAAGCCAAAGGCATCCGGTTGCAATTGAACGAAACGGCGCGCGTCGATATCCCCATGAAAGTTGGCGCCACAGCGGAATCTGTAGTCGTTAGCGCCACCGCCGTCACCGTCGACACTACTACCGCCGTGCTCAAGGCTGTTGTCGATCAGAAACGAATCGAAGAGTTGCCGCTCAACGGACGAAACCCGACCCAGCTCATGCGGCTCGTGGTAGGAACCGTCGCCGATCTGCGCGCGGATGTCACATCCGGCACCACATACCCCGGCATCACTCCTGTTTCCGTAAACGGCACCAGAGCGAACTCCACGAATTACGTTCTCGACGGAGCGCAGAACAACGACCACTACAGCAACGCGCCCAACCCCATGCCGAACCCGGATGCGTTGCAGGAGTTCAGCGTCCAGACCAACAACTTCAGCGCCGAGTTCGGTCGTCAGGCCGGCGGCGTCGTGAATGCCATCACGAAATCGGGTACCAACGAACTGCATGGCAGCGCATTCGAGTTCGTCCGGAACAAAGCGATGAACGCTCGCCCGTTCTTTTCGCCCGTGGTGAACGGCGAGCGGCGTGATGACGGACTGAAGCGCAATCAGTTCGGGGCTACACTCGGTGGTCCTGTGTTGCTGCCGAAGCTCTATAACGGTCGGGACAAGACATTCTTCTTCGTCTCGTATCAGGGGACGCTGGAGCGTCGCACACCGAACGAGGTCGAGCGGATTGTTCCCACCGAAGCGCAGCGCCGCGGCGACTTCTCCACACTCCGAACGCCTCTACGTGATCCCATTCGGGGCGGAACGTACCCCAACAATCAGATTCCGGTGTCGGACTTCAGCCCGATCAGTCTGAAGATGCTCGAATTCATTCCGGCGCCGGCGACTGGGAACACGATCGCGACGGCCGCTCCGAATAACTACGACGATCATCAGTTACTCGGGCGGATCGATCATCAAATTACTGCCACAAATCGTTTGAGCGGACGGTTCTGGAATTCGTCGGCAGAAACACCCGCTTATTTGAACCCAAAGAACTACCTCGAACAAACCACTGGGCGTACTTGGCTCAATCGAAGTGTCAGTCTTACTGACACGCATATCTTCAGCGCAAACGTCACGAACCAGGTCCTCTTCAGCTTCAATCGTACGGACGGACTGAACACGCCCATCTATCCGACCAGCAGTCTGGAGTCACTCGGTTCGCAGTACTACAACGATGACAAGCCTCAGTGGCACGTTACGGTGAATGGATACTTCGGAACGCTTAACACCGGAGATACCAATCGTTTCCTCCGCGACGAATACCAGATTGTCGATACCGTGCGCTGGACCAAAGGCAAGCAACAGATCACTCTCGGCGGCGAGTATGGCCGCGGGATCGGTGATGTCGATAACAACTTCCGTGCGAACGGTCAATGGAATTTCAACGGCGCTGCGCCGTTCACGGGTGACGGGCTTGCGGACTTCCTCATTGGCCGATTCAATACTTTGAGTCAAGGAGTCGGGGAATATAAAAAGACCCGCTTTCACCGGATGAGCATGTTCGTTCAAGACTCGATGAAGGTGACGCGTCGCTTGACGCTGGACCTCGGAGTACGGTGGGAGCCGTTCCTCAACTTCACAGATGTCGATGACAAGCTCGCAGTATGGCATCCAGGCGCTCAGTCCACACGTTACGTGAATGCCCCTAGCGGAGTTTTATATCCCGGCGATCCTGGTGTACCTGCGGGCGGCGTGAAGCCGACGTGGGGCAATCTGGGGCCACGTCTTGGTTTCGCATGGGACGTGTTCGGTGACGGCCGCACGGCTGTGCGCGGTGGATACGGGATGTTCTTCGATCAGTTGAACACGATCGCGACGAACAGCCAGGCAACACAGGCGCCGTTTGGAACCGTTGTGACACTGAATGGGACGCAGAGCAACAGCTTTGCAAATCCGTGGGCAGGCACGACCAATCCGTTTCCCGCGACCACGACGCCGCCGGCAAACGTTGTGTTCCCGCAGTACAGTTCTCAGTTCCTGTATGCGCCCGATTACCGCAATGCGTACGTACAGTCGTGGAACCTGACTCTCGAGCGCGAGGTAGGGTTGGGCTTCGTCGTGCGGTCATCCTACGCGGGTTCGAAGGGTACGTCTCTAGCGGTCGGACGCGAACTCAATCCGGCAGTCTACGTCGAAGGCGCAACCACAGCGACCACCAATCAGCGCCGGCTATTCGCTCCGAATCTCGGATCGACGACCATCCTCGAGCCCTCGGGGAACTCGACCTTCCACGCTCTTCAACTGACTGCCGAGCGCAGATTCAGCAATGGCTTTTCCATCCTGGCAAACTATCAGTTCTCCAAAGCCATTGATGATTCCTCCAGTGGCAAGAGCAATGGGCAGAGCCGTACAAACCCTTTCGATCAGGGCTTCGACAAAGGTCCTGCCGACTTCGATCGTGCCCATGTGTTCAACTTCTCGGGACTTTGGGAACTCCCGGGTGTAGCCAAAAGCAACCCGTTACGAATTTTAGTGAACGGCTGGAGTTTGAACGGGATCGCCTCCATGTGGAGTGGCTTCCCGCTGACAGTCACCAGCGGCGTCGACAACGCCCGTACGGGAACGGGTAACCAGCGCGCAACGCTCGTCGCCGACCCATACTTCACCGATAGTCGCAGCCGCGGAGACCAGATCAATGAGTGGTTGCGGCGTTCTGCGTTTGCCCCCAACACGATCGGCACGTTCGGCACATTGGGCCGAAATGTCTTCCGCGGTCCAGGCTATGCGTCATTCGACTTCGGCCTGTTCAAACGCATCCCGATTACGGAACAGGTAAACGCGACGTTCCGATTCGAGGCGTTCAACGCGTTCAATCGGGTCAATCTTGCTGCGCCTTCGACAGCACAGAACAGCGGCACCTTCATGCGAATAACATCCGCCTACGACAATCGTATTCTCCAACTCGCTTTGAGGCTCACCTGGTAATTTCGATGATGACGCGACGTACACTTCTTTCACTGGCTGCAGCAATACCTGCCCTTGGTCAGAACCAACCTGGGCTCGAAGGGGAACTGATATTCCCTCTCGAGAGCTGGCACAATCATTCCTCCTCAATCGTCGAGTTGCCGGCAGGCGATTTGTTTGTCTGCTGGTTTCACGGTTCCGGAGAACGCCAGGCCGATGATGTGAGAATCCTCGGTGCTCGCTGGTCGAAGACAACGCGCGAATGGAGTGCCCCGTTCGAGCTGGCGGACACGCCCGGCTTTCCAGACACGAACCCGACGCTCTTCCTCGACTCCAAGCAGCGCCTGTGGCTCTTCTGGCCGGTAATCCTCGCGAACGAGTGGGAAACCGCGCTGATGAAGTACAAGATGTCGACGGATTACAGTGGCCCGGGCGCGCCTCGCTGGGCTGCAGCTGACAACATTATTCTCATCCCGAAGAACTTCGTCCAGCGCACGCAGGAAGTTCTGAAGCGTGATCTCCGGTCGACGCCCAATGGCCGCTATGCGCAGCGGCTTGTGGCCATGGCGTCCGACAAATTGACATCACGTCTCGGCTGGTTCAGCCGCACTCATCCGCTGGAGTTGCCGACCGGCCGTATCCTGCTGCCGCTCTACTCCGACGGATTTTCGTTCTCGCTGGTTGGCATCAGCGACGATGGAGGTCAGACATGGTTCGCCAGCGAACCGATCGTCGGTTACGGCAACATCCAGCCTTCCCTCGTACGCAAGAAAGATGGAACACTGGTCGCCTACATGCGTGACAATGGTCCGCCGCCAAAGCGGATCCATCGCAGCATTTCAAAGGACGACGGTATGACATGGACACCCGCGGAAGACACAGAACTACCGAACCCGGGAACGAGCGTAGAAGCAATCGCATTGCGCGACGGTCGGTGGATCATCGTCTACAACGATCTCGAGTCGGGCAGGCACTCACTCGCAGTCTCGATGTCCGATGATGAAGGCGCGACGTGGAAGTGGACTCGCCATCTCGATCGGATGGAGAAGCACCGCTATCACTACCCGTCAGTCATTCAGGCCCGCGACGGTTCGGTACACGTGACTTACAGCCTGTTTGCCCCAAGCGACAGCGGAAAAGAAGCGAAGTCCATCAAGCATGTACGCTTCCAGCCGGATTGGGTTAAAGGCTGAGCGATTTGCTGATCTGCGCGGCAAGGGCAATCCGGCCATGATTGCGGGAGTGTGCCCCGACAAACAAATTGAACCGCAACTGCGCGGCACAGATCATACGAAGATATCTGTATGCGCTTCTGTTTGGCCCTCCTTCTCGCGCCGTTGATCTTTGCCGAAGAGATCTCATTTCGCTTCGCGGGCCTCACCCTGACTCCCGAGCCGTGGAACAAGGAAGCGAACTTCGTCAAGCTCGCGAAGTTCGCCCGGCAGGCGCGGGATCAAGGTGCTCGCGTGGTAGTGGCGCCTGAAGGCTTTCTGGAGGGCTATGTTGGAAATGAGCATCGCTCGCCCGGGCTGACTCGCGACAAATATGTTTCGGTGGGCGAGGAGATCGACGGTCCCTTTATGGCACGTGTATCGAATTTGGCGAGCGAACTAAAGATTTATCTCGCCATTGGATTCGCGGAACGGTCTAAGGACCGCATGTTCAATTCGACCGTGATCTTTGCCCCGGATGGCAAGATCACCGGCCACTATTCGAAGAGCCACACTGCAGACGACGAGCCTTTCAACACGAAAGGAACAGAGTTCCCGGTCTTCCCGACACCGCTCGGCCGCTGGGGAACCCTGATCTGCTTCGATCGTCAATTGCCGGAAACCGCGCGCATACTGGCCTTGCGGGGTGCACAATTCATCATCATTCCCGCCTGGGGTGGATATGGCGAGATCAACGACATCATGATGCGGGTTCGCGCGTACGAGAACGGTGTGTGGTTGGCATTCGTTCATCCCAAGCGATGCCTGATCATCGACCCCAAAGGCGCCGTTATTGCCAAAGATGTGGGCGAGTTCGACCAGGCGGTGATGGCAACGATCCGAATTAACCCTGATGCCCGGCAAATGCTGCTCGAACGTCGGCGACCGGAACTGTACGAGGATCTTGTGCATCCGAAGGTTCACCCGAAAACAGTTCCCCGCGCAACCAACTCCGGCACACGTTGAAGTCGCTGGACGAGTGCCCGAGGCAGACTCCCGGCTGATTTCGAATCTCGGTCGTATCACAGCCCATCCCGCCAGGATTGCTGGCGGGCGCGCAAATGGTAGCCACTCGCTCAATGCAAGATCCGCATTATCGCCCAGAGAACGGATACACTCCTGGGTTCCGTTGCGTTGCAAACTGAGCAGTACTAACTAAGCAGGCTCTACCGAGTGAGTGAGAATCTGGAAAGAATCAGCGGTCATTCGCATGCCGGCAAGCCCCTACTCCAGGATGGGATTGTAAATCGATAGCAGATACTTTGGTAAGGCGCTGCGGCATCACGAGCGCTAGGGGCGCTGCCCGACGCCACGTCCTGATCACGGCAAGATCGTACGAATGGCTCGGGGTATCTCTTTCTAGCGGTACGCACACTCCTGGCACGGCAAGGCGCAGGGAAAATTCTCACGGGCGAATGCGAGGTGCGCCGACAGAGACGTTTCGCGGCCATAATAGTCAAATAGAAACATGAGAAGAGTCGTTGCCGGGCTGTTACTCGCCGCCTGCGCCTCGGCTGCAGAGCCGGAATGGCCTGGCTTCAGAGGACCCTTCGCCAACCCGTCGGTTAGCAACCCGAGGCTTCCCCAGAAATGGTCGACAACATCAAATGTCGAATGGTCAACCGCGATTCCGGGCCTTGGCTGGTCTTCGCCGATCATCGCGGGGAAGCACGTCTTTATGACGACCGTCACCACCGATGGAAAAACGAAACAGCCGCAGGTCGGTAGCAGCTATTCCAATGACTACATCGCCGAACTTTCGAAGCAGGGACTCAAAGGCAAGGAACTTCTGGACCGTCTGAACGCGCGCGACTTCGAATTCCCTGACGAAGTCTCAGTGCATTATTTTCTCTATTCCATAGACCTCGATTCGGGCAAGATCAATTGGAAGCGCGAATTTCATTCAGGCCGGCCGCCTGGAGGCCGGCATCGTAAGAACAGCTTCTGTTCGGAGACTCCCGTTACAGACGGCAAACGTGTGTACGTTTACATCAATAACCTTGGGATTTTCGCCTACGATCTCGATGGCGTCGAAGTCTGGAAGACTCCGCTCGAAAGCTTTCGACGATCCTCGATTTCGGAACGGCAGCTTCGCCCGTTCTTGTGGATGACCTGGTTGTCATCGTCAACGACAACGAGAAACAGCAATTCATAGCGGCATTCAACAAAACTACCGGCAAGCAGGTCTGGCGCACAAACCGCTCGATACGTGTTTCGGGCGCCGATCGCCAGACCGGCTGGTCAACTCCCTATATCTGGAAAAACTCTGGCCGCACGGAGATTGTCACCATTGGCCCTGGCATCGCCATCAGTTACGATCTCGCAGGGAAAGAACTATGGCGCCTCGGCGGAATGTCTGCCATGCCGATTCCCGAGTCCTTTCGCCCATGATGGTCTTCTGTACCTGAATGGCGGCGCCAATAAGCCCATCGCTGCCATTAAACCCGGCGCCAGCGGTGACCTCACTACGCCGGACGGCGCCAAGCTCCATGAGTTCGTGGCATGGCTTCAGCCCAGAGCCGGGACCTATCTGCCGACCCAGTTGGCTTATGAAGGAGGACTCTACGTCCTCACGCACAACGGCATCCTAACCCGCTTCGATGCGAAAACCGGCGTTCAGACGTATAAGACTCGCATCGGGGAAGGCGGTGAGTTCACCTCGTCGCCCTGGGCTTACAACGGGAGCGTATTTTGCATGGACGAGGAAGGCCGTACATTCGTGGTCCGCGCCGGTGACAAGTTCGAATTGCTCGGCTCCAACAATCTCGATGAAATGGCGCTCGCCACGCCGGCGCTCGTCGGCGATCGATTGATCCTGCGGACGCAGAAACACATCTACAGCATCCGGACCATAACCGGAGGAAGCGCCGCCAAATAGCCCGGTTTTACGCACGGGAGAGCATCACCGACGATGGAGGCCAGACATGGTTCGCCAGCGACCGATCGTCGCTTACGGGCAACATTCAGCCTTCCCTCGTACGCAAGAAAGATGGAACACTGGTCGCCTACATACGTGAAATGGTCCGCGGCCAAAGCGGATCCATCGCAGCATTTTCTAAGGACGACGATATGACGTGGACACCCGCGGAAGACACAGAACTGCCGAACCCGGGAACAAGCGTAGAAGCAATCGCATTGCACGACGGTCAGTAGATCATCATCTACAACGATCTCGAGGCGGGCAGGCACTCACGACGTGGAAGTGGACTCGCCATCTCAATCGGATGGAGAAGCACTGCTATCACTATCCGTCAGTCATTCAGGCCCGCGATGGTTCGGTACACGTGACTTACAGCTTCTTTGCCCCGAGCGACAGCGAAAAGAAGCGAAGTCCATCAAGCATGTGCGCCTCCAGCCGGATTGGTTGAAGGCTGAGCGATTTGCTGATCTGCGCGGCCGCGGCTACGATGCCTTCCAAAATGCGCGCCGGACTCACCGGACTCGCTAACGGAGGTGTGTTGCAGCGAGAACAGCACTGCTTCATGATCTCGATATGGGCCAGGAACCCACCGGCGAGAACATCCAATGACAGACAGAAACCGGGCCACCACACTGGAACGCCCGGATTCTGAATGAATACGTGATGACAAAAACCGAACACCCCGTCTCCGGCGAGCGCGGCGACGTTGACCCACAGGTTCCCTTAAATGTACCCGCGACCAGGGACGCGATGATCAGTGCCGGTGTGGAACTCCCCAGGGCGGCGAACAAATATAGTACGTGACGATCGCCGTCAGCACCGTTGGATAGAACACGCGATCGCGACCGAATCCAGCCAGCATCGCGAAGACGCACACCACCGCTGCGAGCGCGACGCCGATTAGATATTCCATAGATCCCTTTGCCCTTGAGATGCCCGTGGCTGGATGAACGGCCCCGTCTGGACCGGCTTCTTCTGCGTTAGACCCATCGCCGCACCTTGGCCTGGTATGCCGGAAAGTCGTGCGGGAATAAAGAGGCAAGCACGAGTTCTTCTGGCCGGATTTGAAATCGGTTCATATACACGATGAACGCGGGGACGAAGGCGAGCGCTGCCACGTTCGACAGGAATGCGGCCCACCCAAGCAGAACCAGCACGAAGCCCAAGTACATTGGATTTCGCGTGTACCTGTAGATCCCTGAAACGACCAGCGATGAGGTCGAATTGGGCTTCATCGGATTCACTGTTGTATTCGCCCGCCGGAACGAAACAATCCCGGAAAGGCATGTGACTGCGCCAATTAGCGCAAGACTCACCGCCGAAAGGAGTTTCGCGGGAAGGAAGAAGTCGAATGTGGGAGTTGCAGATGAAGCGAACCACATGAGCGCGGCCACGATCACGACAAGCGCAACAGGCGGAATCTTCAATGCAAGGCCGTTTTGCCGCTGCTGCCGGTACGGCCGATTCAAATGACCTTGATTCAAGGCGCCCTTAGCCTACCACGTTGCCGGGTCGATTGTAAGGCTTCTTGCCGCAGCCGGACTAGACGCGCGGATGACCCCAAGCCTTAGCCGCATGCCATTTTAGTTGCCTTGGATGCGGTCATTTTGAGCCGTAAACGGCGTAGCTGTAGAAGTCATTGCGTATCGCAGGCCGATCCCGAGTAGTGTTTCACTGCCGCCGTCCAGGGCCAGCGAACAATTCCCGAACGGTCTGCTCTCGGTAATCGAAAATGCGCGAAAGATCTTGAGCCACCTGAATCCGGTGAGTCAGGCGACCCAGCACTCCGAATGGTAAGGGGTACTCAACCCTATCGACGATCAACGTCCCACCCTCAACCTCTGAGAACCGATGTGTGTGCCGCCAAAGCTTGTACGGTCCCTTCATCTGGATATCGATAAACTCGAAAGGCGGATCCCATCTTTCTATCTGCGTTAGCCAGCGAAGCGGAATTCCTCGCACTCGTATGCATAAGCGATCGTGGCGCCTTCCCTCATCTCTATCGGTCCGGGCGTGAGAATCCGGAACATCATCCACGGCGGCGTGATGCGTTGAAGGTTTTCCGCCCGCGAGAAAAACTCGAACACGTCGGGCAAGGGGCGCGGAACCCAAAGCTCACGATTTAACTTGTAAACAGTCATTCGCGGTTCGAGTGAATCGCAGCAGCGGCAAGGCGACGCAGCATGCCGCGAAACATTAGCTCGTGAATCGGCCAGAGAAAATACCAGTAGAGCAGGCCGGCGAGACCGCTAGGCTCGAACTGTGCGGTTTGCCTGAGCACCGTCGAACATGCCATCGGGTTCGGCCCGAAACTCGAGCCATGCGCGGCCCGGGACGCGCATCTCTGCGAACAAACGCAGGAGCCGGCCGGGCTCATAAAGCTCGACACGCCAGAAATCCAAAGTACTTCCGGGGTGAGGAGTGTCCGGATCGGACCGGCCTCGCCGCATACCGACGCCGCCCATAAGCAGATCGATGAGCCCGCGAATTCTCCATAGCACGTTGCCGTAGTACCAACCTGTTTTGCCTCCAATCCGGCAGATCGGGGAGAATGCCTGATCGGGCGGCAAGGGCACTCGCACCGTCTTTTCGTTTGTCAGAACATCGCGGCCTGCGTCGAATGTGGAACATCGGCCGGCGCTATGGGCACGCGCGTCGCACCAGCGACTTTCGGCGCTGGGCCGGTCCTCGTTCGCAAGGGCTCGCTCGATAGCTCGGGCGATTCCCATCGGCTGCACGTCGAACAGCTTCCTGGCGGTGGAGCTTTGCACGACGCTCGGATTGCGCACGCTCTCAATCAGGCAGCCGGCCGATGGATGCGTAGACCGGTGTGATCAAGGTCAGCCAGCGGCTGGATAACGATAGGCTCAGGAACGGAACACGTATAAACCAGCGGCGTAATTTTCGCTGGCGGGCGAATTCGCGCATAAGCCCGACATACGAAGTGACATCGCTCCCGCCGATTTGAACCGTGACACTCTCCGGCAACGGCACGCTGATCGCCGCGATGAGGTACTCGATGACATCTTCGATGCCAATCGGTTGTGAGGCAGTGTTGACCCAGCGCGGGGTAATCATAACGGGGAGTCTCTCGACCAAGGCCCGGATCAGTTCAAACGATGCGCTTCCCGACCCGATAATCACCGAGGCCTGGAACTCCAGCGCCGGAATCGCGCCGGAGCGCAGGATATTGCCGGTCTCCAACCGGCTGCGCATATGAGGTGAAAGATGTTCGCCCGACGCCAGCGCGCCCAGATAGATGATGCGGCGCACTCCGGCCCTGCTTGCCGCCAGGGCGAAGTTGGCGGCAGAGGCAGCCTCGTTCGCCTCAAATCTGGCGCCGCTATTCATAGAGTGGACAAGGTAGAATGCGGTGTCCACGCCTGAAAACGCCGATATCCAGAGACGCCGGCTGAAGCAGATCCCCGCGCACGAGTTCAGTGCCGGGAGCTACGCGCCAGCGCAGCGCCTCCGGATCGCGGCACAAGCACCTGACAGGCAACCCCTCCTCTTCGAGCCGCCGTAGAAGACGACCGCCCACATAGCCGGTTGCTCCGGTCAGGAGAAGCATTCGTGTGCCTATTGCGGCAGAATCACCTTGTCGATGACATGAATCACGCCATTGCTTGCCTCGATATCAGCCTTGACGACGTGGGCATCGTTCACCATCAGACCATTGTCCATTGCCTTGATGTTGATGCTGCTCCCCTGCGCGGTTTTGGCTGAGTTGAGCTTCACTGCATCGCGTGACATCACTTTACCTGGGACTACGTGATAAGTGAGCACACTCTGCAGCTTGGCCTTGTTTTCCGGTTTCAACAGGTTTTCGAGGACGCCTTCGGGTAGCTTCGCGAAGGCTTCGTCTGTGGGCGCGAATACCGTGAACGGGCCGGGACCTTTCAAGGTATCCACCAGGCCGGCTGCCTTTACAGCGGCTACCAGGGTGTTGAACTTCCCAGCTATAGCCGTATCCACGATATCGGCCGCGGTAGCAGCGGAACTCAAGGCGAGCGCAAAAAAGCCCGCGAGCAATACTGTCGAACGAAATCTCATTTGATTTTCCTCCTTGTCATCTCTTGCAGCAGGATCCCTGCCACGGCTATGCGCGGACGGCAACATTGTTGGTGTGCCAGCGGCGCTGAATCGATTTCCAGGTGAGAGCCTGGTACAGTCCCGCGAGACCGACCAGTCCATATACAACGGAGCTGAGCGGCGATGTTTCACCGAACGGCATTCCGAATAACGCTGCTACGAGGTCCACATGAAACAGGCCGGCGAGGCCCCAGTTAAGGGCGCCGACGATCACCAGGCCAGCTGCGAGTACATCAAGGTTTTTCATAGTAATGAACTTCTTCCTTTCCTTCGTGTCCGGCAGATGCGCCAACCACAATTTGATCTTAGAGAAAAAGTATTTTATTGTGAAGAACACGGGAAACATGTGTTTCGTGTGCGGAAAAAATAGTGCCGCAAACAGCAGTTACAGGAAAACGATCTCGAACATGGCGACTGAAACCATCACCAACGGCCTGAAGAAGTACGCAATCGGAAGCAAGCTACGGCGCCTTCGCCTGCGAAAAAGCATGGGTTTGCTCGAGTTGAGCAAACATACCGGGCTATCACCGGCGCTCCTTTCAAAGCTGGAGCGGGACTTGATGCATCCAACCCTGCCCACGCTGCTGCGGATTGCCATGGTGTTCAGCGTCGGCCTCGAGTATTTCTTCAATCCTGAGCCTCGGCCGGTGCTGGAGATCGTTCGCAAGAAAGACCGGCTTCGATTTCCCGAGTCGCAGGATGCTGCTCACGTCTCGTATTACTTCGAAAGTCTTGGATTTCCCGGTACCGGACCGCGCTCTTAATTCCTACTTCGCAGAGTTCGAACCTTTGAAAGACATAGACAGCCATTTTCACGAGCATCCCGGCGTCGAGTTTCTCTATGTACTTTCGGGTAGCCTGGAATTGTGTGTCGGAAAAGACCGGCACGAATTAGCGGAAGGCGATGCGGTTTACTTCGACTGCACCGTTCCACACGCCTATCGCAAGCGCGGGTCAAAGCGCACTACCGCCATTGTGGTGGCGCTGGGGAACCCAGGGAAGGGATAGGGCTGCTGGTGTTGTCGTTTACAACTTCGGCCGCCGCGACTCGTGGAGTTCATGCATCTCCCCACGTCCGGTTCTGATCCCTCCTGAGCCACCCTTTTGACAAAGCTCGTATAAGACTACGAGGCGCGTCGCCATCGCTCTATTTCCATATCTTTTTTATCAGGCTGTAGGAGCTTTCCACGGAGTCAGTGTATTCCGCCGGCGTGGTAGGTCGTCCAGCACGTTTAGTTGCACCGCAGACGCAAACAGCCAAAAAGCAATTCATAAGAGTGACAATTCTCCCGTGACCCTCGTCTTCCGCCCGGGCGAGTTCTGAAAATGCACACGCACGTATGTCACGTCGCTTCATTCGCTGGAAGGAATGTTGTACGCCTAAGGTGTCTCCCGTTGGGCAACCTGTAGCCTCTTCTCAGGTTTGCGCTCTCATCGAGCAGGATCAGGAAGTTGAAACGCCGTTCGCGACGTTGGAGGAGTTGCCGATTGGGTGCAGTTACCGTTGTGCAGCTGTGTACGCATTGCACAGCATCAGGCAACCGCGAAAACTCCTCGCGACTTCCAATAGATTTCAGCGTAGCCTTCTATCCAAGCGTTTTCCCGAGGTACCGCTCACGCGCGGCTGACTGCGCGCGGCCACGAGGAAAGCCCCACTCTCGTGTCGACGTATCTCGTCGGCACAGGCGTACTCGTGGCGCCGAAAGGCGCCAAGACGACGAGGGGGGTGCTCGGAGCGCGAGAGGGTGCCGATGTGCTATCGTGAAACTGTATTTGACAGTCCTGCCAATTAACGCACCTTCTCGCATCGTCCGTAAAACCGCCTTTGTCCGATCTTGCTCGATTAGCCGCGCTGCCAATTCAGAAGGAAGAAGTAAATTGACAAACATATTTGTGGGTAACCTCAGCTTTGGGACGACTGAAGATTCCGTTCGTTCCATATTCGAGACATACGGCGCGGTCGAGCGGGTGAACATCGTCACTGACCGTGACACTGGGCAGGCCAGAGGCTTCGCTTTTGTCGAAATGACCGGCGATGCGGAAGGCAACGCTGCAATCAACGGGCTCAACGGAAGCGAGTTGGACGGCAGAACGCTGAATGTGAACGAAGCTCGTCCGAAGACGGAGCGCGCATCGGGCGGGGGTGGCTATCGTAGCGGCGGTGGCTCACGCCAAAATCGCTGGTAAATCGAGACACAAATCACAGCAGGGTGCGGGACAACCAATTTGCCGCGCCCAAGCTCCCTCTTATCTGACCGGAAAAGGAACAATTTGCCCAAAGAAGACGCAATAGAAGTGATGGGGAAGGTAGTCGAGAAATTCAAGGCTGGAATGTTCTCGATCGAGCTCGATGTGGGAAAGACAGTGCTCGCGACAATGGCGGGACGACTTCGGCGCAACCGGATCAAGGTGATGAATGGTGACCGGGTCTCACTCGAACTCTCACCATACGACCTGACCAGGGCCCGGATCACTTACCGGCACAAGTGAACGCCCACGCACACCGTTGCGCGTTCCCGTGTCATGTTGTCGAGCAGCGACGGCGATCGCGGGCTCTCTACCGGTGCTGAACAATCGTATTTGGGAAACGCGGTCGCGAATCGCGCAAATCGGCGGAGTACTGCGACCATTTGCAGCGCCAAGCCAAAAAATATCACCCGCAAAACCAATAAGTTAACGAAAACCTCACTCGAAATCCACACTCGCGCATGGTAATTTCCAACTAGGAGGAATCATGCGTACCGAAGCGCACATCGCAGCATCCCGTGCCAACGGTGCCAAGTCCCGTCACCACGATCGGCCGAGCTATATCCGCCCCGGAACAGCACCGCTCACGGACTCGCCGTACTGGTCAATGGAAACGTCCCTCTTCGATATGGACATGGCAAAGCAGCGCGAAAACCCGGAGTTCGAGACCCTGGACTACGAGTCTCAGCACGCACCCCGAGACCTCGGCCGGAACATGCGCATCATGGACCGCTACGAGACGCGCATGCGCCGCAGCTACGAACGTGCCGTCGAAAATCTCTTCCAGCCTCCGTGCCCGCCGCAAAACCGAAAATTTCCAAACGAACCCAAGAATTCCGGCGAATAATCCGCAGAAATGATTGAAGTCGCGACCAATTACGGCCCGAATCCGGCGCCGCCGCGATACGTGTACCTCGGCAGGCAACAACCCAAGGAAGAACCCAAAGCCGAAACGCAGAACAAAAAGGCCGCCACCCTTCCCGAGCCCGTCGAGTGGAGTGACTTCCTCCTCATCCTAATGCGAACCCTTATGCCGTTCCCCGATGCGCGCGATGCCGTGCTCGCCGCCATCGAAGCCTACGAAGGAGCTTCGCCATGAATACCCACTCACCATCACGGGAACGAGCGTCGAAGCAACCGCTGTGTCCGATGATGAAGTCGCGACGTGGAAGTAGACTCGCCATCTCCATCGAACGGAGAAGCACCGCTATCACTACGCGTCAATCGTTCAGGGCCGGGACGGTTCGGTACACGTGACTTACAGCTTATTTGCCCCGAGCGACAGCGGAAAGGAACGAAGGCCACCAAACACGTAGGCTTTCAGCCCGATTGGGTTAGAGGCTGAGCGATTTGCTGATCTGCGCGGCCGCGGTGACGATGCGTTCCAAAATGCGCGCCTGTTGTAACGGAGTACCAAGGCGGCTTACGGGAAGCGAGATGCTGATGGCCGCGAACACCTCACTGTCGGGATTATAGATGGGCGCGCCGAAGCACTGTCCATCAAGGCACGTCTCGCCGCGGTCCAGCGCTGAGCCGGCCTCACGAATGCGCCGGAACTCGTCGGCGAGCTCATTCTCATCGACAATCGTGTTCTTCGTGATGGGATTGACCCCATAGCTGCGCAACAGGTGCTCGCGGCGCTGCTCCGCCTGAAACGCTGTGATGCACTTTCCGAGTGAACTCGCGTGCGGCTGGAGGATACGCCCGACGGTGTTCCCCATCCTGACTGTCTGTGGACTTTCCACGACAGCGATGACTTCGATGTGATTGTCAAACAGGACAGCCAGTCCCGTGGTCTCTCGAAACTCACGCGTAAGCTCGCGCAGCATCGGGTTCGCGACTTTCAGCAGCGCCGCATGCAGTTTGTCACGGACGCTCGGCCGGAAGTCGTGCTTCAGGGTGTAGTTGCCCTTCTGATCTTTCGCGACGTATCCCGTTTCTTCAAGAGTGTAGAGCAGCCGGAATACCGATGCTTTGGACAATCCCAGCTTGTGGGTGAGTTGGTTCAAGGGCAACGGCTTGCCGGCAACACCGAGCACTTCGAGAAGTTCGAGCGCTTTCGCAACGGCGCGCGAATGATACTGCGATTCGCCGTCCTCACCAGGAGGCGGACAGGCTCTCCTGCGCGGACGACTACTAACTAAAGCCATTGTTTTCAATATAACATCCGGGCATTTATAGCCTGGTAACGATTGACCGTCTTCCGATTCGAGTCGTACTGACGTGAAATTCAACCCATCAGCGCTACAAAGCCGGTGACTATCAATGCGACAGCCCAGATCAGGTCCAGATTGAACCACGACCGGCGAAGCATTGCCAGGCCGAATTTCTGATAGACGAGCAACGCCGCCGCGGCGGTCACGGTGAAGTATCCCAGCGTGTGGATGAGCGTGGCCCACGACGCCGCTGGCGGCGCCTTGGGCTGCGGCCATATGATGATGCGCATGAGGCCCCGCCAGCACCACCGGCAGCACCATCAGGCCGGCGCCGTGCGCGGACGCCATCAGAAACGACCAGATGGTGAGGTCGCGAAAACCGACCTGCATGCCGCCCCAGCGGAAGTGCCGGCTGCGGATCAGCTTGTACACGCCCAGCCCCACCAGCGCCACGGCCACGCCGATCCGGATGTACGGTCAGCGGCAGCGCCACCTGGGCCAGTTGCAGCGATGAGAACCACCACGCCGATCGACAGCGCGTGGCCCAGGGCGATGGGCGGCAGCGACCACGCGACGGCCCGCGCGCGATGCTCCTGCATGCCGCGAGCCACCGCGAACAACCACCCCATTCCGGGATTGATGCCGTGATAGGCGCCCAGCAGAAAGAGCGTGGACCAGACTGCCAATGTTCGTTCCAGTCGCTCATGCGTAGCAGTATGAGTCTGAAGAAGCGTCGCCGCCTTCCAGACGAACCTGGTGACCGCGCAGCTCACCGAACTCGACGAAGAACTTGGGATCGATCTCCATGCCGCCTTCCGGCTTGGCGTCGAGCTTCACCATCCAGCCCTGGATGCCTTCCGGATAAAACTGAGCGTCCCACGGAGTATAGAGAGAATTGGTGAAGTAGATGCGCTTGCCGTCGCGGCTGAGCTCCACCATTTGCGGAGCGCCGTTCAACGGCGTCTTGGGATGCTTGGGATGAGCGGCCTTGCGGACGATTCCGCCCAGGTGCACCGATCCGGTTTTTCGCGGGTGGAACGGATCGGAGACATCGTACTGCAGGAACTCGCCGGTGCCGAAGCAGGAAACGTACAGGAAGCGGTCGTCGAGCGAGAGATTGATGTCCGTGACCAGCGGCGGAACGGCCTTGAAGCCTTGCAGCAGCGGCGGCAGAGTGGCCGGATCGGCGGGCTCGGCGGGAATTTCGATCACTTTCTTGATTCCCCATTTGCCGTCTGTCGCGATACCACAGCCAGATCGACGCCGAGAGATCCTTCAGCGAGACCACCACGCCCAGAAAGCCGTAGGCGCGGGTGGGATCGTGCGCCGGACGCAGTTCCAGCGCCATCTGATGCTCGGAGCCCAAATCGAGCTCCTGCAGATGACGCCGCTTGGGCAGATCCCAGACGTGCAGCTTGTGGCCGTAGCCGCCGGCTCAGCAGAATTTCCGGATTCACTCCCTTGCTTCACCATGTTGGGCGTTCCCCATTCGCTGGTGATGAGCGTGTCGAATCCCAGGTGCCACCAGAAATCGTAAGCGAGCTTCTGAGGGCCGCGATCCAGCTCCCACTTCCCGAGGACATCGAAGCTCTCGTGATCCATCACGAAAACTCCGCCGGGACCGTCGCCGTCCGGAGCTCCCAGCGCGCTGATCAAGATTCCGTCGGGACCGCAATGAACCGTGTGCGGGGATGCGTATCCCGTGCGCGCGGCCAACGTCTCCGGCTCGATCACCTTGACGATTTGCGGGTTGTCGCGGATCGGGCTTGGTATCGATGATGTGGATGCGCGACGAATTGATGCCCGGCACGACCAGGTAGCGGCGTTCCACATGGGGATGCGGAGCGTGCGGGCACAGGCAGGCGCTGCATGCGTTCCAGCCGAAATGATGCAGCTCGTCGCCGGCATTCGGCATGTCCACCTGGCCGACGATATGGCCGTAACCGGAGGATGCCGGGATCGACGTCCACGACGCCCATTGCGTCGTGACGGCCGTTGCCATT
>CAWGVL010000011.1:0-123689 GCA_963825845.1 Bryobacteraceae bacterium | reverse complement strand
ATCCCGGGGCTTCCGCTGTAAGATCGTAGACGCCGACCGGGATTGTGCGGACAGCGTACTGTCCTTCCTGATTGCTGTTTGCGGTGAATCGTGCACTGGTCGCGGTATTCACGGCCGTGACGACTGCATTCGGGACGACCGCGCCGCTTTCGTCGGTCACAACTCCGGCGATGTTCCCATTGATATCTTGAGCAAAACCGATGGCGACCGTGGCCATCATTAGAAGAATTAAACGTTTCATGCTTTTCTTTCCTGCCTGCACCCACTCTTCGTCGAACACGGCGTGGTGGATGACTGTCCTGCCATCGGATGTGTACACGACGTCGATATTGCCGTCCGGTGTTTGTACGGCGGATGGATACGCATAAGACTGCTTTGGTTCAGCGGCGATGTTCCGTTGGAACGGCCACTCTTGTCGTTGTCTTTCGAAAGTGCTGCTACCAGCGGAGTGCGGGAACTCATGCTGTCATTGAAGATGAGCAGCAGGTTTCCGCTCTTTAGTTTCAAAAAGTCGATCGCGGAGTTCGGATTTCGGAATTCAGAGTCAACACCTTCGCTCCAGGTTTTGCCGCCATCCTGCGACTCGGAGCGCACGGTCCAGCCGTCGGGCACCTTTCCATAGCCACCGCCTCGGCGGCAGTACACTACCCGGTGGTCCTTCGAGACCTGCACCACACCCGGTTGAATGTTCCCTTTCTTCGAGCGGATAATGCCGCGCTCTTCCCACTGCTTGGTTTTCGAATTCAGGATGAGAAAACGCGAGGTGCTGTAGGCGCCAACATTTTCCGTGTCAGCGCCGGTTTCGACGTAAACCGGGAGCATGTACTCGCCGTTTTCGAGCACGATCGGCTATCTTCCCGCACCATCATGCCTTCTTTGTCTGAGATTACGAAGCTATCGGACCACGTCTCCCCGTTGTCGCGCGAGATTTTGCCTTGGATCCGCGATGTCGACCAGGTGCTGCCATATCGGACGACATAGAACAGCCAGACAAGGCCATCGGGAGCCTGCCATATGACGCCATTTCCGACTGAACGAAACGGATCACTCGCGAGCAGCTTCGGCTGGGACCATTTGGTCTCGCCTTTCTTCAAACGAGCGCCGAATACACCGGTGTCGACGGCATACTCGCCGGCCCCGCCGTAATATACGAGGTAGAGATCGCCGTTGGTAAAAGCGGTGATGCAGGCGGGGTGCTTGTAGCGGCCCGTAGGAACCTCTGCTCCGAAAACACGCTCAAACCGCAATTCGCCTGCGAAGAGTGTCATACAAAGCAAAAACAAAAGAGCCAATCTGGTTGGGATCTCCCACGCAGGCCATTAAGCGTGAACTCTTCGCTACGGATGTATTCCATGAGCGCGCGCTCGCGGACCCGCACCTGATTCACTGCTGCCTCAATCTGCTGTTGCGATACATCAGGTAAAGTCATCAACCCGTTCTCATCGCCGTGCATCAGCTCACCGGGTCTGACGGGAAGACCGAGGATCTGTACTGGAATTCCGGCACGTACGATGCGAAAGTTCGCATGACTTGCAACTTTACCTCTGGCGAAGTAATGCATGCCGATGGCTCGTACCTCCGGCACATCGCGTACGCCGCAGTCCGAGACCAGACCAATGGCCCCGAGCCTTGTGAAAATGGTGGCCATGACTTCACCGCAGTGGGCCGCGTAGTCCCCTTGACCGCCGATCTCCTGAAGCACAACGATGGCGGGCTTCGGAGAAGCCTGGACTGCGTCGAAGAGATCGTAAAATCCGGCTCCGGTCAGCGGTTCCATTTGCGTAACTGTCTCGACCTGTGCAGTTACAGCGTACCCACACATCCGGCCGAACTCAGGGAACAGACAGTTGAGCTGCAACGGCGTGAAACCATAGTTCTGCGGACGCATACGGAGGACCTCAACGGCGTTGCAGAGGGTCGGCGTGTCTATTGTCTTGAGGTATTCGATAAGGCTCAGGCCTTGCTCCCTGGATCCCAGATAGTGGCAGCAATCACTCGCTCCGTGAACTGCTGTTCGGGGAAGTAGTAGATCGTGACGATCTTTCCGTCCGGCCGCTGGACGCTTCGCGTATAGCCTATGTCCCAGGCTGCGCCGTCGGAACGGAGGGTAATCTCTTTGCCCCACGTTCTTCCGGCGTCGTTGCTGAAGACAGCTCGGATTCCGTAAGGTTCGCCCCGGAAGCCGTACGTGATGCAGAGGCGGCCGTCTTCCAGCAGGAGCATACTGGGAGGGTTCCCACTCATGCCTCCTGTGAACGCAGTGGGGCGGGCCAGGGCAGACCAGGTCTTTCCATCGTCCTTGCTGGTGTAGAGCTCCAGCCAGTCGGTTTGCTGATCTTTCTTCACACGGACCGATGTTACTAATGGCCATCCTTCAGGCGAACAGTGGATGGCATGATGGAGAAGCCTTCGGGCTCCTCACCAATCCAGCCTTGTATGCTCCAGTTCAGTCCGCCATCGGTGGTTCGTACGCACAGCGGACGTCCTTCGCGTCCATTCTTTTTCGAGGCGGTGACGAAGGCAAGCGCCTCGCGTTTGCCTCGAGCGATGTAGTCGGTTCTTGCGGCAATGCCGAGCTGCCCGAAAAGCGGGAAGTCGTAGGCGCGGTGCCAGGTCTTGCCCTTGTCATACGTGAACCACAATCTTGACGGACCTTTGTTTACATCGGTGAACCGCAGCGTCATCGCGAATCCTGGCGCTGTGAAGTCCATCGGCTCACGCAGCGTCTCTACGGGTTTGCCTCCCTGTTCGGGCGGGAGTAGTGACTTTGGCGCTTCAACCGTCCAGGTCCCGCCGCCGTCGAGTGTTCGGAGCGGCGCGGCTCTTCCGGTTTCTGGTTGTCGTACTGATGCCGGTTCGCGGGCATCCGCTTGAAGTACGCAGCGCTGAACCCACACAGGATTTCATCTCCCCATGACCAGATGCCATGATTCGCGGGCCAACCACCGAATCGCCCGGTTTCTTTGTAGAGGAGCTTGTGTTCAATCGCCGACTGAGCTGATAGGAGGCCGCCGGGCAATGCGGTGATAACCGTTCTGCGTGTCATCAAGCGCGTTCGATCTCCTTCACCAGATCCCGGGCGCCTGCAGTCAAGAGGCCGAGTTCCGTGACGGTTTGAATGAACAGGAATCCATCGTCGATGCATTCGCGGATTTGCTGCGGAGTTACTGCCGGTCGGCCGAGGGGTTTGTTGTGGCGCCGCGCGGCGTCACCGATTTTCTGGAGCGCGCATCTCACCGCCAGCGATTGCTGGTTTCCACGTTCGCCGAGGGAGAAGGCGAGATCGCTGGTACCGACGAAGATGACGTCGATGCCGGGCGTCGCCGCGATGGCATCGATGTTGTCCAATCCCGCTCGATCTTCGATAACTGCGACCACCATGACATTCGCGTCAGCGGACTCATAGTAGTTTCCGTTACCAGGCCACGTTGCGATCGCAGCGCCGGCTCCTGATCCCCTCCGTCCGACCGGTGGGTAGCGACAGGAATGCGCTGCTTGCAGCGCGAGATCCGGTGTGCTTGTGAATGGAAAGATGACGCCGGAGACACCTTGATCGAGAACACGCTTGGCGGTCCACAACTCATTCACAGGCACACGCGCGAAGATGCTGGCCGGCAGTCCACGTGTCGCCAGTACAATATTGCGCAGTGACTCGAGTGTGACGGGCGAATGCTCCATTTCCACCCACAGCAGATGAAATCCGAGTTTCGCGCTGTGCGCTGCGAGCTCCATACTCGGATTTGTAATTGTGAGAGCGAGCACCGGGAGCCCGGCGTCCAGGCGTTGCCGGACCGGGTGCCGCCACGCTATTTGCGAATCAGCCATACTTCCGCCACCTGCACACCTCGTCCATTGCCGCCCATGCCGGACGGCTTGGTCCATGTCAGTTTCAGCCCGCCACCGGCAGTCGCCTCCTTCGGTATGTCGAATTCAACCGGTCGAAGATCCGTCGGCTTCGGCTTCATGGCATGAATTTCGTACCTATCGTTCGCCGCAAGCTGCACGGGTACGGGCGTATTGTCGCCGCTGTAGATGATTCGTACGCGATACTGCGCATTTTTGTCGAGACCGCGATATTGCATCTCCAACGGCTGGTCATTCAGAGTTTGAGCTTCTGTCCAGGTCGATATACGCAATGGCGTAAAAGGAGCGCGAGCAGTGAAGCTGGTCATCGCGCCTCGCAGGAACGCAGGGTCTTTGTCGAAGCTGACGTTCCGTACCAAGTGAGGCTGGTTCAGCGCGTCACCCAAATCATCGTAGAATCCACCGGGTCCGGGATTTGTCCAATTGACGATGCTGTCGATCGCGTTCAGGCGGTCGGATTCAGTTCCCATCGCGCGAATTTCGGAGAATTGTGCCCGCAGCCACGGCCCGTTGTTCAAAGGATGATCGATCAAATCAAGGTTGGCTCCCCTGCCGACGGCAATCGCCTGGTATCGCGGAACACTCAGTTGCATGCGAATGCTCTGGAACAGTGCTTCGGCGAGTTCGAACGTTCGGGCACGTAAGTCGGCCGCGACTGGTTCAGGACGAAGCGCCGCTTCCGCGGCCGCCATCGCGTCAAGAGCGCCTCGGCGTTTCGCGTCACGAAGCATGGTTAGGGCGCGTTCTTCCTGCGCGCTCTCGGCCAACAGCCGTGATCGGATGTACGCGTCGTAGTGAGCCCGGTACTCCGCTTGCTGGAATCGCCAGTTCAGCTTTTGTGCCGGCGTTGCCCGCGCTTCCATTTCACGGAACTGCGCAAGTGTCGACTCCACACCAGTGTTCGCTTTGAGAGGACCGCGCCAATTGCGCTCCAGCGCGAGCAGCCCTTGCGCAAATGATTCCGTAAGGCTGCCACCGATGAAGTAGCGCGAATAATCTCTCAGGATATCGGTTACGTCTGCGTCGGGGTTCCAGCCGAGTCCGCTCCAAACGAATTTGTTTACGTCGTCGTTGCAGCCTTCTGAGTAGGTCAAGAATCCGGTCTGCTGCACCGGCTGGAGCGTTCGGAAAATCTGCGCCTGGTCTATGGGACGCGGGTTGATGGGCTCGCGCTGCAGCGTAAGGGCATATGCAACGTCCCAGTCGGGGACAGGATACTGGGCTCGAAGGCTGTGAGTGATGTCGGGATAGAAGCGGATGCCGTAACGCTTGGGTAATCGTTCGCGAAGCTCTTCCACGGACATTCGCTGCTGAGGGCCGAACACGACACCTGCCAGCCATGCCGGTTCCTTCTTCACGATCGCGAAGAACTCTTCTATCCATTCACCGCTGAAGCTTTGCGGCGAGACCCACATCTGAGCTTTGGGATGATACTTCCGCAGAAGCGCGGTCTGTTTCTCCAGCAGCGGCATCAGGTGTTTCGGCTGAGTGTGGCCGGGATCGCCGCCCGGGACGAAGACCGCGTCGATGCGCGGCGCCTTGCGGTAGACTTCTTCCCATTCCTTCAACGCAAACTCGACAGTCTTCGGATCCCCGTAGTTCTCGTCCATTGCCGGATACCAAACCCAGACGTCGAGCCCGTAGCTATCCGCGATGCGAGACATTTTCGTCAGCATCTGCATCGGGGGCAACGGGAAATGCGGACTGTCGTCGTCATCATCGGAGCGGGGCGGGATCAGCTCGATCGCATTTGTACCGAATACAGCCAGATCGCGAATGTACTGCTCCCACATAACGGCCGTCCATGCGTCGTAGGAGTTTGTCTTGGGCCGGTAGCCGAGCTGATGCCCTCGCAGCGGATACTTCGGAGCTGTCGTCACATTCAGCGGTGCGGAGAGCTCCGCTTTCTGCCGTGAAAACTCCAGCGCGCGAAGAAGATGCCCGACTCCAAACAATACGCCACGGCCATCGTTGCCGCTTATGGTTACACCATTTGCATCGGTTCGGATCGAATAGCCTTCAGCGGGGCCGGAGCTACGCACGACGCGCACTGCGGGAGTTCCGGATGTGGCGAGCGCGAGCCTGAGTCCTTGGGTTCGCTTCGCGACTTCATCGACAAACATCTCGACCGCTTTTCGCTCTGGTCCGCGGAAGTCGCCAGGAGCGATGACAACTGCTTTCGAGAGGTCGAGGGCGAGCAACGGTAAGCTAGCTGACGCCAGAAGGAGGCGCAGGGTGCGTCTCAGGTTTTCACGCATGTTTCACGATTATACTAGTCGTTTCAGAAAACAAAAAGTTCAGTCATATAATAGGTGCTCAGAGCTATTCATGCAATTGCCCCAGCCGCTACGCGGCATCATTCCACCCGTAGTGACGCCACTCGCAGGACGAGATGCGCTCGATTATCCGGGCCTAGAGAGACTGCTCGAACGCATTATTGCAGCTGGATGTCACGGCATTTTTGTGCTTGGGAGTACCGGCGAAGCTCAGGCGCTCAGTTACAGATTGAGATTGGAGATGGTTCGTGCGACCTGCCGGCTGGTGGGCGATCGAATACCGGTTCTTGCCGGCATCACGGACAGTGCGCTTGTAGAATCTCTCGAGTTTGGACATGCCTGTGCGAACGCAGGCATCTCCGGATTAGTCGCGGCGACACCGTATTATTTCCGGATGACGCAGAGCGATTTGTTGCGACATGCCGAATCTCTTGCGACGGAACTGCCACTTCCGATTTATCTGTATAACATTCCGGGACTGACGAAGCTGAGCTACGACGCTGAAACTGTTGCAGAAGCAGCGAAAATCCCTGGAATCGCGGGCCTGAAGGACAGCTCGGGTGATTTGATTTATCTGCAACGCGTGCTGCGCCTCATTTCGTTTCGGCCGGACTTCAGTGTGCTCGTGGGACCTGAAGAGGTGCTTGGGCAGGCAATGATGTTAGGCGCTCACGGCGGCGTTTCGGGAGGAGCGAACCTGCGGCCTGAACTGTATGTGAAGCTGTGGTGCGCTGCCGAGCAGAAGCGATACGACGAGGTAGTCAGTCTGGGCCGTAGGGTGATGGAACTTTCTGACGCGCTATATCGAGTTGGGGACCCGAGCACAAGCTACTTCCGTGGCATTAAGTATGCATTGGAAGCTGACGGCATTTGCAGTGGTCTCCCGGCGGCGCCTCTCGCTCCCTTCACCGAACCGGAGAAACAGATTATCCGTGGTTGGCTTGCTCGATGAAGCCGGGCCCCAACTACAAGTGGTCCGTCGTATGGATGATCTGGTGTATCTCGCTGTTCAATTACGCGGATCGACAAGCCATATTTAGCGTTTTCCCACTGCTCGAGAAGGAAATGGGCCTGTCGACACTGCAACTGGGACTTCTCGGTTCGGCCTTCGCGTGGGTCTACGGTCTCGGTGCGCCGTTGGCCGGGATGATCGTTGACCGGGTGGCGCGCACGAAGGCGATTCTGTTCGGCTTACACGCATGGAGCGCAATCTGTGTTGCGACCGGCATATCCAGAAATTTCACCCAACTGTTTCTGTTTCGAGCAGCAGAGGGTTTGGGAGAAACGTTCTATTATCCGGCGTCGATGTCTCTGATCAGCGACTATCACGGTCGTGAGACACGCTCGCGTGCAATGGGACTGCATCAGACCAGCGTGTATGTGGGGACCGTTGCGGGTGGATTCTTTGCGGGATTGCTTGGACAGTATTACGGTTGGCGGTGGTCGTTCTATGTATTTGGGGGGCTCGGAATCCTACTTGGGTTCGTTTTGCATAAGTGGCTGATCGAGCCCGAGCGTGGATCGGCCGATGCGAGGACCGTCACCTCACCCCTGTCCTACGGGAACTTCCTGCGTGTTCTGTTTACGACGCCTACGGCGATTCTGTTGATGGTCGGCTTCATTTGCATGAATTTTGTTGCTGTCGTTCTGCTTTCCTGGATGCCCAAGTTCCTCTTCGACAAATTTCAGCTAGGGCTTGCAGCAGCGAGTCTGATCGCAACCTTCTTCGCGCAAGCCGCAAGCATGATTGGCTCGCCACTTGGCGGATGGCTTGCGGATTTTGCCCGGGCTCGCATTCCAGGTGGACGCATGATGGTGCAGGCGATCGCCGCAGTCTGTGCGGTCCCGTTCGTGTTTCTTTGCGGGTCCGCGCCCGAATTGACAGTTGCGATAGCCGCGTTGGCATTCTGGGGATTGTTCAAGGGGTTGTACGACGCGAATATCTGGGCATCCTTATTCGATGTCGTGCCACTGGAGGCGCGCGGCCGGGCTGTCGGCCTGATGAATATGGTCGGGTGGCTGGGCGGCGGTACGGCACCCGTGGTGATCGGATATTTCGCGCAGAAATCGGGGTTGGGGGGAGCCATCGCGAGCGCAGGCTACGTGTATATCGCCGGCGCAGTTGTACTCGGCACAGCAGCTCTGGTCTTTGCGCCGCGTGATGTAGCGAGACATAGCGGAAGCACCATGTCCAACCGGGCGGCTTCGTGATTATTAGTGAAGTTTAGTCGCCGTGCTATGCAGGCACGCAACTGAAGGCATCATCCTGGATGGTTCGCAGTCGCAGCCGAAGTCCAGCGAACGACAACGCTGTTATCCCACGGTGACTTCAAACTGTTCGCTTGGTTATGTCTCCACGCGGATCGTGATCGCGGCAGCCTCCGTGTCAGTGTCGGCGTCGGGCTGCCAGATGAGCCGCTCGCTTGTGGCCTCGTTCGGCTCGCCATACTGCTTCACCAACTTCTGTGCGAGACTCTTTGGCTGCTCTTTCCAGCCAGCGGTCAGAGTTTCAGACGGGGATCGATCTTCCTGGATATCACCCATCTCCTGAATGTAAACGCCTGAAGCGGCTACGTTCGCCGCGATTCGCGACGACAGTTGACGCCGCTTTAGGTTGCACTCCCGGTCTGCTTCACTTCGATATCCGCAAGCAATCCGATCAACCCTTCTGCCATAGTCGGGTGCGTGAAGATCGCATCCCGGAGCATAAAGAAGGGCGCGTTATTCAAGATAGCGGTCTGAACAACCGCAATCAACTCGCCGGCCCCGGTCGCGAAGGCTGTGAAGCCGAGGATCTTGTTGCTCTGCTCGTCTATCAGCATCTTCAGAAACCCGCGTGTTTCAGAAAGAGTAAGCGTGCGGAGCACGGCTTTCGCCGGCATCGTAGCTACGCGGTACTGAATGCCGCGATTCCGGGCCTCTGCCTCGTTCAAGCCGACGCGCGCGAGTTCCGGGTCGGTAAAGATACAGTATGGAACCAGACGGTCGCGGGTCGTTCGATTGCCGCCGTTCAGATTATCGCGAATAACACGAAAATCATCGAATGAAACGTGTGTGAACTTCGGACTGCCCGCGCATTCACCCATGGCCCAGACCCCTGGCGCTGTCGTTTCCAGACGATCATTGACCCTTATGTAACCCTTGTCGTCCAGCTCCACGCCTGCCTCATGCAGGCCCACACCCTCCGTGTTCGGAGCGCGGCCGGCCGCAATAAGGAGGTGGCTGGCCTCTATCGTGCGCACCTGACCTCCGTGATCAATCTGTGCGCGAATCCGTTCACTCGAGACTCCACTTACCTTCTGCAATTCCGTGCGGAGCATCACGTCGATACCTTCGTCTCGAAACAGTTCGAGCAGGGCTTCGGCCACGTCTGGATCCTCACGTCTGGCAAGTTGAGGTCCCCTCGATCACGGTGACTCGGCTTCCCAGGCGTCTGATCGCCTGACCGAGTTCGAGGGCTACGTACCCGCCGCCCAGAATGAGGAGATGCTCGGGAGTACGATCAAGCTCGAGAGCCTCAATGTGGGTCATCGGCTTCGCGGCCGCAAGCCCCGGGATGTCAGGAATGGCATCGTGAGTACCAACATTCAGGAAGACTCGGTCTGCATCTAGACGGCGCGTGCCTCCGCCGCGGAGCTGCACTTGAAGTGCCTTATCACCGGTAAAGCGTCCTTCACCGAGGATCAACTCGGCTCCGCTCTTCTGGTAATTGCCGAGATGGGTCTTGACCAACGCCTCGACCATTTCCCGCTTGCGGGCGCGAACAGCTTCCATGCTGATAGAGAAGGATGGAGTGTCGACACGAATCTCCGCCGCTCGGTTGAACAGTGACGCCACCTTTGCACTATGAATCACGTTCTTGCTAGGTAGGCAGGCGACGTTCGGACAGGAACCACCAATCCACTGCCGTTCCACAACAGCCGTCCGCTCCCCTTGTTTGGCCAGAGTCCAAGCGACGTACTTCCCCGCTTCGCCGCTTCCCAGAACAATGTTCTTGTAGTGCTCGATGTCGCGCATGGTCATCCGACCGTTGGCTACGATCCGCCTCTATCGTGGAGCATATCTCAAAATTCGGAAGGTATGGCGCTTCCCTTGTGCTGCGCAGGGTGGCGATGCTTACATTACACGCTTGGGAACTGACTCCAACCGTCATCGCCAGGCCATGGGCTTCAAGTGAGTTGAGCATTGCAGTTGACGCCGTCTGATTCGAGCGCGGAAACCGGTACTCCGAAAATTGGACTCTTCGGTTTGTTGAGTTCCGCTTGTTCTGGGTTCGACGAGAGATGCGATCGAAATGGAGGCCAGAGCATGAACAAGATCACACCGTTTCTGTGGTTCAACGACGACGCCGAAGACGGACAGGTTTGGCTCTGCTCTGGCAGATCGCGCCAGAGAAGATTGGCAAGATCGTGAAGCATCCCAAGCGATGGCCGCGATGATGGAGATGGTGAACTTCGATATCACAACGTTGGAGGTCGCAGGAAAGGCATCACGGGCGCGCGGCTAATGAGCCAAAACGCTTTGAATTGTTGAGTCAGCTGCCCTGGAGTTTTACACCTGAAGCCCGTTCCATCACCAGTGTGGAATGCTTAGGCCGTCCCGCAGATCATCGGCGGACGGTGATAGTGGGCGTGGTTGTCGTGGTCGCGGAGGCGAAGTAGGCGTGCAGTACTTGTCGCAAAGCATGTTGTTGGCTAGTCCGACATCGGCGCAGGCCATCGTTGCGGCCCGTCGCCATCGAAGGATAGTTCGCATAAAGACATGATTACGATGCTCCCGCGTCCATTCAAACGTGGTTGCGGCGAGTTCGGACCAGGCTTTGTGACAGGGCCGTTCGACTCGGCGGATCAGCCGGCGATCAGGCTGATCTGAGAAGGGCGAGATAGTTGATCGCGAGCTTCTCATAGCGCGCGGGACGCGCACAGCATTGAGAACGCGTGGCGTGCACGCTCTTGTGCCCCGCCGCGCAAATCGCAATTGGCAAGTACACTATTTCTGCTTAGGAGTAACAGGCAGGAGGATCAGATGGCGGATGGTTTTTCACACAACCCCCCAGTATCGACTAGGTAGTTCAAGCGGTGGAGAGGACTTTGCCGATATTGATAGTTGATACGGAAACCCGGACGCAACTGCACGGGCTGGCCGTGCGGGGTATGGCGATAGGCGTCCGCCCAGGCCTCTTTCCGTTCATAGAGCGACGCTTCGTCGGCCAGCCCTTTGGCGGTCACCGAGTTTTTCGAGGGCTGCAAGCCAGTGAATGTAATACTCAGAGCCGTCGTCGGCTTCGCCGCGTTCGGCTGCGTCGGCGAGTTCCGCTGCGAGAGTAGTCGGCCCACTCCTTCCAGGTGAAGTGGCCCTGTTCCGAAGCCTCACGGCGAGCGCGAAAGCCTGAGCTTGCCACGGCTCGGCGAACACCGGGCCAGCTTCATCACGCGGCAAGCTCTGCAGCTCGGGAAAGCACGCCTGCAGATCACGCACGTTCAAGGTAGTCGTCCCACAGATCGATGTAAACAGAGTCGCGAGGCGAAGCCTGATCGCCCCAAAGCTCGCGAGCCGCGAACCTGACTGAGTAAACGTGCTGCCGCTTCTCGCCAAGGCCGTGCGCGTTCGTATCGGGGAAGATGTGGACTCCATGATCGCGGTCGATCTTGCCGACTCTGCCCGCGCATAGCGCGGCAGACGTGTATGGCCGGCCAGGTTTATGTTTCGGGCGCGCACGCGCTGGCCGACCTTGAACAGCGGCTTGATGGAGGGTTCGTTGCTGGAAGGGAGGTTCACGGTTCAGAGCCACCGCGGCACTCGCTCCGGCTTTAGCGCCGGAACGTAGCTTTGTCGATCCGGGCTGCCGGTTTGCCGGACTCGATCTCTGTCGCGTGTAACAACGCCGGTCTTTAGCAGTAAGGTGACGAAGCGCGCGAACCATTTTTCGTAATAGCTCATGCGCAGATAGTCGGCAGGCGGAAGGAGTTCGATTTCGTGACGCCCAGTGTCGATGTTCCACTTGCGCCAAGGCCCCATGGCGCGATGCAGAGCGTAGACCCGGGCTTCCCAGACGCTATGAAAAACGGGCTCGTCCTTCTCAACCTCAATGGGTCCCATGCCATGCATGCCGCCCATGTCGTGAACGCCGTTCATCGTGCTGTGCGATGGCTTTTGCGTACAGGGCCGAGGCCTGCTGCATCGATTCACCAAATCCGCCCGCGCCGACCATATGAGCCAGCACGACAGGAATGTCAGGGGCCTCGGGCAGGAGTTGCTCCAGGAAGACGCGGGCCTGGTGCGCGCCATAGGGCCGCTTGAAATTCACATTGGCGTGAGCGTGGACGAGGATCGCCATTCGATTGCGGTTGGCGGCCCGGAAGACCTCTTTCAGTTGAGTGAGGTGCGTGGTATTGTCGATATCCACATCAGAGTTATGAATGCAACTTCAGGCCTGTGCGGAGATTCAGGTCTTTCGCGCACCGGTCGATTTCCTCGACGGCGTACGACCTGAGAGGGTTAACAGAGCAGAAACCGATCAGTCGCTCGGGGTACTTTGCTACCTGGACGCTCATCCAGTCATTATCTTTGCCGACGGCTTCACGCTCGTTTGGATCGCGGGTTTGTGTGGATTCGCGAGGGAGTACGCGGTCGAAAGGACGACGGCGAGTCGGATGTTCGCTGCGTCCATCAGCGAGATGAGTTCGTCCGCCGTCACTCCCTTCCACCCAGGGATGGAAATGGGACCTGCAAACGGACTGTACAGATGCTGGTGATAGTCGATGATCTGAGCGGAGCAAGAGTGGCGATAGCGAACGCGAAGAAGACACGTGAACAGACACCGGGACGCATAGGTTCAGTTTGCCACCGCACCTCATTGTGGCCCGACGCCGGCGCGAGTGCGGCCCGACGCCGGCGCGAGTGCGGCCTGGCGGCGGAGCTTCGCATCGACAACTCTGATACGCCCGCAACGAAAGCCGCCCGACGGACTTACGAAGTGTGCCCGATTTGTCTGATTACTGGAAGGTACATCCCGATTCGATATCTGACGGTGGTGAGTTCATCGGACACGCGAATGCGCAAGGTCAAGTCTGGACTATTTTTGATCATCATGGTTTCAATCCACTTGTATTTGGCGCAGCAACTTCCATTGACCATGGCGACATACGCCAGCTTTTCGGCGGGCGCATCCATGGCCATCTTGGGCGAAGGGTAAAACGTTGGATCGGGTCGCCAGATCGACATTGGATTCTCCTTTTTGGGATTTAGACGGAAACCGTGACTCGCATGAAGGTTGCGGGAATGAAGGTACCGGCGCCTTTGCTCTTGTTCTGAGAGTTCGCCAGGTCCACAAGCTGCTCGTGAAGTTCCTTTTCCTTGCCGTTCTTGCGCGCCGCTTCGACTGCGTTCATGGTTGGTCCGTAGTAGTTCTCGAACAGATCGATGAACTCCTCCGGGCTTTTCTCCTCGTGCGCGAAATAGAAGGTGTCTTTGACCATGGAGATCTTCTCCTTCGGCGCGCCCGCTTGGGAGAAGCGGTCGACGATGTGACTCTCGACGCCCCACGTAATGGGACTGACGAAGCCTTCGGGCGGCGGAGGTGTGAACGCCGAACTGACTCTTCAGCAGCTGCGATATAAACGTCGGATCGTTCGGAATCCAGTTGCCCATCACGATCCGGCCGCCGGGTTTCGTGACCCGCACCATCTCGCCCGCAACGTCGAAGGGCTTGGGGGCGAACATCGCGCCGAACATGGAAAGTGTCATGTCGAACGAATCATCGTCGACGCCTTCCAGGTTGCACGCGTCTCCTTCCTGAAACTTCAGTTGCCGGAGACCCGCTTGCGCGGCGCGGTTGTTACCCGCCGCCACCAGGTTGCTCGCAATATCGATTCCCAGCACGTCCGCGCCGGCGCGGGCCAGAGGAAGTGCGGTGGTTCCGTCCCCACAGCCAAGGTCCAGAACCCGCAGCGGCGGCGTGATCGACAGCGATTGAACCACCGCCTCTCCGGACCTGCGCATAAAAGCGGCGATCTGCGTGAAATCGCCTTTTTCCCACAACATTTTATTCGGATTCATGTAAGCTCCCATTATCCGGTCGCCCCTGAGCCTCGCGGAGCGTACCGTTCAGAGCTACAATTGTGCGACGTATCCTCAGTCAGGCCTATGCCCGAGCGTCGCCTTTACTTGCTCGAAAGGCCTGCGGCGGCGGATTGTTTTGCTCCGAGGCGTCGGAACTTTGCCGGGAGTCCGGGCCACAATCAGGACGGACGCCCAGGAAGGCATCATGGATGCAATCTCGCAGATCTTGAGCGGCGTCAAACTCAGCGGTGTCGTGTTCTTCAGCGCGGAGTTTTCGGCTCCCTGGGGCGTGACGATGCCTGCGGCCAATCAGATGGCGGCGCGGCTGGCGCCGGGCGCAGAGTACATCGTGCTCTATCACATGCTTATCGACGGCAGTGCCGAGGTCGAGTTGATCGACGGCCAGTTCCTCGAACTCACGCCCGGAGATGTCGTGATATTTCCGCATGGCGACGTACACCACATGGGTAGCAAAGGAGCGACACGACCGTTCCCCGATTACGGCATCAACGCGAAGGTCAAGGCGCGAGACTTGACTCCCCTGCAGGCCGGAGGCGGTGGCGCAATCTCTCGCTTCGTGTGCGGGTACATGACTTGCGACCCTTATCTCAGCCGCCCGATCCTGAGGGGGCTTCCGCCCGTCTTCAAAGTGAACGTCCGGACGGATCGGTCAGGAAACTGGCTGGAAAACTCCATTTTGCACTTGCTTGAGGAAGCAGGTTCCGGACGAGTGGGCAGCGAAGCGATGCTCGCAAAACTTTCGGAGGCCCTTTTTGTGGACACGTTACGGCGCTACGTCGGCGCATTGCCGGCACAGCAAACCGGCTGGCTGAGCGCGGCGCGCGATCCTGTCGTTGGGAAAAGTCTCGGTTTGCTGCACAGCCGCATCGGACATCCATGGACGATCGCAACTCTCGCGGATGAGGTGGGAATCTCGCGGTCCGCCTTGGTAGAGCGGTTTACGCGTTATCTCGCTGAGCCGCCGATGACGTACCTGACCCGTTGGCGACTGGAACTGGCCGCGCAATCGCTCCAGAAGACCTCGCGCGGCGTAGCGGACATCGCCGCCGACGTTGGCTACGAATCGGAGGCGGCCTTCAATCGTGCATTCAAGCGTGAATTTGGGCAGCCTCCGGGCCGATACCGAAGTGAACATAAGGCTCTGGCAATTCAACGCGCTTGAGACCTTCCGCCGGACGGATGGATGCACGAAGTGGAGTGCCTGAAGACCGCAAACTCATGGTCGCTGCTGAGACATCTGCTTTGACCATGTTTCTTCAAGCCCCGCCACGATCTGCCTAGAGATGTCCGCGATACCAGCGTTGGCGTTTACGCGTACAACGTGCGTTTGGCCCGCCCATCCGGCTAACAGCGCGGCTTCGTCGCGGAATTCCCGAATGCGCCGGTTAATGATCTCCGGCTTGTCGTCTGCCCTTCCGCGGCTGGTCATCCGCCTGCGGATAACGTCGTCCGGCGCGTCCAGCACGACTACTACGGCTTTCGGCAGATTCTGCTCCTGTAGCATCTCGTCCAGCGACTTCGCTTGTCCCGCTGTAGCGGGATAGCCGTCCAGGATAAAGCCTTTGCTGAGATCGGTGCGGAGGAGTTGAAGCTTGATCAGATCCGTCGCCGCCTTATCGGGCAATAAGTCTCCGCTCGCTATCGTGGCGGCCAGCGATTTCGAGATGGCGTCTTTCTTATGTTTTGACATCTCCCGTTTCAGCAGATCGGCCATGGAGAACGTGGGAATCCCATATTTGTCCGCGAGAAACTTCGCTTGCGTGGTCTTGCCGCTGCCAGGGGGGCCGACAAGAAGAATGATTTTGGGCGGGGTCGACTGTGCCAGCGCGATGCTCAGGGCGATTGCTGCGCCTAAGATTGCTGCGGTGACGGAGCGGGTCATGATGTTCCGATCTGATAGATGCGCGCCGTGGAATGCTCGATTGCGAACTTTTCGCTGCCCTGACTCAGGGAGACGGCGGTGAACACGGCCGCAGAGCCACATGCGATGAAACTAGCCGGCCCGCTTGCGATCGCTCGCCGGGGCTTCGGCTTGCTCTTGCCCTTGAGGTTGAGCGCCACCGCAGCGCGGATGAGATCCTTCAAGGCCGCCTCATCGACCTTGTCGCCTTCGTGGATGTCGATGGCGCGCCTGACATTCCCGTCGAGGCTGGAGTTGAATAGACCTGAAGGGTCCTTCAACGCAGCTCCCTTGGCAAATGTCATTTTGACGACGTTCTTGTACGTCTCTCCCGTGCAGACGATGCCGCCGTGGGACCAGACGGGAGTTCCCATCCACTTCCACTCTTCGACGATCTCAGGGTCTGCCTCGTGTACGATGCCGCGCACTTTCGCGAGCGCCTTCCCGCGCCAGTCCCCAAGTTCCTTGATCTTCTCGTCGATCAATGCAGAGGCAGATTCCACCGGGACGGGCGTTTTCATGTATAGCTCCAACTCTCGCACCTACGTCAACTCCTCCGCGTTAACTCTTCGGGTTGGCGCGGCCAACCGGGGACCTCAATACCGAACTGCTTTGCGTACTCGGCGTTCAATCGATGCCAGCCGTCGAACTTCATGGCCTCACCGCCAGCGATGCGGCCGATCGGACTTCCGCTAAGAAGGCGATCCAGAACATCGAATGCAATGTGCCACCCGGCAGCACCCATTGAGATGAAGCGGCGATCGATCTTGTGCCACAGCGTCAAGCGCGTGCCGCCACCAACGGCTTCGAGTTCCCACCGGGTATCGTTGTATTCAAGCAACTTGGGAGCGTCGGCTCGCGTCACGCTCGTTTCCAAAGCCTGCTGCGTTCCCACCCAGGTGAGATTCACCTTTCCAACCGTATCCAGGCTCCCATTGACATCAAAGGGCGCCCACTCGCGCAAATGCGCCGGGTCGGTTAGCGCCTGCCAAACCTTTTCCGGTGAGTGGCGCAGTTCTCTGACGAGAACGAGCGTCCATTTTTCTCCGTCCTTCCGCGCCTCCGCGCCGCTGGCCGGACCCGGTGTGTATTGATCGCGATCGGTCATTTTCTTCTCCTTGTCTTCCTTTTCGTTGGTGGTGATTGATCCATGCGGTCTAGGTGGCGTTCGAGAGCATCTATGTGAGCGGACCAGAACCGACGGAACGGAGCCAGCCACGCATCCACTTCCTGAAGTGGTTCAGGTTTCAGCCGGTAGAGACGGCGCTGTGCATCTACCGTGGATTCCACGAAACCGGCGTCGCGCAGCACTCGCAGATGTTTTGACACGGTCGGCTGCGGCATCCGAAGCTGACGCTCGATTTCTCCCACCGACTGTTGTGACGAGACCAGGAGGCTCAATATCGCGCGGCGGTTCGGCTCCGCAATGATTTCGAAGACAGATTCCACTCTCTTTATATACTGCACAGCGCATATGCGAGTCAAGGTATATACGGTTAAGGCCGGGATGATTTCGGAATGCCGTTCGGCTTTCCTCTGGAACGAGCATTCCTCTTTGCTGACCAACTTATCGGGACGCGTTATGGCAAGTTACGCACCCTAGCCGACAGGCCACTCATCCCCACCAGGTATCACCGCTCGCGATATGCGTGCGCAGCCAGTCTTCGTTTAGCTCCAGACCGAGGCCAGGTCCCTCTGAAACGGGGAACAAGCTGTTGCGAACCACCGGTTCCGGGCCCTGCGCCATCTTTTCTTTATTCCCACGAAAAGCGCCCAGAGCATTCTCCACCTTGAAGAAGTTCTGCGTCGCAGCTGCGATATGCATGGAGGCATAAAACCGGATCAGTGAACACGGCCCGCTGTGCAGGCCCACCGGCGTCCGCGTGAGAGCCGCGTAGTCTGCGATTTTTCGGCATCCCGTGATTCCGCCGGAGTAAGCTACATCCGGATGAATCATATCCAACACCCCATTATCGAGATATGGCCGGAAGCCCTCGACGAGTTCGACCTTCTCGCCCGCAAACAAAGGCACACGCGTTGACCGCTTTAAATGAAGCCATGCTTCTGAATAGCGGACCGTCAGTGGCCCGAACAATCGGAAGGCCACACCGGTGATCGATAAGCAAAATTCCATCCTGTATGTCCTGACCACCGAAAGAAAACTCTTGTGCCTTGGGCTTGCCGACGGTGAAGACCGGATGACGCCGGTCGAATTCACTGAGCCGTACTCGCGAAACTGGAGCCTCAATTTAATCGGAGGCGGCTCTACACGTCCACATCGCGCGGTAGTGGAGCAGCGACTTCAGTGATCACCGCGACGAACGTATGGCAGCCGGATCATCCAATCGCCGGATTCTTCCCAAGCACTGGCAAAGCGTCAGGGCCGTGGGGTCGAGGTCGCATTCCATAGATGGACGCTCGTTGCCATAGCCGCTAAAGAGGGTGTCATTTACTGCTCGATGCTCAGAGCCTGGGCGGCGACAATCATATGACTCCGCTGTATGGTTCGCCACGATTCGGCACGACGCGCTGCTCTTTGGCTACAACGGCGTGTGGGGCTCGCTTTCCACTTGGGTGGATGCTCAGGTTGAGCGCTGGCTGATGGTCCCCATGATGGGGCCGGTGGCAAAGGATGCTGAGGCGATGTTTGGAAAGACCGACGGTAAGGTCGTGAATCGCAGCGTGATGGCGTTCAAGGTGAAGAAGACGGCAAACCAGTGCTGGAGCCGGTCTGGACGTCCGGTGACCTGGACAAGCTCCAGGGCGGCGGTATTCGGGCGGGCGCGATGTCACTCACGCGGTTCTTTACGGGCTAGACGCGCAAACCGGCAAACAAATCTATCATCAAAGGACGTCGTCGATAGCTGGAATCACGATGGCGACATCGCACTGGCCGGCGGGCGGATCTATCTCTCTACCTACGATGCTCGCGTGTTTGCCTTCGGGCTGCCGCCGCAGTAGTGTTCTTACCAGGGGCCCTGCCGCTTAGTAAACTGCCGGCCTTTTTCCGCCGCGGGCGTTTCACCGCCAGTGCAGATCATCACGCCTTCCTTGATCATGTCGACCACATTATCTTCGTTGCACGCGTTGAGGAAGAACAGATTCGCTGCTTTGCTGGCGGTAAAGATACGCTGGCGCACTTTCTTCATGGCTGGATGATTCTCCCGGTCGCCGCGGCTGTTGTCGGTAGGAGGTCCTACAAGAAAGAAGCTTTGATCGCCCGGCCCCCATTCGGCGAAGCCGATGCCGGGGACACGAGTCGTTTTCTCGACGTTCTCGGCGGCCATGGGAGTTTCGATCTTGACGCCGAGGAGAATCTCACCATTCTTGTTCAGCGGCCACGTATCCGCTTTCATCATGTATTCGTTTGGCGATAATCCCCAGATCTGTGAAGCAAAGTTCTGGCTGCCGTTACCGCGGATGCCCGTGTCGAGCCCTGCATGCTTTTCTGCGAACGGGTACCGCAGCGACTCCACGAAGATCTTCACTGCTTCGGGATTCTCGGCGTGGCACAACAGGATCCCGTGAACGCCCGCGGCCATCACCTGCTGCGCCACCCAATAGTTGGCGCGCATCGCGGCTGCATCCTTGCCCAGGATCGGGAGAGTGACAATGACTGCGGGTGTGCGATGGCCTGTACGAGTGGGACCCGCATCGACGAGTCCACGCATAAAGTCGCGCAGCTCTTTCATGTCGAAGGCTCCGTGCTCCATCTCGTAGTTGATGTAGTCGGCCTTGGTGCCGGCCATCTTCTTGCCGTCTTCGTAGCCGCCCCGCCCACCGGTGTAGTAGATGGGCTGGCCTGCTTCGAGCAGTTCGATAGCTCGGTTAATCCGCTTGGGCTTTGATGCGGTCTGTGCCTCCGTCTGCACGGCAACAAAAAGTGCGGCGATCGCGACGGCTCCAAACTTCATCATCCGGTTGTCTCCTGTCTCAGCTGGTACCTGGCTGGCTGCGATTGTCGCTGCAGCCTGCTCATTGTATCGGGAATGGTGGGGGACCGTACTTACAATAGTCATCTGATCCCCGCGAGATTTTCTTAGGTACCGCATTCGAACCGGTTATACTGCCCCGCTTACGAGAAGGGGCCTGCGCCCATGATGTTCCATAAGTCTCTGATCGTTGCCTGGTTGCCGTTCTTTGCGTCGTCGTTCTCTGCGGCTAAGCCGGCGAACCCAGTCGCGTTTCCGGCACACGCATTGGCGCTGGTAATCATCCCTTGGGAGCCGAATGGCGCCGACTATAAGTTCTTCGGCCTACAAGAGGAGTCCTGCAAGCTTCGGAAAAACGGATCAAACCTACTGCACTTTTTGCGGGCGGCATCGATCTAGCGGCGTCAGGTTCGCCGCCCGTCTCAACATCTCGGCGTCTCCCTCTGAATGACTGTGGGTACGCGAGTTTCATTCCGTTGATTCGAATGAATGTGGATGCGCACGTCGATCACACCGGGGGTGCGGTGTTAGTGAAACAGCTAATGGGCCAAACTCTTGGCAATGGAGCCAGCGTTTTCTCAAAGGACTCCTTTGCGATGTTTACCTCGGCGCACCGGCAGTCGCTCACGGATAAGTGGGGTGACTTGGTCAACCGCACCCGGCAACTCACGGCCTCGGTCCAAGACGAATCGACCCTGCGAACTCACAGAAATTCAAAAGCTCAGCTTCAATCCGAACTGAATAATCCGCGGTTGCGCTGCGGCCACGAAGGCGCCGGGAGTCGAGTTGATGTTCACCACTGGACCTTGATAGTTCACATGGTTAAAACTGTTCACCGCCTCGGCACGGAATTGTAGCCTCCATCGCTCAGTTAAAGCGAAGTTCCTGACCACGGACAAGTCCACGCTGTGGAAGCCGTCGCCGCGCACGATATTGCGACCCGCGTTTCCAAAAGTCCCGAGCGCCGGAATGCGGAATGCTGCGGGATTGAACGCGAGACCCGCAGGGACATTTGCGTTCGGATCACCAATGACATCAGGCCGGTTGAAAGCCTCATTCCGGTATGGATCGAAGTTACTGACGAAAGGCGTGAACGGCTGCCCCGACTGCAGTGTAAGGATCGCATTGATCTGCCAGCCCCGCACAAGCTTTTGAACAAGGCCCGACGAGGCGTTGAACGGCAGCTCATACGTAATCGCCGAGCTGAAACGATGAGGCACATCAAAGCTCGACGCCGCGCGCTCGAGCGCAAGATTCTTGGAGTCGAGGACCTGCTCCGAGGAGTCTCCGGAACCGAAGTCGCTCGAGTTGTCGATAGATTTGGAAAAGGTATAGGAAGCTAGTACACTCAGGCCACGTGCAAATCGCCGCTCCAGTTTGATCTGGCCGCTGTGATACGTGGACGACGCGGCGTTGCGGCTCAGCGTCACGGAATCGAATGCCGGATAAGGCCGAAGCGTACTGAGGATCGGAGTCGTATCCTGGCCGCTTGTCACGGCCTCTGCGATGCGGGCGCGCTGATCCGCGGTCAGTGAACGGATCGGTACCTGATTCGCATTGAGGAAGAGGGGCAGGTCCAACCCCCGAGAGCCTACGTAGGCTAATTCCAGTAACCAGCTCTCTCCCAGCCGCTGCTGCACTCCGAAGTTGAACTGCATCGAATAGGGATTTCGGAAGTCGTTTGAATCCACCGCCGCAATGGCTCGCGACGGCTGCGCAAGAGCTCGTAAATCCAGAAGCGTTGTGGCAGGTCCGCTCGCGGCAAAGGGAGTGGGACTCCGTGTCAACGCCTTGGCCGAATAGGGCGGATTGTTCTCGACCTGCTGAACGGAATTCGCCTGCAGCGAAGTCTCATACAGCATCGAAAATCCCGCTCGAATCACAGTACGTCCCGATCCCGAAATGTCATAAGCCAGACCCAAACGAGGCGCGAAATTATTTCGGTCCGGACGATACAAGCGCTCGAGACCGGGTTCACCCACGACGAGAAGGGAGCCATTCTGAGTGAGATTAGAAAGCTTCCCATTCACCTCAGTCCATGGCGCCGAATAGTCATACCGAAGGCCGAGGTTGATGGTCACCTTCGGTGTTGCGCGCCAGCTGTCCTGACCGAAAAAAGCATAGTGAGACTGGCGGTAGCCACGTCCGAAGAGGCCGACGACAATGGACGCTTCATAAGGCTGGCCGACAAGAAAGTCAGCGAGCGCTCCCGCACGCTGATTGCCCCCTAATCGCGGTATGAGACCGTTTCGAGAGCCATCAAAAGAGATCGTGCCCCTCTGGTTCGAAGCGCCGCGCGTGTTGAACTGGAGCCGCGTGTATTCACCGCCGAACTTGAAGCTGTGCCGGCCCGCAAGATAGCTGACCGAATCCGAAATCATGCTTGTCATCTCATTCTGTTCGCGATTGAACCAGTCCAGCCCGCCCAAAGGTTCGATCACGCTTCCAGCGAATGATACGGACGGCATCCCATTGGCGCTTTCATTGCCATTCGGCAGCCCGACATCGGACGGACTCGTCTGGTCTCCGTTGGCGAGATCGTTCGAATAGCGATTCACTCCCACCCGAAATTCATTCACAAGCTGCGCGCTGAAGGTTCGCAGATAGCCGATCGTTCCGTTGATCGTCTTCTCAGGATTCGGTAGGGAGAAGCCCGGAATATAAGGCCCACCGAAGCGATTGATGATGTACTCCTGATTGTTGTTGTTTCGCGAAACACGCACAGTCACCATGTCCCGGTCGCTGAGGTGATGATCGGTTCGAATATGGAACTGTGTATCCACCAGACCGATCGTGAGAGCCGAGTTATAGTTCAACGGTCCCGTACCGCCGGCATTCGGCTGCGGATAGAAGCCCAGCAGGCGCTGGCTGATCGGATTGATTCGATCGCCCAGATTCAGTGTCTGCTCCGCGCCGCTCGAATCGCGATATCGAATCAAGCCATTGCGTTCATCCTGTGTTGGAACACTGACCAGTCGTGTCTCAACTCCCTCTATGATCCGCAGTTGTTCCAGATTGCCGAAAAAAAAGTGCTTGTTGGACACGATAGGCCCGCCGATCGATCCTCCGAATTGGTTCTGACGCAACTTGCCCCGAGGCAGGCCTGCGCGCGTGCTGAAGGTACTGTTCGCATCGAGCACATCGTTGCGGAAGAACTCGTAAAGCGAGCCGTGGAACTCGTTCGTTCCCATCCGCGTGATGATGTTGACGGTGGCTCCCATGGCGCCGCCGAACTCGGCTTGCGGCGTGCTCGCCTTCAATTCGAACTCGCGCACCGCTTCATTCGATGGCTCGAAATTGATCACCCCATACTGCCGCACGTTCATCGGCATACCATCGAGAAGGAAGTCGTTCGATCGGCCGCGTATTCCGTTCACGACGAAAGCGCCTTCGGTGTTCTCTCGCGCCTTGCCGTAGCGGTTTGACGCCGTGCTCCAATTCCAACCGGCAGCGATACCGGGCGCCAGCAGCGCCAGATTCTGAAGCTGACGTCCGTTCAGCGGGAGTTCCTGTACGTTTCGCGTGTCAATGACGGTCGATAGCGTAGCTGTCTCAGTTGCGGTTGCCACAGCGGAGGCGTTGATCTCCAGGGTCTGCTCGACCGCGCCGGGACTCAGCACGACATCGGAGCGAAACTCCTCGCCGACACGAAGTATGATTCCTGTCTGTTTGTTCGTGGTGAACTGCGGCGCCGACACCGTCAACTCGTGAACGCCTGCCTGCAGACCAACGATGCGGTATGCGCCCGCTGCGTTTGAGGTTGTGATCTGGTCAACCTGTGTTTCAACGTGACGGACGCGTATGCTGGCGCCCGAAATAACACCACCCGTACTATCGGTGACCGTCCCGACGATTGCGGCCGTGGGTCCCTGAGAGTATGCCGCTCCTGAGATCAGAACGAAGGCAATTAACAACCTGCTCCGCAGGCTCATTCGTACTCCCTTTCTTCGGCGCACCCATGCGGGGCGCCTGAGCTGGTCGATTAACGTAGATGTGGGTTCAGTACGAGAAGTGCAGCGGCGGCGCACGAGGCGCGAATGCGATGCCTGTTACGCGTCCAGTCGCGTGTGCGAGTTGAGATGCTGCCGCGCGACAGGCAAGGAGAACCGCGAGAAGCAGCCAGCGGAATGCTTTCCAGCAGGACTGGCTTCGACTCAGCCGGTATAACGATCCGATATCAGCGGCGCAGTCAAGGTCATGACCCGCAGAGGTAAGTAACAGCGCGAGTCCATAGCGACGCCCCTCGTAACACAGTTGCCGGCAAACATCCGAGCTTTGCCATGCGATGTTCGCGAGCGGACGCACGGCGCCGGCGTTGAACCCAATTGCATTGACGCCTCCGTCGCTGGCAGGTGTCAGTACCAGCGCTTCAGCCTGCGACTCGAGATGCTGAAACGCCTCCTCGATTTCTGCGGCAGTCAAGTGGAGCCGTATCGCCGCCGACCATCAGGACGGTCCCGGCCCCGCCTCGAAACGCAGCCGCAAATGCCGACTCGACGCGTTCTGCAAAAGTACCTCGGGATTGGATGTCAATCCGTGCGTTTGGCAGCAGGCGTGAAAGCTCAGTCGCAGACGATTGCGGTGTGATGACCAGTAACTCGGCTGCGGCGCTGAGTGCTCGCTGCGTCCAGCCCTTCAGGAAGCCGGTGAACAGCCGGGTTCCTTCAACGGCGGGCAATCGCTTTGCTCGTGCTTCCTCTTCCGGTGCACGAGTGAACAACAGGATTGTCCTGGAGCTAGGCAGGGTCACAGACTGATTGCACCATTCCCATAAGAGCACACCCGCAATTTATATATGCGTGCTACGCCGGGAATGTTCCCGCACGCCATCCATGACTGATAACATCTGGTGGTACGTTCCCCAAATGAAACCGTCCATCTTCGATCGAAGAGACGCTAAGCGCTCGCCCGCGATCCTGATGCTGATTCGGCTCAGGCTCTCGAGCGTCTGGCTCCCGTACACCGGTAATACCCATCGAACTTTACTCCTCTGATACTTCCAGGACTTGTAGCCGCTGATCTTTGCCGCCGGCGCCGCGATACGCGCAAGAGCGCCGCTCGGGCTTTTCTTCCCCCGCATCAAGCCGGTCTGAAGCCCACCGAGCCTGAATCCAGGCTCGTACTCGATGAGAAAATGCGTATGCTTAGTGTACGGTGCACGCCACTCGTATGACCTTCCTGGCTCGTTCTCTCATTACGACCGCGCTAACTGTCGGCGCTATACCCGCCGCAGTCGACTACGCCCGTGACGTGCGGCCCATTCTCCAGAAACGTTGCTACGGCTGCCATGGCGCGGCGCAGCAAATGAGCAATCTCCGGCTGGATCGCCGCGATGCAGCGTTGCGCGTGATCAAGCCCGGCGATAGCGCAGGTAGCAAGCTTCACGCGATGGTCAGCGGAAACGCCAAACTTCGGATGCCGCCGAACGGACCACCGCTACCAGGCGCCGAAATCGCAGTACTCAAAGAGTGGATCGATGCGGGCGCCAGTTGGCCTGCCAACGCGTCGACGGCTTCGGTCCCCTGGTCCTTTGCGCCACTGCGTCGCACCAGCCCGCCAGTAATTGCGCCGGTCACGCGGAAACGAAATCCTATTGACGCTTTCATCCTGGCCAAGCTCGCCGGCAAGTCTATCCGGCCATCGCCGGAAGCGGACCGGCGCACGCTCCTGCGCCGCGTCTATCTCGATCTGATCGGCGTCCCGCCCACTCCCAAGCAGGCGGAGGAGTTCCTCGCCGATACTCGGCCGGGAGCGTATGAGAGCCTTGTTGACAGCCTGCTTGCCTCGCCTCACTATGGCGAGAAGTGGTCCCGCCAATGGCTGGACTTGGTACGTTATGCCGACAGTGAAGGAGGCGTTCACGATTTCGCGCGGCCCTTCGCCTGGCGTTATCGGGAATGGGTGATCAACGCCTACAACGCGGATATGCCGTTTGATCGCTTCACCATCGAGCAGATGGCGGGCGACCTGCTCCCCAAAGCTGATGTTCCCCAACGAATAGCCACCGGCTTTCACCGAAATACAATTACCAGCCGTGAAGGCGGTGTGGAGCTGGACCGCATCCGATTCGAACAACTCCTCGACCGCACGAGCACTGTCGGCACCGTGTGGCTGGGACTTACAGTCGGCTGTGCTCAATGCCACGACCACAAGTATGATCCGGTCACGCAGAAGGATTTTTATCGCTTGATGGCATTCTTCGAGAATGGCGATGAACTCGACATCGATGCGCCGCTGCCGGGTGAGTGGGGGATATACCGGCAGTATGCTGGCGAGTTCCGCACACAACGCGATGCGCTTCTGAAGGAATACAACATTCAGGAAACTCTCGAGTTCTGGGAAGCAGGTGTTCGCGATGCGTTGGCCAATCCCGGCACGCGGCCCAATTGGGATGTCTCGTACGATGCCTTCTCAAAGGGAGTCGACCACGGTCGCCGCACGCTCCTCAAGAATCCTTCCGATCGCACCGAACGTGAGCAAGACGCTCTCGTGGATTTTTTCGTGAAGTCGTCCTCGGGAGCCATCGGCAAAGAAAAGTACGACGGGTTGAAGCTGAAGGAACTCAGCGAAAAGCTCAAGAAGCTGGAGGAGAAATATCCGCGTCTCAGCACAGCCATGACTCTCGCGGAAGACAATCAACGCTTGCCCACCCATGTGCGGATTCGCGGCAACTGGTCCGAGAAAGGTGACGAGGTCACGCCGGGTACTCCTGCATCGCTACCGCCGCTGAAAGAGGGCACGGACCGCCTGGCGCTCGCCAAATGGCTCGTCGCTCGAGAAAACCCGCTCACTGCTCGCGTAACCGTGAACCGCTTGTGGCAGGAATTATTCGGACGCGGGTTGGTTCGGACCAGTGAAGACTTTGGCGCACAGAGTGAACAGCCGACGCATCCGGAACTGCTGGACTGGCTGGCCGCTGAGTTTATGGATCGAGGATGGAGTGTCAAGCACATGGTTCGGCTTATCGTGACCTCAGCGACGTATCGACAAGCTTCCGATGCGCGGCCGGATCTGGCAACAGTCGATCCAGCCAACACGCTTCTTGCCAGGCAGTCCCGCTACCGGCTTCCCGCTGAACTGATACGCGATTCGGCCCTGCACGTCAGCGGACTCCTGAATGACTCGATCGGAGGACAAAGCGTAAAGCCGCCTCAGCCGGAAGGCGTCGCCGATCTGCAGTACAGCATGAAGTGGGAAGAGACGAAGGATCGCAACAAATACCGTCGCGGTATCTACGTCTTCGTGCAGCGGACCGCGAACTATCCTTTGTTGATGAACTTCGACGCGCCGGATCGCACCGTCAGTTGTGCCCGGCGCGAGACTTCCAACACGCCGCTGCAGCCGCTGAATCTGATGAATGACCCGGCGTTCGTCGAAGCCGCGCAAGCGCTGGCCGCGCGCATCCTTCTGGAGCCCGCGTCGAACCGCATCGACTTCGCTTTTCAGCTCTGCTATGCTCGCTCTCCCAGCCCACAAGAGCGTGACATCATCCTGAGCTATCTGAATCGGCGCAAGCCCGAGGAGGCGGGCTGGTTCGGAGCCAGTCGCTCGCTGCTGAATTCCGACGAGTTCCTGACAAGGGAGTAATACCAATGGAGCCGCTTCAACTCGCCCGAACCCTGCGCCGCCGTGACTTCCTCTCCTCCGCAGCCGGAGGGATCGGAATCGCCGCTCTTGCCAACTTGCTCGCCGAGGATGGACGCGCTGCGGATATGCCGGTTGTCAATCCTTTTGAGCCCAAGAAACCGCATTTCCCCGGTAAGGCGAAGAACATCATCTTCCTGTATATGGAGGGCGCGCCGAGTCAGATCGACCTCTTCGATCCGAAGCCGGCGCTTGCGAAATGGCACGGCCAGGCGCTGCCTCCATCGCTCACCAAGGATCTGAAGTTCGCCTTCATCAAGCCGAACGCGAAGGTACTGGGGTGCAATCGGCCCTTCTTCAAGCACGGGCAAAGCGGCGCCGAATTCAGCGACTGGCTGGACGCCTGGAAGCCCATCGCAGACGATCTGTGTGTCATCCGCTCGATGCACACCGATGCCTTTAATCACCAACCGGCGGACATGATCCTGTTCACAGGTCACATGCTGCCCGGGCGTCCCACGTTGGGTTCCTGGGTGCTATACGGCCTTGGCAGCGAATCCCGCAACCTTCCTGGCTTCATCATCCTCAGCACCGGCAAGAATAATATGAGCCAGTCGGCTCAGTGGTCGAGTGGCTTTTTGCCGTCCAGCCATCAAGGCGTTTTGTTTCGCCGGACAGGCGACCCGGTTCTCTACTTATCAAATCCGAAGGGTGTTACGAAAGAGGAACAACGCGAAGACTTCAACTTAGTCGCGGCGCTCAACCGCGAACGTTACTCGAAGACAGGCGACGCGGAGATTGCATCGCGAATCTCCTCGTACGAAATGGCGTTCCGAATGCAAATGAGCACGCCCGAGTTGCTGGATCTTTCGAAGGAGTCTGCGAATACCCGCGAATCGTTTGGCCTCGAACAGGAGACCACCCGCGCGTTTGGTACGAATTGCCTTCTCGCCCGACGAATGGTGGAGCGCGGCGTGCGCGTCGTCATGGTGACGCACTCTTCCTGGGATCAACATACGGACCTGCAGAAGGATCTAAAAAAGAACTGTGACATTACTGCGGGTCCCATCGCCGCTCTGATCCAGGATCTGAAACAACGTGGAATGCTGGACAGCACGCTCGTCATCTGGGGCGGTGAGTTCGGTCGCACGCCACTCGGTGATTTCCGTAATGATGACGAAGCGAAGGCAGGGCGTGACCATCACGCCAGTTGCTTCACAATGTGGGCCGCGGGCGGCGGCATCAAGCCCGGCATAACAATCGGCAAGACGGATGATCTCTGCATGAATGTAGTCGAAGATCCCGTTCACGTGAATGATTTGCAGGCAACAATACTCCATTGCCTCGGGTTTGACCATACCCGCCTTACTTACCGCCATATGGGGCGGGATTTCCGGCTTACTGACGTTAAAGGTCAGGTAATCCGGCAAATACTGAGCTAAAAAAAGATTTCGTCTGATACAATCCTCGCCAGCTTCGTCGAGGTGAAGCCTTATGATCGCGTTCAAATATGTGTATCGCTCCGTAAGTGGGCTGATGGCTGTGTTTGCGCTGTTGGGGCTCACTTTTCCCTTGCTTGCACAACGAACTACCGCGTCGATTGCGGGCCAAATTCGCGACGTTTCGGGAGCCGCAGTGCCCGAAGCCTCCATCGTCATTCGCCACGTCGGCACGGGAATTGAACGAACAGTGTCGTCGAGTGAGGACGGGAACTATGTAGCGACAGCATTGCCCGCCGGCACATATGCGATCACGGTCCGCCGTGTGGGATTTCAAATCTATAACGTGGCGGATCTTACCCTGCAAGTCGACCAGCAAGCGACTCTCAATGTGGAACTGCAGGTCGGCTCGGTGACCGATACGGTCAATGTTACGGCGGATGCAGCGGCTGTCGACGTGCGCAGCGCCACGCTGAACACAGTCATTAATCAGACGATGATCAATGACCTTCCGTTGAACGGGCGCAATGTCCTGCAATTGATGAGGCTGACACCCGGGACCCTGTCCGCCACAGGAACGTGGAATCAGGGCTCCACGCGCCCCGAAGCCGCATCGGAGTTGATCTCCTCTAGTGGGGGGCGCGGTAACTCGACGACCTTCGTGATGGACGGAGGTCTGAATGAGGATCCGTATACGGAAGTCGCCAACGTTGTCCCAAATCCCGATGCAGTCCAGGAGTTCAGCTTCCAAACGAATAACTACGGAGCCAAGTTTGGCGGACGCGGCGGTGGTGTGGTGAACATTGTCACCAGGTCCGGTTCAAACGCTCTCCATGGCAGTGCATTCGAGTATCTGAGGAACGCGAACCTGAACGCTCGAAACTTTTTCGCCAATCGTAACGACGGTTTGAAGCGGAATCAGTTTGGCTTCTCACTGGGAGGACCGATCCGTCAGAATAAGACCTTTTTCTTCGGCTCCTACCAAGGGACTGAAGTGCGGCAGGATCCGCCCACCCAAACGGCCGTCGTACCTACCGCGGCCCAGCGGCGTGGCGACTTTTCGCGCTTGCCTCGGCAACTCACCGATCCGAGAACCGGACAGCCTTACCCGGGGAATGTCATACCTTCAACGCAATTTGATCCAGTCGCCTTGAAGGTGCTTGAACTCGTGCCGGTAGCTCCCGCGGACGACGGCTTGGTTTACTTTCAACGTCGGACAACAACTTCAGACAATCAGTTTCTCGTTCGTGGCGATCATTATTTCAACACGGAGCAACACCTGTCGCTCCGGTATTTCTTTGACCGGTTCGAGAATCCGGCCATCATCGATCCGAAGAATATCCTGACGGCCAACAACAGCCGCTTCTGGTCGAGCCACAGCGCGGTAGCGAACTATACCTACACGGTTCGGCCGAACTTGCTGACGAATACAACCCTCAGTTATAGCCGCGTCCTGCCGACTGGTACATCGCCCGATTTCCCGGGCCATCGTGATCTAGGCATTCAGCTCAATGCCTTGTCAAACCCGGACTACAGCGTCTTCTCAATGAGTATCACGAACTACTTCGGACTGTCGTGGTACGCGTTGTCCAGAATTCCGAGAAATCAGTACAACCTGCAGCACTCGTGGTCGTGGATAAGCGGCCGGCATCAACTCGATTTCGGCTTTGACACCACTCGCGAGCAGAGCTTGATCGATCAGGATTTTCAATCGGACGGCAATTTCGTGTTTGGCGGGCGATACTCCGGGGACAACTTCGCGGATTTCCTGATCGGTAAGCCATCAGCCTTCAACCAAATCACACCGCTGTATGTGAACCTCGTACGCAACCTGTACGGTTTGTACGTGCAGGATGATTTCAAAGTAAATCGGAACCTGACACTCAATCTGGGCCTTCGTTGGAATCCGTTTGTTCCGTTCACTGATATTCCTGCGAACCAGATCTCGCAATTTGATCAAGGTGCTTATGATGCAGGCGTAAAATCGCAGCGCTTCGCGAATCTGTCGAAAGGGCATCTGGTGGCCGGAGACCCCGGAGTGCCGCGTTCCGGTGTGAACGCCGTTTGGGGTCTTTTCGATCCCCGGCTGGGAGTAGCATGGGATGTCTTTGGCCAGAGCAGGACGTCTGTTCGCGCCGGATTCGGGCGATTCCACGATCAGATGTCGGCGCTAACTTACAACCGACAGCTAACATCACCTCCCAATTCCGTGCGAGTGGATATCACTGCTCCGTTCAGTACCATCGATCCGTACAGAGGTTATGTGAACCCGTTCCCGCACCCCAGGCCCATATCGTCAAGCCAGACCTTCCCGATGCCGTACCTGTTTGTGGGTTTTGATCCTGAGTTTACGTACCCTGATATCTACCAATGGAACGTCTCGGTGGAGCAAGCGGTGCTTCATTCGATGGTGGCGAGAGTGGCGTACCAAGGCGCTATCGGCCGCAATCTGTTCCACGCCGCGGAGTTGAACCCGGCGATTTACGGACCGGGCGCGGATCGCACGAACACCGATCGGCGGAGACCGCGTCCGGAGTTCACCCAGCTCACCTTTGCCGGTACCTACGGACGTTCCAACTATCACGCGCTTGTGGTCAGTCTCGAACGCCGGATGAGTAGCAACCTCACATTCCTCGCAGGATTCAGTTGGCAGAAGACGATGGACCTTAATTCCGGCACCGCGTTTGAAGGCAACGGCGGAACCCACCCGTACTCAAGCATCGACCGCGACTACGGCGTATCTACCTTCCACAGAGCAGCACGATTCACAGGATCGTTCAATTATCAGTTGCCGTCGCCGATTCGCTCGAATGCGCTGAAATATGTGACGAACGGATGGCAGATGAACGGAATCGTCAGTCTGCAAAGTGGCGCTCCACTGACCATCGCCACCGGTGTCGATAATTCCTTCAGTGGCATTGGGCAAGATAGAGTCGATGTCGTGGGAGACCCGAAGTTAGAATCCGGCCGGTCCAAGGGGGATCAAATTGCTCGTTGGTTCAACACCGCCGCTTTCCGGGAAAATGCTCCCGGCACGTTCGGTACGTTGGGCCGCAACACGGAGCGCGGTCCCGGCTTAGCCGTGGTCGACCTTTCGGTCTTTAAAAACTTCCCTATGCCGTATGCCGAATCGCACAAACTTGAACTCCGGCTCGAAGTGTTTAATCTTTTCAACCACGCGAATCTCGGAAACCCGAATACTACCCTTACTTCATCGGTGTTCGGTCGCATTACAAGTGCGGGCGATCCACGCATCCTTCAAATCGGACTGCGCTACAGTTTTTGATTGCGCTAGCATTACGTCTTCAGATGACATCAAAGGTGAGCGTTATTGTTGCACTCCTTGGAGGATGCGGATTGGCCTCGGCTGCCGAGGATTTAGTACGGGTCCCAGCGGGCGCTTATGAGGTTTCAGACCAGATCACAACCCTCAAAGTTCGAGTCTCCGTAGGCGAGTTTCTGATCGGAGCAACGGAAATCACGCAGGGAGATTTCGAGGCGCTGACTGGTCATAATCCTTCCATATACAAAGGCGTAAACAGGCCGGTTGAGAACGTCAGTTGGTGGGACGCGATTCGCTACTGCAATCTGCGCAGCGCGAAAGAGCGCCTGATCCCCTGCTACGATCTGTCATCCGGACGGCGAAACCCGGCATGTACCGGATATCGCTTGCCCACGGAAGCGGAATGGATTCGAGCGGCTGCTCCGATATCGCAGCAACAAATTCAGGACACTGGAAACCTCGGTGTGTCTGGCACAAAGAGCATTGCCGTCTTCAAAGCTCCCATGGAGCAGGGGACTGCTCCCGTTAGATCCAGGAAGCCCAACGCACTCGGAATATTTGACCTGTACGGCAATGTCTGGGAGTGGTGCGAGGATTTCTTCGATGCGGTTGCGAGTCCGAGTGCTGTACGGGATCCTTCCGGGCCGCTTACCGGTATAGAACGGGTTATCCGCGGCGGGTCGTTCGTATCCTCAACATCCCGTTGGTCGCGCGACTACCGCTCATCGATGAACCCAGACGCGCAAAGCCGCTTCACGGGTTTTCGCGTCCTGCGTAGCGCCGGAACTAAGGCTGTAGCGTCCACGCCATCTGACACGTTCTTCCGGCCCTACAACCAGGCGCCAAAAGGATTTGAATCTTCCATCGGGCCCCTGACTGACATTGCCAGGAACTGGAAAGAGACGTCAGCGGAAACAAAGAAGAAATGGGAAGCATTGCTGCAAGAGCCAAAACTGCCACGCGACAAAGTGACCGCAAGGGTCATCCGTGATGTGTCACAACGCAACTTTGCAGGACAGATGATCGAACTGGAGATGGAGCCGGGACTGTGGGAGAAGATATATGTGCTCCGGCCGCCAAACACGAGTGGGCAACCTTTACCAGTGATGATTGTGCCGTTCTATGACATAGATACGCCCGCGGCCGTGGATCTTGGAGGACGGAACTTTGCTCCGGGCAAAGGGGTCAACGCCTTTGCATACAGCGCCGCTCAACACGGTTATCTGGCGGTGGCGGTGCGATGGTTCGGAGAGAGCTATGGAGAGTCTTATAGCGAAGCAGTGGCAAATCTTGCGCTTCGTCACCCCGGGTCGACTGGACTCGGTAAATGGGTTGCGGATGCGCGGAAGGTGGTGGACTTTATCGAGACGCTACCGGATGCCGATGCGGGGCGGATAGGCATCATCGGGCATTCCCTCGGCGGGAAGATGGCGCTGTACGCAGCCGCGTTCGAGCCTCGCATCCGTGCCGTAGTATCTTCCGAACTCGGGGTCGGCTTTGCCTTCTCGAACTATGAAGACTACTGGTACCTGGGTGACAAGCTCGCCACTGCGCCCGCAGGCACTGATCAGCATGAGTTGATTGCCTTGATCGCGCCTCGGCCATTCCTCTTGATCGGCGGCGACGAGTTCGACAAGGAAGCAAGTTGGCACTACATCAACGCCGCGCGCCGGGTATACGAGCTATACGATAAACCTAAGAACGTTGGATATTTCAACCACCACACGGGTCACACACCTTCTCCCGAGTCGGTGTCGCTGGGATTCGATTGGCTGGATCATTTCCTTCAGCCCTGAAACTGTCGATCACTAAACCTTGTAAACTGACGATGACGCAGACGGCCAAACCGGAGGTCATCATGATACGCGTGTCCCGGATTATTGTTCTGGCAACCGTTCTGTCAGCGAGTGCGGCGGTGAACGACGCAACAACGTCCTGGCCGCAGTTTAGAGGCCCGAACTCATCAGGGATCGGCGCAGGCAAGCCGCCCGTTCAATTTGGGCCGAATCAAAATGTTCTCTGGAAGACTCCTTTAGGCCCGGGACTCTCCTCGCCGGTCATATGGGGTTCACGTATCTTCGTGACCGAGGTCGATAGGACAAAGAAGCGTCTCGATACGCTGTGCATTGATCGTCATAGTGGCAAGGTCCTCTGGCGGAGCAGCGTTTCGGCAGCCGCGATCGAGGACGTTCATGAACTGAGTAGTCCCGCCGGCGCCACACCGGTCACTGACGGAGAGCGAGTCTACGTCTACTTCGGCTCCTACGGGCTTGTCGCCTACGATCTGAACGGCAAACAAATCTGGGAAAAGAGGCTTCCTTTACCCGAAAATCCTTACGGCGCAGTTGCTTCACCAATCGTTGCCGGTGAACTGCTGGTGCTCAATCATCAGGGAAAAGAGTCATATCTACTCGCCCTCAATCGACGCGATGGTCGAACGGTCTGGAAAACGGACCGATCGTTGTTCCAGTATGGATGGTCCACTCCTGTGCATTGGCGCCACGACGGCATCGACGAGATTGTCGTATTGGGCGGTGATTTCAAACCGAATCAACGCCTCATGGCATACAACCTCGCGGATGGGACCGAGCGATGGTGGGTGGGAGGACTGCCGCCGTGCGGCAAGAGTACGCCTGTTATCGGTGATGGAGTGCTCTATTTGGCCGCGCCCGACATCATTATGGATCCAGAGGCTGAAAAGCGGAATCCTGCGAGGGCTGCTCAAATGTACGCCAACAACGGGGCTCGCGTGATGGCGGTTCGGCCGGGCCACAAAGGTGAAGTCACGCCGGCGAATATCGTTTGGTCCGAGCGGCGGGGCGTGCCCGGCGTTCCCTCGCCTCTGTACTACAACGGACGCCTCTATACTTTCCAAAACGGCGGCATCGTTTTTGCCCGGGCGGCAAAGACGGGCGAACTGGTTTACAGCGGCCGGCTGGGAGCATTGGGCTACTATTACGCATCGCCTGTGGCAGCCGACAATAAGGTGTACATTGCGTCCGCCGAGGGCGTTGTCGTTGTAGTGGATGGTGGCGAGACGTTGAAAGTGCTGGCCACAAACAAGCTGGACGGTGCAGTCCTGGCTACGCCGGCGTTAAGTGATGGGAACATCTATGTGAGGACCGAGAATCACCTGTACGCTTTCGGACAGAAAAATTCACCAAAGCGTTGAGGTGACTTGTTGCATCTTCAGGACAATAATCGAATTCGCAACCAGCATCCGAAGGAGCACAAGATGGCCGCAACCCCAGAGACTGTGCCTAACCTGTACGAATTGGAAGGTGGCAAAGTCCGAATCACCTATTCGACCAGCAGTATCTCTGGTCAGCCGCAGTTTGATTTTCGCCAGGGGCGAAAGACGCTGCACTTCAGCGGAACCGAGATTCAAACCGCGAAAACTCTGATCGGAACATTGGTGACCGTTACAGTCGAAGAAACGCCCGATCTGAAGAGAGTCACGTTTTCACTGCTGCTTCCGGACGTTAATTTGCAAGAGTCAGGTAAGGTGAACATCAAGGCGATTGGCATATTCACCACGACGAAAACGTCGCTTGCTGGGCCGAAGCTCGTAAAGGGAGCGCTGCAAACGTACAAAGTCGAAAGTCTGAGTGGAACCGCGAAAGCCGTACAGTTTTGATGCCAGTTTGCCAAACTCTCAGGCACTGAATACCATCTGGCCTTCAACGTGGTTCGAGTGAGTTCTGAACTGCGTAACAGTCCCTACTTTTTTTGCGACTTCGCGGAAAACGGTACGTCTTAGCTGTGCTACCTGCGCGTCTTGATTCCAATTGGCGCAATGGCGGTCGACGGCCATGATCAGATTGCTTGGGATTCTTCCGGACGAGCGGCGCAGGGTAGCTCTTCTTCTGCTGCATTATGTGTGGGTTGTCGCGGTTACCATCGCAGGCAAATCGGTGCGTGACGCCTATTTTCTGAATCGATACGACAGGTCACTTCTCCCCCTCATGGGGGTTGCAGCGGCGATCGCCGTTGCCGCTTCTGTTGCGCTGTTTACGAAGGTCGAACGTCGGCTTCAACCGACGATACTCATACCCCTTGTATGCATAGTGTTCGCAGCGTCTCTGGCCTTGCTTCATTTCCGCCTTCAGGGATGGACAATCCCTGTCCTCTACGTGTGGATGGAGGTGATCAACGTTCTTACGGTTCTTCAGTTCTGGCTGCTGGCGGCCGAATTGTTAGATCCCCGACAAGCCAAGCGCTTATTCCCGCTCATTGGAGGCGGTGGGTCCTTTGCGGCGATTCTGATCGGACCGCAACTTAAGCCCTTCTCGAAGGCCTATGGCTCTGATACCCTGCTGTGGCTTGTATGCGCTCTCCTGCTTGGGGCTGCGGCCGTCGCGATGGTGACCACAAGATTGCCGAGACTTCCGGTCGTTCAAACGAGGACCACATCGAAACGCCGATCCGGGCCAATGCTGATGTCACCCTACCTGCGGATGATCGGGATCATCGTCATCTGCACAGCGGTCGTATCGGCTATCGTGGACTACCAGTTCAAGATTCTCTCCTCGAGAACATTGCAGACCGAAACCGATCTGGTAGGATTCTTCGGACAATTTTACGCAGTCACCGGGATTAGCACTCTGGTGCTGCAGTTTATAGTGGCAGGTCGCGCATTTCAGCTTTTTGGCGTAGTGCTCGTCATGGCAGTCTTGCCGGTGACGTTGGGGTTAGGGTCGTTGTCGATCTTGCTGTGGCCCGTGCTGTGGAGTGCTGTGTCGGCCAGGTTCTCGGATCAGACTTTCCGGTTTACTCTCCACAACGGAGGGCTCGAGCTTCTGTGGCTACCCGTATCGCCCAACCTGCGGAGCGTAGCAAAGCCGTTCATCACCGGCAGCCTCAAAAGCATCACGGAGGGCGCCGCGGGCGTGATGATATTCGTTCTCCTGTACTTTCTTACCGTCGCTCAACTCAGCATAGTAGCCTTGCTGTTCTGTGGCGCGTGGGCCGTCTCGCTATCAAAGCTGAAGTCGCTCTACGTCGCCGAATTGCAGTCTGCCATCGCAAACCGTCGTTTGCCGCCAGAAGATCTCGAAGTGAGCGCGACCGATGCCCTTACCGTTCAAGTTATCGATCGAGCCTTGGCAGAGGGCGACGCGGCTCAAAGATTGTTTGTGTTGGGAATGATCGCTCCTATTCCGCTTACCCCGTGGCGTGACACGATCCAACGGCTGCTCGAGCAAGGGGAGCCCGAGGTCAAGGCACGCATCCTTCAACTGGCCGCATACGATAAGACGATCGTCACGAACGAGGCCCTGAAGCAACTCGCGACCAAGGAAGGCACGGACGCGATTGAGGCGATCAGGGTCATCGGCGCCACAGGCGTGAACGAGCTACGGGATGTGATCATGGGGCGGCTGGACGATAGTAAACCGGGGATCCGCGCCGCCGCGTACGCAACTCTCACGAAGCTGAACGGTAGCGGCACGCCTGACGCCCGCGAGGCGCTGGAGAACATGCTTCGGAGCAGTGATGTTGAAGAGCGCGTCGCCGCTCTGGAGGAAAGCTCACGTGTCGACGGTGTCCTCACGACAGCCATGCTGGGGGCCGCCCTTGCTGACCCTTCCAGAGAAGTGCGCGCCAGGGCTTTGGAGACGGCCGCTACTCACCCCTGCGAAGAGCACGCACGATTGATCACGGCGTCTCTCAGTGATTCAGCTCTGTTCGTAGCGGTTCGCACTGCCCTTGCTGCCTTGCCTTCGGATGCCGTTTTGCCTGTCCTGATGGATCAACTCGACAAGAAGCTTCCTCTGAACACGCGACGAGCATCACTCCGGGCGATGAGGATCTGTCCGTCAGCCACGACGTACTCGGTGTTGCTGCGCGAAGTTGACGGACACTGGCCCGCTCTGGCCAACCAGGCGTCTGAGTCGCTTCTGGTAATTACGCGAAAGATGGCGGTACCGGCAGATGCAGAGGCGATCGCCCAAAAATTGCGCTCAGACCTGATTCGTACTGCTGGCGCACTCGATGAGGTGGTTCGTGCGCTTCCGAACACCGACAATGCTCTACTGATTCGGGATTATCTCGAGACCTCGATCTCAAGGCTTCTCCCTGCGATTATCCGTTTAGCTTCCCTCAATCAACCCGACTCGCCGATCGAGCCTTGTATCCAGATCTTGCACAATCGAGATCGGGCAAGATTGCCTTTCGTTCTGGAGCTATTCGACACACTGCTGACGCCCGCGGAGCGTCACAAAATATCATCGCTGCTCGAACGCTACGAAAGAGCAACCAGCCGGCCCGGCACACCTGTACATTCCGATGCGGCCTCCCCGCACCTGTTGGCCTGGCTGAAAGAATCGGTCAATTCAGAAGACGAATGGCTGAGAGCCATTGCTCTTGACTACGTTCTCAGCACTGGCCTGCCAGTAGCGCTGGAGCAAATCGATTGGCAGGACGTTTCAACATCCCGTCTGATCCGTGAAGTGTTTGTATCACGCATACGCCGTCATCCGGATCTGGCTCGACGATTACCTCAATTGAACGTCGCGGACTTCGAAAAGGAGGACAGCCGCATGCTTACCACGTTGGAAAAAACAATATTACTGAAATCTGTTCCGCTGTTCCAGGACATCCCGGGCGAAGAACTATCCCGAGTCGCTCAGATCGCTGAAGAGCAGACCTTCGCGGCCCAAAGCGTCATCTGTCGCGATGGTGATCCTGCCGATTGTTTGTACGTCATCGTGAGCGGTTCTGTTCGCATTCAGAAGCGCGGTCGTGAGATCGCTCTCCTGACCTGGGCCCACCCGCTTGGCGAGATGGCAGTCCTTGACAGTTCTGTCCGTTCGGCCGATGCTATCGCGGTTGAGGAGACCATTGTTCTGCGGGTTGGGCAGGAGCAGTTCCTGGAGATCATGCAGTCGAATGCGCAGATTATGCAAGGGGTTGTCCGGATGTTGCTCGCGCGTTTGCGGCGCATGGACGAACAACTTGCGGATAAGGTTGAAGCGCTCGCGCAAACGGGATCGGCTTAAGCTTCACCCCACCACCTGCGTAATTCTGGGAGTAGCGCATACTTGCTCCAGAATTCAAGGCATGCTTCGATTTTGCGTTGTCTAAGTTCACGGTCCTTAGGTAATACGACAAAGCATGACACCTGCAAGCGGTAGGTAAGACCGATGTCCTCCCGGTCCGCGGAATCAGCGAAAACAACGACGGGAGTAGCGCTAAGGTCGTCAGTGTTTTTGAGGATCTGAACAAGTTCATGGTCGTAGTCTCGCGATAGTTCGAAATCCAGGAAGATCAGATTCGGCAATTCAATTTCGCGCCATTCGAGCTTAGACCATGCCTCTCCGAGCGACTCACACGCTGTGAAGCTGTGGTCGGAACACAGAGTTTCGATGGCTCCCGTGAACAGGGCGTGATCACCCCGCTTCTCTGTAAGCAGTAGAACATTCATATTGTCTCGGTTTGAAGTGGAGGGAACTCCGGGCTCAATCAGTGGTGCATTGATGTCAGGTCGGACCGGGTCCGGCATTCCCTCTAACACCACAGTAGACAAACGCTGCGGACGCGCTGGTTAAGCAGGCGTAAAGCTTCCGTAAAGCTTAGTAAAGCTTCGTGAAGCTTGGTAAAGGAGCTGAATCAGGCTCCTCAATCAGTTGTCAACCCAACATCTGCATCTCAGACTTAAAAAATAATCCGCCAAGGCACGATAAAGCGTCAGAGAGGACGACAAAGATAGGAATGCCACATGGTACGCCGCAACAGCATACTCTCAGGACTAATCGCCAGCGTAGTGTCGGTTTCTACGCTCCGGACGCAGAATGTCAAACCGTCGGATGCCGAGATCGAACAGTTCCTGAGAACGGGTCGCATCTTGTCTAGCAATCTCATCGGTCAAGGCGTTACGAAAGCGAGCCGCGCGACGTTATCGCTTGCCGGGCGTGTTCATGACGCTCAGATGCAGTCCATCAACATCAAGCTGAACGATCTCTACGATCCGGCTGGCAAGCCGGTACAGTGGCGAGACGATTACAAGCACAACATCGCTGCGTACAAGCTCGATCGCCTGCTCATGCTCAATATGGTGCCTCCGAGCGTAGACAGACTGATGGGAAAGCAGCGGGCCGCATTCACCTGGTGGGCAGATGATGTGGTCATGATGGAGAGCGATCGTGAACGCAAGAAGATCGAGCCGCCCGATCCGGAGGCGTGGAAGAAGCAACTAAGCGTCGCGACTACCTTCGATCAGCTTATTTACAACGTGGACCGGAACACCGGCAATCTTTTGATCACAAAAGACTGGACGCTCATACTGATCGACCATACCAGGGCGTTTTCGCCAAATCCGAGATTAATGGATCGGCTTGAACTTCGATCGCTGCAGTAGCCGGCTACTTAACGCATTGCGTGGATTGGATAAGGGAAAGCTCACGACCGCGCTGGCGCCCTACCTGACAGCGCCTCAGATCGACGGAATGTTGATCCGTCGCGATCTGATCGTAAAGCACTTCGACAAACTCATTGAGGAGAAGGGCGAGGCGGCGGTACTGTTTCCGTAGTTGCGGCGGATTTTACGCCGTAGAATCCCGTTCGCGCCCTGACCTTCAACTGGCGCCCATGGCTATCAACGGCTGTCACCTTGATCTGGTGGTATGCCGAATCTGCCGAAGCTTTGGAGGAGCTGTAACCCACCGTGTACTGATTTCGAATATCGCGAGCAATCTGGGAACAGATGCTGTTCAGCCGTGTCAGATCTTGCGGCATGTACACCAGCCCGCCGGTCTGATTCGCCAGCTTCTTGAGTACACCCGGATTTTTGTCGGCAGAATGTTCATCGAATAGTCCTATCGTGTACATCAGAACTCCCGAGCGGTCGGCACGCTTCACAATGTCCTCCAACTGGTTGCGGCTTTTGTTGTCGCCTCCGTCAGACACGATCAGGAGAACTTTCTTCATCAGGCTAGCCTTCTCGAACTGGTCCAAAGCCAAAGCGATTCCGTCGTAAAGAGCCGTGTGCCCGCCGACAACACCGCCCATCAGCGCCGTACGGAGTTCGTTTATGTTCGACGAGAAAGGGCGGTCAGGTGGGAGTCCGAGTCGCGCGCCATCACTGAAATGAACGACGAATATTTCGTCTTCCGGCCGGCTGTCACCGATAAAGGTCAGCGCGCCGGTGATCGTGTCGGCCCAACGTCTACCCATGCTTCCGCTGTTGTCGATGACCAAACCCACTGCTACCGGAATATCGTTGCTGTTGAATGCAGAGATCGGCTGCCGCACACCGTCTTCAGTGATCGTGAATGCATCCTTCGTTAATCCGCTTACGAAACCTCCCTGACGGTCCTGAACGGTCGCATGAACAACAATCATGTTCACGTCGCTCCGCACAACAAACGTTTCGGGGTCGGGCGCAGGCGCAGGTTGCTGCGCGAATGACTGCTGCAGCAGCGCGGTCACGCCCAACATCAACGCAATCTCAACGTTTCGCATAGGCGCCGGAACCTCCCGTTACGACTCGCGGCGTGGCTCGGATCACAAAGCGCATGGGCGCGTTTCCAATGAACTCGAATGGATAGCACGTCACCAGCGTCAAGGTCGGACCAGGAGTCGGATCCAGGATCTCCATGTCCGTGGGTTGAATGATGTCAGTTGTGTCAATGAAGTAGTGAATCTGGGCGGTCTTCGTCGTCAGGATCACTTCATCGTTAGGCTGGATGTCGCGCAAGGGTCTGAAATGACTATCACGATGACCGGCAATAGCGACGTTTCCGAGTTCTCCCGGGAATGCAGTGTCTTCGATGTGCCCCGGTCCTTTCTTCAAGATGGCGTCATCGGAACCTTCAAGCACCACTACAGACATATTGAGGCGAGGAACCTGAAGCCTTGCGAGTAGCTGCCCGCGCGCCGGCCGGCGATTCGCTCCGTTGGGAGTTTGTCGTCCGGCGGCAAATACCGGGTGGCCGGAGACATGTACGTCATCAAACATACGATGCCCTGACCATTGGTAATACCATCCTTCAGAGACCGCAATGGCGGCGAATATGAGTAACAACGCACCCATCGCCGCCACAGCGGAACTCAAGCACCGCCCGGTCACGAGAAGCAGGTTTCTTCGGCGCACAGAAGTTTCGATTTTACCGCCGATTCATTCTCGTACGGGCGAACATCCCGAATCCTAACAGGAGGCTTCCGATCGTAATGAAGCCGGGGATTTCCGAGCCGCTCTTTGGGAGCTTTGTAGCCGGAGCCGCGGTCGGGACCTCACCGGAGACTCCGCTGCGGTCTTCGGCATCGGCTTTTGCAAACGTCGTCGGAGCATATTCTTCTTCCTTTGCCTCCGGCGTAGCAGTCTTGACCGGCGCCTGAACCAGCGCAACTACCGCCGGCTCTGTCGAATTCGACTGCTTTACTTCCGGCGCCTTCACGGCCGCTGATGCCACCTCACTTGGCACATGCGGTACCGGTTGCCGGCACGACTTCGACATCTGCTCCGCTTCTTTTTTGCCGTACACGAATCGATTTCCAGTATTGTCACCTGGATAGAACCACGCCTTGACAGCGGCAGGGCAGCCCGCGCCTGTCTCACCGAATGTCATCACCGTGTGGCTGTTCGGGTTGAGACGGTAGTCCGGTATCGCGAGGACGGTCGCATATACCTTGTTCTCGCGTGCGTTCATGATCTGGACGATATTTCGGCTCCCTTGCGAATCGACCAGCTTGAAGATATATGAACCTGCACTAAGTGTTGTCCCGGGTACGTGTATTGGTTGACTGAAACTCAGTTTGGTCTTCTTGTTGAAAGTGTCTGCGCTGGCGATCGAAAGTGTTAGCGGCAGCACGGAAACGGCAGCAATCAATTGCATGGAACGTAGCGTCATGGTCTAATCTCCTCGTCTAATCTCCTCGGGTCGAGCAGTTCGCGCACAATGACGCGACGGAAGCACCTAGAGAATCAAAATAATTTACGGACCGGGTTAGCGCGCGACTGACAAAGGTTACGACTTCATGCAGCCGGGTGGCGTCTAAGGGTTCGGAACGGGCAAACCAGATCATGAAAGTACGCATTCTCGGCTCTGCGGTCGGCGTAACGCCGGCGCCGCAATACGTTAGTTCGTACGTCGTAAACGACAGCATTGCCATTGATGCCGGCGCTCTGGGTCTAAACGGCCCCCCTGGGGAGCAAGCCCGCATCCGGCATATTTTCCTCACCCACGGTCATCTAGATCACATAGCGACCCTTCCCGTATTCTTAGAGAATTCCTTTGATCCGGGACAGGAAGCGGTGGCGATCTACGGTCATCCGACTTCGCTCGCAGATCTGCGGAAGCACGTGTTCAACGATGTGATCTGGCCTGACTTTGTCCGCCTTTCCACACCCAGTCAAACGTTCCTCCGGTTATGTCCTGTCGAAGCGGAAACTCCAATTCCTGTGAACGGGCTCTCGGTCATTCCCGTACTCGTGGATCACATCGTGCCGGCATACGGCTACATTTTTACCGACAGTATTTCGACGGTAGTTTTCGGCGGCGACTCCGGTCCAACCGAGCGTATCTGGCAGGTTGCCGCAACTGCTTGCGCGCCGAGATCGGTGTTTTTGGAAGCGTGCTTTCCTGACGCGATGCACCGGTTAGCACACGACGCGTGCCATCTCACTCCACGGTTGGTTGGAGCGGAGGTTGCCAAGATGCCCGAAATGCGCGCGATTATCGCGGTTCACATCAAGGCGCGATTTCGGGAGGAGACGATTCGGGAACTTCTCGAGTTGGGAATCCCGAACCTGACTGTCGCCGATCTTGACTCCGATTACCACCTTTGATGTAGCGCGCCGACCATGAGCAACATGACATCAGATACAAACTAATAGCTGTTCTGCTCGGGATCGGCGCGGCCGCCGTGATGATTACCGGACTGCTGGGCTATGAAGCCGGCAAACGCGGGCTGACGCAAACTGCGATGAATCAACTCACCGGCATCCGCCGGTCGAAGGCGCACCAGATCGAAGCCTATTTTCAGAGCATTCGCAGTCAGGTTCGCACGCTCGGAGAGAGCCGGTTGACCGTTGACGCATTTCGCGAGTTTCGCTCTGAGTTCCGCAAACTCGATGGAGCACACGCGCCGCCGGAACTGCGCGCCTCGCTTGCCGAGTATTACAACAAACACTACCTTCCCAGACTTCACAAACTGGTTAAGCCGCGGGCTGCATTCGAGGAGTATCTGCCCGTTGGCCGCGGCGCCTACGCGCTTCAAGCCGCGTTTCTGGTGGGTAGTCCGTTTCCCATCGGCGACAAGAAGGCATTGGATTCTTCCGCCGCTGTTCCGGGCTACAGTCGAGTACACGCCAAGTATCATCCATCCTTCCGCAAGATCTCCGAGGAGTTCGGCTATTACGACCTGTTCCTGGTGGACACGAGCAACGGACGCATCGTCTATGCAGTGCAGAAGGAAACCGATTTCGGTACAAGCCTCTATGTTGGTCCATACAGGAACAGTGGTTTGGCGAAAACTGTAAAGCAGGCTCGCGATGAGCAAAACACCAATAGTGTCGTTCTATCCGATTTTGAAATGTACGAACCTTCTTTCGGGGCGCCGGCTGCATTCGCGGCCGCGGCGATCCGTGATAAGGGAGAGGTGGTCGGAGTATTTGCGATTCAACTTCCCAACCGTGAGATCGACAAAGTCATGTCAGGCGATCGCGGGTGGGAACGGGACGGACTGGGTAAAAGTGGCGACTCGGGAATCGTCGGCCCGGACTATCTGCTCCGCTCGAACGCACGCGGCTTTCTTCAACGCCGAGAAGAAGCGATCGATCAAATGCGCGCGAGAGGTGTTCCGGCGGAAACGATCGAACGAGTTCGCGCCTACGGTTCCACCGTACTCCAGCAACAGGTGCGACTTCCGTCAGTGCAGGCGGCTCTCAGAGGTGAGGAAGGTACGGCCGTTCAGGTTGGATCGGCCGGCAGGCCGTCTCTGGTGTCGTACATGCCTTTGCGAATTCCGGGCCTGAATTGGACGATCGCGTCCAGAATCGATCTTGCCGAAGCCCTCGAGCCAGTCGAACAGTTCCGCAAAACGCTCTTATGGTGGGGCGCCTTGACCCTTTCCGCAACAGCTTTGATCGCACTTATCCTGACGCGGACGATCCTGCTGCCCGTGAATCGCCTTGTCGATGCGGCTCGACAAGTCGCCGCCAGTAACCTGTCGGTTCAAGTGCCAGTCAGAGGTAAGGACGAACTCGGACTGCTTTCGCGTACCTTTAACGAAATGGTTGCCAGTATTCGCGAGAAGACTGAGATCATCGAGCAGAAAAACCGCGAAAACGAACGCCTGCTGTTAAACATCCTGCCCGGACCGATCGCGGACAGATTGCGAGGCGGCGAAACTCGAATCGCCGACAATTTTGCGGAAGTTACAGTGCTCTTTGCCGATCTGGTAGGTTTCACACGCCTTTCCACGAAGTCATCGCCTCAAGAGATGGTGGGTATGCTGAATGAGCTTTTCACACGATTCGACGAGTCCGCCCGCCAGAATGGAGTCGAGAAGATCAAGACCATTGGCGACGCGTACATGGCAGTCGCGGGACTGCCTACTCCCTACGTTGATCACACCCGAAGAATCATCTTGCTCGCCCTCGCGATACTTGAACACGTCCAAGATTTCGCTATGGAAACCGGGTCGGAATTGTCCATCCGTATCGGCGTCAATTCCGGTCCCGTTGTGGCAGGTGTAATCGGATCGACCAAGTTCATCTATGACCTCTGGGGTGACACCGTTAACGTGGCGAGCCGCATGGAGTCGCACGGCATACCGGGTATGATCCAAGTCACGCGGCCAGTGTATGAGCAACTGGCAGGAGAGTTTGATTTTGCAGGGCGCGGCGGTATCGAGGTGAAAGGAAAGGGCATGTTGGAAGCCTGGCTGCTAGGTCCGCGCGCGCACATGGCAAAGCATTTCCGGACACACTGCTGACTGAGTGAGTTGTACTTGTTTCAGATGTCAAAGATCCTATGTCCCTGGTGTTCGGATTGCCGGGGCACCTTTCGTACCGGCGCCTCGCGTTGTTTCTATAACGTGCTTCTTGCGGCGTGAGAAGAAGTTCCTTCCCTGGCGCGCCGCGATTCGGTTCGGTTAACGGAGTCGGAGGGCTCGTAGTACGAAACGAAGCCACTTGGGTTAACACAGTTGTTTGCAGCCGCTTGCCGGGGCGTTGGAGGCTCGGGCGAGATCTCCGCGACAGAGTCGGGATCCGGGTGGTTGACGATGCGTTCACACAGCCGGGCTTCCTCGCGGGCCTTGCGCTCCTGGCGGTCTTCTTCGCGACGTCGACCGGCCTGCATGCGCTCGAGCGAAGCAATGGCGCGGTAGTAGTCGCGCGAGATAGCGCCATCATACCGATAGTAATTTTTCAGCGATTCGGGCGATTCGATTTGCAGGATGACGGCGCATCCCTCGTCATCTCTGGAATTCGGGCGCGGATCCATGTCGTACTCGTACTTCTTCGCCCGTAGCTGGTTGTCGAACATCGCGGTTTCGAATCGACGAGCGCGAATGGTGCGCCAGTAGCCGGCGGCGATCTGGTCGACCAGCATCAATTCCTGCGAGGTCGCGGGCGCGTAATCGTCAATCAAAGCAGCACGAATTTCATGATAATCGAGCGCGGATTCATGGGGCAGGACAATGACCCTGGCGGTCATGCCATGCGTGGCGGCGTTCAAACGGATGGCGGCTTTGCCTTCGGACGTGCGCGGTCCGGTGGAGCGTTGTGCGTTGCGGCGGTTGGCCGCGAGTTGTAGAGCGGTAGCCATATGGTGTTCCAAATGAAAAACGCCGGCACAATGCCGGCGTTGCTTCAGTGTTGCACGTGGGATAACGGAACTCGTGCGCCTCAAAGGCTAATTGCTTGATATTTTGGAGAATATAGTTTTTTTCGCATGGTGAATGCCTCACCGGCAGGTGCGGACAACGGGGGATGAAAAGGGTGAGGAAGCGGTAAGATTCCGAGTGCTGTGAGCTTGATAAGGCCGGCTCTCGTTTGGCGCTTGCAGCCCGACTGTGAATGTGGTCCGGACGCCGAGCATTGAAGTTTGCGTGGAACAACGGAGTGTCGCCTTTGCCGCAAGGCAGAGAGCACGTGAAGGAAAATCGATGGTTTTCCAGGCGTCCCCTGCTTGCGGCAAGGAGAACAACATGAAACTACTTTACCGCCGTTGCGCGGGGCTGGATGTACATAAGAAGTCCATCACGGCTTGTGTGTGCATCCGTCGCAATGGACAAAGCGAAGACGAAATTGCAGAGCAAGTCTTCGGCACATTTACTCACGATTTGGAACGGCTCGCCACCTGGCTCAAACAGCAGCAGGTGAAGCAGGTGGTTTGGAGTTAACCGGTGTGTACTGGATTCCGGTGTGGAACATTCTCGAGCAGCGCCGCTGGGGGCTTGCGCTGACGCTGGTCAACCCGCAAACGGTGCGCGCGCTACAAGGCCGAAAGACCGACCGCATCGATGCTCGGCGCATGGCCGAGTTTCTTCAGTACGGCATGCTGGCGGGCAGTTTCATTCCTCCAAGCCGATCCGTCAAGCACGCGAACTGACGCGCATGCGAGTCCATCTTCAGCAGGATCGCAACCGTGTCATCAACCGCATCGGACGCTTGTTGGAAACAGTCAACATCAAGCTCGGCAGCGTCGCCAGCAATATCGTGGGTAAGAGCGGACGCGCCATTCTGAATCAGTTGGCCAAAGGCGCTACGGATGCTCTCGCCATGGCCGACCTGGCCGTGGGCAAGTTGCGCGAGAAGCTACCCGAACTGGTATCGGCGCTGAATGGCCGCACCGACGAGCACTTTCGTTGGATGCTGACTCAACAGCTCACCCGCCTGGATGAACTGGATAGAAGTCTGCGTCCATCGATGAACGACTCAGCACCGAGATGAGCCAACATAGCGACTTGATTCAGCGTATGTCGACTGTTCCCGGAATTGATACAGTCAGCGCGCAAGCCATCTTAGCGGAACTCGGCGTCGACATGATGCAATTTCCTACTGTGAATCACTTGGCCAGTTGGGTGGGCTTGTGTCCAGGTAACTCCGAAAGCGCAGGCAAACGCTTTTCCGGCAAAACGCGCAAGCGAGACCGGTACCTACGCCGCATTCTGGTGCAATGCGCTTGGGCCGCATCACGCACGCACGACTGCTTCCTTTCCGCCATGTTCCATCGCTTGGCTGGCCGGCGCGGCCTCAAGAGGGCAACGGTGGCGGTCGCTCACCGGCTGCTCACCATCCTCTATGTGCTCATCCGCGACGGGGGTGTTTATCGCGAGCGCGGCGGCGATTACTTTGACCGACTCCATCCCGAGCGTACTGCCAGAAGAATGGTCCAGCGCTTGGAACGGATCGGCTTCGAAGCAATTCTGAAGAGAAAGCCATTGCTGAGCGTCCCCATCAGCCTCGCCGTTCCCGCAGAGCTTTGCTCCAAGTGCCATCGGCGGCGCCTCGCTACCTGTATGCACGATAACCCAAAGCCCAAACGCACAAACCGTAAACGCCAACCAACAGAAAACTAAGCGACTAAACGTTGCTAGTTTTCGAAGGACCGTTCATAGCCGAGGGGACCACACGGGGTTGAACACGGCCGTACTCGCGCACACTAGCCCGACGCTTTTTGACTTTAATGACGACAGCGTTGCGGACAGGGTGGTTATCGCTGAGTGCTTCCGAGGTAAGGAACGGCGGCGCGATTGACAGCGGCTACCACAAGTCATCGTGACCGCCATCGCCCGGTTGATGGTCACAGGGTCCCAAGTGAATGAATACTCTTACATGTCCCTGTAGCGTTTGGCCGCTGCAAGATCTTTGCGCAGTTCCTCGGCCGTGCGGCGCGGACCGTACCCCGGGGTGTCCCGCTGAATGCGCCACCCTTCTCTCAACGGGCCCGCGTCCACTGTATCGAAGCCGAACCGATCGAGTAGACGCGCGACCGTGGCCTTGGCCTCCGGATCATCACCGGCGATTACGAGCGCGCGTCGATCCTTTGTGCCGGGCGGTTTCCCGTCAGTGGTGAGCTGGGCCGCGTAGATATGATTAAAGGCTTTCACGACTTTGGAGGCCGGCAGGTGCGCCTGCAGGAGTTCGGCGGTCGTGGTGGATTCATTGTCGAGCTCCGGGATGTGGCCGTCTCGTTCAGGGTAGTAGTTGTTGGTATCGATCACAATTTTGCCCTTGAGCGGCTCGACGGGAACCGAGCGATAGTTCTTCAAGGGGATCGTCACCACAACGATGTCTCCGGACTGTGCCGCGTCCAGCACAGTTGCCGCGCGGGCGGCAGGTCCAAGCTCCGCGATCAGGCCCGACAAGGTCTCCGGACCACGTGAATTGCTGATCACAACGTTGTAGCCGTTTTGAACGGCAAGTCTCGCAACCTGGCCGCCGATATGCCCGGCGCCGATAAGTCCTATAGTTGTCATGACGCTACATCTTCGCACTTTCCGCGTGTGGGCGCGATTCATCGGACAGGATGGGAAATCACACGTCACTGAGAGTTCATGACCTTTCAATGCCGCACTCCGTCAGCAATCGCTTTCGCAGCCTCTTCAGCGAACCATCGAGCTGGTTGGCCGTGACGGATGTTATCAACTCATGGGTGACAAGCAGCGTATGTCCCTTACTGGTGTCAGGTATCTCGTGAAGGAATACCACGCATGCCATCGCGACCCTGCTTGAAGACATATGCGGAGCCAATACTTGTGCTGCTTGATCAGCGCTGTTGAAGGAGGAAGTATTCTGACCTGGTTCTGCAGTTTCTCTTCGGCCAGGGCTTTATACGTATGGTAGCCAGGAATGTGCTTCGCAAGCTTTGTTTCGATGGTGCTGCTGATCGCCGCCATGAAAGCGAGACGTACGAGCAAGCCGCATACACGGATCATGGGATGCCTGGCATCGCAGAGCCCGTCTCGCCGGCACCGGAGCTGAAGCCGTCGCTGCCCTGGTGGAATTGAATCAGGTTTGCCTTTGATGAAGAGTTATCGCGTTAACGATGGAGCGCCTCGTCGCCCGATGCCGCCTGATCGGGTCCGTTTGCCCTAAGCGGACACATGCGGCTGACTGGGGCCCAAGATGTTTAGAATGAAAGTGTCGTGCGGAACCCAGGTGGCGAGAGTTAGAGATGCAGCGTCTTCGTGCCAAACAGATCGTCGCGTTTGTTTTCGTTGCGGGCTGGACGATGTACTCAGGGGCGTTTGCACAACAGCCGGCAGCGACACCTGCCTCGGCGCGCATCGATTTCAGCCGCGATATCCGTCCGATTCTATCGGACAAGTGCTTTGTGTGCCACGGACCGGACGCCGTAAACAATAAGAGCAAACTGCGCTTCGATACGGAAGCCCATGCGTTCGCCGATCTCGGCAGCGGACGCCGAGCCATTGTTCGCGGCGATCCGAAGCAGAGTCAACTGGCTCTACGCATCACTGCCGAGAATCGGTCGCTGCTTATGCCTCCGGTTTATTCGGGGCTCAAGCTGACGAAGCAGGAAATCGAGCGGCTGACTCAATGGATTACAGAGGGTGCTCCCTGGCAACAGCATTGGGCATTCATTGTGCCGCAACGGCCTCAAGCTCCGAAAGTGAACGCCAACAACTGGGCTCGCAATGCCATCGATTCTTTCGTGCTGGCGAGGCTGGAGAAAGAAGGCTTGCAGCCATCCGCCGAAGCAGACCGCGCTACGTTGATCCGGCGCGTTTCGTTCGATATCACGGGTCTGCCACCCACGCCCCAGGAAATTGACGACTTTGTCAACGACCCTTCTCCGAATGCATATGAAAAGGTCGTAGATCGTTTGCTCGCTTCCGAGCGCTACGGTGAGCGTATGGCGTTCCGCTGGCTGGATGCGGCGCGGTATGCAGACACGAACGGATACCAGGTAGATGGCGACCGTGAGATGTGGCGCTGGCGCGATTGGGTGATCGAAGCCTTCAACCGGAACATGCCGTTCAATCAATTTACGGTGGAACAGCTTGCGGGCGACCTGCTGCCGAATCCGACACTGGACCAGCGGATTGCCACGGCTTTCAATCGTAACCATCGCGGCAACTCCGAAGACGGTCTCGTGCCGGAAGAGTACGCGGTGGAGTATGTCATTGACCGCGTCGATACGACTTCTACGGTGTTTCTCGGGCTGACGATGGGCTGCGCGCGCTGCCACAATCATAAGTACGACCCCTTCACGCAGAAGGAGTTTTATCAGCTCTACGCCTACTTCAACAACATCCCCGAAGACGGGCGGTTCAGCAACTTCGGCAATGCGGCTCCATGGATCCCTGCGCCCACGCGGCAGCAGCAGCAACGGCTGCAGCAGATCGATACCGAGATAGCTCGTGCGGATAGAGAGCTCGCTGCATCGCTGCAACATGCCGGAGCGGAGCAGCGCCGGTGGGAGAAGTCCCTCACGACTTCTCCTGACCGGCAATGGTTTCCTTCCGAGGATCTAGTGTTGCAACAGCCATTTGACGAGCGCGTCGAGTTGTCCGCCGGTCACGAGAGCCGGCCAACTCCGCCGGACGATGAAGACGATGCGGCCAAAGGGCGGACTGAGAATGTGCAGGTCGGTTTTAAGGGCGGACCGCCGCGATACGCGTCCTCGCCTCTCGGTCAGGGGGCAGCGTTCGACGGCAAGATTTGGTTTGACGCAGGGAAAGCGGCCAATTTCGATTACCGCGATCGCGTACACGATTTCAAAGACAGGTTTGCCATCTCAGCCTGGTTTTATCCCGAGTCGGAAAACAGCGGCGCCATTGTCAGCCGAATGGGCGACGAGGTTTCCGAGCAGGAGAACAATCTGCCTAAAGGACGCGGCTACGGCGTATTTTTCGAAAATGGCAAAGTACACTTCAACCTGGTAAGCGTCTGGGCCGATGATTCATTTCGTGTTGAAACAGAGAACCCGCTGCCACTCAAGCAATGGCATCACGTCGTCGCTGTGTTCGACAGCATCGAGCCGTATGAGAAGGTCAAAATCTATCTTAACGGGCAGAAGCAAACGCTCAAGGTCAACAATGGCCGGTTGTTCCGTCAGTTCGCCAACGCCGGCGCCCATCTCCGCATAGGTGGCGGGCCCGGATCTGAGTGGCACTTCCGTGGGCTGCTGGACGAAGTTCGAATCTACAAAGGGTTGCCCAGCGCAGAGCAAATCGCTATCTTGGCTTGTCCTGATTCGCTTCCCCGAATCGCCGCGATCCCTTCCCAGATGCGCACTGACGGGCAACGGCTGAAACTCCGGAATGCGTTTCTCGAGGAAGCAGCGCCGGCCGCGGCGAGGCGAACCTGGATGACATTGCGCGAGCTTCGACGTGAAAGAGCCGCTGTCGAAACCGCTGTGACCACTTTGATGGTGATGCAAGAACTGCCGGAGCCTCGGCCCGCTTACATTCTTAAGCGTGGCTCCTATGACGCTCCAGGCGAGCGAGTCGAGCGCGGTGTTCCGGCGGTTTTGCCGCCTATGGAGAAATCCTGGCCGAACAACCGGCTTGGATTCGCGCGCTGGCTTGTCAGCCCCGAAAACCCGCTCACGTCGCGAGTGACCGTCAACCGCTACTGGCAGATGTTGTTCGGTACCGGGCTGGTGAAGACCGCGGGAGATTTCGGCGCCCAGGGTGAACTGCCTTCTCATCCTGAACTGCTCGATTGGCTAGCGGTTGAGTTCCAGCAAGGCGGCTGGGATACGAAAGCTTTGCTCAAGACGATCGTCTCGAGCGCAACTTACCGGCAAAGTTCGAGGGTGACTCCGCAGTTGCAGCAGCGCGATCCCGAGAATCGATTGCTGGCGCGCGGCCCACGTCTGCGGCTGCCGGCTGAAATGATTCGCGACCAGGCGCTGCTGGTTTCCGGTCTACTTGTGGAGAAGCGCGGCGGCCCTTCCGTCAAGCCGTACCAGCCAGAAGGGTTGTACAAAGATATGCTCTTCTCGAACATGACCAACTACGCTCAGGACAAGGGCGACGGCTTGTGGCGCCGCAGTCTTTACACGTACTGGAAACGTACGGTGATGCCGCCTGCGATGCAGGTACTGGATGCTTCTTCGCGCGAATATTGTACGGTGCGCGAGACTCGCACCAACACGCCGCTCCAGGCGTTGAACCTGATGAACGACACCACCTACGTGGAAGCGGCCAGGTTGATGGCTCAACGCATGATGATGGAGGGAGGGAAGCAGCCGGAAGACCGGCTCGCCTTCGGTCTGCGTCTGGCTGCCGGCCGTCGGCCCGATGATGTCGAAAAGCGCGTTCTGCTCGGTAATTTACAGACGCAACTCGAGTATTTCCGAGGTCATCCGCAGCAGGCAGAGCAACTGCTTGCGGTTGGCTCCAAGCCATACGACACGAAGCTGAAGGCAGACGAGCTAGCGGCTTACTCGACGGTAGCCAGTTTGATTCTCAATCTGGATGAGGTCATCACGAAGCAATGAACGGCGAAAAGATCAGCGCGCTTGAACAGCATCGCGTGCTCATGGCACGCAGGCATTTCTTCAGCCAATTCGGAGTGAGCCTTGGCGCCGCCGCTCTCGCTGCTTTGCTGAGGGAGAACGGCTTTGCCGCAGAAGCGGACACGGACGGGAAACCAGCCGCCGACGGCCTCCCGGGTTTGCCGCATTTCGCGCCGAAAGCGAAGCGTGTGATCTACCTCTTCCAGTCCGGCGGCCCGTCACAACTGGAACTGTTCGATTCCAAGCCGGAGCTGGAGAAGTTTCGCGGCCAGGATCTACCGGAGTCCGTGCGCCGCGGACAGCGATTGACGGGGATGACGGCTCATCAGTCGCGCTTTCCGACTGCGCCTTCGATCTACAAGTTTGCTCAGCACGGAAAATCGGGCGCAACGTTGAGCGAGTTGCTGCCCCACACCGCCAAGATCGCCGACGAGATCTGCTTCATCAAGTCCATGAACACGGAGCAGATCAACCATGATCCTGCGATCACGTTTGCGCTCACAGGTTTTCAACTGGCAGGACGTCCGAGTCTGGGTTCGTGGATCAGCTACGGCCTCGGCAGCGAGAACAAGGACCTTCCGGCATTCGTTGTCATGGTCTCGCTTGGCGCTTCGAGCGACCAGCCGTTATATGACCGGTTGTGGGGCAGCGGCTTCCTCTCCTCGCGGTTCCAGGGAGTGAAGTTTCAGAGCGGCCGTGATCCCGTGTTGTACTTGTCAAACCCACCCGGATTCGAAGCCGGAGTGCGCCGCCGGTTCCTCGACGATCTCGCGAAGCTTAACGAAAGGAACGCAGAGAGCTTCGGCGATCCTGAGATTCACACTCGCATATCGCAGTACGAGATGGCGTTTCGGATGCAGTCGTCGGTGCCCGAACTCACAGATCTCTCGAAAGAGCCTGCGGCTGTCCTTGAGCGTTACGGCCCCGACGCGCGCAAGCCAGGCACGTTTGCCGCAAATTGCGTTCTGGCGCGCCGCCTGGCAGAACGCGGCGTCCGCTTCATTCAGTTGTTTCATCGCGGCTGGGACCAACACAGCAAGTGCCCGAAGCAAATCGCCGGTCAATGCCGCGACACCGATCAGCCGACTGCGGCGTTGATCCAGGACTTGAAGGATCGCGGGTTGCTGGACGACACCCTGGTCATCTGGGGCGGCGAATTCGGGCGTACGGTTTATTCGCAGGGGAAGCTCACCGCCGACGACTATGGCCGCGATCACCATCCGCGCTGCTTCACTCTGTGGATGGCCGGCGGCGGCATCAAAGGCGGTGTGACGATTGGGGAGACGGACGATTTCAGTTACAACATTGTCCGCGATCCGGTCTCTGTATATGACCTGAATGCGACGATTCTGCACTGCCTTGGGATCGAGCACACGCGCTTGACTTACAAATTTCAGGGGCGTTACTTCCGGTTAACGGACGTGCATGGAAACGTCGTGAAATCCGCGCTCGCTTAAGCCGCACGACTGCAGAGGTGATTTCTATGATATTCCTACTCTATCTGGAGGTGGAATGTTCTCGCCCTTGTGTCGTCAACTATGCGCAATTTCTGCAGCGCTGCTATTGCTCACTATTCCCGCTACGGCTCAGGTACTTTACGGCTCGATTACAGGAGTAGTTACCGACAGCGCCGGAGCGGTGGTCCCGGGCGCCACAATCAAGGTCACGAATGTAGAAACCGGTCAGGAGAGTTCGGCACAAACGAACTCTGTCGGCGGCTACACGCTCTCTAATCTCGCCCCCGGTACGTATGATTTGTCAGTTCAGGCGCCAGGGTTCCGTACGTTGACGCGTCGCGGCGTCTCCATCACAGCGAACACGCTCCGCCGTGAAGAAATGGCGCTCGAACTCGGACAGGTGACGGAAAGCGTGACGGTCGACGCCGGTCAAATCGCACTGCAAACGGATACCGCCGACGTGCATTCAGAACTGAGTACGAAAGAGGTAATCAATATGCCTCTTCCCAGGTATCGCAATTACCAGAGCCTGATCAATCTGGTTCCCGGCGCGACCCCAGGACAATACCAGAATTCCATCCAGGCGGCTCCGGCGCGCGCGCTGTCCACGAATGTAAACGGAGTGAATCGTAATAATAATGCGACACGCATCGATGGAGCGCTGAGTGTTTTCCTCTGGCTCCCGCATCACACGGCTTACGTCCCGCCGGCGGAGACGATTGATACGGTGAATGTGGTGACCAACAACTTCGATGCGGAGCAGGGCTTCGCTGGCGGGGCTGCCATCACGGTGATCACGAAATCGGGGACGAACAGCTTCCATGGCTCGGCTTGGGAACTTCACGACAACGGAGCGCTGCAGGCGAAGAATTTCTTCAACTCACTTGCGAAGCCGAAGAACCTTAACAACGTTTATGGCGCTACCGCAGGCGGGCCGATCGTGCGAAATAAGCTCTTCTTCTTCGCTGGTTGGGAAGGAGTTCGCGAACGGCAGGGAGCCACCAACCTGTTTACCGTTCCAACTGCCGATCAACGGCGCGGCGATTTTTCGGCCTACAACACGGTCATCTATGACCCATTATCGAGCACGGCCGCCGATGGCTCCGGCCGCAGGCCGTTTCCCGGCAACGTTGTTCCTCTCGACCGGCAAAGCGCGATTTCTCGCGAAGTTCAGGATTTGATTCCGCTGCCAAACCGGCCTGGAGTCGGATCGAACTACGAGGGAAATGGCTCACAGCGTTTGGACAAGGATAACTTCGATACGAAGATCAACTGGAATCGCACCACCAAACATACCCTGTGGGGGAAATATTCAATTATGAACGCGAATGTCGGTTGCGATGCGGCATTCGGCGCAGGCGGAGGCGGAGCATTGTGTCCGTCCGGCAGCAGCATTGGCGACGGTTCTTTGCGCACGCAGGTCGCGACGATCGGGAGCACGTACGTGTTCTCTCCCACTTTTCTTTGGGATGGAGTTTTCGGCTGGACACGTCAGGGGCAGGGAATCACAGGGTTTGGTTACGGCGAGTTTCAAGGTCGCGAACTGGGAATACCTGGCGTCAACGGCGACACAACGGACATTCGCGATAGCGGTTCTCCTCTGCTCATTATTAACGGGTATACGAATTTCCTGAACGATACGGATACGCGGCCGTTCATCACGCATGACACTTCGTGGACCACGCAACAGAACTTTTCCGTGAATCGCACCCGGCACGATATCCGATTCGGTTTCGAAGGCATTCGCCATGTTCTGAACCATTACAATCCGGACGGCGGCGGAAATGGCGGTCCCATGGGTCGATTCGAGTTCTCGCAAGGGATTACGTCAACGCCGGGCGCAACACTGACTCAGTTCAACTCATACGCTGCGTATTTGCTCGGATTGCCGCAGACAATCCGGCGGTCGGCTCAGTTCGAAGTGATGACGGCGTACAACTGGCAACTCGGATGGTATGTACGCGACCGGTGGCAGGTCAGCCGAAAGCTGACGATCTCGATGGGCCTCCGGTATGAATTGTTCCCGCTCCAAACGCGTGCAGGCCGCGGCGGGATTGAAGGATACGATCCGGCGACGAACCTGGTTTCCGTCGGCGGTATAGGCGATGTGCCCAAGGGCCTGGGCATTTCAACGAGTAAGAAGCTCTTTGCGCCTCGCTTCGGCTTCGCTTACCGTCTGACTGACTCGACGGTAATTCGCAGCGGTTACGGCATTACCTACAACCCCATGCCGCTGGCTCGTCCATTGCGGGGCTTCTTCCCTTTGGTGTCCGCTTCGACATTCACGTCGGCAAATTCGTTTCAGCCTGTCAGAACGATCGAGCAGGGCATCCCCGATATTCCTGCGCCCGACATCAGTTCCGGGCGGCTCCCGCTGCCGCCGACGGCAGCGATGCGCTATATCTCGGGGGATACTTTGAACCGCGGCTATGTGCAGTCCTGGAATCTGTTCATTGAGCGGCAGTGGCCAAAAGAGTTCACCACTTCCATCGGCTATGTCGGTACGCAAACTGTGCGGAGCTTCGCGGACCTGGAGATTAATGCGGCTCCGCCTGGAGGCGGTACTGCCGGTCGGCCGCTGTTTGCGAAGTTTGGACGCAGCATCGACACGTGGGCGTGGAATGGCTTTCTCAGCGCGAACTATCACGCGCTGCAAGCGTCCTTCAATCACCGCGCGGGGAATGGATTGGTCCTGAAGGGAGCGTACACGTACTCGAAAGCTATCAATTTCACTGATGAGGATGGCTGGACGGGAACAATTACGTGGAACTGGGCGCCAGTCTTTTACCGCAATCGGGCTCTTGCAGGCTATGACGTCCCGCACAATTTTCAGACGGGCTTCGTGTACGAGGTTCCGGCCGGGCGGGGTAAGAAGTTTGCGAACTCGGGAGCATCGCGCTGGATTTTTGGCGACTGGCAGATCAACGGTGTGTTCGCCGCATACTCAGGACGTCCGTTCACCGTAACGGCTGCGGCCGGGGCGCTCAACGCTCCGGGGAATACTCAGACCGCCGATCAGGTTAAGCCAGTAGTCGAGAAACTCGGGGGGGTTGGGTCTGGACAGCCGTTTTTCGATCCCACGGCGTTCGCGGCTCCGGTTGGCGTGCGGTTCGGAAGCTCTGGACGCAATATCCTGCGCGGCCCGGGCGCGGTGAACCTCGATCTGGGTGTGTTCCGCCGGTTCCCCATCCGGGAACTGATGAGCTTTGAGTTCCGAGCCGAAGCGGCGAATGCTACAAATACGCCGCATTTCAATAATCCGAACGCGAACATTAGCGCGGCGAACTTCCTGGTTGTGACCTCTGCGGTACCTGACCAGCGCCAACTGCGTTTAGGCCTCCGGTTGATGTGGTAGGGACGCTCAGGTTGGCGGCGTCCCGGTGCTTGGCTGGAGGCTGTCGGCCCACGCAGCGATGGTGTTCGCCACCTGCGACTCTTGGCCTGTGTACATATGATCGGCGTTCTGGATCATCACGGTATGCACGCGGCTGGGGCCGCTCGATTGCCGTTCGATAGACGATTTGAGCAGTGCCAGTTCCTCCTGATCGCCAACATCTCCTCTCGTGCCGAAGAAGGCGAGGAGCGGACACTGAATGCGAGTGACGCCGGGATTCGGCGTCTGGACTCCGAAGAAATCCTTGTACTCTGCAGGCGTGTTGACGATATCCATAAACGTCGCCGCGCTGATGAAGGATGGAAAGGACCGTTTGGGGTCACGGACCAGGTCGTCGCCTTTCCCATCAGCCATCATGCGAGTCGCCTGTGCAAGCTGGTCCGAATCGGCAGGCCTTGTGTCTGCGCGGACCGCTCCAGAAGCAAGGACGACACCAACTAAACGCGGATCTTGAACTTCAGCCTGATACCTGCGAACCGCTGACCAGCCGGCGCTGTGTCCGACCAGTACAATCTTCTTAAAGCCGCTACCTTCAGCGAAGTCGATCCAAGCGGCGAGGTCGCGAGACTCCTCACTGGCTACACCCCAATAACCGCCACCGCGGATCCGTTTCTCCCCGCGCCATCCGGCAACATTGCCAAGGTCATGCATGCGCGTGTTTCCAATGATGCATGTGTAGCCGCGCTCCGCGAGGGCTCGGCCGATGCCGACGTACGTCGGATAGTAGAAATTCACGCCCCATCCGTGAATCCAGAGGACAGCGATGGGCTTGGCTACATTCTTCGGCGGGGCAAACATCGCGCCGGCATTCACGATGTCATCTTTCGACCGCACATATACGAGTTGTTCGGGAAATTTTCCGGCCCTTTGGTCTTCGGGGCGCGGGGCGGATGTTCGCCAAACTATGAAGGCGATCGCTACGAGCATGAGCGCTGCAGTTAGCGCGGCAAGCTGACGGCGTGTCATTCAACCGGATCGTATCACTGACTTCCGGCCTCGGTCATGCGAGCGCTTCATCTTTAGCCGACGACACGATCAGGAGCACACATCCATCGTCCGATTCGAGCACGCCGTGTTCAGTGCCTGCCGCCGCGCAGGCAAAGTCACGGGCATACGGAGTCACTGAAGCGATGCGGCAACTCACTTGTACTATCCAACTTTGCCCGGCGCCTTTGTGTCGATGAGCGGGGTATTGCGCGCCTGGATCAATGCGTACCAGCGAGGTCGCGAAGCCGGTTCCGGGGTCGTGCTAGAGACGCAGGTAGCTGATACCGTTCCAGCCGTGCTCTGTCGGATTTTCCTCATCCATCCCCCGGTCGCTGCCGCGCCCGACTCCTGATCGCGTGGAACTGCTCGTTGGAGACCGCGCCGCCGGTTTCCAGATGCCGAGCCAAGTGCACTGCCCGGTCGCCTCGAGCAGGCCGAAAGCAAACAGCGCGAGTTCCTCACCTAACGTGTCGGTCAGTTCGACATGCGGTATCTGCGGGGGCATTGCGCCTGTTCTCCGACGGGATCAAGCATCTGGCGCGGCTTTGCGAGCGCCATCCGCAAGCGAGTCTTCACCGTTCCGAGCGGCAAGCCTATTTCCTCGGCCGATTCGGAGTGGCTATAGCCGCCGTACAGGCAATTTCGATCAAGTGCTTCTGGGTAGCTGGCAAAGCAGCTAAAGCGGCGCGGACGCGCGGCTGTTGCTCCCCTGCGTTCGTCGACTCCTCGGGAGTGGGAGTCTCAGCGGGCTTGTCCTGCAGGCTGTCGACTTCTGCTTCGGACGACCTGTGCCGCCGCGCGCGCAACCGGCCAATCGCGGCTGCGGGTCACCATGATCAGCCAGCCAATCACGGTACCGCGTTCTGCCCGGAAACTCGATGCGCTGCGCCAGATTTGCGAATAAAGGCCATACACGAGACGACTAGTGTGATCGTAGATCTCGGCGAGAGCGTCCTCACTGCCCGCGCTTAGGCGTGTAAGACAGGCGTGTAGAGATCTTCCCGCGAACGAACCAGATCTGAATTGGCAAATGTCGGGGAGGCGGATTCACTCATCGCCAAGCTTCAGCTACTCCGCCGAATTAAGATAGGCGATCAGATCGGACATCTGCGCGGTCGTGAACCTCGGCCACTCCAGGTTTTTCTCTTTCATGCGGGTCAGCATTTTCGGGCCATGCTGCCAGAGGGATGAAACCATCGACACAGCCGAGAACGAGCCCTTTCGCCCGGACAGGTCCGGCGCGCCGCTCGCCGCATCTCCATGGCATGACACGCAGTGATTGCTCACGAAAATCTTCTTGCCGGATGGAGGTCTGCCGTTGCTTCCGAGAACCTGCTCGTTCCAAAGAAACGTAACAATCTGAACCATCTCGCCGGCGTCAAGGCTGGGTGGCGGCGTCCCCATCGCTTGTGAATGATTCCACATCGCTGCCGCGATGTCGTTCAACCTCTTACCCTTCAATCGGGGAGCCAGGTCCAGGTTGCCCGTGTGGCACTTTACGCACCCTTTGGAATCGAATAGCGCTTTTCCGCTCTCGCTAGTCACCGTAAATTCTATTGGCTTCCCTCGTGTCGAAGGCAGATTGCGCACATAAAGAAGGATGTCGGCGAGATCCTGTCCGTTCAGAGTCGGCCAAGCGATGCCTTTTGCGGCGAATGCCTGGCGCATGTTCGTGGAATGCCGCCACATCGCGCTTGCGAGTTCGATCGGATGCCCCAGAGATTGCCAGTTCGCCACAGGTTTCGCAACACCTCCGGCCGATTCCGATATCGCGTGGCACTCAGAGCAATGATTGGACGTGAACAGCCGCTTACCACGGGCGGCGTCGGCAGCCTTGTCGAAGAACCGTATCGAGTAGAAATACCCGAACAGATCGGCGGCATCCTGCTGGCTCAGCGGCTTCGTTTCCAGGCCTTGCTGCCCCATGGAAGACCACATGGCGGGCGCATGATTCCACATCAACGCGGCAAAAGATGCAGGCGTATATTCACGTCCGATCCGGCGCCCGAGATCCGGCGCCACCGTCCCTCCCTTGCCATTGATGCTGTGGCAGCGAATGCAGGAGTGCGTCTCAAAAATTTGCTCACCACGACGCGAATCTACGGAAACAGCGCCGTGAAGTACTCCGCCGGCCAAGGCAATGACCGACACGGAGATGAACAATCGAGCGCACATATAGGTGAATCCGTTATAACTCCAAACGGACGGAAGGGCAACTCTACAGACAGATTGTCCGTTCCAGCGCTAAGCCAGGATCGGCCGGATTATGTTTCCATGCACGTCTGTAAGCCGGAAATCGCGGCCACTGTATGTGTACGTCAACCGCGTGTGGTCGAGGCCCATCAGATGAAGGATCGTAGCGTGAAGATCGTGAACGTGAACGCGATTCTCCTCCGCTTTGAATCCAAACTCGTCGGTAGCGCCGTACGCCATGCCGCCTTTGATGCCTCCACCCGCAAGCCACATCGAAAATCCGAACGGATTGTGATCTCTGCCGTTCTGCACCTTGACGCGAGAACTGGTCTCAACCGCCGGAGTGCGGCCAAACTCACCGCCAAAGATCACAAGCGTATCTTTGAACAGCCCGGTCGCTTTCAGATCGTCCAACAAGGCTGCAACCGGATCGTCGACCTGACGGGCGAGCTTCTGGTGGATCATGATGTCGTCATGATTGTCCCAAGGTTGGCCATTCCCGAAATAAAGCTGCACTACGCGCACACCGCGCTCCACCAGCCGCTTTGCGAGAAGACACCCACGGCCGAAATCCGAATCGCCATACCGGCTGCGGATTGCCTCGGGCTCGCGCGAGATATCGAATGCCTCAGGCGCTTCCGTCTGCATTCGAAATGCGACCTCCATGGAATACATCGCGGCTTCGAGTTGTGAATCCTTTTCACGCTCTTCGGCATGCCACCGATTCAATTGTTGAATCAAGTCCACCTGAGGACGCTTCGAATCGGGGCTGCGCGTCGTGTCCCGCAGGTACCGAATCATCTCCCGAGGATCCTTCACATTGTTCGGAAGATGAACGCCCTGGTAGACCGCGGGCAGGAAACTGGAATTCCACAGCGGGGAGCCGACCACCGGCATTCCCGGACACATGACGACGTAACCAGGCAAATCCTGATTCTCCGTGCCCAGACCATACAGTAGCCACGATCCCATCGACGGCCGGCTCTGCAGGTTCTCACCGCAATTCATCATCTGCAGCGACGGCTCATGATTCGGGATATCGGTGTACATGGACCGGATCACGCAGATGTCATCGATGTGATCGCCGATCTTTGGAAAGATCTCGCTTACCTCGATTCCGCTTTGGCCGCACTTTCGAAATGCAAACGGCGATTGCATCAGACTTCCGGTCTTGCGCTCCGTTTTCGGATTGCCGCCGGGCGCCGGCTGTCCGTTGTACTTTGCGAGCATGGGCTTCGGATCGAAGGTGTCCACCTGCGACATGCCGCCATTCATGAACAGAAAAATGACGTGCTTCGCCTTTGGCGCGAAGTGCGGCGCCTTCGGCGCGAACGGATTCTCAGCCGCGCCGCACACGCTGCGCAGGGCAAACATTCCAAACCCGCCCCCAATGCCACTTAGCAGTTGGCGCCGCGAAAACGAAGAAAAAGGTCCCATATTGCTACCATCAATCCACAAAACTGAACTCGCTCGAACTGAGCAACACTTGAGCAAACTCGGGCAGAGCCATGTCCGCCGGCCGGCTTTCCAGGAAGCGGACAGCGGCTTCCATTTCACGACTCTCCGGCTCACGACCGAACACCAAGTCATAGATCTTGCGAACGCGAGAGGCGGTGTCTCCCTCGGCGCCCGCACGAACGCGCGCCGCCAAGCTCGCCGACTCTTCCTTGATGAACTCGCTGTTCAGAAAGAACAATCGTTGAACCGACGTGTTCGTAGGAATTCGCTTCTCTGCGTGAAAAGAAGGATCCGGGAAATCGAACAAGCGTCAGAAAGCGCTCAGGCCGAAAGCGGCTGACCTCGCCGTACACCGTACGCCTTCGAAACCCGTTTTCCCACTTCAATGCGGGTCCGCCCATCTCGAGCTGCAGATCGCCGGAGACCGACAGCATGGAATCCCGCAATGTTTCCACATCGACCCGGCGGCGGTTGAATCGGGAGAGCAGGCGGTTCTCGGGATCGGCGGCAAGGGCTTGCTCCGAAGCGTGACTACTCATCGCATATGCCGACGACAGCAGGATCTCGCGATGAAGCTTCTTGATGGACCATCCGTTTTCGACGAACCGAACGGCGAGATCGTCGAGCAATTCAGGGTGGCTCGGGCGATCGCCCGCTGCTCCGAAGTTACTCAGACTTCTAACCAGACCCGCGCCGAAATGATAGTGCCATATGCGATTCACAATCACGCGAGCCGTTAGCGGATTGGCAGCGCTCGCGATCTGATTCGCGAGATCCAGCCGGCCGCTGCCCGTGTTCAGACTCGCCGGCTGAGGATCTCCGAGCACCGACAAGAAATGACGCGGAACAGGTTCGCCGAGATTATAAGGATCGCCCCTCTTATGGAGAGGCATATCGTGCGGCTCCTTGGCATCGGCCAGGATGTGCAGGAAGGGATACTTTTCCGGGAGCGCCTTCTTTGCGCCCGCCAACTCGGTTTTCAGACTGTCCAGGCGTGCGCAAGTGTCGGAACTCAGATACGAGAGAAGTTGCTCATCATCGAGATAAAGCACCCCGGCGTCGCGCGATTCCCCATCTGTCTTTCTTTTTGCATCGAACAGATCGCCGCGAAAAACGTATTTGTCACGTGGAAGCGCTCGCGTCTCCGCCGTACAGCCCTTACAGAAAATATCGTAGGGATCAGTCGATTTCTTCGATTCTTCGATGACGCGCTCGTTGTACCGGGTAATCTCGAGATTCTCGCGGATGACCGTGTCCACCGTCTGTTGAAACGCTTCAGCGGCGCGTGTGGCTTCCGCCTGGCTGCCCTTCGCGATCAAATCGGGCCAGAAGTTGAGGAACGGATGGTCGTGTGTCTTGTCGAGATATCGAGCCCAGCGATCGACAATCTTTGCATCAAGACCTGTGGCGAGATCCTGGACGCCGCGCTTCCTCCCCCACACGGCAAGAAGATAGCGGCCCGACTCCTTCGCCATACGCTCGCCGAAGGTTGTGCGCTCGGCGTCCAGCAACGTTTTGATTTGCTTCTCGAAATCGGCAATGCGCTTTTCCGCGTCGTCATACTTCTTTACTGTCTCAGGATCTGTTAAAGGCTCTTCCTTGTACTCGGTCGAGGCCAGAACTCCGCCGATGCCGTAGTAATCTTTCGTCGGAATCGGATCGTACTTATGATCGTGGCAGCGGGCGCAGGCAACAGTAAGGCCCAGCATGCCGCGGGCGACAACATCGATCCGATCCTGCAGTTCATCCGCCCGAGCTTTCGGAGGCTCGACAATCCGGAAGTACCACGGGCCTAGAGCGAGGTACCCGAGTCCGGGCGTTAATTTTCGTTCCCCGGGCTTGTCCAATAAATCGCCAGCGATCTGCGCCCGCAGGAACTGATCGTAGGGCATGTCGTTGTTGAACGCCGCGATCACCCAATCGCGATATCGCCAAGCGTTTGTGAAGGGTTCGGGCGCCAAACTCAAGCCGTCCGCGTCGGCGTAGCGCGCCACGTCCAGCCAGTGCCGTCCCCATCGCTCACCGTAGCGTTCGGATGCGAGCAGCCGGTCGACAACTTTCGCGAAGGCATCGGGCGACTTATCCTCACGAAACTCCCTATATTCGGAGGGCGTGGGTGGCAGGCCTGTCAGATCGAGAGTGACGCGGCGAAGCAAAGTGCGACGGTCCGCGGGCGGCGCGGGCTTCAGGCCTTTGGCCTCCAACGCCGAGAGGATAAATGCATCGATCGGTGTATGTGCCCACGAAGCTGTCGCGGACGGCAGGCGGAGCATGCTTGACCGGCTTCTGAAAAGACCAAAAATTCCGCCGCGAAGCAACGTCCGATTTGGCCGCCGGGGCGCCTGCCGAAGGTTGTGGCTCAAAGTGCGCGCCCGATTCTATCCACTGGCGAAGAGTAGCGATCTCCGCATCACTCAATCGACCGCCCGGAGGCATTTTGATCTTGGAATGCGTGTGAGTTACGACCTGCATCAGCAGCGTGTTTGATGCAGGCCCGGGCACGATCGCAGGTCCCGAAGCGCCGCCTTTCTGAACGCCCTCTCGCGAGTCAAGCCGGAGGCCCCCCATCGCCGTCTGCGTGTGACACGCATAGCATTTGGTGGTCAAGAGCGGCTTGACTTTCGTTGTGTAGAAATCCACCGGATCACCGGCGGTCTGTCCCGACGCGCTGACCCCGAGCAATAGCATCAAGGGAACGATCTGTATCCATAACCCGCAAAAACGCATTTCGTCAACTACTCTTTCACTCTACGTTATCGTTTCTACTTGCGATTGCCACTCTTTGATGCCAAGATCAAAAGCCTCTGCCGCCGCATCGGGATCGTTCCTCGCGATCGCATCGAGAATTGCGGCGTGAAGTTGGGAATCTTCAGTAAGGTTGTAATTCTTCTGCGCGACAACGCGGACTGAACTCAGCCCGAAAAGTGGAAGGACAAGCCGTCGCAGTGTCGTCCTGAGCACCTCGTTTCCGGAAATAGCCCAGACAGCCTCATGCCAGGCGAAGTCGTTCTGTACATACACGCCGAACAACATGCGATGCGCAGCATCCGTCATCCTGCCAAATATTTCGGTCAGACGCCGTATGTCATCCGGCTTGGCGCGCCGAGCCGCTTCGATCATTGCGATGCGTTCCAGCGCCTGCCGCACCACGAACGTCTGCGCAATCTCCTCAGCGGTAAGGACGGAAACATTTGTGGTTGTGTTTGTGCGTTTGGTGATCAGGCCTTCCGCTTCCAACTGGATGATCGCTTCCCGCACGGCAGTGACGCTGGCGCCCATCTCGGTCCCAAGCGTCCTCTCTACCAGGCGTTCGCCGGGTCCTACCGAACCTTCCAGGATGGCCTGACGGATTCTTGCGGCGATCTGATGTCGAAGTGTAATACATTGAACTGATTTAGACGCTGCCTTGAAGTTGTACAGGCTGTAAAGATGTCGCAGATGCTGTTTTCGCACCGGATCATGCTTGAAATCTCATGATATATCATCGATGATGTATTTTTCGCAAAGGAGAGGCTCCATGCTCGATCCGCAAAATGCCTCCACGCCTTTCAATTCTTCGCCGGGCCGTTCTGGTCTTACTGGCTTCCGTGCTGCTCCCCATCGTTCCGCAAGCCGCGGCGCAACTGAGCAGCAGCAGCATGAAAGGAACGGTTGTCGATTCCACAGGAGCCGTCGTGCCGTCGGTGACGGTGAACGTGATCTCCAGAGGAACCGGATTTACGCGTGCCGCAGTCGCAAATGAATCCGGACAATATTCGATGTCGGATCTACCGCCCGGCATCTATGATGTCTCCGCTGAAAAACCGGGATTCAAGAAAGTCATCCTGAACGACGTCCGATTATTCGTCGGTCAGACAGCTACGGTCGACCTCCAACTCGAAGTTGGCCAGGTGACGGAATCCGTCTCCGTCACAGCCGTCGCTCCGTTGATTCAGGAGTCCAGTTCGCAGGTGGGAACGGTAGTCGAAGGCAAGATGCTCACGGACATTCCGTTGAACGGCCGGAACTTCCTTCAACTGAATCTGCTCGCGCCCGGCGCAACTCGCTCCAAGAACAGCAACACCTTTGATGCGGTGCAGATCGATCCGACCGCGGAAAGCTTCAGCGTCAATGGCCAAAAAGGCGATTACAACGTCTACCTGCTCGACGGCGCGTCGATCAAGGAATACCAGCATGGCAGCAACAGCTTTTCTCCCAATGTCGACGCGGTTCAAGAGTTCCAGGTCACGACGAGCAACTACTCCGCCGCTTTCGGGGCTGAAGCAGGGGCGCAGGTCAACCTTGTGACGAAGTCCGGCACGAACCAGGTTCATGGCTCCGTCTACGAATTCCTGCGCAACAACAAGCTGGACGCGAACAACTTTTTCTCGCAGACCAAAGGCGCGCCGGCGTTCAAGCGAAATCAGTTCGGCGGCACGGTCGGTGGGCCGATTATCATTCCCAAGCTCTACAACGGTAAAGATAAGACGTTCTTCTTTGTCGCAACGGAGTTCTTCCGTGAAGTGAAGAATATCCCACAACAAGGTACCTATCCAACGCCATCAGAACTCACAGGCGACCTGAGGACGCAGATCAAACCAGGAGTGCCGCTGATTGATCCACTCAGCGGAGCGCCATTTCCGGACAATCGCATACCTCAGAGCCGAATGCCTGCTACTCTGCTGCCGTTTCTTCAGAACGGCATCGGCAATGGTCCCTGGATTCCAGTTCCTAACTCGACTGTCACAGGGTTCAATTTTTTCCGCGACGATACCCGGCGGTTCGATCGCGATCAAGTGATTATTCGCGGTGACCAGAAGTTGGGCGATGGCGCCTTTCTTTACGGGCGGTACGCGTTCAATGATGGAAACCGCAAAAATCCAAACCTGAACCCGAACTGGTTCGTGTCTCAGTTGAATCGCGGGCAATCGGCCAGTGGCCATTATTCGAAGACACTGACGCCGGCGATGCTCTTCGACGTCACGATGGGGTACTCGCGCTTCAGGCAGAACGAACCGCAGAGCACTGCGTTCAACAACGACATCACCAACGAGATCCTAAAGATCAATGGGATGGCCACACTCCCCGATGCCTGGGGAGCGCCCGTATGGAGCGTTACCGGGTTTTCGAATCTCGGTGAAGTCCACTATGGACCGCGCGGATGGAAGAGCGAGATTTTCGAATGGCAGCCCGCATTTACTATGTCGACCGGCAAGCACAGCCTTCGCTGGGGTATGGATATCAAACGGCACAAGGACAACTTCGATGAGATATTCCGCACCAACGGAAATTGGTCGTTTGACGGCCGTTTCACCGGCTATCCTTTAGGCGACTTCCTGCTTGGTCTGCCCGCGAGTGTAAACTCCTCGCCCGACCCGTTTTCGCCTCTTGTCCGCTACTCTTTTCTGGCCCCGTATTTTCAGGACGACTGGAAGATCACTCCCAACCTCACGCTCAATGTAGGGCTGAGGTATGAATGGATGGGTATCCCACTTTCTTCGAATCGAAGCATCTCAAACCTGTACTTCCCTCCGAATGGCGTATCGCCACAGTTGGTTGTCTCCGACGGAGCGCAAGCCATCGTTTATCGTGGTCAGCAGCAAACGCTCTTCACCGGCATTCCGTTCGTACATGCCAGCGATGTCGGATTGCCCGCGCCCCTGGTGCACAACGACAACAATAACTTCGCTCCCCGTTTCGGGTTCGCGTACCGAATTCCGGGGACGTCGAACTCCGTGGTGCGCGGTGGCTACGGTGTCTTTATGCAGCGCGACATAGGCGATAAGTGGGTGGAATCTTCCGTGAACCCTCCATTTGTGCGGAGCGCGAATACCGTGCTTGACGCAACGAACTTCCGATCGTTCGACTGGTCCGATCCGACTCGCGGAGCCTCAGCCGCGTCCGCTCAGATCTTCGCGAATAGTTCGGATTACGCGGCGGCGGTGATGCAAGCCTGGAATCTCACACTGGAACGTACGTTCGGTGGGACGCTGGTATCCGCAGCCTATGTCGGCAACAAGGCTCAACATCTGGCAACTCTATCCACCCCCAACCAGGCGCGTCCCGGACCGGGGGCCATCCGCTCTCGTCAGCGGTGGCAGGATTGGGGAACCATTTACGTTGCGGGATATGACGGAAACTCTACGTATCATTCCGGGCAGTTCAAGGTACAGCGTCCATTCGCAAACGGCCTCACGTTCCTGGCGGCATACACCTGGAGCAAAGCCATAGATGACACCGGCGGAACCTTCGTGGAGAAGCCGACCGAGGGGGCGGTTTCCAGGATTCCTACAACCGGCAGGCCGAGAAAGGTCTCGCAGGTCAGGACATCCGTCACCGTTTCGTCTTCAGCTATGTATACGAGCTTCCTTTTGGAAAAGGGAAGCCGTACCTGACGGGCGGGATTGCTTCTCATCTTCTCGGTAACTGGCAAATCAATGGCATCACGACACTACAAACGGGAAGTCCCTTCACCGTCACGCAAGCCTTCAACGGCGCCAACACCGACGTCGGTCAGCGAAGGCCGGATGCGATCGGCGACCCCAACGGCCTGCCTTCCGGCAGGTCTCGCGGCGAACAAGTCGCCATGTGGTTTGACACGTCCGCGTTTGTCGAGAATCGGCCGGCCGATCCGGTGAACGGTCCGTTTCGATTCGGGACCAGCGGACGCCATACGGTAATCGGGCCGGGAATCCACAACTGGGACTTTGCGGCCTATAAGGATTTCCGATTTAACGAACGCTCGCGTATACAGTTCCGGACCGAGTTTTTCAACATTCTGAATCGTCCGATTTTCTCGAATCCGGGCTCCACGCTGGGTACGCCCCAATTCGGCCGGATCTCGTCGACCTCAAACGATTCTCGTGAGATCCAGTTCGCGCTGAAACTATACTTTTAGCGTGCGCTTTGCACTTTCGATTGTTGCCGCCGCCGGAATCCTGCTCGCGCAGCAATCCGCTGGAGATATTGAACTCCGAAAGAAGGCGGTAGAGGCGTACCCGCAGGACGCCGAGGCGCATGCGCGCCTTGGGATTGCGTACCGTGACGCCGGACAATTCTCAAAAGCCGCCCAGGAGCTCGAGAAATCGCTTGCACTGAACCCGGGTCTGCCGCGCGTTCCTATCCTGTTAGCGTTTGTTTATATGTCTGGCGGACGCTACACCGATGCCGTTCCAATTCTTCGACGCGCTTTCGAAACCGAACAGGAAGCCAGTATGCGTTTGATTGTCGGGCAAAGATTGGTCGAATGTTTGTTCACCACCGGAGGAGAAGAGGAGGCATCAAAAGTTGTCGGAGAACTGCGACGCCTGACGCCCGATGATCCCGATGTTCTGTACCTTGCGTCCAAAGCATACGCGAATCTATGGAATGCGACCGTTCAACGGCTTCTCGAAAAATCGGCAGACTCCTATCGCGCTCATCAGATCCTCGCGGAAGTATTAGAGACTCAGGAGAAGTTCGGCGAAGCCGCGGCCGAGTATCGCGCGATTATTCAATTACAACCTCGCATGCCCGCTTTTCATTACAAGCTCGGCAAGATGCTTTTGCGCGCCGATCCGACACCGCAAGGCGAAGCGGCCGCGATGACCGAATTTCGGGCCGAGCTCGACATCAATCCATTCGATGTTCCTTCTCATGTGGAGATCGGCGAGCTTGAGCTGAAGGCCGGGCGAGTTGAAGAGGCTCACAAGCTCTTCTCCCGAGCCGTGTCGCTGCAACCGGGCCACGCGACCGCGCAACTCGGACTAGCCCGAGCGCTCATTGCGAGTCGTCAGTACGAGAAGGCGCTGGATCCACTCGAACAGGCGCGCCGCCTTTCGCCGCAGAACGAGGCCGTCCTTTACCAGAAGATGCTCGCGTTAAGGAGCCTGGGGCGGCAGGCCGAAGCGCGCCAGGCGCAAGCTGAATTTCAGAAGCTGAAGGTCGAAAACGAAAGAAGCGTTACGAGCATCCGAGACCGGCTTAAAGGGGGATCGCCGTTAGCCAGTCCGGCACGATGATGCGAGCCGCCTTTCCATTCATTGCATTCATTCTTCTTGCGGCCGCCGGGTACGAAATTCGCTTCACGGACGAAGCCCGTTCGTCCGGACTCACCACGCCCATGGTGTACGGCGGCGCTAAAGAAAAGAAGTACATTCTGGAGACAACCGGCAGCGGCGTTGCGCTCATCGACTACGACGCGGACGGTTGGACGGACATATTCCTGGTGAATGGAAGCACGCTCGACGAACCCGCATCCGCCCCTAAGCCGACGAATCACCTGTATCGCAATCTGAAGAACGGCAAATTCGAGGATGTCACTGCCAAGTCTGGTCTCGGGCGCTCGGGGTGGGGGCAGGGAGTCTGCGCCGGAGATTATGACAACGACGGCGCCATCGACCTGTTCGTCACGTACTGGGGCAGCAACGTCCTGTATCGCAACCGCAATGACGGTACATTCCAGGACGTTACCGCGGCTGCCGGTCTGAAGCAATCGCGAACACGGTGGGGAAGCGGATGCGCGTTCGTCGACTACGACCGCGATGGCCTCCTTGATTTATTCGTGGCCAATTACATCGATTTCGATTTGTCTACTGCTCGCCCGCCGGGCTCGGAGCCTTTTTGTCAGTACCTCGGCATGGCCGTGAACTGCGGACCGCGCGGACTCAAAGGGGAATCGAACCTTCTTTATCGCAACAATGGCGACGGTACGTTCTCCGATCGGTCGGAGGTCTCGGGCATTGGGAAGGTCCGTGGAAATTTCGGCCTGGGCGTGCTGACAGCCGACTACGACAATGATGGCTGGCCCGATATCTATGTGGCGAACGACACCAATGCCAGTTTGTTATTTCGCAACAAACATGATGGAACCTTTGAGGAAATCGGAGTATTCGCCGGGGTCGCATACAACTCCGACGGGAAGGAAACTTCCGGTATGGGTGTCGCTACGGCGGACTACAATGCGGACGGCTGGCTCGATATCTTCAAAACGAATTTCTCGGATGAAAGCGCCTCCCTCTACCGCGGGTCGGGCGACGGGTTCTTTGTGGAAGACTCCGAGGCGGCGGGAGTTGGACGGAACAAAAAGTGGGTCGGATGGGGATGCGGTTTCGCCGACTTCGATAACGATGGCTGGCCCGACCTGTTCGTGGTCAATGGTCATGTTTATCCGGAGATCGACAAAGCCGGTCGAGGATCATTTCTACAGCCGCGGGTTCTGTATCGCAATCTTGGAAATGGCCGCTTTATGGATGTCTCCGCAACAGCAGGCGCGCCGGTCTCCGCGCCTTCCAGCAGTCGCGGTGTCGCCTTTGGCGATCTCGACAATGACGGCGCAATGGACGTCGTTGTGAACAACATGAATGCGCTTCCGTCGTTACTGAAGCTGGAGGCGAAGCCTCAGAATCATTGGGTCGCGATTCAGGCCATCGGAGTGAAATCCAATCGCAGCGGGATTGGGGCGCGTGTCGTCTGTGTCACGGGCAAACACCGGCAGATGGACGAGGTCCGCAGCGGAGGAAGCCACTTCTCTCAAAACGATCTCCGCATCCACTTCGGTCTCGGCGCATCCGCCCGCGTCGATCTCATCGAAGTACGCTGGCCGAGCGGCGCCGTGGACCGGCTCAGTGATGTGCCTGCCGATCGCGTGATTCAGATCCGAGAGGGATCAGGCGCAGTTGCGCCCTGAATACTCATGCCCGACGGAAGTGTTGCGCTTTCGGGCTGAACGTAACGCCTTCGTCGAGCGGGAAAACTGGTCGCGCGCAGACCTTGTGACCCAAACTTTTTAGATTGGCGCTGGTGGAGCCGGGCGCATCGATATTGATGAGAGCCTCTGCTCCTTCCGCAAAGAACTGCGGCTGGCAATGCGGTGACTTCACCACTGTGGCTGCAAATACAGCGGGGTCTTGACCGTGCGCGAGAAACAATGAGCGGTCGTACAAACTGACAGGGCGACTGGTGGCGACGATCGTGTAGTTGCCGGACTGCAAGACGGCTGTATGTCCTCCATCCCAATAGCTACCATGCGATTCGTTCCGAAAATGGCCATCCGATAACATACGAACCCGCAGTTCCATTTCGAGCGGAGTGAATCGCGGATCCAGGCTGCCGCCGATGTTCGTCCGAATGGTTGCTCCCACGCCCGCTTTGAAGGCTTCTTCTACCGCTGGGCGATCGACGATCGGGATCAGCGCCGACTTCGGATATCCGGCTTCGACGAGCGCACGAAGAATCGCATTGCTGTCTCCCGACGCCCCGGAACTGGTTGCATCGGCCGCGTCCACCAGGACCACGCGTCCCTTGGCGTTCATCGCGATCTGCACACTCTCCGTCAGGCTGGTGAGCGGCTGCTGCAAATGCTGCCCGCATGTCCCAGAACTGCTTTGCAATCGCGATTGCCTCACGCTCCGCCCGGTCCGGATCGTTGTCCGAGCACAGGTACACGTTCGAGCACAACTCGGGTACGTCAGTGAACGGATTGCCGATAAACATGCCGCCCGAGAGCCCGCCAGAACTGTTTTCGAATGCGATTGCTTTGCGCACGCATTCTCCGAACTTACCGGTGTCCGTGATGAGTTCGTAACCGCGGACCAGGGCAGGAATGCGTACCCGCACTGCAACCGGTTTCACTTCGCCATCGATGATGCGCAGCAGCAGCCGCGCCGCGCGCTCGCCCGTCTGGTAGAAATCGACATGCGGGTAGGTGTGATACAGCGTCAGAGCGTTAACGTGCTCGAGAATGCGATCCGTAATGATGCCGTGCAAGTCCATCGATATGACGACCGGCACTTTTTCGCCGACGATCTTGCGGGTCTCGGCGAGCAGGTATCCTTCGGGATCGAGTTCCGTCTCGCTCGCCAAGGCGCCATGGAGTGAGTAGTAGATTGCATCGATATCCCGCGCGTTCCGGACGGCATCCAGAAACTCACGGGCCATGCGATCGAAATCGGCCGCAGCCATCGTGCCGGTCGATGTGATAGCCCGCGCACTATATCCGGGAACCACCTCAACATCGGCCCGGCCGGCGAAAACAGCCAGCGCCCCGCTCATTTCAGACTGGACGCTCTTATTCGCGGCTATGATGTCTTCGCCGAAGTGGACGGCGAAGTCATCGTAGTGGCTCAGGACAGGATTGAAAGAGGAGATCTCTTGCTTGCATTCATTGACGAGGATGCGAACCATGGCAATCTAAGATTATCCTGCGGCTCGCGAGCACGCGAGAAGTATTACTTCGATTGGCCGAGATAGTCCGTCAATTGCGCGACGGCGGCACGAACCCCTAGTGGCAGGACGTCTTCGTCGATATCGAACTCAGCCGTGTGATGAGCGCCCGTGATGCCTTTCGCAGGGTTCGCCGTTCCGAGAAACCAGAAGAAGCCGGGGATTATTTTTTGATACATCGAGAAATCTTCCCCGCCGAGGGTCGGACGGCTCAAAACGACGTTACCGGCGCCGAGAGTTCGCTGCAAAGCGCCCAGGTTATGACGAGTCAACTCGGGATCGTTATAGGTCACTGGATATTGCATGGCGCTCCACCTGAAATCGAACTTGGCGCCGGACTCCGAAGTGCATCCCTCCAGCGTCTGCCGGATCATGCTGTGAACCGATTCCTTCGTTTGTTCATCCAGTGTTCGAAGCGTTCCTTCCATGGTGACTTCGTCCGGGATGATGTTGCTTCGATTTCCGCCATGGATGCTGCCGAAGGTCAGCACGATCGGCTCGAGTGGATCGACACGACGGCTGCGGATCGTCTGTAATGACGTCACACACTGCGCTGCAATCACGATCGGATCGATGCTGAGGTGCGGTGTTGCGGCATGCGCTCGCTTGCCTCGGATGGACACCGTGAAGGACTCCGCCGACGCCATCGCGGCTCCCGGTGTGTAGTGAATCTTGCCCGTAGGAGCCTGCGACCAGATATGCAATCCGAAGATGGCCGCGGGTTTAGGATTATCCAGAGCGCCTTCCTTGATCATTAGGCCCGCTCCCCCGGCTTCGCCTTCCGGAGCGCCTTCTTCCGCAGGTTGAAAGATGAACTTCACCGTGCCCGCGAGGTCGGCTTTCATCTTGCTCAACACCTCGGCGGCTCCAAGCGCGATCGCCATGTGGGAATCGTGACCGCACGCGTGCTTCACTCCGGCAATCTGCGATTTGTACGGCTTATCGCCGATGTCCTGAATGGGTAATCCATCCATGTCGGCGCGCCAGGCAACTACCGGGCCGGGCTTATCGCCCTTGAGCGTTGCAACCACACCATGTCGTGCCACACCTGCGCGAATGTCCGTAAACCCGAGTTTGCGTAATTGTTCGGCGATGTACTTGCCGGTCCATTCCTCACGATTCGACAACTCAGGATGGCGGGCGAAATCCCTGCGCATCTGCACCAGGTTTGACTTGATCGCCTCCGTTTCTTTTCGGATGCGGTCATCGAGCTGTTGTCCGTAGGCGGAGACGCAGAGAAGAATAATTCCGAGAGCGGACCTCACCAGATGTCCCCCATCCGATGCAACTTCACGAAATTCGTCGTGCCTGGCCGTCCGATCGGCTGACCCGCCATGAAGACGACGTTGTCACGCACCTTCACCAAGCCTTGGCCGAGCAGCGTCTGGTCGATCAACAATACCATCGCATCCGTGCTCACAGGATCGGGTACGACGATCGCACGGACACCATAGATAATCGATAGCTGCTGCGCGACCGCTTGGCTTCCTGTAAACGCGAAGATCGGAACGGGAGGGCGGTACTTCGAGACGAGCCTGGCACTCGAGCCGCTTGCCGTGAAGACGACGATCGCGGTTGCTCCCTGCATGCGGGCACACCGGTACGTCATGTCCGCCATGGTTTCCTGATAGGTCGGGGTCTGCTCCCGTCGAGGAGGATCTTTGTATCCCTGAACCTTCAGGGACGCTTCCGCTTCCAGTGCAATCTTCGCCATCATGCGCGCCGCTTCGACCGGATACTTTCCCGCCGATGTTTCTCCCGATAGCATGACCGCGTCCGTTCCGTCGTAGATGGCGTTTGCGATATCGCTGACTTCGGCGCGCGTTGGATACGGATTTTCAATCATGGACTCCAGCATCTGCGTCGCCGTAATCACGAATTTTCCGTGCTGTCGCGCGCGTTCGATGATCGATTTCTGGATAAACGGCACCTTCTCGAGCGCCATTTCGACGCCGAGATCTCCGCGCGCCACCATGACCCCATCGGTCTCTTCCAGGATGGCGTCGAGGTTCGTCCAGGCCTCCGGCTTCTCGATCTTCGCAATGATCTGCACGTGTGAATCAGCTTCTTCCAAATACAACCGAAGCCTCAGGACGTCATCCCGTTTCCGCACGAACGAGAGGGCGACAAAGTCGATACCCGCGTTCAGTCCAAAACGGAGGTCGGCGACATCTTTCTTACTCAAGGAAGCTGCGCTCACATCAACGCCCGGTAGGTTGATGCCCTTGCGATCTGAGATTTTCCCGCCGCTCACGACCTCACAGATGGCGTCGGTGGCAGTTTTATCTAGAATCCGAAGCTCAACACTGCCGTCGGCAAGCAGCACCTGATCGCCCGGCTTCACATCCTTCACGAAGTCTTTATAGGTTGTGGATGCTCGTTCGCACGTACCCGTGACCTGATCTGTCGTGATCTGAAATTGCGAGCCGGTTTCCAGCGTGCAGCCGCCGTTTTCAAACGTGCCGAGGCGAATTTTCGGGCCCTGCAGATCGAGAAGGATCCCGATCCGCACACCGGTTTCCGCGGCGAGCTCACGAACCATGTTCATGCGTCGCAAATGGTCTTCCTGAACGCCGTGTGAGGCATTCAGACGGAACACGTCGACACCCGCATCGAGCAGCTTTCGCGCGATCTGCGGCGTGTCAGTAGACGGTCCTAGCGTAGCTACAATCTTCGTGGTCCGCATACGTGAATTGTTCTTATTATTGCAGCCGGTTCGGAGCCGGATTGTATCCTGAACTTTCATGCCGATACATCAGGCGATTGTGCTTGCCCTCGTGCAGGCAATTACAGAGTTCCTGCCCGTCAGCAGTTCTGCCCATCTGGCTCTGGCTCCCTGGCTGTTTGGATGGAAAGATCAGGGACTGACGTTCGATATCGCGCTTCATTTTGGGACTCTGCTGGCCGTCTTGATCTATTTCGCGCGAGATTGGGTGCAGATTTTCGCCCAGACCGTCGGAATTAACTACTCTCCAGATCCCGATCTCCGGCTCAACCACAGATTGCTGTGGTTGCTTGCCTTGGCCTCTCTGCCCATTGGTGTATTCGGATTTTTGTTCGAGAAGCACGCCGAGACGACCCTGCGCAATCCGCTAATCATTGGAACAATGTTGGTGTTAGTCGGACTTGTGATGTGGTACGCCGATCGCCTGGGGCGGCGCGACCGAACCATAGGCAGTGTAGGTGTTATCGACGCACTGGTCATCGGTTTCGCACAGGCACTGGCGATCGTGCCAGGTACGTCTCGCAGCGGCGCGACCATCACCGCCGGGCTCTTCCGTGGTCTCGACCGGCACTCCGCCGGCCGGTTTTCGTTTCTGCTGTCGACGCCCGCGATCACGGCCGCAGCCGCTAAGGCCTCGTACGATCTCTACAAAGACGGCGGAGTAGCGCCCGATATGCAGGCTCCATTTCTCGTCGGAATGGCGGTCAGCGCCGTGGTCGGCTGCCTCGTCATCGCTCTTTTCCTGCGCTTTCTGCGCGCCCATAGCCTGAATGTCTTTATCTACTACCGCATTGCTTTCGGTCTGCTGGTCCTCGCCCTCGCTTTATTCATCCGCCCGTGACCTTTGCGAAGTATAATGGTGAAGCTCTGACCTTGTTTGTCCGCTGACGCGGAATGACCATTCTGGGACCCACACGTCACCCACGCTTAAACGAGGGCATAGGATTAGTGTTCCTTGCGCTCGGATTCGGAATTATCCTCAGTCTGGTTTCATACCATCCGGCTGATCTGTCTTGGAATACTGTCGGTAGCGCCGCTAAGCCCTTGAATCTCATCGGCAAGGCGGGCGCCCACGTTTCCGATCTCCTGTTACAGCTTGCCGGTCTTGGAGCCTTTACGGTTCCTGCATTGCTGATCGCGCTCGCGTGGAAGTGGCTTCGTTCGGAAGCGATCGAAGCGCAGACGATCAAACTGGTCGGAGCCGGCGCGCTGGTGCTCGGCACATGCACGGCCTTCTCGCTCGGACCGCAATTGCGGCCGTTCGGTGGGGCTGTATCCGTCGGAGGGCTCGTCGGAACCCTCGCAGCCGACTACCTTCTCGCCAACTTCAACACCACAGGCGCGGTGATCGCGACGGCCATCATCATCGTGCTTTCGCTGTATCTCGTATCAAGCTTCTCAATGTCGAAGCTGGCATCCTGGCTCGCCGGGCCGATGGCTTTCCTGAAGCGGCTTGGGAACCGGTTTGAAAGCTGGCGCGACCGTCGCCGTCAGAAGCGAATGGAACTGTACCGGGCCCGCGCCGAACAGGCGCGGCTGCGCGCGGAAGAAAAGCAAGAGAAGAAACTACGGCGCTCTCGACAGCAACAAGAGCCAGTCCCCGACGCGTCCGAATCTATCCCCGAACCTGTAGCCGCGCGCTCCACATTCTCCGAACTTCGCCAGGAGCCTGAAGTCGAGCCGGTCGACACGCCGCCCTGGGAAGAGGAGATCCCGATCCGCACTCTGGAAGACAGCCAGATGGCTGCGCCGAGCGTTCCGGCTCCTGCCTCGCAGACCGCGCCCGAGCCTGTGGTCGTTCCTCTCGCCGCGGATCCTGACCCGGTCGTTCCTGCTCCGAAGACTCCGGTACGCAAACAACCGTCGGCGTATCGTAAGCCTCCGACGGAGATGCTTAACGAACCGCAAGGCCGCCTGACCTACGATTCCCAGGAACTCAAGGATATCGCCGCATCCATCAAGGCGAAGTTCGAAGAGTTCAATGTGATGGGGTCAGTGGTCCAGATCAACCCGGGCCCGGTCGTTACGACTTTCGAGTTCAAGCCGGAAGCCGGTGTAAAGTACAGCCGTATCACGACCCTGACCGAAGATCTCTGCCTTGGTCTGGAAGTGGAATCTGTCCTCATCGAGCGAATTCCAGGCAAACCGACCGTCGGTATCGAAGTTCCCAATAGCAAGCGGGAAGTCATAAGCCTGCGCCAGATTCTCGAGTCCGACGAGTTCCGCAACTCGCAGTCACCGATGACCATGTCCTTAGGCAAGGATATTAGCGGCCGGATCAAGGTAGCGGCGCTCGAGTCGATGCCTCACCTCCTGATTGCCGGCTCGACGGGTTCGGGTAAGAGCGTCATGTTGAACACGCTGATCATGTCGCTTCTTTATAAGTCGACGCCGGACGAAGTTCGCATGATCATGGTGGATCCCAAGCGCGTCGAGTTGGGGATTTACGAGGGCATCCCTCACCTTTTGACTCCCGTGATTACGGACGCGCGAAAAGCGACCAATGCGCTCCGCAACGCAGTGCTCGAGATGGAGCGGCGATTGAAACTGCTTGCGGCGCAGGGTGTCCGCAATATCGATCAGTACAATCGCAAAGTTCGTCAGATTCAGAACGTACCGCGCAGTCTCTTTGAAGAAGAGCCGGAGGAGCCGAAGGAAGAACTCTCGCCTCTTCCCTACATCCTGATCATCATTGACGAGTTGGCGGATCTCATGATGCTCGAACGGCACAACGTGGAGGAATCGGTCACGCGACTGGCCCAAATGGCGCGCGCAGTCGGCATGCATCTTGTTCTCGCGACGCAGCGCCCGAGCGTCGATGTGATCACTGGTCTTATCAAGGCGAACTTCCCCGCGCGTATCAGTTTCCGCGTTGCAACCCGTGTCGATTCGCGGACCATTCTTGACGTCATGGGCGCCGAGCACCTTCTCGGCAAGGGAGACATGCTATTCCTGCCGCCGGGCTCCTCGCGTCTCACTCGCGTTCATGGCGCTTATGTGAATGAGACCGAGGTCGAGACTGTCGTTCAGTTCTGGAAGGATCAGGCGCGACCTGAATACGACCAGAGCTTCCTCCTTGCGCCACCGTCCGATGATGAAACGGCGGGGGACGAGGATGAGGAGTTCGAGGGTGAACAGGATCCGATGTATCAGGAAGCGGTGCGCGTCGTCCTCGAGATGGGGAAGGCTTCCACATCAACCCTGCAGCGCCGTCTGCGGCTCGGCTATGGACGTGCAGCGCGCATTCTCGACATGATGCAGCGCGACGGCATCATCGGACCTCCCGATGGCAGCCGTCCGCGTGAGGTACTGAAACGTCCCGACTGGCTCGAAGAAGTAGAACAGCAAATGCGCTAAACTCAGCGCACATGAGGACCACGATCCTTGTTCTATCCTTGGTTTCCTTCGCTTCGGCGGAGGGGCCTACTGCGCAACCGCTCATCCAGGCGTATATGCCGCGCTACAACGCGATGAAGCAGAACCTCGTGGAAGCTGCCGAAGTGATGCCGGCCGAGTATTACTCCTTCAAGCTCTCGTCAGGTCAGCGTACCTTCGGAGAATGGGTAGACCACACCATCCTGCTGCTACAGAGTTCCTGTGCGACTCTCAGTGGTGAGCCCGTTCCTGCAATCGATCATTCCAAACATTCGGGTGAGAAGACTAAGGCTGATGACATCGCAGCATTGAAAGAGTCTGCTGACTTGTGCGATAAGACTCTCAAGAATGTAAATGATCAGAGAGCTCTCACCGCCGTGAACAGCGCAGGCAAGACGACGTACCCGATCAACACGATGCTGGGTCTACTCACGAATATGGCCAGTCACTACGGCAATATGGTCGGTTATTTGAGAGCGAAGGGCATTACGCCGCCGAGCACCGCGAGGGCGCAGAAGAAGCAATAAAGCCCATTACGTTCCGATTCGTCCGGCATCTCTGCGTCGAGCCGACCACTCTGCGCCCGCCAGTACTACCATCGATGCGAGAAAACTCCACAGGACGATCGTCACGGAGTTGATGAAAGGTCCGTACTCATGCTCGAGCTTTGCGCGCAGAAATGGCCACGTAAGCAGCGTCAGGTACTTCAATCCTTCCAGCGCAAGTCCGACAAAGATAGATACCGGCGCCACGCTCCGCCACGGCAAACGCCGGTTCGGGAGCAGCCAATAGATCAGGAACAACATCAGCATTGTGATCGGAATTGCTGCCGTTTTGAATAAAATCGCTGTGAGTGCGGCGCCTTCTGCTCCATTGCGCGAGCGGCGAGTACTCCAGCATCTGTCGATTCGCGGCAGTGAAGACGATCGAAAGCAGCACGAGGCCGCCGCATAGAAAAATGAGGCCCATGCTAACGATCTGGTTCTTGAGGAAGCTGCGATTCTCGTGAATCCCCCAGGCTCGGTTCAGCGCCACTTCCATCGGCTCAAATACACCATTCGCTGTAAAGAACAGCAGCAGGATGGATCCAATCTGCATCGGGCCGCGTGAGTTTACAGTGAACATGAGATTTCGTTTGATAAACGCGACCATGTCGGCCGGAAAATAGTCATGAAGCGCGATGATAATCGCGTCGACAGCGCCCGGCCAGTGCAGCACGTACTGGCAAATAGAAACCATTACGATCAGAAACGGAAAAAGGACAGAAGAACGTTCGCTGCGATCGAGAATCCGTACACGTGGACCTCGGTTTCCATCCAATATCGAAATGTCGGCGCACAAACCGATCGAACGCGCCCGATCGCGCCGCCGTTCCCGACTGGCTGCATTTTCCTAGCATACGATCCGATCCCAGGCGAGGCTTACGTACAATGAGATGAGCTTCAACGAGGATCCATGTCACATACACGCCGTCAAGTCATCCAACTGATGAGTGCGGCCGCGGCGAGTCTGTCGGCGGCGAACAGAAAGTTGCAGAAACGTAGCTTCGGAAAGACACGAGCGGGAGAGGCAGTGGATTTATTCACGATCACAAATGCGAATGGACTCGAGGCATCAATCACGAATTTCGGCGGCATCGTTGTCTCGCTGAAAGCTCCCGACCGTGCCGGTAAGTCGGTGGACGTTGTCCTCGGGTTCGACACACTCGACGGATATCTCGGCGACAATCCTTACTTCGGAGCGATCGTCGGCCGATATGGGAATCGAATCGCCAAGGGGCGGTTTACGCTCAACGGCAAGGAATACAAGCTTGCGACCAACAACGGGCCGAATCACCTGCATGGCGGGATCAAGGGTTTCAATAAGGTTGTCTGGCAGGCGCAACCTGTCGGCGACTCCGGTCTGAAACTCACCTATGTCAGTAAGGATGGCGAGGAAGGTTACCCCGGGACGCTGACGGCGACCATCGAATCCCTTGACCGACGCGAACGAACTGAAGATCTCGTATCTGGCAACGACGGATAAGGACACGATTGTCAACCTGACCAATCATTCGTACTTCAACCTCGCGGGTGAGGGCTCTTCCGACGTTCTCGGACACCGGATGGTGATCCATGCGGATCGGTTTACACCGGTAGATGCGACGCTTATCCCGACGGGGGAACTTCGGCCGGTAGCTGGGACGCCGTTCGATTTCCGGCAACCTCATACCATCGGAGAGCGAATCAACTCTTCCGATGAGCAAATGAAATTCGGCGGCGGCTATGACCACAACTTCGTGATCAATGGAGCGGCAGGGACGCTTCGTCCCGCTGCCCGCGTTTCGGAACCGAAGTCAGGGCGTCGTGATGGAAGTCTTGACAACGCAACCGGGAGTCCAGTTTTATAGCGGCAACTTCCTTGACGGCAGTAACAAAGGGAAGGGAGGCAAGCCGTACAACCGGCGGTATGGGTTCTGCCGAAACTCAGCATTTTCCCGACTCTCCGAACCATCCGAACTTCCCGAGTACTACGCTTGAAGTCCGGACAGAAGTATCAGACGACCACCGTATACAAGTTTTCAACCGAGAAATAGGCATTGTCAGGCGCCTGAAGAGGTCGAGGCCTTGACGGTTTGGAGCTTGTCCAAGAACGCCGGCACAGCCATATCGTCCGATGGGTCATGGGCCAACGGAGATGTTGTAGCGTTTCAGGAGTGCAGAGGCTCTGGCTGTCGAGTTCTGTTTGCTTCCCGTCACGAGCGCATAATGTCTCTGCGCTCGGGTCTCGCCATTTCTACGGGTTCCAGCCAGCATTCGATCTCTTCGAAATCTGTACCCACGAAGATGAACGTGCGGCTTGACAAAGCTGCTTCGAGAAACCGTCGGAGGTGTTGGTTGGCGGCGTTGATTTCCATCGCGAAATCGGGCCACACGTTGAGCGTTTCCGGACGCGTGAATGTCCCGCGCAACTTCATCGACGTGAACTCCCCTTGCAGGAGGGAGGACAACGCCTGATCCGCCTCTGAGGGTGTGAGGGTCTCGCTCTCCTGTACCTTGAAGCATCTGGAAAGGAGAGAATCGAGGTTGGGTGTAACTACTCCGCACGCGCCAACATTGCCGAGAGCGTCATGTGTCCTGGACAGTGCGGCCGCTTTCACATACATGACCTTTGCGTACTCGTTCAGTATGCCCTCATGCTTAGCCGCGACGGGCGCAAGCGCCCGGACGATACGGTCGAATTCTCCGCGGTGGTAAGCGGCGCGCGCCGTTTCCGCGTCAGCAGGATCGAGGATCAGCGAGTCATAAAGGCGATCGATAAAGCCCTGTACGAAGGACTTCCAAAGCGGCATTCCGCACGTGCGGCTGAGTCCCTCGCCCGCGAAGATAATGCATTCGCGCTTTGCCGAGGCTTCCACGAGATCCGCTGACGGCTCCGTCATCGCAGGAATCTGCTTAACGCTGTTCAGCTTTCGATCTGACGGCCGCTGATCATTCGCGCGAGAAGCCACGCGATCCTTGAACCACGCGATCCAGCGTAGCGGCCGGCCGCCCGATGGCTGCGACGTGTCTTTGTTATTGGACACGTTATTGGACAGCGTCGGGCTTTTTCGCCAAAGCTTTATCCCAGCACGCTCTTGCTTCGTCGTCCTTCCCAAGAGAGTTCAGAACGTGCCCCAGGTTGAGGTTCGCCTCGGCGAACTCCGGATCGCTTGCGAGCGCATCGCTGTAAGCTCTGGCCGCATCCTCGAACCGCATTGCCGATTGCAGGGCGATACCGAGGTTGTAAGACAATTCAGGTGATTTGTCGCCCATCTGTAGCAGCTTCGCGTGATAAGACGCTGCCTTATCCAGATCGTTGAGTTCAGTGGCCAGTGCAGTCAAGGCGCGCAGGATCGGAGCGGACTTTGGTTGCGCTGCATGCGCCTTTTCAAGCGCTGCTTTCGCGGGACTCTTGTCGCCTTTGCGCCAATAAGCTATCGCCAGATTCAGTTGTGCGTCGGCCCATTCAGGACGAAGCTTAACGCAATTGTCGAACGCTTCGATGCTGCTCGCGTAATCTTGCTGTTGAAGCTGCCAGTAGCCCAGGCGGAACCATGCCTCCTCCCAATCGGGCTTCTTCGACACAGCTTCTGTATAAAGGATGGCGGCCTCTTCAGCGTCGCCCTGTTGGTCCGCTACGATGGCCATATTCCAAAGCGCCGAAGTAAGACCCGGGTTCGTCTGCAGGGCCTTCTCGTACGACTTTCGTGCCTGGGCCAAGTCACCCTTCTGTTGCATGACGACGCCGAGATTGACAAGAGCCTTCTCGGAGCCGGGGTGAATTCTGAGCGCGTCCCTGTATGTCTTGATCGCTTCGTCGAGTTTGTTCAGCTTCTGTTGCGCAACAGCGAGATTGAAATGCGCTTCGAAGTTGTCCGGCGCGATCTTCGTGAGTTCGGCGCATCGCTGTGCCGCCTGGTCGTACTTCCCCGCCGCCAGCGCGATAGCGGCCAGACCCTGAAGCGCAGAGGCGGACTGCGGCTGCACGCGGATCAACTTCTCGGCGTAGTCCTTCGCGGAGGTGTTGTCATTCCTCGATAGGCTCACAGAGATCAGATTGGAAAGCACTGCCGTGGCGTTCGGTGTTTTCGCTATCAACTTCCGATACGCATCCATCGATTCGTTCACGCGACCCAGCATCTGTAACGCAACGCCGCGACCAAATTGTGCTGTCTCGTTGTTTGGATCGAAGCGAAGATACGCGCTCAACTCCTCCAGCGCCTTCTCCGCATCGCCGAGCCTGAGCAAGCAGATACCGAGCCCAAGGCGCCCCTCGTTTCGATCCGGGTCAATGTCGATCGCGGTCCGGAATGCCTCCGCAGCCTCTTCAAACTGCCCGCATCTCTCGAGACAGACACCCTGGTTGTAGAATCCCGTCTTGTGCCGGCGTTCCAGCAGAATCAGATTTCCGAACATCGCGGCAGCATCATCGTACTTCCCGATCTCGAAACAGATCTGCCCATAAACGGGGTAGATTTCAGCCAAGGATTTGCTGCTGTCGATTGCCCGCTTCAGCTCTCGCAAAGCCTCGTCTGTTTTACCTGCCAGGTGAAGCTCGACGGCCTTGACAACCTCCGCCGACGTTGCCGCAGCCTTTCCGTCTGTTGAGCCGGTGACTACCTGTAACGGCGATTGTTCGTTCTCGTCGTCGTCAAACCACAACCACTGATCGTCGTTCTCTGCCATGAAAGCTATCTCCGTCCCGGATTACTTCAGATACGAAACTTGCGAAGACTTGATCTGCGATCGCTCACCCGTCTCCGTGTAGAATCCTGTTCCGCCAAGCTTGATGCGATCGTCCGTCCAGTAGTCGACGAGCTTGTCCTGGACATAAGTCGTGAACTTATCGCCCTTGACGTCAAGCCGAATCTGATAAACCGTGGAGGTCTTTACCTCGAACGGCAGGATGACTTGTGTACGGGTCGTCTCTTTTCCATCGATCACCGCATACTTGACGAGAGCCACAAGCGGTTTTGCACCGGGCTTAATCACTTCCAGCTTCATGACGTAGTACGTCTTGGGATTTGGGCCCGGAAAATCCATCCCATCGCCTTGCGCTCGATCTCGCCGCGGAACTCGAAGCGATAGTCGGGCATCGTCATTGATGGACGATAAATCGCGATCTGCTTCCCCTTGTTATTCGGGGCGTCAGCTCCCCAGGTCGTAGTCCATCCACCTCCGCCGAGCACCATCCCCGGAGCCGATGTTTCTGAAATGGAGTCGCTGGTCGCGGAACCGGCTCCAGCGGACTTACTCCCCGAGAACATGAAATAACCGCCGCCGGCGAGCACAACGAAAGCCGCCGCTACGATCGCTATCTTTGAAACTCCGGATCGTTCCGCCTTGGGGCAATCCGATCATTGGAGCATCGGAAGCCGCGGCAGCGGGCGCGAGAGGCTCCGGCTTCCGAATCGGAACCATCTTAGGCTTCGGCGCGGGCGCCGGACTTCCGGGATCTCTTCCTCGACAGTTACAGCATTGCCACGATCGCGTACGGGACGCGGTGGGGGCGGCGGAACGGCTTTGCGCTTGTCTCGATCGGGACGGAGCGGCCGGTTCCGACTTGGCCGGCGGCAGCGGATGCGGCCGCCAGGCCGTTGAACAACGGAAGGCGCCGGCTTTGTTGACGCTGGTTTGGTTGGACCGGTTTCGCAGGTGCTGGAATCGGCAGGGACACCGGGGCTGACTCGGCCATTGCTTCTACGACGGGCTCCGGCTTCGGAGCAAATGGATTCGGGCCGTATGTCAGCTTCTTTCGTACGGCTTGATCGCGAGATCAGGGATCTCGAGCGATAGATCGGCGAACGGGGTCGTACCGAAACCCGGCTCGAGTCTGGCTCGCCCGGGCTCTAGCTGCCGTTGGCAGACGTAACCGGCAAGAACTCCGTCAGGCGGGTGGCGGTCGGAGGCTCCGGCTCTGGCTTCAGGCTGAATCGCCGAACGTATCGTCCTCATCGTCGTAATCGATGAACTCCATGGGTTCGTAGACGGTGATCGGCGCAACCAGCGGCCTTACTTCCAGGATCGGTCTAATGATGGGCGCGATCATTCTCCGGAGCGACGTGTGTGCAATGCGGGAGACCTTCATCGACTCCTTCGAAGCCCGTCGTCCAAAGGCCTGTATCCGAACTCGTCCAGGGCCGACACCGGCCCGAAAGACACATAAGATTCGCTGCTCAAGGCAGGCCGCACGCTGGCTGCCGGGCTGTATCAACGAACGTGGCCGCGATCGGCTTCGCCAGCGGCTGATCGTTGCCGCCCGGCTCCGCAGTCGCGAGCCCCGCTCTGCCTTTCGAACTTCGATCGCTCACGGTAGTCTCACTTCCCAGTCAACCAAGGATGCTTCAGATGATGGCTGGCAACCTTGCGATGAGGGACATTCGACGTCCGGGGTCGACGCTGTGCCCACGATATTCCTGAGGAGAATATCGGCAATGCTTCTGCGAGTTGGATTAGGTACGGAAATGACCTGACGCTGGAAAGTTAAGGAGATTGTCTTAAGACGCAGGGGAGCCTGGCGTACTCCCCTGCGGCTTTGTGGTGGGCTATTCGTGACTAATCGAACCGTGCCAGATAAAGCACTTTCACGCGATCTGTAGAGGTTGGCCCTTGCTGTCGGTCACGGTCAGCTCGAACTCGTACTCGCCGAACCCTTCACCGAACTGGACGGTCGGCGTTGCCGATGTTGCATCGCGAAGCCAAGCCGATCTTCCTACGTTCTTCCAGAAGTACGTGATAGCGAGCCCATCCGGCTGCCGACGACTTCGTCCCGTCCAGTTGCACTTCGAGGGTGAAAGCCGTGATGTCGGGACCTGCATCTGCAACGGGAGCGCCCGTGCCCGGTCCCGGGGTACCAGGCGCCGCATCGCCGGCGAACCGAACGTGCCGGAACTCGTGGCGGAGCAAACAACACGCCCGGTGCCCGGCAGAACGCAGCGTCGTGTTGTTAAACTGCGCCGCGCCATTCTCTCCTTGTGTATAGCCAACGGAGTAGATGACGATCGATGCCTCTCACGACGCCCATCGGCGACGGGTGGTGACGTTGCTGACGGTCCCGATCAACACCATGCTCCGGGGCGTCTGTCAGAACAGAGTCTGCGTGACATCGACGGTGTAATCATCGAAGACGTTGTTTTGGCCCGCGGCAGGTGTCGGATTCGGCGACTGGGGAGCCACGGTGAATGTCTTCGACCGAAGCTGCTTCAGGTTCGCATCATATGTCGCCTGCTGGCGGATTTCGAGCGCGCCGCTCGCGATCGCGGCGATCAGGCTCGGCGGGATGGGCGGAGGCGTCGCAGCGCTGATGCGCCGCGGAGTTGACCGTGATCTCCTGCGTGAACATCGAGATTGTCTGCGCATTCGCCGCGACACAAACGCAATACGCGGCAGCGGCGGTGCGCAACGGACGCGCCGGCGCCGTGAAGATGCTCATGAAAGTACTCTCCTTCTGGACTTGTTTGAACTGATCGCGCGCCGAATTTGTCGACTCATCGATGCGTCACGGAGTTAAGCCAGGTGACGAGAGACACGCGCAGGATAGAACAGTATCAAGAACTTACAGGCGAATTCAAGCTACAAACCGTTCAGGGTAAGTGACAAAGGTGGACCGATTGCCGTCTTCCCGGACGTCCAATGAAACAGTCATAATGTAAGAACGCTTTTTGTATCCAGAGGAAGCGTCCGAGACAGGTGTTCTCCAAGATGAAGTTGAGTTTCGCTCTTTTACTTTCTGCTGCCCTGTCCGACCCTCGGCGCCGCCGAAATGCAACGGCCCAAGGCGGGCAAAGTCGAAATCCTTAAGTCCTCCGAGTTGAAGCCCGGAATGAAAGCGACCGCATGGACGGTCTTTGAAGGCGCCACTCCCGAGGCTGTCCCTGTCGAGATTATCGGTCTGTGGAAGAATGCTTGGGGACCCAAACAGGACATCATTCTCGCCAAGATGGGCGGGAAAGCTCTCCGTACCGGCGTTGCCGGCGGGATGAGCGGCAGCCCTGTGTACATTGACGGAAAACTGATTGGCGCCGTCGCGCTCCGTATCAGCGTTTTCTCGCCGGACGCTATCTGCGGTATCACGCCGATCGAGTTGATGCTCGAAATCAACGACTACGATGAGAGCCGTCCGGCCGACGCTAAATCTCCCGACAAACTCCAGGCCCGGGCCGGGATTGAGGTTCCGGGTGAGTTGCTTTCTCAAGCCGTCGCGGCGGGAGCGTCCGGGAATCTGCCGCGCCAGACGCCCTTGATGGTTCCCATCGAGACGCCGCTGGTTTTCTCCGGATTCCATGACAACGTGCTGAGAGAGTTCGGGCCCATGTTCAACCAGATGGGAATCACCGCGGTCCAGGGCGGGGCAGCGGCGGCACTGCGAGATCCGAAGCCTGCCAAGGACTGGCAGGATGCGCTGCAGCCTGGCGACGCCATCGCGGGCGTCCTCGTGTCGGGCGACATGAGCGTAACCGGCCTTGGCACGGCCACCTATAATGACGGCAAGCGCGTTCTCGGATTTCGGACATCCTTTATTCAATCTCGGCCCTGTCAGCATGCCCATGAGCAAGGGCGAGATCCTGATGGTGTTGTCCTCCCAGTTCCAGCCGAATAAGTTCGGCAATGCGACTGAAATCGTCGGGGCGTTGAAGCAGGACCGGCATAGCGGGATCGCAGGGCGATCTTGGAGCGACGGCCGACATGATTCCGGTTTCCGTGAAGGTCCGGAGCTACACGCGACGGCAACACGCTTCGCAAAGAGAAGGATCTGCAATTCAACGTGTTCGTCCATCAGAAATGGACGCCGTACCTGATGATGGTCACGCTGTTCAATTCCGTCTCCGGAATGAACGACTTCGCCGAAGAGGCCACCTACCGGTTCAGCGGCGAGATCGAATTGGACGGTCAGCCGAATATCTCGCTATCGACGATGCTGGCGCCGAGCGAGCTGCCTGTCCCCACGTCCGATGCTGCTTGCCGGATACTGGGGAGACAAGTTCAATCGTCTGTTCGGGAACGCGGTAAAAATGCCGAAACTGAAGCGCGTCAATGCCACTGATCGACCTGCTGCCGGAGCGCCGCATCGCGATCGCTTGAACAGGCATGGATCGCGAACTCCGAAGTGCAGGCCGGTACGAAGTGCCTGTGAAGGTCTTCCTCCGGCCTTTCCGCGGCGAGCGCATTGAGCGTGAAGTGAAAGTGAAGATCCCGGCCGGCATGCCGAAAGGCGAGCACCGCATCCTGCTGAGCGACGCGGACACCTTGAACCGCATACAGAACGTCGCGGCGTCGGCCAACCGCTACATGGATCTTACCCGAGACGGTTTCGCTCCTCAACCAGGAGCGCACGAACAACCGCCTGTACGTATCGCTCGTTCAGGCGCGTCCGACCTTTTATGAGGACGACAAAACGCTCCGAGTCTGCCTGCCTCAGTCTGAATGTGATGCAGGCGAGCCGTGCCGCCAGTCGTCCGCTTGTCAGCTCCGGCGACAGCACGTATGAGCAAACCTCGGTGCCGTTCGAATACGTCGTGAGCGGCAGCCAGGCCCTCAAGATTACAGTCAAATAGAATACTTCTCTTACATGATCCGAAATCTCCGTCCGCACACGGCGCCCGGAAAGGCGTCGTGTGCTCTCTTCGCCTTGACGATCGTCGCCAGCGCCGTAGAAACCCAAAGCTGGGTTCATTCCGGCCAGAGCGACTTCGAGAAAGGCACGCTCGAGAATTTGTCCCTCAGCAGCGACGGCCGCCTGACGTTGGCGCCTGTATTCCGCGAACTGGCCGATCCCTCGATCGCCTATCTGTGGGCTCTGGCTTCGGATTCCAAAGGGAACCTGTACACCGGCGGCGGCAGTCCCGGCAGTTCCACTTCGAAGACTGATCGTCATCGATGCGGACGGCAAGTCCCGCACGCTGGCCGACTTGCCGGGACTGCAGATCCAAGCGATTGCGGTCGACAAGCGCGACCGCGTCTACGCCGCGACCGCTCCTGACGGCAAGGTTTATCGTGTCGGACGCGGGCGGCAAGCCCGAAGTGTTCTACGATCCGAAGGCGAAGTACATCTGGTCGTTGGCGTTTGACTCACAGGGTGACCTGTTCGTTGCGACCGGGGACGGCGGCGGAGATCCACAAGGTCACGCCGGACGGCAAGGGCAGCGTCTTCTTCCGGACCGAGGAGACTCACGCCCGTTCGCTCGCTATCGATGCCAAGGACAACGTGATCGTCGGTACCGAACCCGGCGGACTTATCGTGAGAATTTCGCCGACGGGCGATGGGTTCGTTTTGCACCAGGCGTCGAAGCGTGAAGTGACCGCGATCGCCGTGACCGACACCGGTGTTATCTACGCCGCCGCCATCGGCACGAAATCCAGCGCGCCTAGCAGCACCTCCAACTTGTCCATCCCTACTCCAACCGTTCAGCCCGCGCCTGGTAGTCCGGCAGGTGGCGGACCCAGGACTGGGGGGAATGCAGCCTCGATCACGCCGCCTGTCCCGGCGCCGGCCGCGCCCCCTTCTCTTTCCGGTGGATCGGATCTGTACCGCATCAGCGCGGACGGGTTTCCGCAGCGGGTTTGGACCCATCCACAGGATATTGTGTATGCGATTGGCTTTGATTCGTCAAAGCGTCCGATTGTGGGCACGGGAAACAAGGGCAACGTGTACCGCATCGATAGCGATCTCGTAAGTACCTTGTTGATCAACGCTGCGCCCACTCAGGTTACCGCCTTCACCGCTGGTCCGAATGGACGCTTGTTCGCAGCCTCCGGGAACGTCGGGAAGGTTTACCAGGTGGGTCCCGAAACGCAGAAATCCGGTAAGTACGAAAGCGAACCGCTCGATGCGCAGTACTTCTCGTATTGGGGCCGTGTGCGGTACAAAGGCGAGGCCAACCAGGGCACAGTTGGCATCGAAACTCGATCCGGCAACCTCGACCGGCCCCAGAAGAACTGGAGTCCCTGGGCACGCGTGAATGAAGCAGGGCGTATCGTTTCCCCGTCGGCCCGGTTCCTCCAATATCGGATCACCCTCAACGGCGGCGCCCAGGGTGGTTCACCCGAGTTGCGTGAGCTCGAGCTTGCGTATATGGCCAAGAACGTGGCTCCTGCGTTGGACGAGATCGAAATCACTCCTTCCAATTACCGGTTTCCCGCGCCGACACTCTCGGTGACCGCGACGAACAACATCAGTCTGCCGCCGCTAGGGCAAAAGAAACGAACCACCGGGCCATCGATTTCCCTCGAGGGACTCTCCTCGAACCAGACGATGAACTACGCCAAGGGCTTCATTGGAGTACGCTGGGCCGCCAGCGATCCAAATGGCGACGACCTGGTTTACATGGTGCAGATCCGCGGTGTCCAGGAGAAAGAATGGAAACTCCTTCGCGACAAACTGAAGGACAAGTTCCTGAGTTGGGAGTCGAATACGTTCCCCGACGGTGAGTACATCGTGCGTGTGACGGCGTCCGATTCGCCGGACAATCCTCCTGACCAGGCGCTGAGCGCCTCCATCGAGAGCGAGCGGTTCATCATCGACAACACGGCGCCTAAGATCTCCAGTCTTTCGGGCGCCAGGAATGGATCGAAGGTGAGCGTGCGCTGGCGTGCGGCCGACGACCGCAGCGTTATCTCAAAGGCCGAGTACTCGATGAACGGGAGTGACTGGATTGTCGTACAACCGACCACGCGTCTGTCCGATGCTCCTGCGCTTCAATATGAGCTGAGCCTTGACGCTTCGGGAACGACGGAGCGAACGATCGCGATCCGCGTGACGGACGAGTACGATAATCAGTCCGTGGAGAAGGTGGTCATTCAGTAAACCGGACGCCGTCACTACCGAAGAACGTCTTCGTAATACGACTCGTACTGCGGGATGATTCGCGAGGTTGCGAATCGTCCCACGGCGGAGTCACGTGCGGCGGAACACATCCTATCGAACAAAGCATCATTCGTTAAGAGGCTGACCACGCGCCGAGCCTGCGATTCGACATCTCCCACTGCTTCGGCGAACCCATCGACTTCGTGAGTGACCAATTCGGGCACACCGCCCGCATTCGGTCGCAACAGGGACAACGCCGCAAGCCATGGCTTCGAGTGCCGCCAGACCGAAGGCCTCCAGTTCACTGGGCAGCAGAAGAACATGCGCTTTAGGGATCAGCCGCTCGACATGATCCTGCTTCCCCAGGAACGTGACGTCTTTTTCGACGCCGAGGTCGCGTGACAACATCTCGGCCGGTCCGCGTTCGGGGCCATCTCCCGCCATCAGCAAATGGACGGGGCCGGTCTTGCGGACCTCGGCGAGGATTCGAATGCAATCCAGAACGCGTTTCACGGGACGGAAGTTCGAGATGTGCAGAAGAATCTTTTCGCTCCGGCTTCGATTCGGGATCCGGTTTATATAGATCGACGTTCACGAAGTTGTAAATCACGCGGATCTCATTCCGAATCCCGAACACATCGGTGGTCCGCTTCTGCATGTATTCGCTGATCGTGGTGATTCCGTTCGACCGCTCGATGGAAAACTTTGTGATCGGGAAGTACGAACGGTCGGCGCCGACGAGTGTGATATCCGTGCCATGCAGCGTCGTTATGAACGGCAGTTTGCGCCGGCCTTCGAGCATCTGCTGCGCAAGCAGCGCCGAGATGGAATGAGGGATCGCGTAGTGAACGTGCAGTAGATCCAGTTCATACCGCTCCGCTACCTCCGCCATTCGCGACGCTAGCGCCAGACAATAGGGAGGGTAATAGAACAGTGGATACTGCGAGACTTCGACTTCGTGATAGTGGATTCGCGGGATTCCGGGATCGAGCCGGATCGGGTTCGCATACGAGATGAAATGCACCTCGTGTCCGCGATTCGCGAGTTCCAACCCGAGTTCGGTAGCGACGATACCGCTGCCGCCATATGTCGGATAACAGGTAATCCCGATCCTCATGGCGTGAGTGTCAGCTTCAGCGTAGCGTACCCGATTTGTCCGTTCAGATTCTCGGCCGGCTCGGCCCTGTCACCACCGCCGAACCACACCCGCACGAGATCACCATCGAGAAGAACGGTAGGATCGCAGACCACCTTGGAGTTCCATTCTTGTGTGCCGCTGAGTACCGGCTGCTCACTGACGCGCATCCATGTCACACCGTCTCGCGATCGCGCGAGGCCCAGCCGCCGGTATTCTTTGCGATCGCGCGCAGTGTACAGCATCCAGTACCATCCGTGCTGCGACCACACGGCCGGCTCACCCAGACCGGTGTCATCGAACCTGCCGGGGGCCCCGAGCTCCAGGATCGGATTCCCGCGATACTTCTGCCAGATGACACCGTCTTTGGACCGCGCGACACCCAACCTTTGCCGGCGCGCGCGATCCTGACCGAGAAAGTACATGTAGAAGTAGTCGCCGATTTTGATGACGTACGGATCGGCCACGCCGCGCTCATCCCAACTACCCCGCGGCCCGGGAACCAGTACGGGTGGTCCGTGTTTTTTCGAACCAACCACGAGTCCGATCCGAGGCACGCGAGCGCCCTGATACCAGTGCAGGATACCGGCGGGCTGAGAAAGAGACGATCCGTTCGCAGCGATATAGCCGCCCTCCCAAGTGGCGGAGTCCGGCGAAAATACTTTCCCTTTCTTCTGCCAGGAAAGGCCGTCCTGCGAAGACGCGATCCCTGTGTGCCAGCTTTTCCCGTCATACCCGGAATAGAAGTTGAGCAATGTGCCGGACGCATCACGGACGACCGATGGGTTCAGCGCGTCGACGCGATCCCAATCTGAACCGCGAGGGATGACTGGCGAAGGGTGAACGCTCCATTCGTACGTGACCTTTCCTGGCGGAGCCGGCTAATACGGGAAGCGTGAAATCGGCGTACCGCGAACACCCGATCAGGAAAACCAGGCACACCGCGAGACCGATTCTCATGCAGGAATGTGGACGTGGACCGACGAACCTTGTGGTGGCCGCGAGGTAATCGTCAGATCGCCTCCCAAAGTTCGAACGCGCCGTTTGATGCTCCTCGGGCCCAGGCGCAAAATCTCCAGTTCGTCGAGCGAGTACGCGCCGCTGAACGGGAACCCGCTCCCATCGTCGGCAACGATCATGTCGACGCCGCTATCGTTGGATTCGATCACGATCGACACCTCTGACGCCTTGGAATGTTTGCGGACGTTGTTCAACGCTTCGCGCACGATCTGCAGAAACTCCGCGGCGGCGCCCTCTTCCAGAACGGACACGTCGCCGCACATCAGTGTGGCCGAGATGCCGCTGTCGCGCTCGAAATGCTCAACGGCCTCACGGATCGCGGATTGCAGATTGCTCGGGCTCACGTCGGCCGGCTGCATGCCGCGTACGAACGCGCGCAGTTCGGTTACCTGTGCCCGCCCGAGGTCCTGCAACTGCATCAGCTCGCGCATTGCAGCCTCGCGATCGCGCTCGAGCAGTTTACGGATGATCTCGAGCCGCATCTGAAAGCTGATAAAACTCTGCAGCGGGCCATCGTGAAAATCGTCGGCGATACGCTGGCGTTCGGATTCCCGCGCAGTCTCCGCCTCCGAACGAGAGATAACCGACCGCCTCAATGCGGCCGACAGGCGGTCCTGAAAGCTGTGCTTATGAAGCGCAAGCACGACTGCGAGAACACCCCCAAGCACCACCGATGGCCAAAGCCACATGGAAGGCGTAGGTCGGAAGGCCGCGAAGAAGAAGGCGGAACCGCAGACTACTGCGCAGACGTGCCACCACTCGTATAGCAGGGCCGAGAAGGCGAGGACATAGAAGTACGCTACCGTGCTTAACCAAAGGCCTTGTTTACTCGGGTGCAGCGCGCAGAGCAGGAAGAAGACTCCGTCCAGCAGCAGCATCGAAAGCGGATACATATTGCTCTCGACGGTATCCCTTAGCAGCGTCAGGATGCTGTACGCCGCGTACAATGCGGCGATGCTTGCGATCAAAACACCGTAGCGAACGGGATAAATTACATAGGTCGCTACGCAAAGGAGCGCGAGAATTGCGCGCACGATGCCCAAGTGGCGGCGCCACATATAGGGAACCATCGTGTGTTGTACGGCCAATTTTTCCTCCCGCCAAAAGTGCTTTCAATTTTACCGCCGATAGAGAAAAATGGTGTGACTGCGGCCCTCGTCGTCTTCGAGGCTCTCGACCTTCTCCGGCGTCCACCCGGTCATCTCGAAATCGTGCGCGATGACACGGGAGCCTTTCTTCAGTTGTTTCTCCAGTATGGGCCGCACGAGTTGCATCGCTTGGGGCAGGAGATATGCCGTGATCACATCGGCAGATGAGTAATCCTGTTTAAGGATGTCCCCATGGATGACGTCTGCAGTTTTACCGAGGCCCCTGCGCCGTATCTCCTCGGCGCTCTGTCTGGCAAGAGATGCGTCCAGTTCAACGCCGGTTGCTTTCGCTTTGAATTTCGAAGCCGCCATTAAAACGATGCGGCCGTCCCCGCTGCCCAGATCGAACATCCTTTCGCCCGGTTTCAGTCCGCTAATTTCCAGCATCTTCTGAACAATGGACGGCGGCGTGGGGTAATAAGGCGCTAATTTTTCGGCGGGTTTTTCCTGCGCTTGCGCAAAAAAAGCGATCGACAGTCCCGCGAAAAGGACGCCAGCGGCGGATTTCATCACGGTTAAGGCTCCAGATAAATTCGAATGCGATTGCTCGGCTGGTCCTGCGCCTGGATGTAGAACTCGGCGGTGCCACGATTCACGATGGCAGGGAGCCGCACTTCCACCAGGTACATTCCGATGTATCCGGGCGCAAGCGTAGCACGCGTCACTTCAAGCGGTTCACGGTCAAGGAAAGCACGGACAGCGGCAACGACTTTGGGCGCGTTTTCAACGGGAGCAGCGAAGCCGGTGGGCCATTCGGGAGTGACCTGGCCGAGGCCTGTGGCGAGGATTTGCAGCCGGGCTCCCGATCGCGCCGGCGCTGCCGGGTCCAAGACCAGACCTGTATCTGCGTTCATCACGAGAGCGACACCATCGGGGTCCACGAAAATCGATGGCGAGGCGGGAAGGACGGTTAAGCCGACCTGGCGGTTGCCTTGGGCGGTTTGTGTGGCGAGTTGCACGTTCGTGCCCGGCGTATTGAATGGAACCTGAATCTGCGATTCGACATCGCTCGCGGCGAGGATGGGAGCGTTCTGATCCCCGATTCGCGCCGATTGCACCCTTGCTCCGATGATGCTTAGCAGCGATCCTGGAGCGGCTGCGCGCGCAATGCGGTCGGCAGCACTGACAACGCGCGGATCGCGCATTCTATGCGGCGCGAGAGCAGCGAATACCCCAGTTTCTTCCATTGCTACATAAAGCTGGTTGGCGTCTCCGTCGAGCGCAACATCCGTAGCTGCGCCTTCACGCAAGAGAGTCCAGGAAACAGCGCCCGAATCCGAGTAGCCGAAATACACGCCTCGATCGGTGGCTGCATACACGGCATTCGATGCGCGGTCGAACGTCACTCCCCGTACTCTGGTAGCCGCCGGCAGGTTGCCGGTCACATCCTCCCAGAACACCCCGGCGGTGGCCGTCCGCAGAACTTTCGCCCGCCCTCCCGATTGCGTCGAAGCGACGGCCGTATTCGACTCACGGGAATCCACGATGATCCGGTCAACCCGGCCCGCCCCGGCGACAACGCCCGATGTGGCCCAATTCGCGCCGCCATCGCGCGAAACCAACAGGGCGCCATCGGCCGATCCGGCGTACATGAACCCTGCGCCAACGGCGATCGCTGTGATATTCATTCCTAATTTGGCCGACGCCTCAGACTTCAACTGAGACTCCGCGGCCAGAATCGGTGACCGAGCCGGATGCCATGCGGAACCCTCGCCGGGACGCCATGAAAATTCAGAATCGCCTACGACGATGTGGACCGAATTGTCCGCAGTCGAGGGAAGCAGAATGCGCTGAACCGGCAGGTTGGGAAACCCTTCATTGAGTCCCGTCCACGAATCGCCGCCATCAAGCGAACGCCATAAGCCGTTCGTGCCTGCCACGATGACCTCGTCGGGGTTGCGCGGCGAGGTTGCCGCATCGCGCAATGGGCCGCCGATGATTGACGTCGCTCCGCTCCGCGTGACGTTGGTCCAGTTCAGTCCGCCGTCATCGGATCGATAAGCGAATCGCCCCGCGGCGTACAGCCGGCTGGCGCGAACTCCGTTGGCGATTGCAACCGCTCCATCGGGTCCGGCCCGTTCCGCTTTCCGCTCCGGCGCTTCAACGTCCGTTGCCGGCCGCCAGGATTCAAAATCACTGGTGTGCCAGATTTTTCCGGATGCCGTACGCGCGAATACACGTGCGCCATCCGCCGAGTACCAGACCCGGTCGATAGGGCCACCCGCCGGCGACGCAAGGGAGAGATCGACAACCGTGTTGCCGACACGGCGCCAGTCGAGCGTAGGCGTCGACTGTGCCCAAGCTCCGGCGATGGACGCGGCGGCGAGAATCAGTACTGTGGCGCTACGACACACAAATGAGTCCATTTTAACCCGAACCTGTGCTCGTCCGGTGTTTAAATATTTGACAAACAAGGGATTGCGTCCATTTTTTGCGATAGGTCCCCTGTTTGCAATGCAATTTTGATGTTAGACTGAGGTTCTACGGCATGAGCTCCATCCCGAACCATGTAACAGCCTTGCTGTTGTCCGCAGCTTTGGCCTGTGTGTGTTCGGCTCAGAGCCTCCCCTCTATCTTCTCATCCGATGTCGCGGCGAAGGTCACGCAGATGACCGGCCAAGTTTCCGTTTTGAAGGACTCGACCCCCTGGGCTCTGCAGGTAGGCAGTGTTGTGCAGGTGAAACAGATCATTCTCACGGGTACCGACGGGTTTGCGGTTTTCGAGGTATCGGACGGAAGTACATTTGAGGTTTATCCAAACTCGCGAGTGGTGTTCCGTGCGAATCCTTCCAATCTCAAAGATCTGCTTGATTTGGTCCTTGGACGCGTCAAAGTTCACATCCAGAGGCTAGGAGGGCAGCCGAATAACAACCGGATCAACACGCCCACAGCCGTCATCTCGGTTCGAGGTACCGTCTTCGACGTTACAGTTGACGATGGTGAATCTACGCTTGTCTCTGTGGAAGAGGGCTTGGTAGAGGTTCGACACGCGCTGATCGGATCCAGCAGTCCGAAGTTGGTGAGTCCCGGCGAGTCTCTGCGCGTATATCGCGATCAGCCGTTAGCGCAGCGTTCTTCTCCTGTGAGGGATGCCACTATTCAGCAAGGGCTGCGCGCAGCGGCCGAGGCAATCTATCGGATCGTTTATCGGGCGCCAACCGCCGGTGGTTCGCCTGTGCCTGGCAGCACGGGCGGAGGCCGCCCCGGTGATACCGATACGAACAATCCGCCCCCGCCTCCTCCGCCACCTCCCCCGGCTGCTCCTGCGAACGAGTAGCGATTTCGATCTATAAAGCGTCATTCCTGTATACACGTCATGAGACATTGGTCCACTGCGATCCTGTTCACCATTGCCTGCGCCTTCGCGCAAACCCAGACCACTTCGCCGGAAGGCGTTGCCTCTGAATGGGACGTCAAGGCGAAGATGGCAGCAATGGCATCCGATGTTGCCCGGGTGGAAGACTTATTGGCCCGCGTGCGACCGAAAGAATGGATGGAGAAGGGTGCTCCCGACGCCTATCTGCAACAGTTGCAATCATCGAAGACGAGTGTGCAGTTGCTGATTGCCGCCGCCGAGAAAGTCGCCAAAGATCCGGAAAAATTATCTGCTTCTCTGGATGCTCTGTTTCGGATGGACAGCATGGATTTGTTTCTGCAGTCGTTGAAAGACGGCGTGAGAAAGTATCAAGGGCCGTCGCTCGCCGATGATATTGCCCGATTTATTGCGGATAATTCCCGACATCGCGACATGCTGCGGCAACACTCGGTGGAACTCGCGGCGGCGCGCGAAAATGATTTAAAGGTGATCAACGCCGAGGCTCAGCGCTGCCGGACCGAGTTGTCGCGGAAGTTCGAGCCCGAAACCATGCCGAAACCAACGCCAAGACCGGTGCGGAGGAAGACTAAGTGACAGAAACTCAGGTGTTTGTCTGCAGCATTTGTGGCCAGCCTTCGACCGATATTTGCGTGTCCTGCACCAAGGATTGCTGCGAGAACCACCGGTGTCTGAAGTGCTTGAGCTGCAGCGATTGCTGCGTCTGCGACGTCACTCGCACAACCCTCTGAAGGAGACCGCTTACCCCAGCTTATACGGCGCGCGATACTCGTACGATAATAGCTTATTCGCCGCAATATTATTCGTAAATCGCTCGGCCGCGGCATCCCATTCCAGATAGGATTTTGTCCTCAGCGCGATATTCGCGATCAGGGGACCTACCGTGGACAGGTGGCCGGTTAACGCATCGCAGTTCGTCTTGCCGCGAGTCTTCACACAATCGAGGAAGTTTCGCGCATGGAAGGCCGTATCGATGCTACCCTTGCCGCCTTTGGGCTCGATCACCGTTTTTTTCGTAGGACCGTATGAGCGTTCTACATCGCGGTCCAATGGGGTACGAGCCGGCGAAGTCGCCTCTGTTACGCGCTCCGGCACGACCTCCCATCGATTCGAATGGAGGTACACCGTGCCTTTGGTCCCTCGCAACTCCATGTCCGAACTCTGGGGATTTCCGCCGGCAGCGTTCGCGTTATATTGCGAGAACACGATCATAGCCGGTCCGGGTGTCTCCCAGAGCGCTTCGAGAGTGTCCGGGATCTCACGGTTGTCCTTTACTGCGTACTTCCCACCCATGACAGTCACGGCATTCGCGGCATCCTGGCCGAGGCACCAGCGCAGCATATCGAAATAATGCACTCCAAAATTCGTGACTTGACCGCCGGAGTAGTTGTAAAACCAGCGGAAATTGTAGAAACTCCGATTCTTGTTGTACGGTACTTTCGGAGCAGGCCCGAGCCACTGGTCCCATTCGAAACTAGTGGGCGCCGCGCCGTCCGCGAATGAACCGATGCCGTTTGGCCATTCATTCGTGACGTGATAACCCTTGGCTACCGTCACGTGTCCAATTCCGCCCGATCGAATGAACTCAGCGGCTTCCTGCAGGAATTTGGCTGAACGCCGCTGGATTCCCACCTGCACCACGCGCCTGGCGCGATCGGCAGTCTGCACCATCTTGCGTCCTTCCGTTACCGTGAGACTGAACGGCTTCTCGACGTACACATCCTTCCCGGCATCGCATGCGTGAATGAACTGCAGCGCGTGCCAATGGTCCGGCGTTGCGATCACGACGGCATCGACATCCTTGTCGTCGAGGAGTTTTCGATATTCCTTGTATTTCTTCGGTGCGCCGCGCGATTTCTAGCGGCGAATTCCATGTAATCTTCGCGCAGGTCACAGACAGCGACTGTCTGGGCGTCACCATGTTCCAGAAATGCTTCGTGGACCTGGTCTCCACGGTTGCCGATCCCGATATATCCCATCCGAATCCGGTCATTCGCGCCAAGGACGCGTGAATAACTCGCCGCAGTCATGGCGCCGGCGCGGACGAGATCCCTTCGAGTCACGCTTACAATATATCTGATCCCCCTCATGCGAACCTTACCTGTATTGGTGTTTATGAGCATCGCCGCAATGGGCGCCACCAAGGTAATCGTTCACGGTCATCGAGGCGCGCGCGCCGTCTTGCCGGAGAATACCTTGCCGGCGTTTGAGTATGCGATTAAAGCCGGCGTGGATGTTGTCGAGCTGGATTTGGCCGTCACCAGAGACGATGTGCTGGTCGTTTCGCATGACCCGACGATTAACCCGGTGATCTGCACCGGAGTCGCGGGTAAGACTCCGATCCGTACCTTGACGCTCGAGCAGTTGAGGCGAGTGGACTGTGGTTCGCTGAAAAATCCACTCTATCCCAAGCAGAAACCAGCGCCGGGCGCCGGGATTCCCACCCTGGATCAAGTTCTCGCACTCGCACACAATGGTAAGTTCGAGTTCAATATCGAAATGAAAAGTTCCCCCAAATACCCGGACCTGAGTCCCGCGCCCGAGCTCTTCGCCAAGCTGCTGTACAACGCGATCCACACCCATGGCTTGGCCAATCGAGTCATTGTTCAGTCTTTTGACTTCCGGACCTTGCATGCCATGAAAACGCTCGATCCGGCCCTGCGGCTGTCTGCACTGTACGAGGGCGAGCCCAAGAGTTTCGTGGCCATCGCTAAAGAGGCCGGGGCGGAGATCGTCTCGCCGAACTACAGGCTGGTAACAAAGGAGCAGGTCGAGGCTGCCCACGAGGCTGGCCTTCAGGTGGTGGCCTGGACAGCGAACAAACCGGAGGATTGGCGGCGCCTGATTGAATGCGGCGTCGACGGAATCATCTCCGACGATCCGGCGGAACTCATTTCTTTTTTAGGCCGGTCGCCGTCGCGATAATCCTGTCGCGCTCACCCTTCGTCCACGCGTCCTGAAGTTCGTTTTCCCGGATTCCGGCTGTTCGGCCGAGGAGAATGTACGCCGGCAACGCGTGGGGCAGGTGCTTCCATCGGGCCATCTCCACGATTGACAGAAGGGCTCCAGTCCGAATCTCTTCCAGAATGCCGGGGTCTCGCGACTCGCTGAGCGTAACCAGCGCAATAGCCGCGTTGTTCCGGTCCGTGAACACGGGCGAATTCAATAGCTCCACAAACCACGACGGCTGGACTCGCAATTCGGCCGACGGATTTTTTACTGCATACGTGCCGATGGCCGCGATGGCGCGTGAGGCGTTGGAACGCACCGTAGCGTCGGGGTCGTGGAGCGCATACGCGAGATCTTCGAGCGCCGCCTTTTTATCCGAGCTGTAGCCGAGTACGTACGCTGCGATCGCGCGATGGTCCGAGTCGGAGGATCGATGGAGAATATCCCGCAACGCAGCGGCATGAGTATCGGCCAGGGGGATAAAATCCATCTGCGCCTGACGTGCCGCCGGATTCGCCATGAGCGAGTGGCCAGCCGTCAGGTCTTCGGAACCTTCGCCAGCTTTGCCGGCTTCCTGCACGCGATCAAGGAACTGTGAATAGGCCTTCGAGATCGCCTCCGGCATATCCGGCGATTCGGTCGGATAGTCACGGAAGGCTAGCGGCGGCCCACCTTCCTCGTGAATGCCGATATAGAGGATGACTTTGCCGTCTTCGCAGCATGCGGCTTCGAGCGATGCGCTTTCGAGGCCCTTTATCGCCTGCAGGCGATCCTCAACGGCTCCCTTCGACGACGGCAATCGCGCGCCTGGCGCCACGCCTACGATGCGCCGGATATCTTCCGGCGCAATCTTCCGCGTGCCGAAAACTTCGACTACGCCAATTGTCGGGACTTGGGCCAGGCACAGGACGGGCAGGAGGAATAGAGCGAGCCGCACTACGCTTGGACGCGTACGGCTCGTCGAATGTGTACGAACTAAGCTTGCTTTTCGGCCAGGTCGCCGACAATCGGCAGCTTGAACCGTTCGTTGTTGTAGGCCTTGAACATCAGGATTAGCCATAGGGCCAAGCCACCGAGGGCGAGCAGCATACCGATCAGGCTCATCAGGTACCAGGGCAGGACGAATGCCATCATCGTATCCGCAATCCATAGCACGATCCAGGCTACATGGAAAAAGATAGCCTGAAATGCGTGAAATCGAACGAACTTGTTCTGATTGTAGGGAGCCAGAACCAGAAAAAGAATTCCTGTAATCAATCCGAGGACATAGCAGAGCGCTCCAGCCACGTTCTCCGACATACCTCCCGCAGTAGCTGTCGGCGCAGAGTACGGCTGAGCTCCAGGACCAGTGCTATAAGCCTGAGCACCTGGCGTAGGGCCGGCCGATGGCGTGCCGGCCGATGCGGAAGAAGCTGCATCCACCGCAGTCCCGCACTTTGCGCAAAAGCGCCCTTGGACGGTGGCTCCGCAATTCGGACAAAACATGGGTTCCCTCCAGAACTCGAATTGTTGTGCCCCAATTTACATGAGGCACTTCCTATTAGCAAGCGCGCAAACGGATGTGTAACCGGCTCATCACTTTCGACCGAAAGCCGAATTATCGCTCCGGTGAGATCCGCTCGGCGAGCTCCATAATTGGCTCATCGGCAGCGGAAGCGGTGGCTTTAGGGCATTTGGATGTGGTTCAATGGGCTTGCGCGGTAGCGTCATCGATCCCCATCTGCGACAAACGGTATCGAAGAGCATTTCTCGTGATTCCGAGAAGCCGCGCCGCGTGGCTTTTGTTGCCACCCGCCCGTTTTAAGGCCTCCCTTATGATCGACTGCTCGTATTGATCGAGATTCATCCCTTCAGGAAGGAAATTCGACAAAGGGCCGGTAGGCCTCGTGCGCGCCGCGTCCAACCGGACATCCGCGGCGTTCAGCACATCACCCGAGCACAGCAGAATACTTCGCTCGATCGCATTCTCCAGTTCACGGACATTGCCAGGCCAGTCATACGCCATCATCTTCTCGAGCGCATCCTCACTCATCCTGCACCCGCGACCCATCTCTTTGGAGACCTTCTGTACGAAGTGCTCCGCGAGGTAGGGGATATCGACTTTTCGCTCACGGAGCGGCGGGATGTTGATCGGAAGCACATTCAGCCGGTAGTACAAGTCCTCGCGGAAAGTGCCGTTCTCGAGGGCGACCCGGAGGTCCGAGTTCGTTGCCGCAACCACACGCACATCCACCTGCTTCGTCTTGTTGCTGCCGAGCCTCTCCAGTTCGCGCTCCTGCAGAATCCGAAGCAGCTTTACCTGAATCGCCGGGGGCACATCGCCGATCTCATCGAGCATCGCGGTGCCGGTGTCGGCTTGCTCGAATTTTCCTGGCTTGCTTGTGACCGCGCCCGTAAATGCGCCTTTTTCGTAGCCGAACAGCTCGCTTTCCATCAAATTCTCGGGAAGCGCCGTGCAGTTGATCTTGACGAAAGGCTTGTCACGCCGCGGAGAGTGAAAGTGAATGGCGCGCGCAATCAGGTCCTTGCCCACGCCGCTTTCGCCGGCCAGCAGCACTGTCGCGCGCGTTGGAGCCACACGGACGACCGTCGCGAAAATCTCCTGCATCGCGGGACTTCGGCCTATGATGTTGTCGAACTCATAACGGACCCCGAGTTCCTCCCGCAGGCGGGTATTCTCCTCCTGCAGGGCGCGGACCTCGAGGGCCTTTCGTACCACGGTCACGAGATGGTCGAGGGAAAACGGCTTCGTTACGAAATCCGCGGCGCCGGACTTCATCGCCTCTACGGCCGTTTCCACTGACCCGAAAGCCGTGATCACGACCACCGGAGTGCGAGAGTCCTGACGCCGGAGCGATCCGATAAACTGCAGACCGTCCATGCCCGGCAGCTTCAGGTCGGTGATGATCAGATCTGCGCGGTCCGCCGAACGCATGGCCTCCTCAGCCGACCCGGCCTGATCGACATCGAAGCCGGCGGATTGCAGTTGCAACTGCACGACCCGACGGAGCTTCTCCTCGTCTTCGATGATCAGAACCCGGTGTTTCATAGGCTCAAAAGGAGAAAGGGGCGGAATCCGCCCCTTTCGCCGCGTTGATCTGGATTGACCCCAGAGTTGTGACTTCCTGGTCCCCTTCGTATCGGGGGCGATTTCAGTATAACAAAACGGTCCATCTCCACCCCTGTCTCGAATTGGTGCTCCAAAATGGAACGAGGTCGATGCATTCGTTCCAGTTTGAAACGCCAACAGTGAATACTCCCTCCGTAAGTTCCTGATAACCCTACATATCCCTTTTGGGCTATAGCCTGCATTCCTTACGTGCGTGAACACGGCAGCCATTCAAGAAACCAGCTTCCTCCCAGGGATCACGGGTTCCCTCGCCGCCACGCGCAAAGAAGAAAGGATCGCCACTACAATGACCACCGCCGCCAACGCCCGCCTGACTGAAACCGAACGCGAACACGTCATCCTGGAGCACATGCCGCAAGTCCGCCTGATTGCGCGCCGCATCCATGAGCGCGTTCCGGGCAGCATCAGCCTCGAAGACCTGATCTCGACGGGCACGTTGGGACTGATCTCCGCGATCGACCGGTACGATCCGACGCAGGGAGTCAAGCTGAAGACCTATGCCGAGTACAAGATTCGTGGCGCCATCCTCGACAGCTTGCGGCAGATGGATTGGGCTCCTCGCCAACAGCGCAAGCGCGCTCGCCTGATCGAATCAGCCGTAACTCAGTTGGAGCAGGAACTTCGCCGTGAGCCGACCGAAGAGGAAATCGCTCAATACCTCGGGATCACGCTCGACGAGTACCAGGAGTGGCTTGGAGACACGCACGGCCTGACGGTGGGCAGCCTGGATATGTCATGGGAAGAGCCCGGATCCGAAATGATCAACCAGATTTCGGATACCGAGCAGCACTGGCCTTCCCGGCTTCTCGAAAAAGCCGAACTGAACCGCTTGCTGGTCCGCGCTGTGGACCGCCTGCCATACCCGGAACGGACCGTGTTGAGCCTGTACTATCTGGAAGAGCTGACGCTTCGTGAGATCGCGAGCGTGATGGAGATCCACGAATCTCGCGTGTCGCAGCTCAAATCACAAGGTGTGCTCCGTTTGCGAGCGTATCTCGACCGCTCCTGGCCGACGCGCGGTCAGGCGATGGAGACCTCCAAAAAGAAAGCGGCCCAAGCGTAATACCAGGGCCGCAAGGATCGAATCGCAGGGAGGACAATCTACTTACGTTTCGGCATCGCGTGATACGTGTCAGAGGCGGAGTCTTCGACGGGCAACTGAAGTGTGAGTTCGCGCTTGTCGCGAACGACCTGAACCGGAAGCGTTTGCTTGGAGCGGTTCGCCCGAATGGTAGTGGAGATCTCGCGCGGGTTGCTGATGCGAGTGTCGTCAACTTTGACGATCACGTCGCCGGCCCGCAGTCCTGACTTCTCGGCAGCGGAACCGCGAACGACGGAACGAACCAAAACGCCTTCTTTTACACCGAAGTACTCGGCCAATTGCGAGTCGAGCGATTCGGCCTCAATTCCCGCGACGCTGCTGCGCCAGCTCATCACCGCGCGTGGGACATCGGGAATGTTGATTTCGGGGATCTCGATGCGCGGAATGTCTACCGCATCTCCGTAGCGGGATGTCATCAAGGTCTTCCTTGATCCGGTTTTCATCGTGAGTTGCTGCGGACTTCCATTGCGCGCAATCGATAGCTTCACCTCGCGTCCGGGTGGCGTCTCGCGCACCATGCGCATGAATTGCTCAACCCCCTCCACTCGGTCTCCGTTGTATTCGAGCACGACGTCCCCAGTCTTGATTCCGCCCTTGGCGGCCGGACTATCGTCTTCGACGCGCGTGACTTCTACACCTCGCTCTTCGCTTAGATTCAGAGCCTTGGCCCGATCCGCGTCAATCTCCTGAACGCCGATTCCAAGAAAACTGCCGCTGCCTTTGGCTATGATCACTCGTTCCGGAGGTGGTGGGGGCGGGGGCTGTGGTGGTTCAAAAGTCCAACCGGCCTCGCCGGTTGCGAGCGCCACGGCAATGCCGGCCGTCTGCGCCCATTTCTGTACTTGCTTCATCTCAAATCCTCTCGCGCGGACTTCGGCGTTGCATTATCACCCGGCGCTACCGCTGACGCTTCACATAGATCGTTCCACCGGTCGATGTCAGCCGCAAAACGGGGCCGCCCCCGTTCAACACGCCTTCGGCAAGAACGTGCTCTCTGGCCGGTTCCGATGCGTTGCGGACCATGATCTCGGAGAACTCCGAAACGATCCGGCCCGCGGGACCGTTCTCATTTAACGCCTTGACCGTCAACGCAAGGTTAGACGGAATATAAACGGTTATGTCACCAGCTCCGGTGCTGAGGGTCGAGTCTTGCAGCGGTACACCGCTCATCAGTTCGGCAAGGATGCTCCCAACATCGGTGACGGCGCGAAGCGAACCCGAAGATCCGCGCAGGCGGATGCTGCCGCCCGCTGATGCAACTCGCACGCCCGTCGAGGACCCGACCTGAATCGATCCTCCGGAGTTATCCGCAAGCACGATCCCGTTCGCTCGAAGGACCTCAATCCGTCCACCGGATGTCCGTGCCGATACCATGGCAGCCGAACGCTGGATTTGGATGTTTCCACCGGCAGTCGACGTGTGAAGCGGACCGCCACTCTCGCGGACAAATATGTCTCCTCCGGCCGTCTCGAGCCACGACTCCTTGCCCGCGTGGTCGACCTGGATCAGCCCCCCGCCGGAGAAGCAACGTATCGAGCCATCAATCCTGCCCAACCGGATCTCTCCACCGCCGGTCTTCGCGGTAACATCCGCGCCGATCCGGTCCATCTGGATCAATCCTCCGCCCGACTCAGCTCGAACCGTGCCTTGAATGTCGTAGACCTGAACATCCCCGCCGACCGTCTCCACCGACGCTTCTTCGAGGTCGGGGCGGCTGCCCAATTCCATTTCGGCGGTGACCAGGGGACGCGTCCGTTGTGCGAGGGTGATACTGGCCGAACCATTGCGCGCCGCTGTCCGCACCGCGGCGGCATTCAACAAAGCGCGAGCTTCCGCCTCTGACCTGGCGCGAACTCTCTTAGTGATCGTGTAGCTGACCCGCTCCCCTTGAATCCCGCGCAATGTCACCGGACCGCGGGTCTCGACCTTCAGGCGGCAATCAGACGGGATCGCAATCGACCCTGTGATGACTTGTACCCAATGGGCTCCTTCGCGCCGGATCGGCGCCTCTTGAGCCAGCGCCAGAACCGCTGTGATGCCGATAGCTAGTCCCTTACGCCACATCCTCTAGAAGGTCTCCACGGATGCATTCATTTCGTTCAAAGCGCGTTGGCACTTCATCCGCACATAGTTGTTGTTCTCGCGAGTCATGATCTCCTGAAGTACCCCGACCAATTCAGGTTCGCGCTTAGACGTGAGCAAGTCGATCGCTTGCGTACGCACGCCCGGATTCTCATCCTTCAGTAGGACCTCTGCTAGTGCATGCCGAGTCTCCGAGTCCGCCGCGGAGGGTCGCAATGCCTCGAGGGCCTTCAATCTGACACCCGCATTCGTATCGGTTCGAAGAGCATGTAAGAGCGCTCGTTTCACGTCGGCTGCTTGCGGTTGCGCCTTTAGAAGATCCATCGTTTCAACGCGGACACCAGGATCTGATGACTCCCGGGCCGCCCGCAACAATAATGTCCGAATAGCGTCGTCGTCGACGTCGCCGGAGAGAACCCGCTGGCGCGTTTCCTCAAGCACGATCTGGACCTGGCCGGAGTTGCCCGGTTCCACGAAACGAACCCGGGACGCAACCGGAGCATTCTCTCCGAGTGCCATACGACTCACCTGGAGGGCGCCGCCTCCGGGAGGTATCAGCCTGCCCCCAAAAAATCCCATCGCGATGAGAGTCACCGCGCTTACCGGCTTACCGAACCAATTCCAGGCGGAACCATGAGGTGACAGGCGGCCGATAAACTCCGACCACGCTCTGCGGTGTGGTCCGCCGTTCTCAGCCAAGGCGCTCGTCGCGATACGAAGGTTGCGCCGACAGTCCGCGAGTAAGACCGGATCCGGTTCCAACTCGGCGCAATCGATGCTCTCATGCAGAGCTTTCGTCCTCTCCGTCTCGCTCCGGCAACTACCGCAGACATCCAGGTGCTGTTGCATGAGTTCCTCTTCTTCAAAGGACAACTCACCATAGAGCAGCAACGGGATCTGGCTAATTACCACATCGCAGTTCATACAAAATCTCCTAGCGCGGCACGCATCTTCTGTGTCGCGCGGAACAGGCAATTCTTGGCCGCCTCCTCGGTGGTACCGAGGACCTCCCCAATGGCCCGCAACCGCAGCCCCTGGTAATGGCGCAGTTCGAAAACCATCCGCTCGCGAGGAGTCAGGGTTGATAGGACAACACGGATGCGGGAGCTCAACTGCTGGCTCATCAGGTTGCGCTGCGGATTGCCTTCAGCGCGCTCCTCCGGCACGATCTCCATCCGGTCCACCGGACCTTCGGACGTATCCATGACAGTCGGCTCTTCTTTGCGAACCTTTCGTTTCCGCAGATGGTCGAGGCAGAGGTTGGTCACGATTCGATACAGCCACGTATGGAAACTGCAATCGAACCGGAAATTATGGAGATTGCGGTAGACGCGGAGAAACGCTTCCTGATAAATGTCGCTTGCATCCTCTTGTGAACGCAACAGATTCATTGCCAGCCGCAAAACGTTTTGATCATAAGCCTGTACGAGGCGCTCAAACGCATACTGATCCCCGGCCTGAGCCGCGCGTATCAAGGCAGCTTCATCGTATTCCGATTGCGTTTTCGCTCCAAGGGCGGCAACCGCTTGTCCGTGTCCGCTCAAGATTCCCCATTCCCCGCTTGCGATGTGTTCAGACGTCTCGAGGAGCAAAAGGTGAGGCTCATCATACTCAATAACGCGAAAAGCCGCTACGGGTTCCTCACCCGATAGCGGCTTTTGGGTCAAAACGGAATATACGCCTATGCGGGCGAACGACTCCTTCGCATCCACGAAAGAGCAGCGAGCGCCGCGCCTGAAAGGAAAAGGGTGGCCGGCTCGGGGATGGGGGCAAGGAACCCGCGGATTTCACCCATTGGGAATTCCTCTGAATGTATATTCAGATACGCGTTCCCTCTCTCGATGCTGGTGAATAAAAGCTCCTCCGCCGCAGATACGTTGCCCATGAGCATCATACTGTTCAGAAGCGCAGGGTTATAAGTATCTGCCGAGAGCGTATCGAACGTCTGCATGTAGGTTCCTGCCATCACACCGATAGGGAACCCAGGGAAGTAAGGAACAGCCGTCGCGACCGGTCCCGTAGGATTCGGCGGCGAGACGACATGGATATGAGAGGCTGTTGTCGGAGCGACCAGACCTGAAAAGTCAACGGAGACGCTCAGTGTGTGGGCGGTTCGATCGATGGTTACAGTGGTAAAGCCGGTTCCCGGCGAGTCGTTAGGCGGGGATTCAGCGGGTCCGGTTAGGAACGCGCCGAACGGTATGGGGGAAGCCGATAGCGATATCGCCATCGTCGCTACCATGAACAGGTACATCAGAAACTGACGTTTCACTCTGTTACCTCCGAAGCGGCGTTACCCCCAAATGGGGGGAGCCGACATCCCAATAGTATATACCGATTGGAGGTACTAGGAAGTAATGTACGGTGACAGATTCAGGCGACTTCGAGCTGAATGCGTTTCTGCTGCGGATCCAGGCTCGAGATTTTGAAGGTTCGGATCTGCCCGGGCTTTATCGCATCCTTTTCTGAACCTTTGCTGCCCGGATCGCCTTGCCCGCCGCCTTTCCACTTCGCCGCCAGCATCGCTGTCACGGCAGAGACATCCACCGGGTGGCTGTTTGCGGCTCCTCGAGTCTCCTGAGTCTCCGTCGACACCAGCTTGCACGTGCCGAACACGCCATCGCCGAGTTCTACTTTGATGCGATCGCCCTTGACCTCGACGACACGACCCGTTACCGCCTCGCCGACCTGGTGCTCGGCCAGATAATGGTCGGTGCTGGTAGGCTCCAGTTGCTTCATGCCCAGGCGGATCCGCCGCTTCGAACGATCAAACTCGATCACCTGAGCCTTCACCGTTGCGCCGGTCTGCAGGACTTCGCGAGGATGCTCCAAGCGCTTCTCGCGAGTAATGTCACCCACATGGATCATTCCTTCGACACCGCTTCCGAGATCCACAAATGCGCCGAAGTTGGTCATATTGGTGATCGGACCTTCGGCGATACTGCCCACGGGGTACTTTTTCTCAGCCTCTTCCCAGGGGTCGCCGAGCGCCTGTTTCAGACCCAGAGAAATTCGCTTCTCGCCTGGGTTGACGCCCAGAACAACTACCTCGACCATGTCTCCGACGGAAACGACATCGCTCGGCTTCCGAACTTTCTTGGACCACGACATCTCCGAAATGTGAACCAGGCCATCTACACCGGGGGCCAGATTGATGAAAGCTCCGAAGTCGGTCAGACGAGCAACTGTCCCGTGCACGCGGTCGCCGACATTAAACTTCTCGGCGGCCAGAGCCCAAGGATCCGGTTGCAACTGTTTTATGCCGAGAGAGATCTTGCGGTTTTCGGGATTCACCTTCAGGACTTTGACTTCGACTTGCTCGCCGGGCTTGAGCAGATCCGAAGGTTTGTTCACCCGACTCCAGGACATGTCCGTCACATGCAGCAGACCGTCGATGCCGCCGATGTCGATAAAGGCGCCGAAATCCATCAGTGTCTTCACCGTCCCCAGGATTACTTGTCCTTCGTGCACGGAGGATAAAGCCGCATCGCGTCGTTCTTTCTCTTCCTGCTCGAGTACGACGCGCCGGTCCACCACCACATCGTCCTTGTCGACATCCAGCTTGGTGATCTTGCAGCGAATCTCCTGCCCGACCAACTTCTCCATGTCGGGCACATCACGAGCGCCGCTGCGTGAAGCCGGCATGAATGCACGTGCACCGACGTCGACCCGCAGTCCCCCCTTTACAACTTCGATTACGCGTCCGCCGATGATGCGGCCTTCCGCGAATGCCTCCTGCAAACCACTCCAGTCCTTCGGGCGCTCGGCTTTGACAGTGGAGAGCGTGTAGTATTCGTCGCTGCGTCCGGTGATCGTTACAGTAATCGTGTCGCCGGGCTTGACGGTTATGTTTCCGGCGTCGTCGCGAAGGCGCTCGGTAGGTACAATGCCTTCGGTTTTGCGGCCGATGTCCACAACCACGTTGTCGTCGTGCACCGTGACAACGGTTCCCTGCAGAGTCTGACCGGGCGCGTCGTGCACGGCGTGTTCGCTCTGCTCTTGTTCGAACTGGTTGAGAATATCGCCAAAAGACGTTTCTTCTTGGGGCGTAGGCTGGTCCTCGAAGGCGTCTGTGACTTGTTTGGGCTGCTGCTTCATGAGAATCGCGAGGGTTTCGTCTTATTCTGGCACACCTCCGAAGCAGTGTGCCCCGCACGCATTACCATGGCTGTGGTGCCCTCCACATTCCGTCGCCGTTGGCTGCGGCCGCAGGATTTCGTGTGGCTGTTTCTGTTCTCCGCGCTGGCGCTGGTGAGCACCGATCCGACACCTCAGGAGATCGCTCTTGTCTTCAGTTTAGGGCTATTCCAGGTGATTGAACCGAAGGTCGGTTGGTTCAGTACGGATCGCGGGAATCTCTGGTCCACATTGATCAAACTCGCCTTGTGTTACCTGCTCATCGGTTGGACCGGGGGGATTAGCAGCACCTATTACGTCACACTGCTTCTGCCGGTCGTCTCCGCGGCAACGACGCTGAGTCTTACGGGCACATCCCTTGTGACGCTCCTTGCGATATCGGCCTATCTCTCGTTTTTGCTTTTTCTCGATTGGTCCCGCTATGAGTTGACCCGTTATGCCGCGGGAGAACTCGGCATTCGCGTGCTCTTCCTGCCGGTGGTGGCGTTTCTCACGCACCAACTGGCGGAAGCAAATCGCGTCGAAGCACGGAGATACCAGGCTGCAGCGGAGCAGTTGGAAGATGCGAACCGTCACCTGCAGGAAGCCGAGGCGGCGATGCGCCGTTCTGAGCGTCTTGCAGCCTTGGGTCAATTGACGGCTGGTTTGGCGCATGAACTCCGGAACCCGCTCGGGACGATGCGAGCGTCGGCGGAGATGCTCATGAAGAGCGTGAATTCCCAAAACGAGGTGGCGCATGAATTGGCCGGTTTCATCTCCTCGGAAGTGGACCGCACAAATTCGCTTATCACCCGGTTTCTCGAGTTTGCTCGCCCCATACATCTCCGAAAGGAACCGATCGATATCACGCGAGTGGTCGATCGCGCCATACGCGAACTCGAGCGGCACAACCCGCCGTTCCCGGTAGCGGTGCATCGCAACTACGCGCCGGAAATCCCGCCGATCAGTATCGACAGCGAACTGATGGAGCGCGTCTTCTACAATCTCCTGTTAAACGCCGCACAGGCTTCCGCTCCCGGCAGCGCCATAACTGCCAAAACGCGACTTCGTGAAAATGTTGCGGAGATCAGCGTTCTCGACCGTGGGGCCGGTATCCCGAAGGAACACATCGAGAACATTTTCAACCCTTTTTTCACAACCAAGTCGAGCGGTGTCGGACTGGGTTTGGCGATTGTCTCGAAGATTATCGACGAGCATGCCGGCAGCATTCGCGTGGAGAGCGAGACCGGGCAGGGCAGCATGTTCCGCGTGTACCTTCCGGTCGCGTGATAAATTTGCAAATCTATGGATCTGACGCCTGTCACGCTGGAAGGCGAAGCGGTGCGTCTGGAACCGCTCTCCCTTGACCACCTGGATACGTTGCTCGAAGCCGGCGCGGACCCGGGGATTTGGCGTTATATGCCTTCCGACAGCACAAGTCGAGACGGGATGCTCGCATTCATCAACGAAGCCCTTGCCTGCCAGCGTGCACGGACAGCGCTTCCGTTCGCAACAGTGGACCGCAAATCCGGACGAGCCATTGGCAGTACCCGATTCGGCAACATCGTTCCGGAGCATAAGCGCGTCGAGATCGGATGGACGTGGATCTCTCCCCCCTGGCAGCGTTCGGCTGTCAATACGGAAGCCAAGTTCCTGATGCTGCGATATGCGTTCGAGACGCTTGGTTGCAACCGTGTGGAGTTAAAGACGAACGCTTTGAATATGCGTTCCCGCAATGCGATCCTCCGCATAGGAGCGAAGGAAGAAGGTACGCTTCGCAGTCACATGATCAATCCTGACGGCTCCCTCCGCGATACGGTGTACTACAGCATTCTTGCGCTGGAGTGGCCGGATGTAAAAGCACGTTTGCAAGCGCGACTAGCCCGCGGTTAATCGAGGATGGCAGTCTTCCCGTTCAGCGCCGCCCGCAATCGGTCGATGTCCGACTCGTCATTGTAGAAGTGTGTCGATACGCGCAGCCGGCCATGCCGGGCAGATACGACAATCCTCTGCTCCTTTAGTGAACGGGCAAGCTCCGACGCATCCCGGCCTTCAAACCGGGCCGTGACAATGGCGGTATCGGGATGCGCGACCTCGCCACCTACTTCTTCAAGCGCACGAGCGCACTTCGCCGCCAACTCCAGAACGCGATGTTCTACCCGCTCCGGTCCGAGTTCGAGGATCAGCTTTATCGACGCGCCCATTGCATACAGACTGGGGAAGTTCAGCATTCCGCCTTCGTACTTCTCGGCTGAATCAACAAACTCGGGCGCGCCGTGGTGCAGGCTGTCGACGCGCCGCCAATCCTTGTGACTGCGCCAGCCGACCACACTCGGTCGCAGGCGCTCGCGCAACTCGGGGCTTACGTACATGAATCCCGCGCCGTTAGGCGAGATCAACCATTTATAGCCATGCACGGCGAACATGTCTGGCTTTACGGACTGCACGTCGAAGCGAAGCGCTCCCAGACTCTGCGTTCCGTCAACGTAGTAGAGAATGCCGCGCTCGCGAAGCACTCGCCCGAGTTCCTCGACTGGAACGCGAAATCCGGTGCTGTAATTGACCGCGCTGATCAGTACGAGCCGCGTTCTCCCGGTCAGATTTGGGAGCAGCTCCGAGTACGGCACTTCGAGAAACTCCACACCTTGCGATGCAAGCAGCGAAGGCCAATAGAGGTTATTCGGAAATTCGTGCTCCAGAGAGAGAACCTGGTCGCCCGCCTTCCACTCGATGCCGCCGATCAGCAGACTCAGCGCCGTCGCAGCGTTGTTGATGAAAGCTATGTCCGCCAACTCGCAATTGATTAATCTCGATATGGATGAGCGGATTTCGTCCATATCATCGAACCACGACAAAAAATCCGTACACGCCAGCGCGTCACGATGCGCAAAGTGATCCGCGGCGGCTTGTACGCTGCGCTTCGGGAGTTGACCGTAGGTTGCGGAGTTGAGATAAGTCCAGCTGGCGAGGGCGGGGAACTCCGCCCGCACTGCCTTCCAATCAGGCGTTAGCATGGACTCGTCGATGAACGTACTCCGCTGCCTCGGCGAGCGGAACGTCCGCAGATTGCTTTGTGCGCCGGTCGACAACTTCGACAATGCCTTGGACGAGCTTCTTTCCGATCGTGATCCGATACGGGATCCCTACCAGATCGGCATCCTTGAACTTGACGCCGGGACGTTCGTCGCGATCGTCGAGAATCGCGTCGAGGCCTGCGGCCGTGCATGCGCTGAGCAACTGGTTCGCGACCTCTCGTTGGGTCGCATCGGTGTAGTTAACCGGAGTGATGACAACTTCGAAGGGCGCAATGGATGCCGGCATCGACATGCCGTCCTTATCGGCATACAACTCGATCGCAGCACACAGAATGCGCTCTACGCCGATGCCGTAGGAGCCCATGATGACGGTGACCTCTTCACCGGCTTCATTCAACACCTTCAGGCCCATCGACTCGGAGTACTTGTATCCAAGCTTGAAGATGTGTCCGATCTCGACCGATTTATGGATCACGAGTGGATCTCCGGTTTCGAGCGAGGTATCCCCTTCGGCTACCTGCCGGATATCGGAGAACTCAGCCTTGAAGTCCTCTCCCGGAGTGACATTCTTCAGGTGATAGTCGTTCTCGTTTGCTCCGCCGATCATGTTCCGCCGGCCCTGCAGCGCAAGGTCGGCAATGACACGCATGTTTTTGACACCGACGGGGCCAAGCGAACCGGCGTCTGCTCCGAAATATTTGCGGATCTCCTCCGGGTGCGCCGTGCGGACCTCTTTCCCGCCGGTCACGTCGGCAAATTTGGTTTCGCTCAGGCTGTGGTCACCGCGCAAGAGAGCGAGAACGGGCTTCTCGTCGACCATCATCACCAGGCTTTTCATCTGTGATGTTTCGGGCAGACCCGTAAATTCGGCAACCTCGGCAATGGTTTTCCGGTTCGGAGTGTGGAACTTCTCCGGATGGAGGTCACCGTCGGGGTCGGCGATACCAGGAGATACCGGACGTGAGATGGCCTTTTCCAGATTGGCCGCGTACCCGGTCGCGGGGCACGACACCACGAAGTCCTCGCCCGCGTCGGTGGCAACCATGAATTCATGAGACTGGCTGCCGCCCATGGAGCCTGAATGCGCCTCGACCGCGACGTACTCTAGTCCGCAGCGGTCGAAGATCCGGCGATACGCTTTGTAATGCTTGTCGTAAGCCGCATCGAGGCCGGCTTTGTCGATGTCGAAGGAATACGAATCCTTCATAATGAACTGGCGGACGCGCAGCAGGCCCGACTTCGGGCGCGGTTCATCGCGGAACTTGGTTTGGATCTGATACCAGATCTGCGGGCAGTTGTTTGTAGCTGCGCAATTCGCCCCGCGCCGATGACCGTCATGTTCTCTTCGTGCGTCATGCCCAGGCACAGCGGCCGGCCGAAGCGGTCCTTCAGCCGGAACATGTTGTCGCCCATTACGTCCCAGCGACCGGATTCCTGCCAGAGTTCGGCGGGTTGGAGTGCAGGCAACAGCATCTCCTGCGCGCCGATCGCGTCCATCTCTTCCCGGATAATCTGCTGAATTTTCCGCAGAGAACGCTGTGCAAGGAAAAGGTAGTTGTAGATCCCGGCCGACAACTGGCGGATGTAACCCGCGCGCAGCAGCAATTGGTGGCTGACGACTTCAGCTTCGGCGGGATTCTCCCGAAGTGTGGGGATAAAAAGCTGGCTCCAACGCATATGAATGGTCCTGGATGTCTTACGTGAAACAGGCCCGCGAATGACGAGGGGCTTGTAAGGGTAAGCCTGATTCTAACATGCTAAAATGGCCTCTCTACCCCATGAAGATTGCGATTGCAGCCGATCACGCGGGCTTCTCATTGAAGGAAGCGCTGCGCGAAAGGCTGTCGGCCGCCGGACATCAACTGCTCGATTTCGGCTCATTTTCGGGCGACTCAACAGACTACCCGGATTACGCCTTTGCAGTAGCCGAACGAGTGGCTTCCGGCGAGGCAATCCGCGGAATTCTTATATGCTCGACCGGGATCGGCATGTCTATCGCTGCCAACAAGGTTCCGGGCATCCGGGCCGCGCTCGCATCCAGTGAGGAAGGCGTCCAACTCACTCGCGCTCACAACGATGCGAATGTAATCGCTCTCGGGGCGAAGTTTCTTTCGACCGATGACGCCGAACGGTTGGTCGGGATCTTCCTGACAACAGAATTTGACGGCGGGGCGCGGCACGCGCGCAGAATCGCAAAGATCTCCGCCATTGAGCGTACGAATCATCAGGAGCACGCCACAAAAGCATGAGTGATCAGCAACAGCGTTGGATGGCCCGGTCGTTAGCCGAGGCCGATCCGGAGATTTACGACGCAATTCGGGCGGAACTCGAGCGGCAGGACACCCGGCTCGAATTGATTGCCAGCGAGAACTTCACCTCTGAAGCAGTCCTGGAGGCTACCGGAAGCGTATTTACGAACAAATACGCCGAAGGCTACCCGGGACGCCGTTACTACGGCGGCTGCGAATATGCCGACGTTGTTGAAAATCTTGCGCGCGATCGAGCGAAAGCGCTGTTCAAGGCCGAATACGTCAACGTTCAGCCGCACTCCGGCTCCCAGGCCAATCAGGCGGCATATGCCTCGGTGATCCAGCCGGGTGACACGGTCCTCGGTATGAACCTGGCTCACGGCGGCCACCTGACGCACGGGCATCCGCTGAATTTCTCGGGCAAAACGTACAAAATTGTCCCGTACGGCGTTCGTAAGGACGACGAGATCATCGATTACGACGAACTGGCGCACCTGGCCCTCGAGCACAGGCCGAAGATGATCATCGCCGGCGGCAGCGCTTATCCGCGGATCATCGATTTTAAACGCTTCCGTGAGGTCGCCGATTCGGTCGGAGCGATTTTCCTCGTGGATATGGCCCATTTCTCGGGTCTGGTTGCGGCGGGTGTGTATCCGAATCCCTGCGAATACGCGGATATCGTTACATCTACGACGCACAAAACGCTGCGGGGCCCCCGTGCGGGAATCATCCTTGCGCGGGAGAAGTACGGCAAGGAAATAGATAAGACCGTCTTCCCCGGCACGCAAGGCGGTCCTCTCGTTCATGTTGTCGCGGCAAAGGCGGTTTGTTTCAAGGAAGCGATGTCTCCCGATTTCCGGGAGTACCAGAAGCAGGTTGTTGCTAACGCGAAGGCGCTTGCATCGGGATTAGCGTCAGAGGGATATCGAATCGTTTCTGGCGGTACGGACAGTCATTTAGTACTAGTTGACGTTTTTGCGAAAGGTATTCGCGGAAAAGAGGCGGAAATTGCTCTCGATCACGCGTATATCACAGTAAATAAAAATGGCATTCCTTTCGATGCTAACCCGCCGCTGAACCCGAGCGGCATCCGGCTCGGCAGCCCTGCAGTCACCACTCGCGGTTTTGGCGAGGCCGAAATGCAGGAGGTATCCTCCTGTATTGCGCAGGTGCTCGGCGACCATCTGTCCGAAGACAATCTGGCTTCGGTTCGCACGCGCGTGAAGGCTCTCACCGATAAGTATCCGCTCTATAGTTGGAAGACCGCCTCGGTGGGCGTTTGAATCCGGGCGCCTGAGCGTTACTATGCAGCCGCTCCGTATTGTCATTGATGTCCGCCACATCAAGGACTTCGGAATCGGCACGTATATTCGTAATCTAGTGAAAGCCTTAGGGGAACTCGATCAGGAGAATCGGTACCTGCTGTCGGCCAAGTACGCCGATGTTCCCGATCTGCCGGAATTGCCCGGCAACTTCGAAACGGTTGTTTACCATGAGTCGCAGCGATCGCAATGGGACAACGTCGCGTACCCGTGGTTTTTGAAGAGCTTAGCTCCCGATCTGGTTCACCTGCCGCTGAATGACGTGCCGCTGCTCATGCGGAATCCGTACGTGGTTACGATCCACGACATGAGCAGTTTCCTGTTCGATGGAAGGTCCGGTCTGCGAGAAAACCTGAGGCTCTATCGCTTCCGACGCGGTCTTTTGCGCGCCGACCGTGTCATCGCCGTTTCAACCGCGACCCGGCGTGACGTAGAGAATTTTCTTGGGATTCGCCCGGACCGGATACGCCTGGTCTACAGTGCGCCCGATCCGAATTTCCTCAATTACCGGCCTCCACCCGGCGCGCAGAAACGTCTTCTGGAGCGATTTCAGATTCAATACCCTTACATCCTGTACGCCGGCCGCATTCGACCGCATAAAAACATCCCGCGACTTATTGAGGCTTTCGCGGTCGTGCGCGGCGAACTCGAGCAGCATCCCAAGTATCACGAGCTCAGATTGCTGATAATCGGTGATGAAATCAGCAGGAATCCGGAGGTTCGCCGCGCGGTCGCTCAAACGCGAACTGAGCAGGTAGTCCGCTTTCTTGGATTTGTGCCGTTCGAAACGTTGCGGGAATTCTACGCGAACGCGAGTGTATTTGCCTTCCCATCGCTGTACGAGGGGTTCGGACTCCCACCCTTGGAAGCGATGGCGACCGGTATACCGGTGGTGACGTCGTCTGTGAGTTCGCTGCCGGAAGTAGTCGGTGACGCGGCGATGATCGTCAACCCAGAAAACGTCTTCGATATCGCGCGCGGCATTCGCGATGTACTTGTGCAGGAACCACTTAGAAAAAAGCTCATCGCCAGCGGCTACGACCAGGTTCGCCAGTTCAGCTGGCGCCGCACTGCCCAGCAGACGCTGGACGTGTACCGCGAAGTCGCCCGCCGAAATTAGCTCGTCGTCCACTCATAAAGCGGAGTCACCAGGTGCGCTCGCGCCCGTACATAGTGCGTCAGGCTCCGGTTCTCGAGTTGTAATCGCTGCCATCCCGAAGGATGCGTCTGGCAATCTTCAGAGATTAAATATAACGTTGCCCCACTCATGTGGATACGCCGCACCACGCCGCCGCCGCCTGATTTGACGACGTAATAGGCCGCCGGGTCGATTTCCGTCCTTGCGGGATGGGACTGGTCCAGTAGGGCTACATCGCCTGCAGAAAACAGGCTCGACATTCTGGCGTCGTCGGCAAGCCTTGCTGCCACAGGATTCGCAATGCGAGGCACGTGCGAAGGCGCAAACGGCAGCCGCTCGTTTTCCATGACCTCGGTCGGCCAAGGGGACCCCGGACCAATGGATCCCTTAAGAACGGGCACGTATACATAGCCGCCCAAGGGGCGGCAAAATTAAGGTGTGCTTCAATCTGCTCCCGCGCAATCAAATCGAGCAGAGATATCCGTAAATGCTGGAGAATCTGATCGCTTAGCTCAGGGGATAGCAGACGCACGCCTTTCAAAACGTTATGTATGTGGGGTTGCGAGACCCCCACGAGCCGCGCAAGTCCGCGCTCTGTCAATTCTCCATTACGGACTCTTGCTCGCAGCACGGCGACCAACGAGCTCCGCGCGTCAGAGAACAGCATTGTGCAAACTCCGCTACCCTATTCTTCCCAGCTATAGGCGAATTTTCCCGGTACTATGAAGATTTTACCCTTGGGGGTCGTGTGGGTCCTGAACGCCATCATCTTCCGTATCCCCTTTGGCCTAGTACTGTGATTTGAAAGACGTTAAAGAAAAATCCAGCACTTGGCATCACGCCAAAACAAAGACCTTACGTTTGCTAGGTACTTTTCCTAATAGACGAAAATTCCCCTGAATCTAGGATGGACATCAGACGGTTCGAATTAATAACGAACTAAAAACAAAAGAGAAGGTTAAAGAAGAAAATGGAGTGGAATCAATCAGAGGTAATGGCTTTGGCCATGGAGAAGTGCGCTGTTTGCGAAGGCGTCGGAATGCGGCCCTCGAGGAACGGCACCGAATGTGTGTGCAATTGCGTTCTGCGCAGTATCTTCCGTACGTGTTTTCAACGCTTCAAGACTTCAATGCTGAGGAAGGAGTCGATACGCAGGCCGAACCTGGAGCACACTTCATCTCCCCACGGGAAACTCTCGTGGGCGAGAAAGGACGAAGAGTATGCCGCCGATTTCCTGCTCGTGACAAAGCGAACGCTGAGCGAAGCCGAATATAAAGTCTTCAAATACCACTTTCTATTGGGGGCTGATTGGCGTCTTTGCTGCCGGAAGATGAAGATGGAAAAAGGCGTATTCTTCCATCTCCTTTACCGGATGACGGCGAAACTCGGGAAGACCTTCGCAGAACTCGAGCCATACGCCTTATACCCGATTCATGATTACTTCTACGGCGAATTCCGCGGTACAGGTCCTAAAGTAATTCCGATGCCGTCGAACCGATCCCTGAGCAGCAAGGTTCCGATCAAACGCGCGGCCTAGATCCTGCGCACCCATATATGAGAGGGGTCGCCCTGACCCCTCTGCTAAACTGGCAACATGACTCTGGAAGAGTTGGAAAGAGAGTACGTTACGCTCCGTCGGCAAGCTGAAGCCGTTCGGAGCTATCTTTGACGCCCCCTCCAAGCAAGCGCTGCTTCTAAGCAGCGAAGAAGAAATCAGTTCCCCCGATTTTTGGAATTCTCCCGAACGAAGCCAAAAAGTGATGCAGGACCGGAAGCGGCTCGAGGAAGCTCTGAGAACGACCGTAAGGTTGCCGGAGGAGTATCCGACCTCGATACCCTGTTCGAGTTGATGCGCGAGGGCGAGGATGTTTCCTCGGAATTAGTACGGGAAATCAAAGGATTTGCGCAATCGCTCGAAAACCGATGAAGCAGTGGACACAGCGCGGGCGCCTCGGAATCAACTCCATCACCCAGGCAGAGATCGACGAGCGCGACGCCGCGTACTGGGACGAGATGAACGCCGAGGACGAATCGCCAGACCCCGAAGTCACCAAGGAGGCCGACGAACAGCCGAGTTAGCCGCTCGACGAGTGTCCGAGAGCCGCCGAGCGATCTCCGCGTCGCGGTCCGCGGCCGCATGCTGATAGCGCATGGCGGCGCCGGGCGTGGAGTGCCCGAGCCGACCCATCAGCTCGGCCAGCGTGCGCCGGTCTGCGCGGCCAGGACGCGCCGGTGTGGCCGAGGTCGTGCCAGCGGAGGTCCTTACGGCCGGCGGCCTTGCGGCCGGGTAGTAGACCTTGTACAGCGTCGACGGCGCCATGTGGGAGTTGCTCGTCGGCAGCCGCCGGGAACAGCAGCGCGTCCCTGCCCTGGCGCAGTCGTGTCCTTCAGGTGGTCCTTCACCAGCGGCATCAGGTGCGGCGGGATCGCGACGTCACGAACACCGGCGTCGGACTTCGGCTGAGCCGACGATGAACTCGCCATCGACGCGGACGACGCCGCGCGTGATCTTTACCCGGTTGGTCCGCAGGTCGATGTCGCCGCGGCGGCAGCTCGGCCAGCTCGCCGAACCGCATCGCACACCAGGCGGCCAGCAGCGCCATCAGCTTGTAGCGGTCCGGGAGTGCCTCGACGATCCTCCGGCGTTCCTCGAGCGCTCGCCGGCTCGGACGCTTGTGCACTCGCTTCGTGTTGCCGGCGCCGCGGATGTGCGCCGGGTTGTACGGGATCAGCGGCTTGGGTCGCGCCGGAGGCGGCTGACCGGCGAAGATGGTGCGGAGCAGGCTGTAGCACTGGACCGGGATCGTCTCCCGGCCCGGAGCCAGGGCGTCGTACCAGTCGGTCACGTCCTCCGTCCATGATCCGGTCGAGCGCTCCTCACCGAACGTGGGTAGATGTGGGTGTCGAGCAGCATCCGGTACTGCTGCCCGGGGTGGTTGGCCGCAGCCCGCGGCCGCGGGTCTTGCGGCCTTCGAGCCACTGGTCGCCGTACGCCCTCATCGTCGGGACCGAGAGGCGGGAGGCGCCGCGCGCGGCTG
>CAWGVL010000010.1:0-87993 GCA_963825845.1 Bryobacteraceae bacterium | reverse complement strand
ACGGACGCCGGAACTTCCGTTCGACCAGGCTCAAATTCAGCGTTTTCTCGATTTTCCTGATCTCCGATCGCTTGAACGCGATGGAACGTCGACGCTGTACCGCTGTCGCCTGCTCTCGCCGTACGGCCGACACGGTGGATGAAGTCCTCCGGTACTTGCGGCAGGTCGAAGTTCACGACATGGGAGATCCCATCGACGTGGATACCGCGAGCAGCGACATCCGTCGCGACCAGAACCCGATAGTTGCCCTGTTGAAATCCTCGAAGCGCCTCGTTTCTCTGGCTCTGGGTACGATCGCCGTGGATACGGGCAGCCTTCACACCCATCGCCGAGAGGTTCCGGGCGAGCTTGTCGGTCCCATGCTTCGTCCGGGCGAATACCAGAAACGCGCCCTTCTCCGACCCGATCATGTTGCAGAGGAGATTCAGCTTTCGCTCCTGGTCAACTTCATACAACCGAAGACTCACGTTATCGGCGACCTTGGTCGTCGCGCCCAGTGCGATTCGCACGGGATTTGTCAAATAGCCATCGATCAGCTTTGCAACCGAGGTTTCGATGGTTGCGGAGAAAAACAATTTGACGCGTCGAAGGAGTTTCGCCAAGGATACGCCGGATCACAGGCAAAAAGCCCATGTCGAGCATGCGATCGGCTTCGTCCAGCACAACGACATTCACCTTACCGAGCTTCACCAGCCGGCGGTCGAGGAAATCGACGAGCCGTCCGGAGTCGCGATCAGAACCGGGCGCCGGCCCGGATCTGCCGTAGCTGGGTCTGTTCGTTCAGACCTCCGACAACTACAGCCGCGCGGATCGGCGTGTTCGACGCCAATTTCGAAACGTTTCGTGAATTTGAATGGCGAGTTCCCGTGTGGGACTCAGAATAATCGCGTCAATACCGGACCCTTGCGGCGTCTTGAGCAGCTTCTCTAAAAGCGGAAGCACAAATGCCAGCGTCTTACCCGTGCCGGTCTGTGCGGTTGCGATGAGATCGCGGCCTTCCAGCGCAGGAGGAATCGCCTGGGCTTGCACAGGAGTTGGCTGCACAAAGCCGTGATAGGCGAGGCTGTTCTTCAGAGCAGAAGACAGCTGTAGTTCAGAAAATTGATTCATTCAGTTTTTATAGGGAAGGATAACCAGCGCGCCGACAAACAGAGGAAGGGATTGCGGATTGAGCTTCCTTATCTACAATACCACAGTTGTAGTGGAATGCGTGGGACAAAGGACTAGACCATAGTTGTAACCATGCCGGGCCTGGTTTCGCTATAGTGTGTAACAGTCGATAAATCGTAATCTGCCCATCTGGAGTTTGAACTATCGTATGAACCGAAGACACTTTGTCATGAGTTCGGCCGCTGCAGCCGGCGCGACCTTCGCGTCCAGTTCCTTCGCCGGTCCGAACGACACCGTCCGAGTCGCCGTTGTCGGCGTTCGTGGGCAGGGCAATTCCCACATCAAGGCCTACTCCGGGATGAAAGATGTCGAAATCGCCGCGATTTGCGACATCGACGAGAGCATTCTGGACAAGCGGCTGGGTGAGGTGGAGTCATCCGGGCGGAAGCGTCCGGCACGCTACACCGACCTTCGACAGCTCCTCGAGAAGGAAAAAGACATCGACGCGATTTCCATTGCTACGCCGAACCACAACCACGCGCTGCAGACGATCTGGGGAATCCAGGCAGGCAAGCACGTGTATTGCGAGAAGCCGCAAATCGCACAATATCTTCGAAGCCAAACAGGTGGTTGCGGCCGCCCGCAAGTACAACAAGATCGTTCAGGGCGGCGTAAACGCCCGATCGAGCGGCGGCCCGATCGAAGCCGTGAAGCACATGCGCGATGGTTTGATCGGCGATGTCTACATGGCTCGCGGCCTCTGCTTCAAGCGTCGCGATACCATCGGACGCACACCGCCCGAACCGGTACCCGCCGGAGTCCATTACGACCTATGGCTCGGCCCCGCTCCGAAAACCGAGTTCACCAAAAACCGATTCCACTACAACTGGCACTGGTTCTGGGACTACGGCAATGGTGACTTCGGAAACCAGGGCATTCATGAGCTCGATATCGCTCGCTGGGGTCTGGGCGTGAAGTACCCGACCAAAGTTGCCGCGGTCGGCGGACACTTCATGTTTGACGACGATCAGCAGACGCCCAACACCTTGAACGTCGCCTACGAGTTCAACGACGGCGGCAAACACAAGATGCTCGTGTTCGAGGTTCGTCACTGGGATTCGAACCATGAAGCCGGCATCGGCGGCGTTGATGGCGGTAAGAATCTGAACACCGTCGGCAACACGTTTTATGGATCCAAGGGCTATCTTGCGATCGATGGTTACAACAAGTACGAGAGCTGGCTCGGAAACGTCGACGGCAAGACTCGCTCGCTCGAGAAGGGTCCATCGAAGACAGAGGGCGGCAGCAACTGGCGCAACTTCATCGAAGTTGTGAAGTCCGGCGATCGCTCGAAGCAGAACAACGATATCGAGGAAGGGGCGATTTCGGCGGTGCTAATGCACCTCGGGAATATCTCGTACCGGCTTGGACGGTCGTTGAACTTCGATGCGGCAAAGATGCAGGTAGTGGGCGATTCGGAAGCGAATAAGATGTTCACACGTCCGTATCGCGCTCCGTTCACCGTGCCGGCGAAAGTCTAAGTCATTTCTACTTCGAAACCAAAAGGGACGTGGGCTTCGGTCCACGTCCCTTTCTGCGTTCAGTCTAAGGCTGGCCGGGACCCGCGAGTACGCGCGGCATATAACTGATCGCGCCGCGAGACGGGTTGTTGAATTGCAGGAACAGCGTCACCGATGCTCCAGGAGCGAGCGTCCCGAAATTCGCATAGGCGCTGCCGGATGGAGCCGAGCATGCAGTAACTCCGCCCCCGTTCGCCAGCGAGACACCCGACGTCAGTGAGTCGATCGCAAGCGCGACGCCCGACAACGCGGCGCCCGTATTGTTCGTCAGATCTACCTGCTGAACGAAGCGGCCGGTCGCTCTATCGAACCGGAAGCCGCCCTGGACGACCTGAACTCCGGCGCTCACGTTCGAAGCAATAAACGGCAAGAACGTCGCCGTCACAGTCTGTGGACCGCTCATAGTCACGACTCCACCCGGCGCGTTTCCGCTCCACGAACCGAACACATTGCACGCTGCCGCAGTCGCGGTCAAAGTCACATTCGACCCCGCTGCAAAGAATCCGCTCGGCGTCACCGAGCCCGATCCCACAGGATTCGCAACCGCCGACAGTTGATGTTCGGTCGAGAAGTTCGCGACATAGCTCGTGGCGACCGCCGGCGAAACACTATGTGAGATCGCTCCGCCGTCGCTCCAGTTTTGGAAAACGTAGCGCGTTCCGCTGGCGCCCTGCGGACTGGTAGTGGCAATAGTATGCGATGAACCAGGAGACCACGCGAAGCTCTGCAGGCTCGTGTAGCTCGATCCATCGACGGTGAAGTTCAACCCTGGGACATTCGTACTCACCGACACATTGAATGTACCGGCCACGATTGTCGTCGTGTCATTCGCGATGTTGTTGCTGTTGTTCAGTTCCCCGCCCCCGGTCACTACTGCCTGATTCACAACGCTCGCCGGCGCGTTCGCCGCGACATTCACAACCGCAGTGATCGGCGGATAACTCGAGGACGCCGCAAGCGCATCGGACCGCGTGCACGAAGCAGTGGCGACAGAGCAACTCCAGCCCGTACCACTGAGACTCGAAAGCGTGAGCCCGGCCGGCAGATTATCCGCCACAGTGACCGTACCCTCTGTTGCGCCGGCGCCCGAGTTCTGCGCCGTGATCGTGTACGTGCCCTGCTGGCCTTGCGTAAAGTTTCCGACGTGGGTCTTCGTAATCGTCACGTCGGCAGCCTGCACAATGGTGGTCGCGTCGGAAGCCGTATTGTTACCCGATGTAGTATCGCCGCCCCCGGAAACGGTTGCACTGTTCGTAACAGTGCCCGGCGCTGTACCCAGACGTTCACGGTTAACGTGATGTCCGGATACGAGACTCCGGAGTTCAATGCGTCAGTCCGCGTACAGCGCAGAGTCGCCAACGTGCAGGACCATCCAGTTCCTTGTAATGCAGTCGCGGTCAGCCCCGCGGGGAGCGTGTCCTCCACAGTCACTGTACCTTGCGTAGAACCGGGGCCGTTGTTGGTCACCCGAATCGTATATGTCGCTCCGTTCTGAGCTTGCTTGAAATTGCCCGTATGAGATTTGGAGATCGTCAGATCCGGCGGTGTGACCGCGAAGTTCACACAATAGCCGCCGATGGTGCTGGCCGCTCCCGGAACATCGTCCGCGACGAAGAGGCTCCAATAGCCGTTCGGGTCAAAACCTCCGAATGTCGAGGCGAGTGTCGCGGGCGGGAAGATATATGGACCGGCAGGCGCAGGAGCCGGGAAGGTTGCGCCTTCGTACACAGCTGGCTGATAAGTTCCGTTCGTTAACAACGTCGAATTGGGAAGAGTGGCCCCGGTATCGCTCAAAACGATGTTCACGCCCGAGATTGGATTCACGCCGCCGGCATCGCCCATCAGAACGTGCTTCTGTCCCGTCGGGCTGACGAGCAGAAAGTCCCAATCGTCGGGAGTGGCGTTCGTCAATCCATTCAGGCTGATGGTCAGATTGTTGACGACACCCGCCAAACCGGACACCAGGATGCGCTGGCCGTAGGGCTGCGCGAGGCCATTGGCTGGAACCGTCGTCGTCCCGTTGTTACAGAACGAATTCGACGTTTGAATCGTTGCATTGTCCACCTGCTGCGTCGTTGTTCCGAAACTCGTATTGAACGATCCAGGAACTCCACTGTAAGTGGCCGTAATAATGTGTGCGCCCTCGTTAAGGGAGGTCGTCGAGAAGGAAGCCTGGCCCGAGCCGTTCAGCGCCATTGGCCCCGCGAGCACGGTCCCGTTTTCGCTGAACGTAACGGTCCCGGCCGTGACCAGCGCATTGTTGTCGGCGCGCCGAACGGTCGCGGTAAACGTGACCGAATTCGTCAGGATGGACGGGTTCACCGATGAGGTCAAAGTCGTCGTGGTCCCAGGATCGGATGTGGTCGCGACCGTGATGCAATAGCTCGCCGGTAGATCCGCTATCTCCGCCGGTGTCATTACTGAGGAATAACTGCCACACGCCGTTCGGGGTCCCACCCGCGAATGCGCTGGCAAACGTTGCCGATCCCGTCGGAGCGGCGTTCAGCGGCGATGCAGGGGCGGGCGCCGGAAACACATCCGAATCGGAAGGCGGCGCGTAATTCGCAGGCTTGAAAGATCCGGCCGATAACGCGCCGCTCTGAGGCAAGCTCGCGCCGGCAGCATCCGTCAGTGTCAGATTGATGTTCGAGGCGGACAAAGCGCCGCCAGTGTCCGACATGGGAACGAACGCGGCTCCGTTCGGAGCTACCAACATGACGTCCAATCCATTGCCGGCATTGTGAGTCAATCCATTCAATTGCAGGGACACACCAGAGATAGATCCGCCCAGGCCGCTCGTGAATATACGTTGCGGATACACGGCCGCGGCTCCTGCGCCCGACAAGCTATTCGGGCCGGCATTACAGAAAGTGTTGCCGCTGACAGTGGTTTGGTTGTTGACTGTCTGCGAAATTGACCCGTTGCTGGTCGCAAAACCCGACCCGGGATTATAGGTTGCAGAGATCGTCTTCACACCTTCAGTGGCGAAACTGGTCGTCAGCGTCGCCACTCCGCTTGCATTCACATTCGTAGGACCGCCAATAACGCTCCCGTTCGAGCGGAAGGTAACCGAACCGACTGTCACCGGACTCCCACTGCTGGTAACTGTCGCGGTAAACGTCGTCATATTGTTTGGCGCGCTCGTGAACGATGGATTCTGGGAAGAAGTCAGCACCGTGGATGTCGAGGCATCCGCCGCAGTCGTGATGATCAGATCCCAGCCAGTCGCGAAGGTCCACACGTCGCCCGCTGTGTCGCTCGATATATAAAGAGACCAGACGCCGTTCGCATTGGCGCCGTTAAACACAGAAGCAAATGTAGCCGACCCGACCGGAGCAGGAGTTTGATATGGACCGGCCGGAGCAGGCGAAGGAAATGTGTCGCCGGCTTCCGAATCGGTAGGTTTATAAGTCGTATTGTTCTGAATAGGACCTGGCGTGTTCTCCGTCAGATTCGGCAAGCGATTCGCCCCGCTGTCGGACAGCGTAAATGTGATGTTCGACACCGCCGAAGCACGACCTGAATCCGACATCACGATGAACTTCTGTCCGCCGGGACCCACCAGCAAAATGTCGAGGCCGTTTGGAAATTGGTGCGTAAATCCCTTGAGCCGCACGTTTACATTGCTGATAGTCCCGGACGCACCCGATACAGTAATGCTCGATGGATACAGTGTCGTCCCAAGAGTGCCCGTGCTGCTAATTGAGGAATTGTTGGAGAAAGTAGTTTGTCCAAAAGTAAGCGCACTAACGGCAAAAAACAGCGCGGTACGGCACAATACAGTTTGCATGTGTATCCTTGTGAATGATTCGGCAAGGTAGTTTATCACGAACTTTCGTGAGAAACACTCAGGTTTTTGGCCGAATTGTACTATCAGGGATAAAAATATTGCGTTGCCCCGGACGGTCTGCTACGCTTGACCCCACAGAACCAGAAATTGCATTAGGAGAGTGGAATGTCTGAACCGTTTCTCGGAGAAATCCGCATGGTTGGCTTTAACTTCGCCCCGCGCGGGTGGGCGCTCTGCAATGGACAAATCCTGTCAATCGCGCAAAACACGGCGCTCTTTTCCCTGCTAGGCACGACATATGGAGGTAACGGCCAAACGACGTTCGCGTTGCCGAACCTGATGGGTCGGGCTCCTATACATCAGGGACAAGGACCCGGTTTGTCCCCCAGAAGTCTTGGTGAGACCGCCGGTGAAGAAAACCACACATTGATCAACACCGAGATGCCGGCTCACAACCATACGGTGGCCTGCAACAATGAAGCGGCCAATAGCGCTCGTCCAGGCGGTCAGGTCCCCGGACCGGCCGGTGGAAATACGATTTATTCAAACGCCGGCGATGGCAATACGATGAACGCGCAGACCATCGGCCAAGCTGGCGGAAATCAGCCTCACAACAACATGCAGCCCTATCTGGTGATCAATTTCATCATCGCGCTGGAAGGCATCTTCCCGTCGCGCAACTAGTGTCTACCTCGTTTGGAGTCCGCCCTGCGGACTCCTTTCTTCTGCGGCCGGCGACACCCGAAGATCGGGATTTCCTGGTCGATCTGTACATCTCCACACGCGAAGACGAACTGCCTTTTTTCGGTGAAGCATTGATTCGAATGCAGTACGAAATGAGGCAGACACATTATTCGGTTCGCTTTCCTCAAATAATTGCCGAAATAATCATGGTGGCGGGCCAGCGCTCAGGCGCCGTTCAAATACACCGGAGCCCCGAAGAAATCCGTCTTGTCGACATAGCGCTCCTGCCGGGTTTCAGACAACGGGGCATCGGTTCGGCAATACTTGCCTTGCTGATCGAGGAAGCGAGCCGTAATGCGCTGCCGCTCGCTCTGACGGTGTCAAAATCGAATGCCCGCGCCCGACGGCTATACGAACGATTCGGGTTCCAAGTTACGGAAGATCTGCCGATGGACATCGGGATGCGTCGCGATCCCATCGCGTAACACTACCCCGCACTGCGACTGTGCAGATGTGGACCTTACATCCTCCGTCGGAGTGGACGTTACATTTAGTAGTAGTTTTCGTCCAAAGACCAGTCTTATGTTTATCCTTCGACTTGCCGCCGTCCTCACCCTGTGCGGCCTTAACCTTATGTCGCAACAGGGCTTTGACCCGAAAGCCCTGGACACCAAAGCCGACCCTTGTACCGACTTTTACCAGTACGCGTGCGGAGGCTGGCTGGCCAATAACCCCATCCCGCCTGACCAGGCATCCTGGGGTCGCTTCAATCAATTGCATGAACGGAATCAAAAGATTCTTCGTGATATCCTCGAAACCAGCGCGGCGAAAACGACCCGGTCGGCGGTTGAACAGAAGATCGGCGACTACTTCTCTACATGTATGGATGAGAAGGCCATCGACGCGAAGGGCGCCGAGCCGCTGAAGCCATATTTCGACCGACATTCAGGCTCTGAAGAGCAAATCCGATCTCACGGCCCAGATCATCAAGCTGCACATGCAAGGGGTCTATCCCTTCTTCAGCGTTGGTTCCACGCAGGACATGAAAGACGCGACCGAGATGATCGCCTACGTCGATCAGGGTGGCATCGGACTGCCCGAGCGTGATTACTATTTCAAGGACGATCCGAAATCCGTTGAACTGCGCAAGCAATATGTCGCGCACGTCCAAAAAATGTTCGAGCTCACGGGCGATAAACCCGATGTTGCGGCGGCCAAAGCCAAAACGGTGATGACCGTCGAAACCGCTCTTGCGAAAGGCAGCCTGGACGTAACCTCCCGGCGCGATCCTGAAAAGATCTATCACCGCATGCCGGTCAAACAACTGGTCGACATGAACCCTTCCGTATCATGGGACCGATATTTGAAGGCGATCGGCGCTCCGGTCGAGACGATAAACGTCGCAGTCCCCGAGTTCTTCAAGCAGCTTGAATCCGAGCTCAAACAAGTCAGCCTCGATGACTGGAAAACGTACCTGAGCTGGCATGTCATCCACAGTGCCGCTCCGATTCTGCCATCAGCGTTTGTGAATGAGAACTTCGAGTTCTACGGCAAGGCGCTGACGGGAGCGAAAGAGCTTCGGCCGCGATGGAAGCGATGCGTTCAGTACACGGACTCCGACCTCGGTGAAGCGCTGGGGCAAAAATATGTCGAACTCACTTTCGGTGAGGAAGGCAAGGACCGGACCCTGAAGATGGTTCGCGCGTTGGAGAAAGCGCTCGAACGCGACATTCAGCAACTCGACTGGATGACACCGGCAACCAAGAAGCGCGCGCTAGAGAAGTTGCACGCAATCACGAACAAAATCGGCTATCCCGAAAAATGGCGTGACTATTCGAACCTCGATATCAAAAAAGGCGACGCGATCGGAAATTCGTTTCGCTCAAACATCTTCGAGTTCAAGCGCCAGATCGCAAAGATCGGCAAGCCGGTCGACAAGAAAGAATGGTACATGACGCCTCCCACCGTGAACGCCTACTACGACCCGCAGAACAACAACATCAACTTCCCGGCCGGAATCCTTCAGCCTCCGTTCTACGACAACAAAATGGATGAACCCGTAAACTACGGCGCGATCGGAGCCGTCATCGGGCATGAGCTCACGCATGGGTTCGATGACGAGGGCGGACGCTTCGACGCAAAGGGCAATCTCGACAACTGGTGGACGGAAGCCGATGCCAAGGCTTTCGAAGAACGCACGAACTGCATCCAGAAGCAGTACTCGGAATACCACGCGACGCCGGATTTGAAGTTGAACGGAAAACTCACCCTCGGCGAGAACGTCGCAGACAACGGTGGACTCCGAATCGCATATATGGGGCTCATGGATACACTTGGCGGCAAAAAGCCCGAGAAGATCGACGGCTACACAGCCGAGCAGCGGCTGTTCCTGGGATGGGGTCAGATCTGGTGTCAGAACCAGACGGAACAAATCCGGCGCATGTACGCGCAGACGGACCCCCACTCGCCAGGACAATGGCGTGTAAACGGCGCAGTCTCAATATGCCCGAGTTCCAGCAGGCGTTCAGCTGCAAAGTCGGGCTCCCGATGGTGCGCGGTGAGAATGCCTGCCGGGTCTGGTAGAACATGCGAGCCATCTACACTGCTTTCTTCTTCGCGTCCGCTGTTTACGGACAATACACGGGATTCAGCCCCGCGAACTTAGATAAGACCGCTGACCCTTGCAACAACTTCTTTCAGTACGCCTGTGGCACATGGGTGAAAAATAATCCGATTCCAGCCGACCGATCACGGTGGAGCCGCTTCGAGGAATTGAGCGCGCGGAATGAAAGCATCTTGCGCGACATCCTGGAAACATCGGCGGCCAAGAAGGACGGCTCGGCGATCGAAAAAAAGATCGGCGATTACTATATGGCTTGCCTGGATGAGAAGGCCATCGAGGCCAAAGGCATCGCGCCGCTCAAGCCGGAACTGGACCGTATCGCCGCGATCAAAGATCAGAGCGGCGCTGGCCGATGTCCTTGCGCGAATACACCTGATGGGAGCAAGCCCGCTCTTCAACGTCTATTCGCGCGCGGACTTGAATAACTCGAACGTCCTTATTGCATGGTTCGATCAGGGCGGTCTGGGCTTGCCGGATCGCGATTATTATTACCGAACGGACGCGAAATCCGCTGAAGTGCGTACGAAATATGTAGCGCATCTCGGGCGCATCTTTGTGCTCCTGGGTTATCCGCAGGATCAGGCGGCTGCGGCGGCGAAAAAGATCATGAATATCGAGATGGCGCTCGCAAAGGCGTCGATGGATCGTGTCGCTCGCCGCAACGCGAATAATCTGAACCATCCCGATACGATGAAGGGCCTGAAGGCTCGCACTCCTTCGTTCAACTGGGATGGTTATCTTGCAAAGCTCGGCGCGCCGCAGTTCGACAACCTCAACGTTGCGAACCCCGACTTCTTCAAGGGTTTGGATCAGGTCCTGGCGGCAACGCCGTTGGACGATCTGAAAACATACCTTACCTGGAACATGACGCGCCTCAACGTCGGAATGCTCCCGACCGCGTTCGTGAATGAAAACTTCGATTTCTACAGCCGGACTCTGATCGGAACCAAGGAACTCCGTCCACGATGGAAACGCTGTGTCGATGCCGTTGACAGCGATCTCGGCGAAGCGCTAGGCCAGAAGTATGTTGAAGTGGCGTTCGCCGGAGACAGCAAGGAGCGAATGCTGCAGATGATCAAAGGACTCGAGACGGCGATGGCGAAAGACATCCAGGAAATTGACTGGATGACTCCCGAGACCAAGAAGCGGGCGCTCGAGAAACTGCACGCCGTCGCCAATAAAGTCGGCTATCCCGAGAATTGGCGCGACTACTCGAGTGTAAAAGTGGACCGCGTTGACGCGTTCGGGAATTCCCTTCGCGCGAATGAATTTGCAATTCGGCGAGACTTGAACAAGATCGGCAAGGCGCCGGACCCGAAGGAGTGGTCGATGACTCCGCCGACCGTGAATGCCTACTATTCGCCGACGCAGAACAACATCAATTTCCCGGCAGGCATTCTGCAGCCTCCGTTCTTCGACGCCAAACTCGATGACGCGGTAAATTACGGCGGCATTGGAGCCGTGATCGGCCACGAGTTGACGCACGGCTTCGATGACTCAGGCCGCCGTTTCGACGGGAAAGGCAATCTTCGCGACTGGTGGACGGCCGACGGATGGCAAAGCGTTCGAACAGCGCGCGGAATGCGTCGACAAGCAGTACAGCGAGTATGTTGCAGTCGGCGATGTCCGTCTGAACGGAAAGCTGACACTCGGTGAAAACGTCGCGGACAATGGCGGTCTGCGGATCGCGTACATGGCGTTCATGGATTCCATCATGAACAAGCGCGTGACCAAAATCGACGGCTTTACGCCGGAGCAGCGGTTCTTTCTCGGCTGGGGTCAAGTCTGGTGCAGCCACATGACTCCGGAGGCCGAACGGTACCGCGCACAAACCGACCCTCACTCTGCCGGACGCTACCGCGTCAATGGAGTGGTTTCGAATATGCCCGAATTTCAGCAGGCATTCGGGTGCAAAGTCGGGCAGCCGATGGTTCGCGGCGAGAATGCCTGCCGTGTCTGGTAGGTGATGCAAGCTTGGATCCTTCTACTCGCGTTGTTGCCGGCCGCGGCGCTGGCCCAGCCGAAGAAGGTGCTCTACATCACGCACTCCGCCGGATTCCGGCATGACTGCTTGCCCCTCTCGCAGCAGGTACTGCGGGACATCGCGGCACGGGCGGGGGGACTCGACCTCACCGCAACGGAAGATCTCTCCGCATTGAACGATCTGCGCGACTATAGCGCCGTAGCATTTTTCACAAGCGGTGAACTCGCGCTATCCGCTGAACAGAAGGAGGGCCTGCTCGCATTTATCCGAAACGGCGGCGGGTTCCTGGGCTTCCACAGCGCGACGGACACGCTGTACACGTGGCCGGAGTATGGCGACCTGATCGGCGCACGATTCGACGGGCACCCCTGGGTCCAGTCCGTTCGCATCGACATCGAAGATCCGACGCATCCGGCAACGCGCCATCTGACGCCCTCATTCACCATTACCGACGAGATCTACCAGTTCCGAGAGTTTTCGCGCGACAAGGTTCGCGTCCTGATGACTCTCGACACCGGCTCCGTCGATCCGCACGCCGCAGGGGTAAATCGCACGGACAACGATTTCGCGCTTGCGTGGGTGCGCCCCTACGGCAACGGCCGAATGTTCTACACCGCACTCGGCCATTTCGAAGATACGTGGCGAGACCCGCGCTTCCAGCAGATGGTCGAGCAGTCGCTTCTATGGGTCACCGAACAGATCGGCGGCGAGCCTGAGCCGCAGCCCATCGCACGTCCTGCGCTCGCGACCGACGGCTTAGGCAATGCGGCGACGATGCAGCCGCCAATGACGATCGCGCCAGGTTCATTCGTAAGCATTTTTGGAACACAACTGACCTCAGGCGCAACGATGGCTGCCGATATCCGTACCGCCTCGCATCGCCTCGCGGGAACGCGCGTCTCGATGAACGGCAGCACAGTACCCGTCATCTACGCATCGCCGGGACAGATCAACGCCCTCGCTCCGCTCGATCTTCAGCCGCGCGACTGCTCGGGACGGCCATGTGTCGAAGTCACGGTGGACGTGCCTCGGTCCAATCCGCTCATCGTCAACGCAACCTTCGCTCCAATGACACCCGGCATCTTCACGACGACGGTTCAGGGAACGACCGCCGTGCTCTGGGCCACAGGCCTGGGAACAGTACGGCCCGCCGGCGCTCTGCAGGAAACCATCGCCCGCCCTGCAGTGTCAGTGAACGGCCGGGAAGCAACCGTCTTCTTCTCCGGCCTCGCGCCAGGATGGCCCGGCCTCTACCAGGTGAACGTGTCGATACCGCAAGGCGTCGGCGAACCGTACAACTTTACGCTCACCGTTCCTTAAGCTACTTCCGTCCAGCAGCCTCCACCGTCGTCGTCGGGTCTGCGCCAGTCCACGTGACATCCGCCGTCGGCCCATACGTCGCCGGCACAGGCTTTTCCATCAGGCGAAGATAGACCGTCAGTTGCGTCCGGTGGTGAGCTGTGTGCAGCACGCGACGCCAAAAAATCCAGATCCGCTGGCGGTCGACATCGAAGAACCGGGCAGTCTCCAGCCACCACGAAGCCTCACGCGACGCCAGAAACGGCAGCCGTCGCACGGCCAGATGGACGAACCGGTGCGTGTACGCCGCGACCGTAAGCTCGTCCGGAAGAATAGCCTCCGGCGCCGGCTCTTTCGAATCTAGAAACTCCGCGAAGAATCTCCGCTCGGATAACAACTGGTGCTTCAAAATGTCCGCCACACTGCTGGACTTCTCATGCGGCTTGTACCCGAGGTCCGCATCCGTAAACTGCCGCCATGTCGAGGCCACCTTATTGGTCTCCCCGGCATAGATATCAATCAGGTGCTGAAACGTCGCGTCAAAAGCTTGCGGGACGGTAGTTTCAGGAATCGCGATCTGGTCGTAATTCATCACAGCCCCTCTTCACGTTACGATACAGATTCGCACTCATGACGCCGCAACGTGAACTCGACCTCTCCGTCCTGACCCGATACAACACGCCGACAGTCGCAAACGCGATCGAACTCTTCGAGCTTCGCCCGCGCAGCGAAGGCTTCCTACGCCCCGGTTGGCAGTGTCTGCAGCCCTCGATGCCGCCGGTCGCCGGATTCGCCACAACGTGTACCATCTCCTCCCAGACCATGGAAAGCTTCGGCCGCAAGGACGTCTTCGATTATTGGAAACATGTCGAAAGCGTACCCGGCCCGCGTATCGCGGTCGTACAGGATCTTGATCCATACCCGCCGACGGGCTGCTTCTGGGGGGAAGTAAACTCGAACATTCATAAGGCGCTGGGCTGCGTCGGCACCGTGACGGACAGCGTGGTCCGCGACGCCGACGAGATGCGCGCGGCGGGCTTCCAGGCCCTATATCGCGATCTCGCCGTATCGCATTCCTACATCCACGTGACCGATTACGGCAAGCCCGTCATCATCGATCGGTGTCATCATCGCGCCCGGCGATCTCATCCAGATCGATCAGCATGGCGCCCTCATAGTCCCCATCGAAACCCTGCCCGATCTTGAAGCGGCCATCCAGGAGATCGAGCGCCGCGAACGCCCGGTCATCGACTATGCCAGGAGCGGCAGCGCCACCCGCGAAGGCCTCGTCGACGCCATGACCAAGCACATCCGCGACGCCCCGAAGTGGACTCCCGGACAGAGAGGATAAAACGCACGGCGCTTCGCGCGCGTCCAATAACCATCGATATGGCGTTCCGCGTAACGACACTGGCGCTTTGTGCCGTTTTGACGGCCTTCAGTCAATCCGCTCCCCGCAAATCTCGGCGGCCAAGCCCGCCTCCGGCCAAACCCGCCGCTACCGCGATGAGCGCCTGGCCTGTCGCTAAACTCTCCGTCGAAGGCAACAAGATCTATACGTCCGATAAGATCCTTGCGATGTCGGGATTGAAGGTCGGCCAGATGGCCGGAAAAGCCGAGTTCGATGCCGCGAGGGACCGCCTGCTCGCCACCGGGGCCTTCGAATCCGTGGGCTACAAGTTCGAGCCGATCCCCGGCACGCCGGCCAACGCCGGCACGTTCCAAGTCGATGAGATCACACAGCTTTTCCCATATCGCTTCGAAGAATTGCGCGTCGATGAGAAGGCCGTCCGTGCGCATCTGAAAGAAAAGGAACCCCTGTTCGGCGACAAGATCCCCGCCACAAACCGATTCTCGATCGTATGACGCAGCACGTCCAGGAAGTCGCCAATGGTACGGGCATCGTGGCCAAACTCGAAGGCATCGGCGATCTGACTGTCGTCTTCCGGCCTCTTCCCTGCCCTCCGTAGCCGAGATAACGTTCAAAGGAAACAAGGCGATCCCGACCACGAAACTTCAAACCGCGGCCGCGCCGGCGGCGGTTGGAGCGGTATTCACGGAGAACCGGTTCCGCCAGTGCTCGACGCCAGTATCCGTCCTTTCTATGAAGCGCAGGGCTATCTCGGGGTCCGGTTTCCGAAGCTTCGACGTTGCGCCCGCCAGAACGTCAATGGTGTGGCGGTCACTGTCGAAGTGCAGGAAGGCGATATCTACAAATTGGGCGAAATCGACATCAGAGGGGAACTCGCCGAGAGCAAGGAACTTCTGAAAGTCGGCGGCTTCAAGACCGGCGAGACGGCAAACTTCGATCAGATTCGATCCGGCGTCGAGGAAATGCGCAAGGCTCTACGTCGCAAGGGCTCATCGAGGCGAAGACCGGCTACGGCCGCGACCTCAACGCAAAAGACAAGACGGTCAACCTGACCGTCGACGTAACCCCGGGCCGCAGTTCACTATGGGCAAGCTGACCATCGAGGGTCTGGACGTGGAAACCGAGCCCCACATCCGCAAGATGTTCGGGACTGAAGAAGGGGCAGCCCTTCAACGTCGAGTACCCTGATTACTTTCTCGGCCGGCTCGTGGCAGACCAGGTCATGGACAATCTCGGCAACACGCGCAGCTCGATCGCGCCGAACCCGGAGACGAAAACCGTCGACGTCACCCTCACGCTCGAAGGCGAAAAGAAGAAGCCCGAGCCTCCGCAAGCCCTGACTGGAAACGCGTCCTGATCGCCGGAGGGCGCGTGATACCCTTGTCTAGGTAGTGTCGTCGCAACCTCTGAATTTTCAGCTAGAAACGTACGAAGGCCCGCTCGACCTGCTTCTCGACCTCATCCGGAAGAACCAGGTCAACATCTACGACATTCCGATTGCCCAGATCACATCGCAGTACATGGATTACATGTCGAAGGCCGCCGCGCTCGATATGGAGTTAAGCTCGGATTTCATCTACATGGCGGCCACGCTTATCCATATCAAATCAAAGACGTTACTGCCCAAGGACCCGGCGCTGGAGGCCATCTCTCCCGACGACGATCCCAGGCAGGAACTCGTCGAAAGGCTGGTCGAGCATCAGAAATACAAGGATGCGGCCGAGATGCTTCAGCAGAAACGGCTCCTGGAAGAAGCGGCGTGGTCCAACCCCCAGATCCGGCAGTTCCTCACCGACGAGGAAGTCCTGAACCCCGGCCTCGACGTCTCCCTCTTCGATCTGGTCAAGACCTTTCAGGCCGTACTCGATCGTGCGAAGAATCGCCCTATCTACGAAGTCGGCAAGGAAGATGTCAACGTGCCGGACATGATCCGCTTTCTCCGGGACACCCTCATCCGGATCCCGCGAAGCCAGTCGGTGTCAGTCACCGAGTTGCTTGAACGTCAGCGGAGTGCCCGCGCTATGCTCTGCCTGTTCCTCGCGATCCTCGAACTGGTGAAGCGGCAAGCGATTTACCTGCAACAGAAAGAGGCCTTCTCCGACATCGTGGTGCGAGCGGCCGACAACTTCGAACAGGCTCTCGGGTCCGAGCAGGCGATCACCGCCGCCGAGCAGGAATACAACTAATCGACATGGACGAGCAGGACAAAGAGCTACCGGCCGAGATGCCGGAACAGATCGAACTCAACGGCGTGCTCGCCGAGCCTCGGGCCGAGGCCGCCGAGACTACGGGTGAAGCCTACACAGAGGTGGATCGCCCGCATGAGCAGCCCGAACAGGACGAGTCCGGCGAGCCCCTAACCGAAACGTTGACCGCCGATCAATTGCTAATGGGCATCGAGCAGCCCGCTGACGACGCCGAGACGGCCGAGTCCGAGATGCTCGCCATCCTCGAAGCCATCGTCTACATCACCGACGAGCCTCTTTCGGCAAAGCAGATTGCCGACGCTGTCCAGAAGCCGCTCGACTACGTAAAGGATCTGCTGGATAAACTCGTCGACGAGTACAACAAAACCCATCACGGCCTGACCGTCAAGGAAGTCGCCGGCGGCTACAAGATGACCACAAAGCCCGAACATCACGAAGCCGTTCGGGCCTTCGTCAAGAACCTGAATCCGCCTCTTAAGCTCTCTCTCGCTGCGCTTGAGACGCTCGCCGTGATTGCGTATAAACAGCCGATCACCGCGCCCGAGATCATGGAAATCCGTGGCGTACAAGGCGCGGGTGTGCTCAAGACTCTCCTCGACAGAAAGCTCATTACCTCGGCCGGCCGCAAGAACGTGGTTGGCAAACCGATCCTCTACAAGACCGCCAAAGAATTCCTGGTCCAGTTCGGTCTACGCGACTTGAACGAATTACCCAGCCTCAAGGAATTCGAGGATCTCCGTCGATTCGCGTTCAGCGACGCGGATGAGGCTCCGCTCGAAGCTGCCTCTGCCCCTCAGGAAACATCGGCTGAAGCTGCCGAATCCACCGAAACACCGGAAACGACGGAAACACAGGAATCGGCTGAGACGCCGGAACCCGCGAAAGCTACGAATGAGTGAAGAGCGGTTACAGAAGGTCCTCGCGCGCGCCGGTGTAGCCAGCCGTCGCAAAGCCGAGGAGATGATCTCCGAAGGTCGAGTCACTGTCAACGGCAAAACCATAACGGAGCTCGGCAGCAAAGCCGACCTCGACCGCGACCACATCAAGGTCGATGGCAAGCTTCTTCGACCACCGCGAAAACTGGTTTACATCGCGTTGAACAAGCCGAAGGCGTACGTCACCACAGTATCCGACCCGCAGGGCCGCGACACGGTAATGGACCTGATCAAAGGTGTGAAGGAGCGCGTCTATCCGGTGGGACGTCTGGATTATCACAGCGAGGGCTTGTTGTTGCTTACCAACGACGGAGATTTCGCGAACCGCATCACCGCCGCCAGAACGCACGTCCAGAAAACGTATGTCGTGAAGGTCACCGGCGAGATCACGCCCGAGCAGGAGAAGCAGTTCCGCGAAGGTGTCTACCTACACGGCAAGAAGACGGCGCCGGCGCAAATCAAGCTACTGAATCATCGCGACAACCCTTGGTATGAAGTCAAGCTGATCGAGGGCCGGCAGAACCAGATCCGTCTCATGTTCAAGAGCTTTGGCTTCCTTGTGGAAAAGCTCCGCCGCGTGAAGATCGGCTTCCTCGAGTTGACCGGTTTGAAGCCCGGAGATTGGCGCTATCTTTCCGACCGTGAAGTCGAAAAATTCCGTCGAGTGCTCAAAATGGATGAGGTTGCGAATGCCGGACACAAGTGACATCCTCCGCAAATACCGAACGATCGCCGTCGTAGGTCTTTCGAATAATCCGATGCGCCCGAGCCACGGCGTCTCTGAGTACATGAAGAGCCAAGGCTACAAAATTATTCCCGTAAACCCGGGTCATGCGCAGATCCTCGGGGAGAAGTCGTATCGCACGCTCGAAGATATTCCCGAGCCGGTCGAAATCGTCAACATCTTCCGCCGCTCCGACATGATCCCTCCCGTTGTGGACTCGGCGATTGCGATCGGCGCCAAAGTCGTTTGGATGCAGGAAGGCATTCAGAACCACGAAGCCGCCGAAAAAGCACGAGCCGCAGGTCTTGAAGTCGTGATGAATACATGTATCCTCAAAGCGCATCGCCGGATGAGTTGATCCGGACCATCGTTGTAAAACCTTCTTCACAACCGAGTCCTGATTCTTCGTCGTCACGTCGACCAATCAAGACACAATGAACTCTCCTACGAAAGCCCCGGCCTTCATCAGGTCGTCGCAAAATCGTCGCCGCTTCCTTGCCGCAATGGGCGTTGGAGCCTTCCTCGCCAGACCCGACCTCTTCGCGCAGGAGGCCACGCTGACACCGGCGCAAACCATCGGACCCTACTACCCCGATAAGCTCCCTCTCGATCTCGACAACGATCTCATTCGAATCAACGACAACATGTCGACAGCCCTCGGCGAGATCAGCTGGGTGAGCGGCCGCGTAATGGATCGCCGCGGCACCCCGATCCGCGGAGCGTTGGTCGAAATCTGGCAGGCCGATAACAACGGCGCATACATCCATAGCCGCAGCCCAAGCAGCAATCGTGACGCCGGTTTTCAGGGCTATGGCAGGTTCGTAACCGGTTCGACAGGCGAGTATCTCTTCCGCACTGTCAAACCGGGACTGTATCCGGGACGCACGCGGCACGTGCACTATCAGATCACCATGCCGGGCTCGTCATCGAACAAACTGGTGACGCAACTCTACGTTCAGGGCGATACGCTCAACGCGAATGACGGTGTTTTGAATGGCATCCGCGACGCGGCACAACGCAACTCTGTGATCGTTCCATGGGCTCCGGCCCCCGGATCGCTCATTGGCGAACTCGCCGCCAAATTCGACATCGTGATGGGATACACACCGGCCGACCCCATCGCTGGAAAGCCCTCGATTCTGATGGAGAACGGCATCGTGAACGGCGCAGGATATCAGCCCGGAATCACCCCAGGCGCATGGCTATCCATCTTCGGTGACAACCTCGCCGGCGTCTCCCGTCCGTGGAATCCGCAAACCGAGATCACATCAGGCAAACTCCCGACGAGCCTCGATGGCGTCAGCGTCTCGATCAACGGCAAGGCCGCGCCGATCTATTACATCAGTCCGAATCAGATCAATATCCAGGCGCCATCCGACGAGACCACGGGACCAGTTCAGGTCGTCGTCACAAATGCGAACGGGACATCGAACGCTGTAACAGCCAACATCCAAACCATCCTCCCCGGTTTCTTTCTGACATCCGGGTATTACGTCGCGGCTGCTCGACAGGACGGAAGCCTCGTCGGTCCTGATTCGCCGGCGAAACCGGGAGAGACCATTACGCTCTACGGAACAGGCTTTGGCCCGACGAATCCACGCGTCAATGCCGGAGAGGTCTTCGAAGGAGCGGCGCCGCTGACGAATTCTGTAACCCTGCGCATCGGAACCGCGATCGCCGACGTCCGCTTCGCCGGCCTGTCCGCCGCAGGTCTGTATCAGTTCAATCTGGTTGTCCCGAATCTACCGGACGGCGACCAGGACGTCTTCGCCACCATTGCCGGAGTGCGGACGCAGTCGCTCGCACGCCTGCGTATCCAACGTTAAGAGGCTAGCGTACGTGCGCGCCCGAGTTGGGTCGGCCCACCGAAACAATGGCCCCTTTGCGGCCTCCGTCGCGAGCACGTACATGATCGTGATGATGCATAACGTCACTAGCACCGAAGCGTTCAGTGGGACAAAACCGATCAGATGAATCGATGGTAGGTAAGGAATTGCCAGTGCGACTACGATCAATGCCAGCGTGGACCAGAGAAGCACCGCGCTTGGCCGGCTCTTGAAGAATGGCCGCTGTGTTCGCACAACCATTCTGATAACCAGTTCCGTAAGTAGTGATTCCACAAACCAGCCCGTACGGAAAAGATCAGGAGTCGCGTGGAACAGCGCGAGCAAAGCGCCGAACGTGAGCATGTCGAACGCGGAACTGAGCAGGCCGAATTCGACCATGAAGCGTCCGATAAACCTCATATTCCACTGTCCCGGTCGATCGATCATCTCCGGATCCACGCTGTCATTCGCCAGCCCGACCGCAGGAATGTCCGACAGGAAGTTATTAAGCAAGATCTGACTCGCCAGGAGCGGGAGAAACGGAAGGAACAGCGAAGCTGCGGCCATGCTCACCATGTTGCCGAGATTCGCGCTGGTGGTTGTCAGCACGTACTTCAGCGTGTTCGCGAAGGTTTTCCTTCCCTCCAGAACCCCCATCCGGATCACATCGAGATGCCGCTCCAACAGAACGAAATCGGCCGCCTCTCTGGCAACATCTGACGCTTGCTGAACTGACAGGCTCGTATCGGCGGCGTGCATAGCCGGCGCGTCGTTCACGCCATCACCAAGAAACCCGACCACGTGACCCATCTTTTTCAGAGAAAGAATAATCCTCTCCTTTTGGTTCGGGTCGACTTCCACGAAAAGGTCGGTCAGTTCCGCATCCCTCCATAAGGCTTCATCATTCAACTTGTCAAGGTCATCGCCAGTCAATACACGATCGCCGCGCAACCCGACGAGTGTCGCAATGTGCTGCGCCACCAGCCGGTTGTCACCGGTGATTAACTTGACCGCCACACCAAGCTTTGCAAGGTCCGCAACGGCTGCAGCAGCCCCTTCTTTCGGCCGGTCGAGGAAGGTTACAAAACCCATGAACGTCATGTCATGTTCATCCTCCCTGCGATAGGTGGGCCGGCAATCGATAGTGCGCACTGCAACGGCGACCACACGAACTCCCCGGCTACTCCACTCCTGGAATTGCCGTTCGAGATCAGCCGCACGAGTGGCATCGAGTTCGGCGCCGTCATCCGCGTGAGAGCACGCTTCCATCACATGACCGAAGGCCCCCTTGGTAATCAGACGAATTCCTGCTGGCTCTTGAACAATGACACTCAGTCGCTTACGCACGAAGTCAAACGGGATCTCTCCTAACTTCTGAGTCGTCGCGAGATCCGGAGAGTGAGCCTGGAGGATGGCTGCGTCCAACGGGTTCGTGAGGCCGGTTTGCAATGCCGCGTTAAGCGTCGCCAGACGAAGGATTTCCTGAGACTCGCGTCCCGCGCAGTCATACGCCCCTTCGACCTGAACGATACCTTCGGTCAGAGTGCCCGTCTTGTCCGTACACAGTGTGTCCATACTCCCAAGGTTTTCGATTGCATTCAGACGTCGAACCAATACGCCTCGCTTGGCCATCATCTGTGCTCCCCTTGCAAGATTCACACTGAGAATGGCCGGCAGCAGTTCCGGACTGAGCCCCACGGCCAGGGCAACCGAGAAAAGCAACGTTTCTACGGGCGGCCGCCCCCGCAGCATATGAGCGGCAAAGACGACCAAAACCATCAGCAGCATGGCTACTGTCAGCAGGTATCCAAACTGCCGGATGCCGCGATCGAACTGTGTTTCAGGGGGGCGTAATGTAAGGCGATGCGCGATGGCTCCGAACTGCGTTGCGCGTCCCGTGTTGACGACCATGCAGCGCGCCGTCCCACTACGAACATTCGTCCCAAGAAACACGCAGTTCGTTCGTTTACTGAGCGGCGTTGCGAGCGGCAGCACACCGGGGATCTTCTCCACGGGAAAGCTTTCACCGGTAAGCACTGCCTCACTGACAAAGCAGTCGTCTGCTTCAAGAACCACCGCGTCGGCGGGACCTAGGCTGCCGGCGGACAAAACAACTACGTCACCTGGAACCAATTCCTCTACAGCAACCGTTTCGGACCGTCCGCCCCGGATGACGGTCGAATGTGCCCCCACCTGCGTTCGCAACGCCTCGGCGGCGGACTGCGCGCTATACTCTCGCGCGTAACCGACACCGACACTAGCCACAACAATCACAATCACGATCGCGGCGTCGATCCATTCGCCCGTCCCTACGGAGGCTGCAGCCGCGAAGACAAGCAGCAGCAGCACCGGGTTCTTTAGCTGTCTCCACAGGACGCGCAAACGGGACAGCGAAAGAGATTCCCGAAGTTCATTCCGGCCGTAACGGTCAAGACGTTCGACCACTTCGTCCTGCGAAAGGCCGTTTGATGAGGAGCCTAGCAGATGTGCAAGTTTCTCCCTGTCGAGACTCCAGTAATGATCGAGCGGGGTTTCCACTGCGGCCCTATCTCTTCCGCCGCCGTGTTGGGCCTTCTTGGTTTCAACCTCTGGCATCACCCGCCTTTTGCCGATCTTGGGTCTTTCCACGCAAGACTCAATCTGAACATTGGAGTGTGAGCACTTCCGATGCCACTTCCGGCGAAAGCGCGTTTAGCGGCAGTCTAGCCGGCTTCACTCATACCGGAGAGCCACAACCGGATCAATGCGCGAGGCACGCCGGGCCGGCGCGTAGCCTGCGAGAATCGCGGCGCCAGCCAGCAACACCACAGCCAGTGATAGCACCAAGGGATCGTTGTGCCTCAACCCGAACAGAAACGACTCGACAAATCGCGTCGTTCCCCATGCCAACCCGAGGCCCACAGCGACGCCGGCGAGCGAAAGCGCAAACGCCTCGCGTAGCACCATGGCGACGATACTGCGCCGTTCGGCGCCCAGTGCCATCCGAATGCCGATTTCACTTGTGCGGCGCGCCACCGTATATGCCATAGTGCCGTACAGTCCAATGCACGCGATCGTGAGTGCCAGCACTGCAAAACTCGTGCAGAGTTGTCCGAACGTGCGCTCCTGGCTGATCATCTGATCGATCCGCGATGTCTGCGTCTTCATGTTCGCTACGGGCACACTCGCATTGGCCTCATGAACGATCTTGCGTATGGCCGGCGCCACGGCCATAGGATCGCCTGCGGTGCGCACTTCGAAGAACATGCCGCCCAGTCCGGCGAGATCCTGGGTATAAGGTACATAAACCAGTGGCGGAGTTTCTTTCTCTTTGATGGAGTTGTACAGCGCCGTTCGCGCAACACCGATAATTTCGACGTCCCTCGGCTTCATCGGATCACCCAGCCCGATCCGCCGCCCTACTGGATTCTCGCCGGAGAAGAACTTCTTCGCGAATTCCTCATTGATGACTGCGACATTCGGCGACACGATGTGCCGCTCTTCAATTCCGATTCCCAGCACAACCGGAATCTGCATCGTCTTCAAGAAGGACGCATTCACCGGAAGAATGCAGGTATCCAACCTTTGCCCCGTAGCGGCTGTCGTGCCGGGTATTGTCAAACCAGTCGAATTCCAGTAACCCGCCACCAGCGAGAACTCTGAAATGCCAGCATCCAACACGCCCGGAATCCCGCGAAAGCTTCTCAGAAGGCCATCGTAGAATTGCGCCAGGTTTGCGTCTTTGTAGCCGGCTTGTCGAGCATTGACACTGAACAGCAGCAAATTATGTTGATTGAATCCGAGTTTGACCGACTTGATATTGGAGAGTGTGCGCACAAACAGACCCGCACCAATCACCAGCAAAAGAGAGAGCGCAATCTGCGACGTGACCAACACCCGGCTCAAGCTGAGACGGTGGGATCGCCCCGTTGGCCCGCCGGCTCTCGTGTCCTTCAGCGCGGGAGTGACGTCCACTTTCGTTGCCTGGATCGCAGGCGCAAGGCCAAAGACGATGCCCGTTACAACCGTTAGCGCGCACGTAAACGCCAGTACGCTCCAGTTCAGTTCCGCGTGGAGAGTCGAAGTCCTCCCCGTTTGCGAGTAGAGCCGTGATCGAGCGAATTCCCCATTGGGCAACCAGAAGGCCCAGAGCGGCGCCCGTCACAGCCAGCAGAATACTCTCGGTCAGCAACTGCCGCATCAAACGCATGCGGCCTGCGCCAAGACTGAGCCGCACCGCGATTTCCCTCCTGCGCGCCGTTGCTCGAACCAGTAGCAGATTCGCAATATTCGCACAGGAAATCGCGAGTATCAGGCAGACCATCGTCATCAGTACATAAAGCGGCTGAGAATACTGGCGGCGCAGCGTGTCGAAGCCGCCCGCTCCGTCCATTAGCCACAACTCCGGCAGATTCTTTTTCTCGAAGGCTGTCGATGCGGTGCTCTCTGCAAACTGTCGAAATCTTCCGGCCAGTTCCGTTTCCGCCTGTGTCCGGCTCACACCCGGGCGCAAACGGCCCATCATCTCCACCCAGTAGAAGTTCGGATCGAAAAACCGCCGCTTTTCGTCTTCGGCCGGTCGTGGAGCCAGTGATGGAGCCGCATGTATCGGCATGTATACCTGGTGCTCCTGGCCCGGATTCACCCCAAAAAATTCCGGAGCGGACACACCCACAATCGTGAATGGAACGTCGTTGATCCGGATCGACTGCCCCACCGCTGAGGGATCCGAACCATACCTGCTCTGCCAATACCGATAGCTCAGAACGGCGACCCTCTCGGCGCCTGCGCGATCGTCGTTCTCGTCGATCAAGCGTCCGGCCGCAGGCGATACTCCGAGGCTTCGGTAGAATGAACCCGACACGAATTGTCCATTCCCAACCTCGGCTTGGTTCTGCGCCACGAGATTGATTCGGTACGCAGTGGCATAGGCGAACAGCGTTGACAACACACTCGAGTCCGACCGGAGTGATTCATAAGCGGCAAATGGGTAATTCGGACTGAACACTCCGGTCTTATCCCCGTCGCGAGTTCCGTTGTGGCCGTGGATTACCTTGGGCCGCTCTTTGGCTCGCCATTGGACTACGACCAGTTCCTCCGGATGCGCGACCGGCAGCGAGCGGAGCAGAATCGCGTCCAGGAAACTGTAAATTGCGGTATTCGCCCCGATGCCGAGCGCTAGAGACAACACGGCCATTGTCGTAAATAGCGGGCTGGCGCCCATCGCGCGCACTGCATAGCGCGTGTCCTGCGCCAACTGGTCGAACAGTCTCCATGACCACATAGCACGGCTTTCCTCTTTGAGTAATGTGATGTTGCCAAACTGTCGCTGCGCGGCGTCCTTGCTGCCGTTCTGCTCCGCTTTCAGCGCCAGATGATGATGCATCTCCTCATCCATGTCGCGTTCAAACTGATGCCGGTTTAAATAGAAATGTAATCGTCGCAGGAGCTCACGCATTGGGACACCTCATGCAGGCAGGATTACGCGTTCAATAGCCGCCATCACTCGCTTGAAGGCGCCAACCTCGAGCGCGAGCTGCTTGCGGCCACCCGGTGTCAACGTGTAGAAACGTGCGCGGCGATTGTTCTCCGACTGTTTCCACTCCGCTACCACCCAGCCCTTCAACAACATCCGTTGAAGAGCCGGATAAAGAGATCCCTCTTCCACCTGCAGTACGTCACCAGAGATCTGTTGAATATGTTGAGCGATACCGTAGCCGTGCGCAGGCCCCAGCCGCGCAAGCGTTTTTAGGATCAACATGTACAGCGTGCCGGCTGGAATATTTGAGCGCTCTTCCATAGGCTAACTATACAACGTTAGCCTATGGAACGGATTGTCGGTTAGCAAAGGTTTGGAGATGGCGCTGAGCACCATCCTCGTCCGAGCGGATCTATCCTACGGACAGAAGGTAACTTTCATGAAGTACGCGCGTTTCGTTGCCGTGGCCGCGATGATAGCCGCCATTGCGTGCAATCGTGCACAAAAGGAATCTTCACCCGCGGAAAGCACCCGTCAACGGACGGGACTTCCGCCCGCGCAAGACAACGAGTGGCATTTCTACAACGGCGCCTTGAGCGGCGACCGCTACTCACCGCTAAGGCAAATTACAACAGAAAACGTAAGCCAGCTAAAGCAGGTTTGCACGTTCGACACGGACGACACAGTCAGCTTCCAGAGCGGACTCGTGATCGCGAACGGTACCCTGTACGCGACGGCATTTCAAAACACCTATGCTATCGATCCCACCACGTGTGCTCAAAAATGGCGGCACTCCAGGTCAGAACCGCCGACGTATTTGCATGTCAATCGGGGTGTCGGCTTCGCTGAGAATCGTGTTTTCCGCGGAACAGGTGACGCGCACGTCGTCGCCATCGACGCGACCAATGGCAGCACTGTTTGGGATATCGCGATCGGCGACACGAAGCTTGGCGAATCCGCGCCAATGTCGCCGATTGCATGGCAAGGACTTGTCTTTGCCGGTAACGCCGGCGGTGACAACTTCGGAGTGAGAGGTCACGTATACGCGCTCGAGGCCGCAACCGGACGAACCATCTGGCAATTCAATACCATTCCCGAGTCGGGTCCGGCGAAAGCTACATGGCAGAAGGCGTCGGCTAAGAATCCACCTACGGGCGGAGCGACGTGGACCTCGTACGCCCTCGACGAACTCGCCGGTATCCTGTACGTTCCCACCGGCAATCCGGCGCCGGACTTCCTTGAGCAGATGCATCCGGGTGACAACCTCTACTCGGGTTCGATCGTGGCTCTGGACGCAAAGAGTGGACGGATCCTGGATTACATACAATTGGTCCCGCACGACTACCATGATTGGGACGTCGCAGCAGGACCCGCCCTCATCACAACCAAGTCCGGCAAAACACTTATAGCTGCGGGTGCGAAAGATGGACAGGTCTACGGCATTGACCGTGGTGGGCTGAACCAGGCTGCGGACACATCGAACCAGGAAGTGCCGACGGCCACCCGTGCGATGAAAGTGCTCTATCGCGCTGTTGTCACCACACGCGAGAACGTCGACACTCCGCTGAACTCCAAAACGGAAACCAGATTCTGCCCCGGATCGCAAGGCGGAATCGAATGGAACGGACCTGGCTACAGCCGCGACCTTGGCATCATTTTCGTGAATGCCATCGATTGGTGTACATCCGTCCGAGTAGCCGATGTCGCGACGTTGACAGGGAAGCCGGGCATGGCTTGGAGCGGCTCCGCCGATCCGAAGCTGGCTTTCGGGCGAATGGACCCGTTTGAGTCCTCCGAGGGATGGTTAACCGCGGTGGATGCAGATACCGGAGAAGTGCGATGGAAATATCGTTCCGGCAAGCCCCTCGTCGCCGGCGTCACTCCCACCGCCGGAGGTCTCGTCTTCACGGGCGACCTCGACGGCAACGTTCGGGCCTTCGACGCCAAAGATGGCCGCGAACTCTGGTATGCCTCCACCGGCAAAGCGATCGGCGGCGGAGTTATTTCTTACGAGACGAAGGGCAAGCAGTACATAGCGGTAGCCGCCGGCATGAATGCGCCGATATGGCCGGTAAAGGGAGGACCGGCCCGCGTGATCATCTACGCGCTCCCGTAAACCCGGGGCGATATTTGCGAGAGTTCAAAACGGCAGTTTGAGATCGGCGCTGAGGCGAGCAGGTGGGCATCGATTCAACCGAGCCTCTACCCCAAAGTCTTCGCGCTTCGATCAGTTCGATCACCTCAGTGTCACACGAGCGCTTCGCGAAAATGCGCGTTCCATACGGGCGTATCCGCGAGTACATCAGGCCGAACGCCGCAGGGGAATGTCGGACAGCCTGGGCTGTGTTCCTCCCCGTGCGGCCAGGCCCTTGCCGGCCTCGCGGGTGATGACGGCTTCCAGTCCTGCCCTGAGCTAGCGCAGTCCTCTCCTGAATGCCGGTTACGGCCCGGGCGCGCTCCAGCAATTTATCGTGGATGGTAAATGATTCGCATAGGAACGCGACAGGCAATCACCGCTCAAACACCAACTCATCCCCCGCCAAAGTCCCCGTCTCATCCAATGTCCCCGCGGGCAATTCCAAAACAGAGTGGGCCCGCAGACAAATTGCGACCCGCCGCTTCGGCATATTCTTCCGTATCTTGAGGACCTTCTTTTTCCGGCTCAAAAACACGACATCGATGGTGAACTTCATCCCGAACGTATGCACCGCTTCACACGGCGCGATCCAAAGTCCCTCACCGCGTGCAAGCGATGTATGCTTCAAAAGGCCCGTTCGGCGGGTATGGCTGTCATCGGCGACCGCCACCCTGTCCCCGAGCACGACGCTTCTGGTTGAATTCAGGATTCGCAAGGGTTCCCTCAGTAGCTTAAGCGATCGGCGTCCGATCGCGCGACCGGTGTTCACCTTAATCGGATAATAGAAATATATGCCGTTTCCGCTTCACCGCCTGCGCCGACTGCGCGTCAACGAGCCTCTGCGCAGACTGGTGCGCGAAACGAACCTCGAGCCTTCCGATTTCATCCTTCCTCTTTTCATCTACGAGGGAGAAGCCGCGCGCAAGGAGATCTCCTCCATGCCCGGTCACGCACAGCTATCTATCGAAGGCGCACTAGCCGAGTGTCGTGAAGCCGTCTCGCTCGGTGTCGGCGGAGTCATCCTCTTCGGAATTCCTTCGCATAAAGATGAGCACGCCTCCGGAGCCTACGACGACAGCGGTGTAGTACAGCGTGCGATCCAGGCTATCAAGCAGGTCACACCGGAACTTCTCGTCCTCACGGACGTCTGTAACTGCGAATACACGAGTCACGGCCATTGCGGGCTGGTCGTCAACAACGAGGTAGATAACGACCGAACGCTCGAATGGCTCGCTCAATCCGCCGTCTCGCACGCCCGCGCCGGAGCGGATATCGTTGCGCCCTCCGACATGATGGACGGTCGTGTCGGTCGCATCCGCCGCGGTTTGGACGACGCGGGATTTACCAATACACCGATCCTCTCCTACGCAGCGAAGTATGCGTCAGGTTTCTATGGACCTTTCCGGGAAGCCGCCGAATCAACGCCTCAGTTTGGCGATCGCCGCAGCTATCAGATGGACCCCGCCAATAGTCGTGAGGCCCTCCGCGAGATTGAACTGGATCTCGAAGAAGGCGCTGACATGATCATGGTGAAGCCCGCGCTGGCGTACCTCGATATCATCAGAATGGCTCGCGACCGTTTTACAATTCCGTTAGCCGCCTACCAGGTAAGCGGAGAATACAGCATGATCATGGCCGCTGCGGCCAATGGCTGGGTCGACCGCGAACGCATCATGTTCGAAACGCTCACCTCCATCCGACGAGCGGGAGCGGATTTCATCCTCACGTATTTCGCAAAGGATGCTTCTCGTCTTCTTTAAACCCGGCAGCGAGCTAACGGTAAATAGCACGATACATTTTATGTTGTTCACGTCTATATAAGAAGTGTCAGAAAGGCCGCCGAGCATTGACTAAGAAGATATTTGTAGGGAATCTGCCCTACGACGCGGACGAGAATCAGTTGCATGAGTGGCTCAAACGCAACGGTTTTCCCGCCAAGTCGGTGACGATTGCCGTCGACCGGCTCTCGGGTCAGTCCCGAGGCTTCGGTTTCGTCGAACTGACTGACGAACAAACCCTTCTGTGCATCCTCTCCTGTAATGGACGGGACTTTCTCGGAAGAACGCTGATCATCAATGAATCGGGCGCTGTTGATGGAGGCTGGCCGCCCTCCGATCTCGATCCCTTGTCCAAAATCCTCCACGGCGGCTGACGTCGAACGATCGTTTTCCCGCAGATCAAAAACCATCCTTTGCTGCGTCCAACCCTCAGCGTCACATCTAAGAATCTGAAGGAGGCAGTGTGGGCCTATTCGACAGGGACAAAGAGCACAGTACCGCCACGGCGGACAATAACGAGAAGCGGTTCAACGAATTGAAGCAGAAGTACGCTTCCGTACTTCGCATGGTCGAGCAAACAGGCGTGCGGTTGCGGAATCTGCATGTGGAGAACAATCAGCTCTTCATACGCGGCGAGGCGCCATCGCAGCAAGTGAAGAATCAGGTCTGGGATCAGATCAAGCTCGTCGATCCGTCCTTTAGTGACTTGATGGCCGACATCACCGTCGATCCTGACGCGGCCCAACCCCACGTGCAACAGTCGGGCCCCGCTTCAGGTGGGCAGACCTATACCGTGAAGGGAGGCGATTCGTTGTCGAAAATTGCAAAGCAGTTCTACAACGATGCCAACGCTTACATGGATATCTTTAACGCGAACAAAGATAAGCTGAATGACCCGAACAAAATTTTCCCGGGCCAGCAGCTAGTCATTCCACCCCGTGGATGAGGAGAGAACTATGAGCTGGTTCGATGAACTAGGAGGCCTTCTTCAACAATACGCCGGCGCCAACCAGCCGACGCAAACCACCGAACAGGACTTCGATCAGGCTGCAACCGTGGCTCCGCGCGACGCAATGTCGCAGGGGCTCGCCGAGGCCTTTCGTTCCGATCAAACTCCACCGTTCGCGAATATGCTGGGCCAACTATTTGGAAACTCCAGCGGAATGCAGCGAGCAAATATTCTGAACACGCTTCTCTCCGTTGCGGGTCCGGCATTGTTATCCGGAGCGCTCCAGCAAGGAGGAAGCGGTATGGGTGGACTCGGCCAACTCAGCGGTCTCTTGAGACAAGGCCAGGTGTCGCCGCAGCAAGCCGAACAGATTCCGACGGAAGCCGTAGAACAACTCGCGCGCGAAGCCGAGCAACGCGATCCAAGTGTAATCGACCGCGTCAGCGACTTCTACTCCGAACATCCGGGCCTCGTAAAAACCCTCCGCCGCGGCGCTTGCCGTGGCGATGTCGGGAATGGCCAAACAAAAGCGTGGCCTTTTCTGAGGTGTCCTCCGTTGCGCGGCTCGTTCAGCGGGCCGCGCCCCTCCTTCTCACTCCGGTAAAGCTTCCGAGTTTTCATCCCTCAAAAGAGCCCTCTGCTACAATCGCGACGTATGACGCCTCCCGAGCCGCGCGAGATGACCGCGAAAGCGGTCGCGCTTGGAGTCTTTCTCGCGCTCGTCTTTGGAGCTGCGAACGCTTATCTCGGCATGCGCGCCGGCCAGACCGTCGCGGCGACCCTGCCTGCAGCCGTCATCGCGATGGCGCTCTTCCGCATTCCGGCATTCCGTGGAGGCATCCTGGAGCAGAACATCGCGCGCACGGCCGCATCGGTCGGCGAAGCTCTGGTCGCGGGAGCTATCTTCACCATCCCCGCGTTCGTGATGGTCGAGTACGGCGGGGCCCGCCTTTGGACCGACCTCCGCACCCACTACTGGGACGCAACCCTGATCCTTCTATGCGGTGGCCTCTTGGGAGTGTTCTTCATCATCCTTCTGCGGCGACCGCTCTGTGTCGACGCGGACCTTCCGTGGCCGGAGAGTGTTGCCGCCGCCAATATCGTCAAAGCCTCCGGCGAGAACAGCGACGCGCCGAAGCTCATCTTCACGTCGATGGCGTTCGCCGGGCTGATTCAATTCCTGAAAACAGACAAAGGCCTGCAGATTTTCCGCGAGTACACCGAAGGATTCCTGGCCTTCCCCCGAGCCGTCATCAGCCACTTCAATTTCGCCAAGCAGCCGATCGGCGCCGTCACGCACGCCGGCGGAATCCCGATGGACGACGCCCGCACTCTCGCCGGCCCTCATCGGGATCGGTTTCATCATTGGTCCCAGATACGCATTCGTCAACGTCGCCGGTGGGATCTTCGCCTGGTGGATTCTCATTCCCCTTCTGCTCTTCTTCGATCCCGACCTGTCGCATCGCGTTGCCGCAACAGACAGTGGCAATGATGTTCTTGCCTACACCCTCTGGTACAACGTCGTGCGGCCCATCGCTGTCGGAATGATGTTGGTCGCAGCCGTGAACACGCTCTTCTCCATGCGATCCTCACTCGTCGAATCGCTCCGCGGAGCATTCACGATGCGCGGCTCTACGTCATCCACCGCGATCGACAGCACCGAACGGGACATCCCCATCAAGTGGGTCTTCCTGTCGATGCTTGCCCTGCTTGTCGCGACCGCTGCGGTATACATACACTTCACGGGAAACGTCCTCGCCGCGATCGTGGCCGCGATAGCGATGACGTTCACGGGCTTTTTTCTGTGTGCCGTCGGGGGATATCTCGTCGGTCTCGTGGGCAGTTCAAACCAGCCGCTCTCAGGCTTGACGCTGTCATCATTGATTATTTCGGCGCTCCTGCTGACAGCATTCGGAGTGCGCGGCGCTCCGGGAATGGTCGCAGTGCTGGGCGTCGCCGCCGTTGTTGCCACGGCAGCTCCGTTTCCGGCTCACTGATCCAGGATTTGAAAGCAGGCCAGTTGCTTGGTGGCACGCCATGGAAGATGGAATTAGTCGAGGTTGTCACCGTCGCGCTACTCGCCTTTTTTCTGATGGTCCCGGTGATTCTTCTGCATGAGGCCAATCTCGACACCGGGGGCATCGGCGGCCGCGCCCTTCCCGCGCCGCAAGCCGGCTTAATGGCTCAACTCGCGAAGGGCATTGTCGGTGGCGAGATGGCGTGGGGACTGCTCGCCATCGGAGCAGCCTTCGGCGTCGCTCTCATCATGACGGGTGCGCGCTCGCCCATGCTGGTGGCAGTAGGCATGTATCTGCCCTTCGATACCACCTCGGCGATCGCGCTCGGCGGACTCATCAAGTGGATTCTCGACGTCAGAATCGCCAAGAGATCCGAAGATCAGCGGCTCGCGATTGAGGATCGCGGTTCATTCATAGCATCGGGGATGATCGCCGGCGAAGCCATCATGGGAATCGTACTCGCTGCGACTTTCCTCAGTGGGATACCCTCGTTTACGCGTCTGTTTACGGGCGCCGATCAATTTTCGTTTTTTCCCGGCCTGGGAGGCTGGCTTTCGTTGATCGCGTTTGCCGCTATCGGATACGCGCTGATCCGCATCCCGCAAAACACCGGTGCTCGTAGTCAAACACGCGTTTCATAGCGCCGTTTTCCCCTACATTCCTCAGATCTTTCCGGCTCCTGAGAATTCAGAACTTCTGAATGCACAAACACAGACGGAGAGTACTTATGAAAATTTCTTCGCGGTTCATAACCGCCTTCGTCTTCGTGTGTTCACTCACGAGCCTCAGCGCCACTCCGCTGTTGTTCGTGAATTACAACCCACCTATGACTCAATCTGCGCAGACTCGAGCGGCTACGCTCGGACTTGAATACGACACAATCGCCGATTTCACCTCGGTGTCGAATCTCGCCGGACGTTCAGTCGTCATCATGCCTGGCTTCTCGAACTATGCGAATCTGCTCAATCAAACCACCATCCTGCGAGACTTCGTGCAGTCCGGTGGGTATCTATGGATCAACGTGGCGGGCGGTGGCTGCGCCGATGACTTCGCTCCTGGTGGCGTTGACTTCCTCCAGTATTCATGCGGTGGCTCTTACAACCAGTCAGAAGCCCTCGTGAATCCGGCTCACGCGTATGTGCAAGGCTCCTTCAATCCAAAGGCAAAACCCCTGACCGCGGCCGACTTCATGAACTGGAATGTCACCGACCTCGGTCATCTCTCCGGGCTGCCCTCAAACGCGACCATCATCACGCAGAACCCGAATGGCGCAACCTTGGCGGAATATGCTTATGGCCAGGGATGGGTGGTGGTCAGCACCTTGACGTATGGTTGGGGAGACGGCGGAGCCAAGGGCGCTCCCATGGACAACATGCTGCTCTACGCCGCGAGCCAGATGCGTAGCGTGGCAGTGCCGCCGCTGGAGTCAGCGACCCCCGAGCCCGCAAGCCTCCTTCTCACGGCTGGCGGCCTGTTGTTCGGGATCAGCGTATCCGTCGCCGGTAAACCCGCCGCCGTTAAACATTGAAGCGGTTGTTCCTCGTTTGTGCACGAGGAGCAACCGCCCATCCCATCACACACATCTTCTGCAAATCCCCCCTTTGGGTGTAGCCTTTCCTTCCTTTCGGTGTGGACCGGCGCATTTTTGCAAAATAATACCCTCCTTATGCGGGTCGCCCATACAATTTATGCAGTACTGAACCCGCTTTATAGCGATTGACTCGCCCGCCACATCAGATCACAATTAGCAGGAATATAAATTCCGCTTGCTTTATGCCGCTTGTACGGGGCGAATGGAGGGTACTGAATTCATATGGATTACTTGTATTTTGGCCGCCGGCTCGCCGTGCTGTTACTTATCGCCGCCTGCCCGCTTGCCTTATCGGCAGCGACCGACATATCGCTGCAGGGAACGTTCCTCGCCGATGATAGTCTGCGCTCTTTCTGGGTGAAGATCACAACCCCGTCGACGGTCACGATGAAACGCTGTCTTACGCCGGAGGTCAGAACTCCTGGGCCAAACCGTCGAAGGCGGGGATTCGCCCCAGTGCTAACGCTCTTTTCCGGATTGAATGATCCTGACGGAATCATGATGGTCACCAACGACGAGGGTGGGTGTGGAGCAGTAGGAATGGACGCTGCCACGCTTCGCTGCTCCGACTCAATTCTCCTGGTTGATTTGCAACCGGGATTCTACACGCTGGTGTTGAGTCAGACTGGCAATACCGCGAATGGACCTTCCGGCGCAGGTTTCACGCGCGCCGGACAGATCAACTACACAGGCCTGGAATTCGTCGGTATGCCGGATATGTTTTGGGACGGAACTCCGAGCAAACGAACGGACTTCTGGGCCGTGGATATCTTGAATGCCGATTCAGCGGGAGAAATCCCGGAACCGGCCACGTTTCTGATTCTTGGGACCGGTCTTATTGCGCTGCGTTATCTTCCCCGGCGCATGCGACGGAGCCAAATAAGCGCTTCCCGCAATTAACCCGCAATTACTTACTGGATTACATAAGGAGATCAATTCAATGTTAGGACGAGTGTGCAATCGCACGCTGCTAGGGATACTTGTGCCTATGGCCGTACTCCATACGGCCTGGGCGGCTTCGGCTCCCCTGGTCGCGGATGCTTACGTGAGTAGCTCATTGGCTACAAACAACTTAGGAACCGTTGTAAATCTGAATGTCGGCCCCGGCGCCAACAACCAGGCGCTGGTCAGATTCGATGTTTCCGGTTCGCTTCCACCCGGAACTCCGGCGACCTCCGTAGCCAAGGCGGTCCTGAAGCTTTGGGTCAATAAGGTTACGACTCCTGGCGCTGTGGATGTGTCGGCGGCAGCCAGTCCATGGACCGAGACCGGCGTCACTTACAATACGGCGCCGCTTGCCGGGACTGCCGTTCCCGGCCCAAATCCCGTCACTACTACCGGCTCTTATTTAGCAATCGATGTGACTGGGCTCGTGAAGTATTGGATTGACAACCCAGGCCAAAATCACGGATTCCTGTTGGCGTCCAGCGCCGCGACCCCGGCAACCAACATTTCACTCGACAGCAAGGAAAACGCCACCACAAGTCATCCGGCGGAACTCGACATCACGCTGGAAGGACCCGCCGGCCCTCAGGGTCCCGCGGGAGCACAAGGAGTGACCGGCCCACAAGGTCCCGCAGGCCCACAGGGTCCCGCAGGTTCGGCTGGTCCGGTAGGCCCGCAAGGTGCGGCAGGAACACAGGGTCCCGCGGGCGCTGACGGCGCCGCTGGCCCGCAAGGACCCGCTGGCCCGCAAGGACCCGCTGGCCCGCAAGGTACCGCTGGTCCGCAAGGTACCGCTGGCCCGCAAGGCCCGCAAGGCCCCGCGGGATCCGCCGGCGCACAAGGCCCCCAAGGCATTCAAGGTCCGCAGGGTCTTATCGGACCGCAAGGTCCGGCAGGGGAAAGCACCGTCGGCACGATCTTTGTCGCCAACATGAACGGCCAGAACATTCCCAATGGCGGCAATATGGCCGTCTCGGGTTCGCGTTTCGTGTCGAGCGGCAGTGCGGCCGACAACGTCATCCCCGTAGCCTGCAAGGTGGATGTCCTCTACGTCTCCACCTATGGCACAACACCGACGAATCCGTTAGTGGTAAGCCTTCTCAAGAACGGCTCGGCCGCAGGATTGAGTTGCACCACGAGCGCAGGCTCGGGTTGCAGTGCGACCATTGCGGCCGGGATCAGCTTCGCTGCCGGAGATCGCATTGTTTTGTCCCTTTCCGGTGGGCAGAACAATCTGTCCTTCACCACGTCGGTACGCTGCAAATAGCTACTGACAGCACTCGAACGCCGGGACCACGGGACATCTCGTGGTCCCTTTTGTTTATGGCGGTGTGCCGTTTAGCACGTAACCGCGTTGGGCAAGCTTCTCGTTCTTGCGCGTCGAAGAAACGAAACGCGGTTGATGCAGTCCAATGCCCATGGACTACCGTGCTTCAATAGGATTACTGCCATGATTAAAACAATATTATTAATTGTTGTTTCAGCGGCAGCCGCCTTCTCGCAGCCGATCGGATTTGGCTTGAAGGTCGGTCTGCCGCTCACCGAGGCATTCAACACCTCGTCCGGTCCCGCGGGCTCCTACACGTCTGATACCAAACGCTACATCATCGGACCTCAGATTGAGCTTCGATTTCCCGCTGGTCTGGGCATCGAATTCGATGCGCTCTATACGAAGTTGAACTTCTCGTCCGTCAGCGGTGTCGCGGGATCGGTCGTAAACGCGGCAACAGATGCGGATGCCTGGGAATTTCCCCTGCTGCTGAAATATAGGTTCGGAGGAGCGAACGCCGTAGCCGCATCGGTTCGGCCGTTTGTATCGACGGAGCGTCTTTCCGGCGCCTCACCGGAGTCTCTCAGATAAAAAACTTCGTCACTGGTAGTTCGCAGAGCACGAGCACCCCCGTCGAATTGCAGGATAAAGACGCAACGGGCTTCGTGATCGGCGGAGGACTCGAGATTCGAGCGCTATTCCTGCGCATCTCACCCGAGTTCCGGTTCACGCGTTGGGGGACAGCCAACTTCCGCGAAGGGATCAGCCATCTTCTCGAGACAAATCGCAACCAGGGCCAATTCCTGGTCGGCTTCCACTTCTAAACTAGCAGCGCGACCGCCAGATCGACATGGCGGTCGCGCTGCCAATGCCGTATAGAAGGTTGAGAGGACGCTAAAGTATAAAGCCCACGCCAACCGAGATCACATTCTGCCTCAGTGACCCGCTGACAGGCAATCCCTGGCTCCCGCCAAATGGTTTACCGGTCAGATACTGACGATAGTCAGCGCGAACCAGAAATTTGTCAGAGACTCTCACTTTAAGTCCGCCGCCGTAATTCACGCCGAACTTATTCGACCCCTGGCCATACTGCGCCGAGGCGCCCGGAGGCACGAAGTTACTGAAGTGTCCACCGCCCGTAGCGAACGGACGAAATCGGCTTCCCTCAGGCGTCGCATACACGAGCATGTTATAAAATCCCTGGTGAATAGCCATTCCACCCTGGTCCGTACCCGGAGGAGCAGGGTCGTACGGTTGTATCCGTATCCGAACTCGTGTCCAAAGTAGGTCCAGCTATTCAAAGTGATACGGAATGCAAAATTCCAACCGTCATCCAGGCTGAAGCCCGAGGCTAGTTGGCCGTTGTTCGACAGCTTCGATACCCCACCATTAATGCTCCCTTCGAATACCTGCGCGTTCGCGCCGGCAGTCATCACTGTCAGCAGCAGCGGAGCGACCCAAAGACGTGACATGTATCTCATTCTATCCCTTAGTTTCATACACCCCAGAAGACCTAATGATGTGTGCAAAGCAAGAATAGTTCCGCCCCAGGGCGCAGAAAGGCTTCGTTATACTGTGGATGCGTCTGACGCCGCATGCATTGACGCACCTCTCGATGGCTAGATTCTTCACCCTCGATCAAGCCGAACGCCTGCTTCCTGAAGTAGATACTTCCGTGCGGGAAGCTCTGTTTCTCAAAGCCGAGTTTCAGGAGTCCGACTCGAACTCTGCGCCAAGCCGCGCGTGCAATCATTCTCAGCGGCGGCATGAACGTTGACCGCGAACACATGCTGCAGGTTCGTCAACGGCGCGATGCCGCCGCGTCTCAACTCCAGTCAGTTCTCGAACGAATCCAGGAGTACGGCTGCCTCGTCAAGGATCTCGATATTGGACTCCTCGACTTTCCCACCCTGTACCATGGCCGCGAAGTCTATCTCTGCTGGCGATTGGGAGAGAAGCACATTGAGTTCTGGCACGGGGTCGAAGAAGGTTTCCGTGGCCGCAAACCGATCGACCAGGAATTCCTGATGAATCACACAGCCGACCCGGCGTGAGACTCTGACAGATCTAGCGGACGACCTTCCAGAGGCACTCCGCGAACGGCCACTCTCGATCGACCCAGCAAGTCTCTTGCGCAAAACCCGCTCCCGAAGCCATCGAGAGCAACTCCGCCGCGTCGAACTTATGAGACGATTCTGTCCAAATGGTCTCGCCGTCCTCAAATGAAATCGTCAGATCGATTGCGGAGATACTGACGCTCTGCTCACCCGCGGATCGCAGATGCATCTCTATCCGCCGGTGTTCACGACTCCATCGCACCTCATGAGTAAATCGACGGACGTCGAAGTTCGCGGAGAGCTCACGGTTGATGCGCGCGAGCATATTCTTATTGAACGCAGCCGTAACACCGATCGAGTCATCGTATGCGGCGATCATTCGAGGCACAGGCTTCACCAGGTCCGCTCCGAGCAGCAAGGCATCTCCTGGCTCCAATTGGGATCGCACATCCGACAAGAACTTCGCTGCCGGTTCGCGGTCGAAATTACCGATCGTGCTTCCGAGGAACAACAAGAGAACGTTCTGCCCCGGACGCCTCGACTGCGTTGCTCGATGCAGTCCTTCGAGATAGGACGCATTCACCGGCTGGACGCGGGCAACCGTCTCCAACTCGGCCGCGCACGCTCTCAACGCGCTCGTTGAAACATCAATAGGGTAATAATCGACCGGCGACCGCCGGCCCATCGCCTCGAGAACATGACGCGTCTTAGTGCCGGTTCCGCTGCCGAGTTCCGCCACCAAAGTGTCGGGCGGGACGCTTCTCGCGATTTCCCCCGCATATCGCGCGAGTAATCGCGCATCCGCTCGTGTCAGTCCATACTCCGGCAATCTTGTGATCGCCTCAAACAGAGCCGACCCCAGTTCGTCATACAAGTACGACGGCGGGAGTTGCTTCTGTCCCGGCCGCCCCAAACCACAACGCACATCATAGGCAAACTGTGTATCTAGGGACGCAAGAGCGCTCAAGACCCCCCCTTTAGCTTTCCACTAATCGGAATGTCGCGTAGACGTATGGGTAATCCGGCCGAAACCAGTTTCGAAACGAACGGCGAAGCAATCGTTTCGCGGTCCGGCATGATCCGCCCTTCAACACGTAATGATGGCCGTCGAAGAAGTTCTGAGAATATCCCGGATAGTTCGCGCTCGGCTGAAATCCGGGAAATGGTTCGAAAACGGTCGACGTCCACTCCCACCCGTTTCCTACCATTTGCGACGCCCCGTAGTAGCTGTCGCACGCGGGCGTAGCCGTCACGGGGACAGGCTCCCACTCTGAAAAGTCGAAGGCGCCCTGACCTTCGGCCGGCTCATGATCGCCCCATGGATATTCGTGTTCCAATCCATCCCGGGACGCGTACGCAGCACGATGAAATTGCGGTTCCGTAGGCAGTTGCTTCTGCTTCCATGCGGCGTACTCGGTCGCTTCCTCGTGCGTCACGTAAACCGGCGCGTCCGGCGAAAAAGGCCGGAGTTCGAACATTCCTCGTAGGAACCATTCGCCGTTTCTCAGGGCCCAGAAGTGCGGAGGTTTTGCGCCTTGCTTTACAAACTCCAGATACTCCCCATTGGTCACCTTGTATCGATCGATGCAAAAGGCGGGCACGCGCACAAACTGCTTTTCGAATTCGTTGTCCCACCCGAAGCCTTCTTCGTGATCGCGGCCGAGCGTTGCGAGTCCGCCCGGTATCTCCACCGGCGTGCTGACCGGCTCCGCGTCTCCCGCCGCGCCATCCGTCGAAACATATATCTTGCTCTCGTAGGGCAGATTCTGCAGCAGATACGCGAGCGTCTCGGCATGCATCAACCGGTGCTCCAACGCCATCAGCACCACGTCGTCGGGGGGCGTTCGGAAGCAGTTCATCGATACGCTGCCGTATCCGGCGGCTGTACGCGCATACCTCCTCCCGCGACGGCCAGTCTCCCTCCGAGTCCGTCGGAAGATTCGAGGAATCCGGGTCAATCCCGGCCTCAAATAGCCTGTCGAACGCCGGATGGAATCGGGGCTCCTTCAGCGCCCAGACCGCGATATGGTTCCAGTCAAACGCCTCCAGGTGCCCGAGATAGAAGATCATTCGATGTCGGTGCGGGACGGGTCTTTCGTATAGAGCTGAAGGGGTTAGCAGCGAAAACAGCAGGTCAGTCTGACGCCGAGCTTCGCACAGTGATGTGGTGAGATTTTCCGGCATGGGAAACGACTATGAGGCTGTGGGATTAGATGACAGGGGCCGGTTTAAGTTTCGCTAGGGTTCAACCGATGCTATAACTAGAATTCCCAGCCTAGTCAGCGGGATCCACTTCTTATACAAAACATGGCGTTTTACCTTAAGCCTCAAAAAGAGTTCCTCGTGCGTCCCGCCTTGCCCGAGGCCCTCTCCCGCATGTCCGAATTGGCGTACAACCTGCTCTGGAGCTGGGACCACAACTTGCGTGCGCTATTTCGCAGATTGGACGCGGCGCTGTGGAAGGCGTGCGGTAACAATCCTGTCCTGATGCTGGGCCGCGTATCGCAGGCTACGTTCGAACGCGCCGCCAACGATCCGAGATACCTGTCGCTCTATCGTCGCGCATGTGAGCGTTACGACAGCTACATGCAAACCGTGAATACAGGCGGCGACAAACTCATCGCCTATTTCTCCATGGAGTACGGCCTCACCGAGTGCCTTCCCATCTACTCCGGCGGTTTGGGGCTTCTCAGCGGCGATCACCTCAAAGCATCGAGCGATGCCGATTATCCACTGATCGCGGTCGGTTTGCTCTACCAGAAGGGCTACCATCAGCAATGGTTGAATCCGGACGGATGGCAGCAGGAACGTTATCCGATCAACGATTTTTATACGCTGCCCATAGAAGAGGTGCGCGATGCAAGCGGCGCGCCCGTCCTCGTCGACGTGAAACTCCCGACAGGCATCGTCTACATCAAAGTCTGGGTCATCCATGTCGGCCGCGTAAAGCTTTTTCTCCTCGATACCAACATCCCCGAAAATCCGCAGGACGAGCATCGCGACATCACCGACTCTCTGTATGGCGGCGATATTCATACGCGCATACGACAGGAAATCGTGCTCGGCATCGGTGGACTCCGGGCTCTGCGCGCATTAAAACTCGAGCCTGGCGTGTTTCACATGAACGAAGGGCACTCGGCCTTTCTCGCGATCGAGCGGATGCGCCTGTTGATGTCGGAGAACGGTCTCACGTTCACCGAAGCGGTCACGGCCAGCCGTCTGAACAACGTATTCACCACCCACACGTCCGTGCCTGCCGGCATCGACATCTTCGACGCCGGCATGTTGTACGACTACTTCCACGAGTACTGCGCGAGCGCGGGCATCAGCTTCGATGAGTTCCTCGCTCTCGGACGGAAGAACCCTGATGATCCGGCCGAGCGGTTCTCCATGGCCATCCTCGCGTTCAAATGTTCCGCGCTTCGTAACGCCGTCAGTAAGCTTCACCGTCACGTCTCGCAGGAGATGTGGTCGACCTTTGGCCCGAGCTGCCGCGTGGACGAGATACCGATCACCTCTGTCACCAACGGCGTCCATCTGCCGACATGGCTCAACGGTGATTTCGCCACTCTGTACGATCAGTACCTGCAGCCTGACTGGCGCGAACGCTATCCTGATCCGAAAACATGGGACTTGATCCAGGACGTTCCTGATCAGGAACTTTGGGAGGCGCACCGCCGCCGCAAGCGCCGTTTGATCGCATTCGTGCGTGAGCGGCATGGTGAAGTTCGCCGTCGACCGCAAGGCCGGCGCGGCCGAGATTCGCCGTCTCGATGAAGTCCTCGATCCCGGCGCGTTCACGATCGGTTTTGCACGCCGGTTCGCGACATACAAGCGCGCGACACTTCTCTTCCGCGATGTGAATCGGTTGAAGAAAATCCTGACCAATCCGGACATGCCGGTGCAGGTCGTCATCGCCGGAAAAGCGCATCCGAAAGATCATCCCGGTAAGACCCTTATCCGGGAAATCGTGCAGCTATCGCGCGACCCCAGTGTTTCGAAGCGCCTGGTTTTCCTGGAAGACTATGGCATCGAAGTTGCCCGCGACATGGTGCAAGGCGTCGATCTCTGGTTAAACAATCCAAGGCGCGGAGAAGAAGCTTGCGGTACCAGCGGAATGAAGGCCAGCATCAATGGCGTCTTGAACCTCAGCATTCTGGACGGCTGGTTCGATGAAGCATACGAGTACTCCGGTGGATGGGCCATCGGCGACCGCGAGCCCTACTCGGAAGATCAGGATGAATTGCACGCAAGCGCAATCTATTCTCTTCTTGAAAACGAGATCGTCCCCATGTATCACAGCGGTGGCGAAGACAACGTACCGGACGAATGGGTGCGAAGGATGAAACAGTGTCTTCGTTTTATCAGTCCACAGTTCAACTGCCAGCGGATGGTGACCGAGTACATGCAGGAGCTTTATCTCCCGGCTCACCGCGGCTACGCTGAGGTTAGAAAGAGTAATTTCGATCTTGCCCGCGAACGGACCCGTTGGAACGCCGGAGTACGGAATTCTTGGGACAGGGTACGATTCTTGGAACTCGGATCCATACCGAATGCATCTGTGTGGAGTGGATCGTCGATTCCGATGAGAGCGGTCGTTGACCTGGCGGGGCTCACACCGACCGACGTTCGTGTCGAAGCGGTGATTGGTAGAGTCGGCTCCACCGGACAGCTTGAAGATACAGAGATCTGACACTGCCCGCCGTCGAACAGCGCGGGCAAACGTTTGTCTTTGAGAGGGAGTTCATACCGCGGCAGACAGGTCGTTTAGGGTACAGCCTAAGGATTGGGCCCAACCACGACGATAACCCTCTTACCAGACCTTGCAATTCTCTTATAAAATGGGGATTGGAGTAATCGGCAAACATTCTTGTCACGCCTTGTCTCTCCTTCCCATCGGAATCCGCTTATGAATAGTGAGGCGGAAGTGTTTCCGGCAGCGGGTGGTTCAGGCGGAACCCAGGCCGGGATCTGGGGTTTTACACTCCCGTAACGGAGCAGAGTTCAAATCAGTCCCGCGACCGTGAGGAAGCGGAGTCCGACGTGCAGTAGCTACATCAAGGAGATACATCCGTAACTATGGATGCGGATCGCAAATACCGGCAAGCCGGCTATCAGGACTCGGACCGCCCGTCTAACAACGAGCGGAAAGACGGCCAGAAGCCGCCGCGGCCAGCAGGACCTCGTACCATGCAGGATCCTTCCGGCCCGCGCCTTCCACGACTGGTGCAAGCCGTTGCGGCCTCGCGCTGCTACAACTGCTCGGTCGCTCTGCCTGCAGGCGTCGACTTCAAAGGCAATTGCCCCAAATGCAACGTCGCTCTCCACTGTTGTAAGCAATGCACCTTCTTCGAACCGTCGACTCGGTTCCAGTGCACCAAGCCGATCCCGGCTCGCATTCCCTACAAAGATCAGGTAAACGAGTGCGAGCTCTTCAACCCGAGAGTGACAGTGTCGCGTGACGGCGCTGGTCCATCGTCGCCAGTATCGTCACAAGGTAAGGTTCCGCCCGCGGCTGTCGCTCGTACTCCGAATGACGCTCGCACCGCGTTCGATAATCTATTTAAGAAGTGATGCGCATTGCTGAGCTCCATGAGGTCCGACGGTTCCGGATGACCGAAGGGCCCTCCCCCGATCCCGGGCCGGGAGAAGTGCAGGTCCGCGTACGATCTGTCGGAATCTGCGGCTCCGACCTGCACTACTACGAAGACGGCGGTATCCCCCCGGTCAAACATTCGCTCCCGATCGTTCTCGGTCACGAACCGACGGGTGAAGTGCATAAGATCGGAACCGGGGTCACTGGCCTGTCGCAAGGCGATCGCGCGATGCTGGAGCCGGCGGTCTACTGCTATCACTGCGAGTTCTGCCGGTCCGGCAGCCATCACTGCTGTTCGAACATCCGCTTCTATAGTTCCCCGCCCGAACCCGGCTTCTTCCGGGAATACGTGAACATGCCGGCCCACAATCTCGTCCCGCTCCCGAAAGAGCTCGACTGGAACGTCGGCACGCTGTTCGAGCCGCTTGCCGTCGCTCTTCACGCGCTGACGCTGGCGCCTGTGTCGCCCGGCGAAACCGCAGCCGTGTTCGGAACCGGTCCCATCGGCTTGCTCACCATCGCCACATTGAAAGCCGCTGGAGCAGGCCGCATCTGGGCCGTCGAGCCTGTAGCCGAGCGTCGGGAAATGGCGAAGGCTGTCGGCGCCGATGTCGTCCTCGATCCCCGGCAGATCGGCGTCGTAAGACAGATCCTGAGCGACACCGGGCAGCGCGGCGTCGATATCGCGGTCGATTGCGCGGCAAAAGAGGATACCGTGGGCGAGTGCATCCGTGTAGTACGCAACATCGGCCGCGTCGTGATCACCGGGATTTCGGCCGAAACGACGACACCGATCGACCTGCATGAACTTCGCCGTAAAGAAGTGGTGATTTACAACGTGCGTCGCTCCAACCACGAGACCGAAGCCGCTGTCGAGATGCTCCGCGCACGTCCCGAACTCTTCGCGCCGATCGTTACACACGCCTTGCCCATCGACAACATTCAGCGTGCATTCGAGATGCTCGAACACAAGCAGGATGGCGCGGCCAAGATTGTCCTGACCTTCTGAGTCGTGTGTGATATCTTCGTCACGGCATGATCTCGCGGTGTGCGGTTTGCGGAACTGAGAACGAACTGCCGGAGGAGCCGGTGGTTGAAGCGATCGAACCGCCCGACTTCGATACCCGTCCCGGCGAACCGCTCCGATCGACCATTGCGGCCTGGATCGCATCCTGCCGCTTCTGCACGTACTGCGCCGCGGACCTGACCGTCGCTCATTCCAAAGCGAACGAAGTCATCCACAACGATTCGTACCAGCAAACGTACCTCGATACCACTCTGCCCGAAAAGGCTCGCCATTTTCTTTGCTACGCCTTTCTGCTCGACAAACTTCGCGAGCACGCCGATGCGGGCTGGACGAGTCTGCACGCAGCATGGTACTGCGACGATCTCGAGGACGGCTTCGCAGCCACGCGCTGCCGTGAGCAGGCAATCGAATACTGGAAGCGAGGCAAGCACGCAGGCCAGGCGTTTTCAGACGATCTCGCCTCCGAGTACGCGCTCGTTGCCGATCTCCACCGCCGTATGGGCCAGTTCGAACTCGCGAACGTCACCTGCTCGGAAGCGCTCGACATGGAGGACGTCCCTCCCGTAATCGAGCACATCCTCCGCCGCCAGAAAACTCTCATTGAGCAGAAGGACATAACCGCCCATTCCCTCAAAGAACTGCTAACGTCCACCCAATGAAATACGAATAACTCAAGCCTTTTTTTGTATCCGTGTTCATTTGTGTCTATCCGTGGCCCCATATTATTCACCCTCTAATTTACGCTCCACTCCCAGTACTCTTAGAACCTTAGCCGCATTGTAAGTAAAACCCCTCAGGACCTAAGCTCAGTTACGTAGAACTTAGTAGTGACAACGCTAAGTAGACGTACTTAAATCGGAGGAAACTATGCAAAAACTCATGGCGCGGATCGCAGCCTGTGCGATCGGCGCCGCGCTGAGTTGTTTTGGCGATGTAATCTATCTGGGACCGCAGCCGGGTGGGGGCGGTTTCGGCAGCGTCGGCACAATCCTGACGGTGCAAAGCCCGGCGAATACGACGGACGCAAGTGGGTGTGTCGGCTGGTTCGGCGGTGAAACCGCGACGGGGCGCGAGACCTCGGCTGTGTGTGGCGGAGACGTACGTCGGCGGCGACGAAAAAATGCCATCGGAATTCCCGCACAACCAGGCCTTCCTGCTTTCAGACGTCGGTTCGGCCGGAAATATCGGGATTCTGTTCAACGCAACACAGAGCGCCGGCGGACCCATCACCATCGACAGACTGATCATCTCGTTGTTCAGCAGCAATGGAAGCATTCTGTGGTCGTCGAGTGGTCTGGTCTGCCCGGCGGGTGATGCCACCGTCTCTTGCGGAGCGAATGGCTCACTGACCCTGCTCAACACGGACTCCGGCATCGGCAATGCCGGCTTCGGTTTCGGGTTGGATGCGGATCAAGCCGCGGCTGCATCGGCGTTTGCCGGTAGTGCCGTACGCATTGGACTCTCCGCCAAGCTCAGCGGATCGGTCGCGGGCCAGGAAACGTTCCAATTGTTCACTCGCGAATCCAGTGACTCAGCGGTACCGGAGCCTTCAGCCTATGCTCTGATGGGCGGCGGCCTCGCAGCGCTCTGTGGATGGAGGAAGCGACTGCTTAACCGGTAGGCGAGTTGTGCAATACGGCAAGAGAGTGGGGCCAGACTTCAGCCTCTGCTGAGTTCCAGGTTCCACTTTCATGCAATAGTCGGGACCTGACCTTGCAAGTTCCCTGTTCAAGGACTTCACGAGGTCCCGACCAAGGTGATCGAGTCCACGAACACCTCCCCATCCTCTGTAGAACAGCCCGCGCGGTGCAGTGACACAAATCTGCCTCGCACGCGTCACAACCTGCTGAATGCTCCGCCTTCCGTGGACTCTCATTACCGTGCTTCTTGCGGCGAATCTGAACGCAGCAGTGGTTTCAGGTTTTGCAGCAGGTTTTTCAAACGCGACACCGGGATTTTGGGGCATTCAATATGCCGCTGTACCGCCAGACGTACCAATCGACTCTGTAACGCTGCACCTGCCTGGGCCTGCCTTCTTCGATTTCGATGGAGTCGATAACTACGCCGGGCAAACAGCTCCGATCTTCGATGCGGTTTCCAGTGTCGGCCTCGTCAGCAGTGAGGTGTCATACCTCTATGGCGGCGTGCATCCCACTTCGCTGACACTTGCCTTCGCTCCGGGTGCGTTTTCTCCCGGAGATCGAATCCAGTTTGCAGCCGATGTCGACGGGCTTGAAAGCGAACTCGGAGGGGCGGTCGGCGCGTACGGCGGCGTGGAGATTGCCGTGATGCTTGCGGATGGAAGGACGAGGTCAGCTCATCTCACGACCGATACTTCCGTCCGGTCAGCCGGAACACTGGTGATTCCGAGTGCTGCAATCCCGGAACCAGGTACGTTTACCTTGCTGGCTGCCGGTATTCTTGCTCTGCACCTGGCTGTACGCAACCTGAGGGCATGAGGGCGGCCCGTGCGTCGCATACAACACCGCCGGAGCGTCCCGTCTATCGAGCCGGATGCGATGAGCACATCGCAAATTCACCATCTCGCAAGGAAAGATGTCCATGAGGGCCAACACATCGTTCACCCTAAGCTGCGATCGGATACGTCGCCGCCGGCGACGTGGCGTGCAGTCAAATGGGAATCGTAAAGCGGAATTTCGCTCCCGCGCCTGGTTTCGATTCCACCCAAATACGCCCGCCGTGCCGTTCTACGATCTTCTTGCACAGAGCAAGTCCGACACCGGCGCCCGCGTGTTCCTTTCCATGAGCGCGCTTGAATAACCCGAAGATCCGATCGTGAAACTCCGGCCCGATTCCAAGGCCGTTATCGGCAACCGTGATTACCCGTTCGGAGTGCCTTATCTCGCAGGTCACGGAAACCACCAGTTCGTCCGACCCACGATATTTGATGGCGTTCCCGATCAGGTTCTGCATCAATTGGCAGAACTGCATCCGGTTTCCCCGGACAACCGGCAAGTCGCCGACGTCGAGCTTCGCCCCGGACTCCTCGATCGCCAATCGCAGATTCTTTCTCGCCCAATTAACGGCATCGATCAGAGGGACCTCTTCATCCAGATCGGTCGCATTTACGACTCGCGAGTAGACCAGCAACCCCTGGATCATGGCCGTCATCCGGGCGGATGCATCCGTGATGTAATCGACAAACTCATCGGCCTCCGAGTCAACCTTTCCCTTGTACCGCCGGCCCAGCAACTGTGCGAATCCGGTGATGCTGCGCAGCGGCTCCTGTAAGTCATGGCTGGCCGCATGAGCAAACTCACGCAGATCCGCATTTGAAGTCTCCAACTGCTTCGCCTTCCGGGCAAGTTCCGCCTGCGCCGCTGTCCGCTGAGTAACCTCGCGTTCCAGCCCGCTCCGGATTTTTTGCAACTCCTCCAGGCGCGATCTCGAAACGTGCAGCAGGTAAGCGGAAAATGCCAACAGAAACGATGCGTTCAAACCGATGGCAAGCACCATGTTGGAGGCCCACGACGCGCCTCTTCTCACAAATGACGAACGGGGTTGTAGCCGAATGACAGATCCCAGTTCATCGATGGAGCGCTCGGAGCTTCCGATGGTCTCGCTACCCCGCGCGGGATCGGGATACGAATAAATCTCCTTGCCACGGCGCAACAGAAACACTTGAAAGTTCTGGCCCACGACGTTAGTAATCACCGGCTCGATTAAGTCGCCAAGAGGGATCACGGCCACTCGAGACCCGCCGCTCTTCTTGGGAACTACAAAGAGCATCTTCGGCTCGCCGGAATCTTCCGCGATCATCTCATAGAACAGCGGCTTTTTCCCGGCCTGCTCGATTGATGACTTTACTCGCGCCAGCTCCGGATTCCGGCTCGACAAAACGGCGTTGCGATCGGTCCACCATATGTCGTTGGACTTAGCCGGACCCGTCTGGAGAAGCAGCGTCGGGGAAACCTCATCGGCCGTATACCGAACTTCATTCAATCTTCGTTCCAGTTCGGAACGTAGCGCGCGGACCGTACCGTTGGTCGCCGTCAACGTCTGGTACGCAACAACGTTGCTTCGCTCCTCCAGCAACGATCGCCAGGTGAGGAAAGCCGCAAGCGTCCCGAGTATCCCGACCGTGATGGGCCGGTAAAAATCTATCTGCTCTCCCATCGCGGCGGCCCGTGCGCGAGACACAACAATCATCGCCCACCCGATCAGCGTCAGCGAAAGGGTCGCATCGACTGAAATCTCGCCCTCAAACGCCGGATTCGCAGGCAGCAAATGCAGGAACTCATTGATAAAACTGCAGACCCCGAGCGTCATAGTGACCGCTCCTGCAACAGACGTCCACACCCAACGGTGAACGCTCTCTCGGCGTGCGCACAACGCGAGCACCGCAGTGCCCGCGATGAAAAACGCAATCGTGTTCGGAAACGCCGTGTGGATCAGCCCCGCTACCGCCCCGGCAAACGGATCGTCGCGGATCAAGTCCGGACGGCTCCACCGGAAGATCTGCGCTCCAAACGCTAGAACCGCGATGAAGGTAGTGATTCCGGCGGCTGTAGCCGCGAGTTTCCGCTCGCCTTTCAGCAGCCCCAGCAAAGCCACTGCGAGCGTACCCACGCCCATCGCAGTGGTATGCCGCATCGGATAGAGCACGGGCATGGCACGCAGTGCCTCGGCAACGCCTGCGATTCCGAGTCCGAGCGCAACGATGCTCACGCCGAGCGCGCAAATCGCGGCCGCGCGCGCACCTTGCAGCTTGTCGCCTTCTAAAGGTCGGGACAGAAGATCTCATTATGCACCCGGAACTTGCCGATCGGATAGAGGAAAACTTAACCTAGATACGGTCTTTGCTGTAGTGCACCAACAAGCCTCTCTTTGCACCAAGTTTTCAGATCCGGTCTTCACAGCCGTTCACGAGCTTCTTTTGTTGAATCTAAAGGCACTTACCGATTCTTCAGATTGCCATCGTGGTATCTGTGTAAAGGGGCGCGAACGTTGTGCGCCAGACCTATTTCTAAGAGGAATCACCTAGATGGCATCCGCAAGGCAAATCGCCGCAAATCGCAAGAAGGGGAAAATCAGATCGAAATTCGACGGTCTGAAGCACGGGCTCAGCTCGGCGTTCAAGAACTACATCGCTACATCGATCGCCCGTTTTACCGCTTCTACGACGGGCTGCAGAAGACCAGGGAGAAGCGGAATCGCGAGCGGCAGCGGCAAGCCCCCGTTGAGCCAGCCGCTGCAACTGCGCCCGTGCCGGACTGTCCGGAAATGGGATTCGGTTCGTTTGGGAATATGGCCCCAGCAGGTCAGGCCACGTCTCAGCCCTCTAACGCTGCGTCCATCGTGATTTCGGCCTTCAGCAACTTGGAAATCGGGCAGCCTGACTTCGCGGCCTGCGCCGCCTTGTCGAATCTGGCCGAATCCGCGCCCGGAATTTTGGCTCGTACGACTAAGTGACTCGAGGTAACCTCGAATCCCTCGCCCACTTTCTCCAGCGTGACCGTCGCCTCCGCCCGAATTGTGTCCGCCGTGAGCCCATCTAATCCCAGGATCATCGACAACGCCATGGCGAAGCATCCTGCATGCGCCGCCGCAACGAGTTCCTCAGGATTGGTTCCCTTCCCATTCTCAAAGCGGGTTGCAAATGAGTATTGAGTCGCCTGGAGCACACCACTGCCGGTCGTGATAGCGCCCTTTCCGTCTTTGAGGCCGCCATGCCACTCGGCTGACGCCTTGCGTTGTGTCTTCATGAATCAAAGTTTACCTGCAACCTCAGGCAGACGCACTGCATCTCAGATGTGAGTGCTTCACACTAAAGATTCTAGACAGGTTAACGCTAATATGCTATCCTTGTCTCAATTGAGGAGGAGGTTCTAACCACATGGACTTCAACCGACTCACCGAAAAAGTTCAAGAGGCCGTTCAGGCCGCCCAATCCAAGGCTGTCCGCCTTAGCCACCAGCAAATTGACGTCGAGCATCTGCTCGCTGCCCTCATCGAACAGGAAAACGGGCTCGCTCCGTCATTGCTGCTGAAAGCCGGCGTCGCTCCAGATCAAATCCACCGCCGAGTGGAACAGGAGCTCGACCGCCTTCCGAAAGTCACATCCCCAACCGGCGCTCCCGATCAGGTCTACGTCACCGGTCGCTTGAACCGCCTGTTCACGGAAGCCGAAGACGAAGCCAAGCGCCTCAAAGATGACTTCATCTCCGTCGAACACGTGCTGATCGCCATGACCGGCGACCAGGGTACGACGGGCAGGATATTCAAGGAGCAGGGTCTCACCCGGGAGCGGCTGATGAAGGCGCTCCAGGAAGTCCGCGGCAGCCAGCGCGTCACAACGCAAAATCCCGAAGCCACCTACGAAGCTCTGGAACGCTACGGCCGCGACCTGACCAAGCTCGCCGCCCAAGGCAAACTCGATCCGGTTATCGGACGCGATGAGGAGATCCGACGTGTCATACAGGTTCTCTCCCGCCGCACAAAAAACAACCCGGTACTGATCGGTGAGCCCGGCGTCGGCAAAACGGCGATCGTCGAAGGTTTGGCGCAGCGCATCATCCGCGGCGACGTCCCCGAAGGCCTGAAGGACAAAAAAGTCGTGTCGCTCGATATGGGCGCGCTGATCGCTGGAGCCAAGTTCCGGGGTGAGTTCGAAGAGCGTCTGAAAGCCGTCCTCAAGGAAGTAGTCTCCGCGGAAGGCCAAGTCATCCTTTTTATCGACGAGTTGCACACGGTCGTAGGCGCAGGCAAAGCCGAGGGCGCCATGGACGCCGGAAACCTGCTCAAACCGATGCTCGCCCGCGGTGAGTTGCATTGCATCGGCGCAACCACGCTCGACGAGTACCGCAAACACATTGAAAAGGACGCCGCGCTGGAGCGTCGATTCCAGCCCGTGCTGGTCGATCAACCCACGGTCGAAGACACCATCTCGATCCTACGCGGTTTGCGGGAGCGCTACGAAGTTCACCACGGCGTAAGAATCAAGGACGCCGCCCTGGTCGCCGCCGCCGTTCTGTCCAATCGCTATATCTCCGACCGTTTCCTGCCCGACAAGGCCATCGACCTTGTCGACGAAGCGGCCGCGAAGCTACGCACCGAAATCGACTCCATGCCCGCTGATCTGGATGAGATTTTACGGCGCATCATGCAGCTCGAAATCGAGCGCGAAGCATTGAAGAAGGAGACCGACTCGGCGTCGCGCGAACGGCTCGGCAAACTCGAACGTGAGATCGCTGACCTGAAATCGAACTCCTCCGCCCTCCAGGCGCAATGGCAGAACGAGAAACAATCCGTTCAGCGCCTGCGAAGCCTTCGCGAGCAACTCGAACAAACCAGGCTCGAGATCGAAAAGGCGGAGCGCGCCTATGACCTGAACAAAGTAGCCGAGCTCCGATATGGCAAACTTCGCGAGCTGGAAGCCCAGCTTGCCGCAACAGACAAAGCAAGCACCGGCCCCCGCCTCTTGAAAGAGGAGGTCGACGAGGAAGATATCGCCGCCGTCGTCAGCCGCTGGACGGGTGTACCCGTATCCAAGCTGCTCGAAGGCGAGACGCAAAAGCTTCTCCATCTTGGAGAGGAACTCCATAAGCGTGTCATTGGCCAGGACGAAGCCGTGGAGGCCGTCGCTCAGGCGGTCATCCGCGCCCGGTCGGGTTTAAACGACCCGAACCGGCCGATCGGCAGCTTTATTTTCCTGGGTCCGACGGGCGTCGGAAAAACCGAGCTCGCTCGCGCCCTGGCCCAGTTCCTCTTCGACGACGAACACGCGATGATCCGCATTGACATGTCGGAGTACCAGGAGAAGCACACCGTCGCGAGACTCGTCGGCGCGCCTCCCGGCTACGTCGGCTACGAAGAGGGCGGACAATTGACCGAAGCCGTACGGCGTAGACCCTACTCCGTCCTGCTGTTCGATGAAATCGAGAAGGCGCATCCGGATGTTTTCAACTTAATGCTGCAGATTCTCGACGATGGTCGTCTCACGGATGGACAAGGTCGCACAGTCGACTTTAAGAACACGATCGTCATCATGACGTCCAACATCGGTAGCCATCGCATCCTCGAGTATCGCGGCCTCAACGAAGGCGGCGACTACGAGATGATGAAGAGGACGGTCATCGATGAGATGCGCCACGCATTCCGGCCCGAGTTTCTGAACCGGGTCGACGAAATCATCGTCTTCCACGCTCTGGATGAGGAACATCTGAAGGAGATCGTGGACATACAACTCGGCAATCTGCGGAAGCGTCTGGCCGATCGGCACATTACCATCGAGCTCACAGATGCGGCCCGCAGCCATATCGTACGAGTCGGATACGAGCCAAGTTACGGAGCCCGGCCCCTGAAACGAGCCATCCAGCGAGAATTGGAGAACGAACTCGCCAAACGGCTGCTGCGAGGCGACGTCCGCGACGGGCATCACGTACTCGTCGATTACAACGGCGACGCGCTCACCTTTACGGCTGAGCGCGCGCCCGAACCGGTGCAGGTGTAAGAGGTGGCGCTCCTTTGTAACTATTTGTAAACCGGTAACGGGAGTAACACCAGATTGAAGATCGTCCGTCTAAATTTACAGGAGACCCAATGAACAGGAACTTTGCTCTTGTCGCGGTTGCGGCAGCTTCGCTCGGCGGAGCCGTCTCCTGGCACTACGCCACGGAGCACGCAACAGCGCCAATAACAGTCCAAGCCCAGGGAGGCGCCCCTACTTTAACCTTCGCGCCAATGGTTCGTAAGATTGCGCCCGCGGTGGTGAACATCTCATCCACGCGTGTTGTGCGTACCTCCAACCGTAACCGCCGCGGTCAGCCGCAAACGCCCGAGGATTTCTTCGGTCAGCTATTTGGCGGTGGCGGCCGGTTCCCCGGAATCCCGGAACAGCCTCGCCGTGAAGGCGGTGTAGGATCCGGCGTCATCGTATCCGACGATGGCTACATTCTTACGAATGACCACGTAGTGTCGAAAGCGGACGAAGTCAAGGTTTCTTTACCTGACCGTCGCGAATTTACGGCCAAAGTGATCGGTACCGATCCGAACACCGATATCGCCGTACTGAAAATCGAAGGCAAAAATCTGCCGACAGTACCGATCGGCGGCACCCGCCCGTCCGTCGGAGATCTCGCTCTCGCGATCGGCAACCCGTTCGGCCTGGGACAGACCGTCACGATGGGAATCGTAAGCGCGACGGGACGTGGGGGTCTGAACATCGAACAATATGAAGACTTCATTCAAACCGACGCTGCGATCAACCCCGGCAATTCGGGCGGCGCGTTGGTGAACCTGCACGGCGAACTGATCGGCATCAACACTGCGATCCTTGCCGGCGGTGGCGGCGGGAATCAGGGCATCGGCTTCGCGATCCCGGTTGCCATGGCGCGTGAAGTGATGGACCAGCTCGTGAAAACGGGAAAGGTGGTTCGTGGCTATATGGGCGCGCAGATCCAGGACGTGACTCCGAATCTGGCGAAAGCTTTCAAGCTCGACTCGCCCAACGGAGCGGTGCTCACCAGCATCGAGCCCGAAACACCGGCGCAGAAAGCCGGATTGCAGGCCGGCGATGTTGTAACTGCCGTCAATGGTGAATCCATTACGGACTCCAACTCGCTTCGACTCCGCATCTCGCGGACACCTCCGGGAACTCCGGTCCGCTTGACGGTGCAGCGCGCGGAAGGTCCGAAGGAGATCACCGTGACCCTTGGTCAGTTGCCGAGCCAGAGCATCGATGAGGAAGGTCAGCCCGACCTCCGAGGCGGCGCACGAACTCCGCTGGAAGGTGTCTCGGTCGACGAACTGGATCGCGCAGACTGCACGGCAGTTGCAGATTCCAACCTCGGTAAAGGTGTCATCGTGACGGATGTGGATGTTGCCAGCGCGGCCTATAACGCGGGGCTCCGTCGCGGGGATGTGATCCAATCGGTGAATCGCAAGCCTGTAACATCGGTCACGCGAATTCGAAACCGCCGTCGGCCGCGGCGGTACCGTCCTGCTTCTGGTGAACCGTGGCGGCGCAACCCGCTTCATAGCGATCGAGAAATAACAGTCTGGCGCACTCCGCCGGCATATCGAAACCGGCAAGAGCGGATGCGCTTTCACACGGGGACAGCACAGACTGTCCCCCTTACTTTAGGAGGAAACCGTGGCCGTATTCTTGTTTGCTCCACCCGGGCAGGACAGGAGTGGCAACCGCCCGTCGATGTTTACCAGACAATTGGGGCTGGATTCTGAAGTTTGAGTTGGCGGGTGTTCGCATGGAGGATCTTAACGTCCATGTCGAGCAAGCGTGCTGTCACGGTCAGCGGTATCCGCCGCGACTACATGGTCGAAAGCGGCTGTAATCACTACTCGATGGAGATCACTTATAGCCGGTTTCAGACGAAGTGTGCAGACGCCGGAAGATCTTACAGGCGCGAAAATGCGCCTCGATTATCGTGACGGCATCCTGTTCGTGCGAATCAGAACGAGAGAGGAAGAAGATTACAAATGAGCGAAGAAGCTGTGAAAGTACTGCCCGTACTTCCGTTGAAGAATACTGTTCTGTTTCCCTACCTGCTGATGCCATTGTCAGTGGGCCGCAGCTCTTCGCTTGCCGCAGTTCAGGCGGCGTTGGCTACGGAGGAAAAAGAAATCGTTCTGGTCGCGCAACGGGACGCGTCCGAAGAGAATCCTTCGCAGGAAACGCTGTACACTGTCGGCACGAAAGCTGTTATCCGCAAGATGTCTCGTCCCAATGAGAACCTGATGGAAGTTCTCGTCATGGGCGCCGAGCGTGTCGTCATTGTGCGTGTCGACAACGAAGAAGGGCTATCTCAAGGCTCGTGTGCTTCCGTCCCCTCTGCCCGAAGATCGCGGGCCGGAAGTTGAAGCGTTGATGCAAGCCATTGTCGAGCTTGCCGGCAAAGCCGTTGAACTGGCGCAGCCGCAAGCTCCGCCGGAACTCGCGCGCATGCTGGCCGGCGGCGACGATCCGCTTCGCATGTGCTTCCTGCTCGCATCCATGCTCAGCCTGGAAACGGCGAAAGAGCAGGCGTTGCTCGAAGCCTCGTCGACTGCGCCGACGGCTCCGATTGATGCACGCCTACCTGAGCCATGAAGTCCAGGTGCTGGAGCTCAAATCGAAGATTGCCAGCTCGGCCCGCAACGAGATGTCGAAGGAGCAGCGCGATTATCTTGCTTGCGGCAGCAGATGCGCGCGATCCAGCAGGAGCTCGGCGAGAAGAACCCCGAGCAGGCTGAAGTCGACCTGCTTCGGGAGCGTCTCGAAAAGGCCGACGCTGCCCGACGAGATCCGCAAAGAGCTCGAGCGCGAGCTTGGGCCGCCTCGAAAAGCTACCGAGCTCGTCGCCTGAGCACAACGTGCTTCGGAGCTACATTGACCTCGTGCTCGAACTGCCGTGGAACGTTTACACGCAGGACAATCTTGACATCGCGCATGCGCGTCAGGTGCTCGATGACGATCACTTCGGCCTCAAGGAAGTAAAGGAGCGCATCCTTGAACACCTTGGTGTGTTGAAGATGAACCCGAACGCCAAGGCGCCCGATCCTCTGCCTTGTTGGACCTCCGGGCGTCGGCAAAACCTCGCTGGGTCAATCCATCGCTCGCGCGCTCGGCCGCAACTTTGAGCGCATGAGCCTTGGCGGCATGCACGATGAAGCCGAACTCCGTGGCCATCGGCGCACGTATATCGGCGCGATGCCTGGCCGGCTTATTCAGGCGGTCCGCCGCGCCAAGGCGAAGAACCCGGTACTGATGCTCGATGAAATCGACAAGCTCGGGCGCGACTATCGCGGCGATCCCGCGGCGGCGCTGCTCGAATTCTCGACCCCGAGCAGAACAAGACGTTCCGCGACAACTACCTCGATCTTCCGTGGGACTTGTCGAAAACGCTCTTCATCACGACGGCGAATACGCTGGACACCATCCCGCGGCCGCTGCTCGATCGTATGGAGATTCTCCGGCTCACCGGCTACACGGAAGAGGAGAAGGTGCAGATCGCGAAGAAGTACTTGTTGCCTCGGCAGCTCAAAGAATCGGGTGTGTCGGCGGAACAGGCCATCATCACCGATGATACGATTCGCGCTCTGATCCAGGGCTACACCCGGGAGGCCGGGTCTTCGGCGGCTGGAGCGGGCTATCGGCCGCGTCACCCGCAAGGTTGCGCTGCGGTTCGCGGAAGGCAACACTGAGCCTGTCACTGTCCGGCCCGAGGACTTGAGCGAGATGCTGGGTCCGGAGCCGTTCACGCAGGACGAAATGCGCAAGAGCGTGGGTCCGGGTGTCGTTACAGGCTTGGCCTGGACGGAGACTGGTGGCGATGTCCTATATATCGAAGCTACGCTACTTACCGGACGGCAAAGGCCTGACGTTGACCGGCCAGCTTGGCGATGTCATGAAGGAATCCGCCAAAGCTGCACAGAGCTGGGTCTGGTCTCATGCCGAGGAGCTGGGCATCGACCCGGCACTCTTCAAGACATCGGGAGTCCACATCCACGTGCCCGCCGGCGCGATCCCGAAGGACGGACCTTCGGCCGGCATCACGATGGCGACCGCGCTGCTTCGGCTTACTCGAAGAACCCAGCTCGAAACGATACGGCGATGACAGGCGAAATCACTTTGAGTGGTCTTGTGCTGCCCATCGGTGGAGTGAAGGAGAAGGTGCTTGCGGCGCGTCGTATGGGGATCAAGCGCGTGATCCTTCCCAAAGCCAACCAGAAGGATCTTCGTGAACTGTCCGAAAGCGCTCGAAAGGAGATGGAGTTTATCTTCGCTGAACGAATCGAAGAGGTTCTGGAGAACGCGGTACCCGCGATCCGCCGAGCGATTGAGCCTTCTACATGCATAAATCGTCAAACCCGTTTCGACAACAGCCCGGACTTCGGTCCGGGCTTTTTTGTTTGAAGCTGGCAAACCAAGTGCTCCAGGACCGGTATGGCAAACGTTAAAACTGCAAATAACATTGATGCGCCGATCGCCGAATGGACCAACCCTGGGCAGGGTCAGTACGAGCACAAACTGGCCGACACTGAAATGGAAACCGCGTGCGTAAACTGCGGTGTCTGGAACAAAGACTACCGGGACCATTTCATGAGCACCTATGCGCTGAATGGCGGTGAATACGCACGCTATTCAGGCGCATACGAGTTCGGCCACAACTATCATCACGAACACTCGGGCGAAGACTGGACGAGCGCGGAACCGCATATGAAAGAAGAATGGGAGCGCCGCGGCCAAGGCTCGTGGGATGACTTCAAAGATGCCATTCAGTACGCGTGGCAAAAGGTTCGCAAGTAGTCAGGTAATAACTACACCGGAACCTTAGAAGCACACCGTGATATGTACTTTAACTCAGAGACTTGATGTGTTGGTCCATTGAATGCATCTCCGAATTACGGACAAACGGAGGGCGCAATGAGCCGACAGCAACAGTTCCGGGTCACAGATCGTAATGGAGTCCGAGGGACACTTCTGACGACGTCGCGATTTCTGGATGACAACCCGCATCGCCTGGTCCGGTTGGAGGACGGGAGGGAGCTTCTCATTCCCAAGCAGCTACTCCGGCCTCAGGATGATGGATCGTTTTCGTTGAACGCTTCCATCAGTGACCTGATGGGTGACAGTCGGGAACGCGACGATGAACGTTCACAACCTCGCGAGACACGCGAAGAACACATCGTGCCCGTAATGCAAGAGGAACTCGATGTCGAAAAGCGCGTAGTTGAATCGGGTCGAATTCGCATCAACAAACGAGTCGAAACCACCGAGTCCGTCGTCGATGAGCCGCTGCTGGCGCTCAGCTACGACATTGATCGAACAGCGGTGAATCGCATCATAGAGGACGCCCCCGCGCCACACTATGAAGGCGACACTCTGGTCCTCCCGATTGTCGAGGAGGTGCTCGTGGTGGAGAAGCGGCTGATTCTCCGTGAAGAAGTCCGCATTACTCCCAAACGGGAAGAGGTGCGAGACCCGCAAACGCACACCGTTCGGCGCGAACACGTCGAAGTCGAGCGGGTGTAAAACAATCCCACATAGCCGATCCATGGAGGAAAGTACAATATGGCGAGTACAGCGATAGCAAACCGCACAGTAGTAGGCCTTTTCGATGATTTCGAGTCAGCGCAGAAGGCCGCAAACGAACTTGAGCGCGCGGGTATCGCGCGCGATCAGATCAGTGTTGTGGCCGGGAACGAATCGGGCGCTACTCCGATTACGTCAGCGGAACAGGAGAAGTAGGCAAAACTACGGCAAGCAAAGCAGGGACGCGGGGCCGCAATCGGAGGCGGACTTGGACTGCTGGCTGGATTGGCCGCGCTCGCGATCCCTGGCTTCGGGCCGGTGCTCGCAATCGGCCCGATCGCAACGGCACTGGCCGGCGCGGGTGTCGGAGCAGCCGCCGGCGGATTGATCGGAGGTCTGAGAGAAGCCGGTGTTCCCGAGCACCACGCCGAATACTACGCTGAGGGCGTCCGCAGAGGCGGCGTTCTCGTGACGGTCCGCACTACGGACGCGCTGGCAGAGCGAGCAGCCGATATTCTCGACATCGCTGGCGCAACGGATGTGGATGAGCGAGCGGCGGAGTGGCGTTCGAGCGGATGGACGCCGAAATACACCGGCAACATTGACAAAGACCGGAAGTTCGAAGGTGAACGCAAGATGGATGTTGTGCAGGAAGATATTCACGTCGGCAAGCGTGAAGTCGGCCGGCGCGCCGTCCGCATCTATTCGGAAGTGACGGAAAAACCGGTTGAAAAACAGGTCAACCTGCGAGAAGAAAAGATTCGCGTGGACCGTCAGCCCGTCAATCGTGAAGCCAGACCTGGCGAGATCGACACGTTTAAGGAGGGACAAATAGAACTCACCGAGAAACGCGAAGAACCTGTTGTGAATAAAACGGCGCGTGTCGTCGAAGAAGTCCGTGTAGGCAAGGACGTCAACGAACGGACCGAAACGGTTCGTGACACGGTGCGCCGGAAGGATGTCCGGGTTGAGGAGACCGGCGGAACGCACGCCGACTATGACGAGGACTTCCGTACCGACTATCAAAAGCGTTACGCAAACCGGGGCCAGAGCTACGATTACTACGCTCCGGCATATCGGTTCGGCAGCACATATGCTACCGATCAGCGTTATCGGGATCGCGATTGGAATATCGTCGAGAGCGACCTGAGACGCGATTGGGAAAGTCGCGGCCAGGGCAAATGGGAGGACTTCAAAGACTCCATCCGATATGGATGGGATCGCGTCCGCGGCCGCCGTTAATCTATAGAAGTCAAGCTGTAAATCGGAGGAGGAAGAGGAGCCGGCGAACAACGCCGGCTCTTTCCTATTTGATCTTGCTCAATTCGTTCTTGCGATACTCTTCGTACTCCGCCTTCAACCCAGGATCGCGCGGGCTGCCGTAGATGTCGCTCGACTTGTATTTGCCCTCGTCGAACTTCTTCTTCGTCCACACGTCGTGAATGCGGGTGTCTTCACCCTTCTTGATCACATCGTCCACCAATTGCGGAGGAATGATCGAGATACCTTCGCGGTCACCGAGCAGAACGTCGCCGGGCATCACGGTGATGCCGCCGATATTGACCGGAACGTTGAACCCGGTCAGCATCACATCGCGGATCGGCGTGGGATGCGAGTGCCTGTAGTACACGGGAACCTTGGCTGTAGCAATTCCGTCCAGGTCGCGAACCGAGCCGTCGACGACCAGTCCGGCGCCGGTCTTTTTCATGATGTAGTAGGCAAGATTGTCTCCGACGAACGTGCCGTACTCATGTTTGCCGAACATATCAACAACCAGAACGTCACCGGGTTGCAACTGATCGATCACCCATTGATTTTGACCGCCCGCGTAGCCTTTCTGTTTGCCCTCCCCGGCGATGATTTCGTTCAGGTCGCCACGTACGGGCATGAACTGCGCCGTAACGACGCGCCCCACGAGTTTGGTACCAGGTTGCGTGATGTTGAACTCGCCGGCGAAGTGGTTCGGGAAACCTTTACCCGGAAGAACGGCCCAGACATCCTCTGCCGAAAGATCTTTGATCTTCTGAAGCGCGGAGTCGGGTACCTTCGGGCGGCCGTCTGCGAAGCGTTCGAACGGGTTCTTCGCGGTGAGCTTGACCATCTGATCCTTGGTCAGCGTTAGCAACTGCGCGTGCGCGGCCACGGCGCACAGGAAAAGACATGCAGCTTTCATACGAGGGAACTCTATCACAGCCGTATGGTGTAATAGCGGCAGGCATGAATTCGAGTCATTCATTCACCCGGCGATCGTTTCTGGCAACCGCCGCGGCCGGTACGATCGCTTCCGCGGCGCAGAAATTCAAGCCCGTTCCCGTCGGCCTGGAACTCTTCTCGGTTCGTGACGATCTGAAGAAAGATCTGCTCGGAACTGTCCGCCGCGTCGGCCAGATCGGGTACGAAGGCGTCGAGTTCTACTCGCCCTACTTCGATTGGACGACTGAGCAGGCCAAGGAAGTTCGCAAGGTGATGGACGAGGTGAATCTGAAGTGCTGGTCGACGCACAACGGCGCCAAGTCGTTCGATTCCGCGAACATCCAGAAGGCCATCGACCTGAATGGAATCCTCGGGTCGAAGATGCTGGTGATGGCGAGCGCAGGCCGTGTCGAAGGTTTGGACGGCTGGAAGAAAGTGGCGGAGACTCTGTCTACGGGGCAGCAGACGTTGAAGAAAGCAGGCATGAAGGCCGGCTTCCATAACCACCAACTGGAATTCAAACCCATTGATGGGAAGCGCCCGATGGACGTGCTGGCGGAGAACACGCCGAAGGACGTTTGCCTGCAGCTTGATGTCGGCACGTGCATCGAAGCGGGTTCCGATCCGGTCGCGTGGATCAATGCGAATGCCGGGCGAATCAACTCGCTACACCTGAAGGAATGGTCGAAGGATAAGGCCTACGAGGTATTATTCGCCGAAGGGGTCGCGCCCTGGAAACAGATCTTCCAGGCGGCCGAGAAGACCGGCGGCGTGCAATTTTATTACATCGAGCAGGAAGGTTATCATCTACCCCCATTTGAGACCGCCGAGAAATGCCTGGGTAACTTCAAGAAGCTTCGGGGCGAGACGTAGCAATTACTACTGAAGGCGGGCGCGATTTCGCTCGCTGTGCACGAGTTCTTCAAAGATCGCCAACACCTGTTTACGGTAAGTATAAACCCTCTTCAGGTTGTCCCGAAAACCCGGCTCAAACCGTGGCGTCTTCAGCCATTTATGAAGTAACGGCTTCGGAATATCGATGTCGCGGCGCAGCGCATCCACGGAATGTCCACGCAGGAACAGGCCGTAAAACATCGCTGCTTCGCGCTGCGAAGCAAGAGGATCGAAATCGTCTCTAAGCTGTAAGTTCTTCACTCCGAACCGCCACAAAAAAAGCAGTATAAACAGGGAAACCGCATCTGGCAAGCGGAATTACTAAAGAACTGTATTCCGACAGGAGATACTTTCACTTAGATGAACTAAGGTATGTGGGGGTTTCAACCTGCTGTTCATCCGCGGCCGACGACGGGTCCCCGGTATTTCCGAAACTCGATCCGTCCTTCGGCGATCGGCAGCCCGATGACTTCGATCCGCTTCAGGTCCCGGGTACCCACACCGTGGTCTTCGGCCAGTTTGAGGGTGCTGTCGGCGCTTTGGAAGGGCGCGACGCCGCGGTCGGCCATGGGATCGTATCCCATGAGCGCGGTCCCGACAGCGTCAGTACTGACCGGATTCAGACCGGCAATCATGAGACCCGGTTTGATGCCGATGGTCCCGCGGCACCACGGGCCTTCCCCGCCCGCCATGGTTTCGATTCCGTCAACGATGGCCAGATGGATGGGACGCGCGGCAACCAGGTCGGCGACAACGCGTGGGACGCGCGCTCCGGCATCGCGCGGCGTGCCGGGATTCTCCCCGGGTACCGCAGTGGACGGAGGACGTTTGCCGCTGTGAATGACCGAACCGCGGCCCCCTTTCGGCACGAGTCCGGGCTCCTTTTCGGGGGCGCCATCGCCATAGATCGTACACGGCGTGATGCCGAAAAGGTTCTTCATCGACATGGTCACACCGGCGGTCACGTGCTCCTTGAGCTTCGCAATAGAGACGAAAACATCGCAGGCTTCGTAGGAGTGGTTCAACCAATACTCCTTGAACATGTAGCCGCCATTCGGAGGCGTGAACTTGTGATAACGCTTTCCCCGGCCTAGATAATTCGTGTTCTCCATCTCGACGATGCCGCCGGCGTTCAGCAGCAATGCCGGATCCCAGTTGCCCTCGTACATGGTTTCTTCGAGGGGCTCGGCCGTATTCCACGAGGACTCGAGGATGCGGACGCGGCGCGCGCCTGCCTTGTTGAGCAGATGAATCGTGTTCGCGATGACGTGCGGATGCGTCCACTGCGCGCTCTCGGCGGAAAGATGGCCAAGGCGGTCCTTTGGAGATCCGGTGAGATTCACCTTCATCGCTACCGTCTTGCCGGCCACGAGCCGCCCCAATCCCCCGAGTTGGTCGAACATCTTCTCCATCACCGGCAGCAGTTCCGGTCCATAGGTGCGGCAGCGCGCAACGGAAACCGGCGCTGTCGGCGCGGAGAAAGCCGGGCGTGTCAGTGCCGCGCCCGCAGAAAGGGCGATCCATTCTCTTCGAGTCATGCGTTACTCTCCAAATTCCACGGCGGCATACGGGGCAAACTCCGGGAGATACACTTCCACACCTTCGCCCTTTTCCTTCAATTCTAACTTTTCATTGTTGATACCGGAAAGCGTAGACCATCGCGCTGACTTATAGGGATGCGCGACATAGATGCTTGCCGGATACCCGAAGGGTCGGGCCGTGTAGCTGACTACATGGACGACACCGCTGTTCGTCCCTCGGGTATATCGAACGTTGCAGGAGCCGGCGTTGAACGTGCGGATGAGGTCGTACTTGCGGCCGAGCAGCAGGTGCGTGTCGGCAGCCAGAAGCCAGGGATCACTCCAGGGCTTCGTCGCGAGGGCAACTTTGCCTTTACCTGTGGGGTAGTAATCGAAGCGGCTTTCAAAGCTGCCTCTTGGCGTGCCAGTGGTGAGCGATGCAGCGCTTGCCGGCAGGATGAGAAGCCCGCCGTTGTCCGTGAATGTCGAGAGCGTGCTCTTCGCGCTGCCTTCGGGCGCTCGTTGATCGATCCAAAGCACGGCTTTGAGATCGCGGAGTGATTCAGGTTTCAGACGTGCGCGATCAATGATCCGGTATCCGAGATGGCGGCGCATCATCAGGTTCAGCGCTTCATCGGATAGAAACTGATTGGGCCCGCTGAAATCCGACAGTATGCCGAGTCTCGCCTGCGTCGGCTGTTCGAGCCAGTGCTTGTGCTCCGCGAAGAACCGCAGCGCCCCTGTGACGGTTTTCCAGTATTCGTTGGCAATTCCGGACGCCAGCCCCTTGCGTGTTTCCGCGTCGAACGCAACTACCCACTGGCCTCCGTACACGGCAGAGTCAGCGACAGCCAGCGCGTAGTGAGGCGGTCGATAGCCGGTAACATCTTCGGGCGGCTCGGCAAGCGTCCAGATGGTTTTACCAGGAGCTTTTGCCGCAGCAAGCAGGCATTTCCAACCGTTCGAATCTACCCAGGGCGCGCCTGTCGGACCCGCATCGCTGCCCGGACTGCGCTCGCCTGTTCGCTTTCGCCATTGCGTCGGAATTCGTGGCCATTCGGCCGTAGAGAGCGCTACGATCTGCGACTCGGTCGTGGCAGTTTGCGCAGGCTCGATGGCGGGCACACTGGCGTCAAGTTCCTGCACGGCATTGTCCTTGCTGAGGCCAATGACGCCGATCTTGCGCTTCTTAGCTTCAGCGACAATGGGGTGCGATGCAGAGGAGACAACGATCGCGTTGACCGGGCTTCCTTCAAGGAGCGCAAGAGTTTTCGGGTCCAGCCACTCGTCGGGCCAACGGAAGGGTTTCCATGAACTCATTGATTCACCTTCAGGATATCGGAGAATCGCTTTCCTACTCAGGCGGTTCGGTCAGCCGAAGACAAATAGCGGTCGATCGACAATCCCATGTAGCCGACGTAAAACGACTTCGTTCGTTTCCAGCCCCGTTGCGTTCAGCCCGGCAAGCGCAGCCGAGTCTCGCTGATGCTTGCGTTGAGGGCCGCGACCTGATCTTCGAGTTTCTTACGAACTTCACTCGCCGTCGGCAGCGCGGCGATGTGTTGCTGCAACTCCTCGGCCTTTTTGCGATATGTGAAACCGCTGTACAGCTGCATGGCGGAGAGGACAGTGTCCATCATCACTTCGCTGCCCTGCTTCTGACCGACGAAGCGGCCGAGCAGACTTGCACTCGCCATCAAAGGAGCGAAGTTGGTTAGCGATGGCTGGCTGCTGCCATCCAGGCTAAGTACGACAACAGGATCATCACCTTCATAGGCTCGGCCAGTGCTCTTATCGACGAGACCCGATGTCGGATCGAACTGGAACTTTTTCAGATCCAGAGGATCAGAGCTGAGGACCCAATATCCGGGTTGCGGGATGGAGCCACCGCCGAAGCTGAAGTCAAGTTCGATGCTTTCATCGAGCACCGCATGGCCGTCGAACAAGGCGCTTCCGACGTTGGACGCGATCTTCAGAATCGACGCTGCACCGAGAAGATAGCCGGCTGCGGGAACAAAGATAGGAATGCCTGATAGGTTCGTGAATAGCTGGCCCGCGCGTTCGAATAACTCGTCGTCAAAATCATCAAACAGCATCTGTATCGAGAGCGTGATGAGTGAACTCGCAACCGCGGGCGAGTAATACAACAGCGACGTGCCTTCCTCGCGCGCGCTCGGCCCTGAGAACACAGATCGCGGCGTAACCGACTGCTTCAGCACATTGATGGCTTGCGCCGCAGCGGAAGTAGTTGAGATGTCCTTGATCGCCGATGTGATCAGCATCGGCTTGCGCGAGCTGAACATCTTCTTCTCCGGAAACCGCCCAGTGTAGACGCGGCGGATGAGGATATTGAGCGGCTTGCCGAACTCTATATTGGCGAAGGGGCGGACAGCATCGCCCGCGGCTACAGTCCCTACGTCGAAGGACACAGACTGCTCGATTTCTGCGGCGCGAGTGAGAAACTCGGTGCGGCTGACGAGTTCCTGACCGAAGGCATGGTAGACGGGCATGAAGGCTCCTATACGCGATCTGCGGGGTCGATGGTGAGGTCTTCTTCACCGGGTGCGGCAACGGCCTCGAATGCCGTGGCCTGAGCGTCGGCGGTGGAGACACTCCACGCGGTAGTCCAGTCATCTTCGAACACCTGCCCGAAGAAGCCTGCGACGTTCGCCGAGTGGATCAGAATACCTGCCTCGCGGGCGCGCCGAATTGAGTTTTCACTCCAATTCGTGGATGAGACAACGACTGAGTCATCAACGATGACCCCCTTGTTGTGGCAATGCGTGAAGTTATCCAGATTGATGGCGCGAAGGCTGTCGAGCAGTTTCGCATCCTGGAGAGTTTCCTTGGTCGCATCCCACGTTTGGTTGAATCGCGAGCTGACGATGATACGGACATCAACACCGGTTCGCTGCCTCTGCGCCACAGCATCGAGCAGCCGGGGGACGGCCGGTCCACCTTCTCCTTCGATATATTGCTGCTGAAGCCAGATGCGATTGCGCGCGGTGCGAATCATTGGCAGCACTTTGTCGAAGTAGTTGTCGGGTGAAGTAAGCGGCGTAACCGTCATCTGCTGACCGGTGAACGTAGTGACTGGAAAATCTCGTGGCGCAGCGAATCGAGGAGCGCGGAATGCAGCGGCAGCGAGAGGCGCGGGCGCGACACCAACCCCAAAGGCCTCGCCCAGGGAGGGAACATTCCAATCGGCTTCGAACAGATCGCCGTACCAATTCGCGACCGGCTCATCATCGATGCGGACCAGCCATTCGCGATTGCCCTTCTTGCGAGCCGCTCCGGCCTCGCGTTCCGGAAGCGATGTGTTCGCCCAATTGGCGCTTTCAATCACGACGAGCTTGCGGTCGATGACGACAAACTTCTGGTGACATACGGTGAACACGCGCCGGGGATCATGCGATGGAGAAACCTTGGTCTCGATGCCGAAGCTCCGGAGCCTCTGCACATCGGCTGCGCGCATTTGCGCGGGGTCATACATCACTCGAACGGTTGCGCCTCGATCGCGCGCCCCTTTGAGTAGCGCCATCAAATGCGGGGCCGAGATGCTGTAGATGTAGACATCGACCGTAGAGCCCTGCGTAGCCTGGGCGAGCGCGGCTTGCACGAGTTGGTAGCCGGAGTCCGGGGACACGGCGGTTTTTATTTCTAAGGGTCCGCTGAAGTCACGAAAGGTCAGTGCGGGTTTGGCATCGACGTGAGTGTCGAAGGCGACGGGCGATTCGGCTGTTACATCCGCCGGGGCCGGAGCAGTGATGCCGAAGGAAGCCGGCACACTGCCGGGCGCAGCAGCAGGGGCGCCTCCGATCTTGAGGCGGGCTGCGGGATCACCCAAGACGACGTAGTTCCGGGCGTCGTCGCGCGCCACCCAACGATTCGCCATCACCGAGGCCGGCACGGAACTCGGCATGGCATCGCGATTCTGAATCAATGTCAAGAGACTCGACGACAGCACACTCCAACGCTGATCAAAGATGTCCAGCGCATCACCCACTCTTCGGCCTTGCAGCAGCCGGATCAACGGGTCGCGGAACGATTGGACCATCGCCTGACCGGTGTTGGTTTGGAACGAGTACGCCCAGGCTCGATCGATGTGGCCGATAACCGCTTGTGCGCCTTGCAGCAGCATTTTTTGCGGAAGCCGGGCGACGAGCGTGTCTTTCGCGATTTGGACCGGCTGATTGTTGGGTCCGTATGAATACGTGTCGAACTTCGGACATCCTGCGCTGTAGCAAGCGAAGAAGAAGTGCAGGAGTCCGTTCAGCGATACACCGGAAGGAACGTCTTCTGCGGTGAAGTAAGTGTCAGGGGCGATGGAACTCCCCGGGCCCGCCCAGTCCTGTGTCAAGATCGCGCCCTGCTTGACGGCTTGCTGTGGATCGGTGGAGGAGAACGCCACGCCGTGCGATCCGGTGAAGAGAATCGCGGGTGTGCCTCCGTCCGTTTGCCCGCGAATGATATTCAGCAACTCCGCTTTGGTCGCGGTGTCCGCGAGGCGAGTTGTCATGGAGTAACCCTGCGGAGCGCCAAGCGGTTTCAGGTTGTCGCCCCCGAGCGCGAGCTTCATTGCGATCTGATCGTGCAGCAGCGCAGTGGCGCGGTCACCGTCGTTGCGCGTATTGAAAATGGCAACTGTTTTCTGCTGGCCTGCGCCCTTTTCGAAGTTGACGATGTTCTGAGCGTACTGCGCGTACTCCTGCGGAGAGTCGAATGCGATACGGCCCACCGCGAAGTACGTATCGAGATCGTATTGGAACTCAAACGGGATGTCGGTTGCCGATCCGACAAGCAGCAGATAATAGGGCACCCCTTGAGTGGGGTCCACAACGTTCAGCGCCGATCCGCGGGAGGTCAGCCACTTCTCTGCCGGCATACCCGGCATGTAGCCCGTTTGATCGTCAAAAACCTTGAACAGGTCACCCGCTTCAGACTTGCGCAGATCGAGAAGCGGCTTCAGCGCCTCTTTAATTGCCTGTTTCTGCGCAGCGGGAGTCGCATTGGAGAAGATAACACCCCATCCTGCGAGTGAAAGATCGTCCGGTTGCACTTCCGCGACCGGAGCGAGGTGAGCCGCGTTCGCATTGGCCGCGCGAATCTCGGCAAGCTGGGAGGCTTTCTCGATGTGATCAAGATCGGACTCTTTGATAGGAGGAAGATATTGCCCGGTTTCCGCCTGAACGCCGAACGGGATGGGCATGTCGTTCTCTGTTAGCGGCGACGCTTTCGGCAGGATGATGTTAGGGCCAGTTGAGACCGGCGGCGTCGCGACGGGAAGAACGGTGGTGGATGATGTTGTTCCGGTATCGGCGCCGGCGCCTCGAACAGCGGCCACTTCAGCCGGGGCAAATGATGGCGTCGCAGCAAGTGATGTGAACGCCGCTTGCCAGATGGCATGCGCTACCTGCGGGCCATCGATGTCCGAGTGAGCCCCCGACGCGCCACTCATCTTCTTGATGAACTGACTGGCTTCGAGGTTGTAGACTTTCCCTGTCTCGAAATGATAATCCCCGGTTTCAGGAAGCATGGGCTTGTCTAACGCGCCTGCGTACCCTTGAATGCCAAACGCGCCGATCGCGCCCCACTTGATGAGAGTCGGGTTGATCGCGAAGCTCGGGTCCTGCAGCACCAAACTGACGGCGGCCGGATAGAAGACGCCGACCGCGGTGTCATGAACGGAACGAGTTGTGAGAATCGGCCCCCTGACACCGGGGCGATGCATCATCGAGTTGTAATAGCCGCGGCCGCCAGTGGAAGGAATCGCATCGGCATGGGCCCAGTGCGAAAGGGCTCCTTGCACGAGCGCAAGCGAGTCGACAGGGCGAGGCAGCGGGGTAGTTCCATCAGGACCGCCACAGATAGAGGAAACAACAATGCAGCCGAAGCTATGCCCCATGAGATGAACGCGTGCGGTCGGCGCAGTTTGCTGGAGCTGCGCCACGAAGCGATACATGCCGCCCTCCCCGATGCTGCGCGCCTTCTTCTTCATGGTCCAAAACGAGAGCTGGCGCAAAGGCCCCAGCAGTCCACCGACAAAACCGCCAGCGAACGCAACCCCGGTGGAGTTCATAGCTTCGAACGCCGCCTCTGCTGAGTACTCGCTGTTATCCGAACTCGGGTCCGAACCAGGGCCACTCGAGGCGTACTCAAGGAGCGACGCTAACGCTGTGTACGCATCCGCAACGTTCTGCGGCAACATTGGCGCGCCGGCATTCACGCGATTCTCGCGGAAGATGACACCCATCAGCTCGCGGGCGCGCAGAGACTGTGTGAGATCAAGACGCTCGAGATACGTTTCGAGCAGGCTCGCGGGCGGAGGCGGAGGTACGGTCGTGCCGTCGATCGAAAAGGCCCCGCCGCCGAGTTCCTCGTCGCCCCATGGCTTGCTCGGCCAGTGCAGGCCAATCCACATGGGCTTAAACGACGAGCCCATTCTAGCGGCATCCGCAGAGAGACGGGCCATCGAGTCGATCCATCGATTGTATTGGTCTGCTGCCGCGGCGAGATCCCCCATCCAACCGTGGCTGAAGAGAAAGACATCGGTGGGACCTGCTTGCGCCAACTCTACGAGCACGCGCTGACTCATCACGCCATTGCTTCCATCCGGATCGTCCTTGCGCTCGGCTCCGTTCTTGTCGAACGCAATGAGGCTGTATGGAGTGTGTGTGCTCGGGCTTTGACGAAAAGGCATTTTACTCTCCTATGTGACTGCGATCAGTCACGGCTATGTTGAATCGGTACCATCACTTCGCGAGAACGGCCGCCCGCCAGGCGCCAGTAAATCTCTTCATAAACCTCGAGCCGCAGACGTTCCATGGACAGGGCGCCATTGGTTGCGGTGTCGTTTTCAGCGGACCATTGCGTCTGCGTCAACAACATGAGCGTCTGCTCATTTCCGATGTTCCGCGCGGATTGCAAGGCATAATACCGCAGCGTCAGGTTCTTGTCGTTTATCCACTTGTGACAACGGTCCAGCACCGACATGTCGCGCAGTTCAGCTAATGACTGGAGACAGCGGCCGCGTAACACGAAATCACCCGTGTCGAGCCGGTCTTTTAGGAACTTACATTCGGCGGAATCGGATCGAGCTGTGCCAAGCTTGCCGATCAGATACGCGAGTTCTCGCTGCAAATCCTCACGGTCAAGATTGTGGGAGACAAGAGTTGCGAGCGCAGGATTACCGAGCTCGAGTAATGCGTCCGTCAGAGCCCAAGAGAAGTCCGGAGTGTTTCCGGGGTTGAGGAACTTCGCTTCGAGCGCGGCGTGCCCGCCCTCGAGCTTGGTCATCGACAACGCGAACGCAGCCACGGACGCGACGGCTTCTTCAGCGCTGTTGAGATGTAGGCGAAGACGCTCGCCGTCAAACTGCAGCCAGGCGTCGAGCGTGTCATGGAGGTCGTTATTGCTGCTCCATTCGCGATCCTCACGCACGTAGGTAAGCACCTTCTCGGGCGCGTACAGAAGTGCTTTGATGGCGGCGAGACGGATCCCCGAGTAGTCATATGTGAGCTTGCCTTTTGAATCCGGGCGGATTTTCTTGATCGCAAGCGATACAAGGTGCGGCACGCCGTTGGTTTCCTTCAGGGGTCCGAGGAATTGAATCGCTTTCCTGCGACTCGAGATCGACCGGAGACTGCGCGGGTGAGAACGATAGATGAGCGCACTGACTATGGAACGGACAACCGGCTCATCGCTGGAGCCACCGCCGAATGCTTGCCTTGCTTCCTGCAAACATCGCGCCGCGATATAGATCTGGTCACCTTCGCTCAGCGCCACGCCCGACAAGATCATGCGAAGGAGCGTCCCGGTATCGCTCCAGAACCCCGCGAGGATGAGAAGCACTTCTTCCCAGAGCTGCGCCCGGGAACGGCGGCCCAAAGTTGCGGTGATCTCTTCGAGGTAGCGCTCGCGAGTTTCGGCGGGTTGCCGGTATAGAAACAGCGCGCAGCAGTAGGATCGGAATCCAGGGTATGCGAAACGCAGACCGTCCTGCTCGCTAGGCGCCATCATGCGACACGGAGCGATGAGATGCGAGCGGAATTCGACGAGCGAGTAGTCCCGATTGCCGCGCAACCTCATTAAGAGATCGAACAGATCCGTGCCCGCCAAACTTACTTTACGGTTGGAGTACATCTCCCACGCGAGCCTGCAAAGGATATCTTCGACCTTGCCGCGAACGACGCTTACGCCGCTGATCAACGCGATGCGTTCATCGACAACACGCCTGAGAATGTCAGCTCGCGTACCTCCGAGAACGCCGCGACTCGCCTGGTCCAGCATTTCGCTGAGCAGCCATGGAACTTCCGCAAGATCCCAGAGGCCATCGCTAAGTTGATTGAGAAGAACCTTTGCCGGCTGGAGCAATGGATGGTCAGCCGGAAACGAACTCAGGTAGGCAGTTACCCGCTCCACGCTCATCGGCTGGATGATGAAGCATTTCGAATCTTCCGGGAGATCTACAACTTTGATCGCGGACTGATCGAGCGTGATGATGTAGCTGTGCGGATCGGATTGGCCGGTTCGCCGGCTGTTGCGGAATCCGTGAAGTGTTATCAGCGCCTGCTGTAGGACGCCCTCCCCGACGTCCTCGTCACCGTTGATGAGGAATAAGAACCGCTGCTGATCGAAGCAATTCAACAGATAGTGCGGCTCGAGTGTGACACCTGCACGGACTTCGAAGTAGCTGGCTATGGCTGTGGCGAACGTACGTTCTGGATCATAACTAGCCTTGGCGCAATCGGCCAGGCGTAGGATGACCGGAATGCAGGGCTGCTCACCGTGCCAGTGACGCTCCACTTCCGTGAGGTACAGGGCTTCGAGAAGGGTCGTCTTGGCCCGGCCATGCGCAGCGATAAGCGAGCAGACCTGACCGGAGCCCGGCTCCGAGACAGCCTCGCTCAGGGCGCGGAAAGCATCGGTGCGAACTCCTTCACTGACAGGGTAGACGGTTTCGATGTCATCGCGGGACGGATCGGTCGATCGTTTGCGGAGATCGTCAGCGGCGACAGTAGCTACGTCAATCGGGAAGAGAGGATAGGACCTTGTCTGCCGTTCCAGGAAAACGCGGTCTCTCAACTTCTTTTGCCCGGCTCGAAGAGGAGACTCGCGCCAGACAGCGCCGCGTTTCAGGCGGGTGGTGATAGCGGGAATCGACCATGCTGCGTCAATTGATTGGCGAAGCAAGCGGCGCCCGTTATTTGCGGCTTCATCGACGAGGCCTTCACGAACGAGGGCCGTGTAGAAGCCTCGATTGAACTCGCGAGCATCGGCGATGCGAACGAAGTCCTGCATGGCGACGACGGCCGATGCGCCCGCGCGAACCAGTTGGCTCATGAAGCCGCTGACAAAGGGCCTGGGATCGTTGGCGGGCCGGACTGCGGCGCTTTGGCAGGACTGTAGAAAGATGAGCCGCAACTGGCGCGGCTGCCACATGTCGATGAGTTGGGTGTCCGGCCATGCGAGCATACCGAGATTCTCGTCTTCGAGCACCAGGTTGAATCGCTTGCCCTGGCGGCCATGCGCGATGATGTGTAAACCGTGAACCGTGTTCAGAGAGTCGGCGATGCGCTCGGCCGTAGTGAAGCCGTCGAGCACGCGAATGTGTGGCAGTCCCGTGGAGATGCTGAATGCGGGAGGCAGTCCGGTTTTGCCGGGAAGGAACGTAATCTGCATCTGCCCGTTGCGCAGCAGATCCTGACAGGCGTCGAGGATGGCGGCACACTCGTCGGCAACTTCGATCGGCGCCACTTCAAACTTTGCTATTTCGTCGGGAGCCGGGCTCGCAATTGCGACAAACAGGTGAAATCGGGTGTCTTCGGGAGCCGTATCTTGCGGTAAATCCACCGCGGCGAATCGGGAAAATGGAGTGTCGCGGCGAATGGCAATCGGTTCACCCGGACGGATTGGAAAAGCAAGCCGCTCCCATCGAATCGCCTCGTGCGCACCCGAGCCTTCGAGCATGAGCTGGATGCGCAGGGTATCGGGTTGACCGATGTTCGCAAGCGCTTGCTGAATGGAGGGCGCGGCGCAGAGCTGGGCTCCAAGTTGTTGGCCATACGCGTTGTTCGGACTGGCGACGGAAGACTGAAGCTGATCGAGGTCGATGGTAAACGGAGTAGCCGGGTAGATCGACTGGTAGTCGAGAATGGCTTCGGCTTCTAAGGGTAGATTGCGGCCGCCGCTTGTTGCTGATTCGCGGGAGGGTCGGATTCGGATTAGAAGAAGGCAAGAATCCGACGTCGAGTTTACGTCATTCATTCGCCACAATTCCTAAAAAGCGTTGAGGTAGGATATCACACCGTTATGAATTAGGGCGTAAAGTTAGCTTCATAAGAATCACCATTGCAAATGTAAATCCTCATCGAAATAAGCAGGGCTGGATTGCTGCCCGAGGCGACCATGTCAGCGGTGAGTACGAGAATCACGCTTGAGCCGGGAAAACGGGGCGGGAAGGCCGCATCCGCGGACTTTGCATCACAGTCCGGGATGTCTTGGGATCGCCGGGAGCAGAGATGACGGAAAAGGAGATTCTGGACGAACATCCTCGCCTCGAGAGGGCCAACTGCAGCGGTGTACCAGTATGCTGCTGCCGGCCGCAAAGCGAATTTGGGGTGAAGCTTCTTCTAGATCAGAACCTATCTCCACGACTCGTAACCCGCTTGCTTTCGTTTATCCCCGGGTTTGTCACACGTGAGGGATGTTGGCCCACGGCAAGCACGATCTGAGTATCTGGGAATGGGCCGAGAAGAACGCCTATACAGTCGTCACCGCCGATTCCGACTTCGTCTCGATGACTCAAAAACTGGGATGGCCACCGAAGGTCATCCACATAGAGCAATCTGATTTCCCGTTCCGGGTTATTGAAGAGCCGATCCGGACGAGCGCCGTCCGTATTTCGGAGTTCGACAAAAGCAGCGACGTCGGTCTTCTCGTTCTCCGATTGCCTCGAGTCAACCCCTTACTGACTCCGCAATCAACACTGTAACTGCTCACCTCCGACAAGATTCTGGCTGTCTGTACAGTGGAGTGATATGCGGAGCGTATGGGCGGTTCTTGGAGCATTTTTGATTACCTCGTTGCTTTTTCGTGCCGCGGATTTCACGACCCTCCGCCTGTTCCCCTCGAAGTTCGACGATCAGGGTGTTCCCCACGACATCGGCGTTCTCGTTTTTGTGCTCTGCTATGCCGTCGTGTTTTACGTGCTGGGCGGGTTCTTTGCGGCGGCCTTTGCCCCGCGCGCGAAGCTGAAGCATGCGCTTGTGTATGGTGTCTTAGTTCTGGCAATCGGGGTGGCCGCGACGGCGGCCCGGTTCGATGCCGCGCCGAAGTGGTTTTATATCGCGAACCTCGCAAGCGCAGTGCCCGCAGCGGCCCTCGGGGGACGATTACGAGGGTCGAGATGAGTCCCGAGTTACAATTCACCCGATGAGCCAAATCGCTACGTATGCACCGAGCCCGGAGTTTGTCCGGAATGCCCTCGTTCAAGGCATGGAAGGATATCGCGAACTGTATGAACGCGCGCAGCAGGATCCACAAGCGTTCTGGGGCGATCTGGCCGAACGTGAGTTGGAGTGGTTTCAAAAGTGGGACACGGTCCTGGACTGGTCGAATCCGCCATTCGCGAAGTGGTTTACAGGCGGGAAGACGAACGTCGCCTATAACTGCCTTGACAGACATGCGAATGGCGAGCGCAAGGACAAAGCCGCCATCATTTTCGAGGGCGAACCCGGCGACCAACGCGTCATCACGTTCGCCGAGTTGCACCAACAGGTTTGCCGGTTTGCCAACGTTTTGAAGGCTCGCGGGTTGAAGGCCGGGGACCGCTCGATCATCTACATGCCGATGATCCCCGAAGCAGCGGTCGCGATGCTCGCGTGCGCGCGGCTTGGTGTAATCCACAGTGTCGTGTTCGGCGGGTTCTCCGCCGAGGCGCTGAAGGCCCGTATTCAGGACCTGGATGCACGAATCGTGATCACCGCCGATGGCGGCTGGAGGCGGGGCAAGGAAGTTCGGCTGAAGACTGCCGTCGATGAGGCGCTCGAGGGGTGCCCGAATGTCCACAATGTGATCGTGTATCAGCGAACAGGTACAGGCGCGCCGATGAAGGAAGGCCGCGATCACTGGTGGCATGACTTGCATCAGGGTGTCAGCGATGAATGCCCGGCCGAACAACTCGACGCCGAACACCCGCTGTACGTGCTCTACACATCGGGAACCACGGGCAGGCCCAAGGGCATCCTGCACACGACCGGCGGGTACCTGTTGCAGACGCACATGACGATGAAGTGGGTCTTCGACCTGCATGAGAAGGACGTGTACTGGTGTACGGCGGACATTGGCTGGGTGACGGGACACAGCTATGTCGTTTACGGTCCACTGTCAGCCGGCGCAACGACCGTGATCTATGAAGGCGCTCCGGATTTCCCGCAGTACGACCGCTGGTGGGATATCGTCGAAAAGCACAAAGTTTCCATTTTCTATACGTCGCCGACAGCCATCCGTGCGCTGATCCGGCAAGGAGAGCAGTGGCCGAACTCGAAGGATCTTTCGAGCTTGCGGCTGCTCGGGTCCGTGGGTGAGCCGATCAATCCCGCGGCTTGGGAATGGTATCACCGCGTCATCGGCAAGGATAGCCGTGCCCGATCGTCGATACGTGGTGGCAGACGGAAACGGGGTCGATCATGATTGCGCCTATGCCGGGAGCTGTTCCGACGAAGCCGGGATCCGGGACGCTGCCCCTTCCTGGTGTAATCGCCGACATTGTGGATTTCTCGGGGCAGCCCGTGGGAAACGATCGCGAAGGATTCCTGATTATCCGGCAGCCGTGGCCAAGTATGGTGCGGACGATCTGGGGAGATCCCGAGCGCTTCAAGGAGCAGTATTGGACCCGGGTTCCTGGCGCATACTTTACAGGCGACGCGGCGCGCCGGGACAACGAAGGGTATTACTGGATACTCGGGCGCGTGGATGACGTGATGAATGTCAGCGGCCATCGTTTGAGCACGATGGAAGTGGAGTCGGCGCTGGTGCGGCATCCTGCCGTGGCAGAAGCGGCGGTTGTCGGAAAGCCGCACGAAATTACGGGTCAGGCCGTCTGCTGCTTCGTCACTCTGAAGCGCGGTGAGCACGATCACGACAAGCTCGGGAAGGAATTGCGGCAGTGGATCGCTCACGAGATCGGCGCATTTGCACGTCCGGAAGAGATTCGCTTTACCGAGTCGCTTCCGAAGACGCGGAGCGGCAAGATCATGCGGCGACTACTGCGCGAGATCGTTACTTCGCACACCGTCACTGGCGACGTCACTACGCTGGAGGACATGGCGGTTGTGACACGGTTGGCGACCCAACATGACGAAGATTGACGGCGAATTCCTTGGCCTTCAATTGGATTATTCGCGATGGGCGAGTGAACGGTCGATCTCGGCGGCACGGCCGTTGAGTGAGGACGAGTTGATGCGGGACCTGGGCACGTCGTATGGCGGCGTGCTCGGGACGCTTGCGCATGTGTTCCAGGCGGACCGAATCTGGTTGTCACGATTGAACGGATCGCCGAGATTTACGCTCAGTGATGCGAACGAGACTTGGACGCTGGATTCATTAGCCGAAGCATGGGCGCGGACGGCGGATGGTTGGCGAGAGTGGTTATCCGGCGTGAGCGACTTCGAGCAGGTGCTCGAATACAAGAATCTCGCGGGGCAGTCGCACTCGCTACCGTTGTGGCAGGTGGTGCTGCACGTCGTGAACCATGCGACGTATCATCGCGGGCAGATTACCACGATGGTGCGGCAGCTAGGGCATACGCCTGTGAGCACCGATTTACACGTGTTTTACTTCAGCCAGCGCTAGCCTAACTGCTTTCCAGTGTTGCCTGCAGGCGTTCGGCGAAATTTTCTCCCGATTCTGTCCAGAGACGGCGGCTTTCCGCCATGACCGCCTGATCGGCTTCATGGACGAAATGCAGCAGACTGCGAATGTTGGACTGCGACATGAAGAGCGCATTCGGCAGGTCGGGGTCGGGCAGGAATAATGAATCGGACCCGAAATCGACGCGGAGATGCTCGTCTTCGGCATCTTCGAATTTCGATGCGAAGCAGGTGAACACTACGCGGGCGGGCGCAACCTTCCAGTCTTTATCCAGGTACTGCCATAAATCCCACTTGCTCTCGAGTTGCGCGGCGCAGTCGGAGCCCGTGAATTCTTTTGCGTCCTGCAGGACGATGCTGAGGTCAAACGGATCGGGAAGACTGCGTTCAAACAACGGTGGCTCGCGAAAGGAGACGGCCTGGACGCGGAACGTACTGGCGCCCGTTGACAGACGCGAAAACGGGAAAACTCGCAGCAGGCGCTCCCAGTGCCGAAGCATATTCATGTCGGAGAAGCCGCGAAGTTTGTAGGAGAGATACAGTTGGTCCGCCACTCTTGTCATCGTACCGGAGGAATGGAGGAGCCCTGATAACCTGAACTCGACCTGACACACAGCGGGCGGGGCGCCCCGGCGCGACTAGGCCGTTGCAAAGCGCTTTACCCACGCGGCATAGGCATCGACCCAAGACTGAAGGAAATTGCGAGTGTCTGGGTTCAACTTCCCGCTATCGTCGCCAAACACCCCTTCTTTTACCTGTACAAAGACCTCCGGTTGCCCCAGCGTGGGCATATCCAGGTATGCAAGCATGTTCCGCAGGTGCTGTTGCGCCATCGAAGTGCCGGCGGCGCCCACGGAAATGCCGAGAACTCCGGCGGGCTTGTCTTTCCAGGCGCTCTGTCCGTAGGGGCGCGACGCATGGTCGATAGCGTTCTTCAGGACTCCAGGAACCGAGCGGTTGTATTCGGGAGTCACAAAGATGACTCCGTGCGAGGCCGTGATTTCGCTCTTCAGGCGTTTGACCGGCGCCGACTGATCACCATCATCGTCCTGGTTGTAAAGCGGGAGGTCACCAATCTCGAGTTGCCGAAGCGAGAACTCTGCAGGAGCTAGAGTTGCGATGGCATTTGCAAGTTGGCGGTTGTACGATCCCTGCCTGAGGCTACCAACGACGACGGCTATCTTGTATTGGCTCATTCTCTCGTTTTCTCTCTTTCCGGCAGCGGCTGATCGCTGCACGTGAACTGTACCCGGTTACGACTTTTCGAATCTGAGCGGGCGCTGAATGACAGTAGATGCAGGTTCTGTCCAGTTGTTTCCCCACAATTATAGGTGGACTTCCCCAGGTCGCTGGCTCCTGGCTTGTCTGATTTGTAAGGCAAGTCTGAAGTAGCTACAGACGAGACCTAGTCGGCGCCGGCTAACTCCAGCCATCTTCCGCGGTGGAAATACCAAACCACGGACGCTTTTTCGACGAACGCGTCGTCGATCCCCTGGTGATCGATCGCCGGAGGCTTCGGACCGTCCGGCCCAACGGCGGCTGCATGCGCCAGGATGTATGTACGTCCCACCGTCCCGATTGCTCGCGAGAATCCGAACTTACCCTCACCGATGCCTTGAATGAATTGATCGTCGGAAGCAGACGCGATAGATGCGGGCTTGATCTCGGATCCGTTCCAAAATACAAGAATCGAAGAACGTCCCTTCACTGAACACAGGACGGCCCAATCGACCTGTCCGGGCCGGGCGAATTGTCCCTTTATGACATTCTGCGGTTGCCTGGCAAAGACCGGCTGGGGAATGCTACATCCCCGGCGGCGGAAATCTTGCGCCAGGTTCGCGGGAAGTTGGGGAAATGCGGAGGGAGCAGACGTGTGATCTCCCGGTCAGCTACCCGGATCCTCTGCTCCAGATCTCGCGGGACCTGGGCGCGTGCACTCAACAGCACGGCCGCTCCGACGATAGAGACAAGAAAGGGCCGGCTCATTCTTCGATGTTATTCCCCATAAACATCCACTTGCTATCGCGAGGTTTCTGATACACAATTCCCCTACACGCCTCCTAGATAAAACGGGAGCCGCATCAAGAATCGCCGGTATGTCCGGAAGGGGAAGGGGTTTGCGGTGCGCAAAAGAAAAACTCGAATTACTGCAGGGAACATTAGATATGCTCGTCCTGAAGACACTCTCGGGCGGGCCGTTGCACGGATACAACATTGTGTCTCGAATCCAGCAACTCTCGAGCGATGTCCTTCACGTCGAGGAAGGCTCGCTGTATCCGGCGCTACACCGGATGGAAAGGCGCGGCTGGATCGTATCGGACTGGGGATATTCGGAGAATAATCGGCGTGCGAAGTATTACAAGATGACTCGCGCTGGACGGCGGCAGTTGGATAACGAGGTCACGAGTTGGGGGCGAATGAGCCACGCCATCTCGAGCGTGCTGAACGGAGCATCTGCCGTCGCCGTCGGATCGTAAATCCCTACGCGCCGGGGTGGGCCACAAACCGATAGCCAACCCCGCGCACCGTCAGCAGGTGTTTCGGCTGGGCAGGGTCATCTTCGATATAGCGGCGAAGGCGCACCACGAAATTGTCGATCGCCCGGGTGTCCGTGTCTTCACGCACACCCCAGACCTCTTCCAATAATTTCTGCCGTGAGGCCACCTGCCCTTCCCTTGCGATCAAGTATCGCAGGAGATTGGCTTCCATCAACGTGAGTTGCAGCTTCCGGTCTCCCACGCTGAGTTCGAGGTTGTCGAAGTCGATAACTCGCCCGTTGAACTCGAAAATATCGCGAGCGGGCTGCCGTTTCTCCCAGCGGCTGCGCCGGAGAAGTCCGTGGATGCGCGCGAGAAGGATGGACAGTTCGAAGGGCTTAGGGAGATAATCGTCCGCGCCGGATTCGAATCCTTTCAGGACGTCTTCCGCGCGGTTCCTAGCCGTCAACATCAGCGTCGGGACGAACTCGCCCGCTGCCCGGAGTTGCGACATCACCGCGAAGCCGTCAATGCCCGGCAGCATGACATCGAGGATCATTACATCGAACCGGGTCGCGCCGGAACGGAACAGTTCGAGCGCAGCCTCGCCACTCTCAACGATATCTACGTTGTACTCATCGAGCTCGAGATTGAATCGCAAGCCCTCCGCGAGATGCTGCTCATCTTCCACAATCAGAACGCGCGTCATCGCTGGTATGGGTTGCTGTACGAATTCGCCACAGGAAGCTCGAGGGTGAACGTACTGCCGCGCTCGGAGCCCTCGCTTTCGGCCCAAGCCCGACCACCATGGCGCTCGGCTACGGAACGCACGATAAAGAGTCCCAAACCCGTGCCCTTGACGCGCAGCGCCATGGAGTTCGGGATCCGGTAGAAGCGCTTGAAGATCCGTTTCAGTTCGGAGGGAGGGATGCCGACACCCTCATCCCTCACACGGACCGCGAGTTGGCTGCCGCCATTGTTCGTGAGGTCCACGATCACTCGTACACGCTGGCCCGAGTATTTGATCGCGTTGTCGATCAGGTTCGAGACCGCAGCCTTCAACTCGTCGAAATCGCCGAGAACGGTCGCGTTGCGGACCGATTCCTTGTAGTCCAGGGCTTCAGGAGGCAGGTGATGCCGGAGCCGGGCGATTTGTACACAGTCCTGCACCAGAGCTTGGACATCGACCGGAGATCGGTGGACATCGGTCGTCTGGCTGGTTCGCGCCGCCCGAAGCACTTGCTCGATCGTGCCCATCAACCGGTCGGAGTCAGCCAGCATGATTTCATAGAACTCGCGGCGCTTCGCTTCCGTGATGTCGCGCGCCTGCAGTGTCTGGAGGTACAGGCGCATGGAAGCGACGGGCGTTTTCAGCTCGTGAGTGACGGAGTTGATGAAGGCATCGTGCTGCTCATTTCTCCGGATCTCCCGGATTAGAAAGATCGTATTGAGAACGACGCCGGTGATGATGAGACTGAAGAAGAGGACGCCGAGGACAAGTAGAACACCCGTCCGCCAGTTCAGGACAATCCAGGCGATGTACAGCGCCGTCGCAAGTACGACGACAAAAACGCCTACTGCCGTGAAGAGAAACTTGCTCCTCTGGCGTCCTCCCTTAACCATCAATCCCAGTGTAAGGGAGTAAGCGGGATTCAATTAAGCAGCTTTAGATTCGGCCGGAGCGATACTGGTGACCTTTGCTACTTTCACGTTGCGAATCAAGCCGATCAGCTCGAGCGCTTTTAATTGCAACCACGTGATGTCGACCTCGTACCAGGCAAGTCCGTGACGGGCCGATGTCGGATGCGCGTGGTGGTTGTTGTGCCAGCCTTCTCCAAAGGTCAGGATCGCTACCCACCAGCTATTCCGTGAGTCGTCGCGCGTGTTGAACCGTCGCGATCCCCACATGTGCGTCGCCGAATTAACGAGCCATGTAAAGTGATGACCGAGCGTCACGCGGAGAAAGACCCCCCATAGCATTACGCCGATACCACCGAACGCAAGCAGAAGCACGCCGACGACGGTGAGCGGCACCCAATGGTAAGTGTTCAGCCAGCGATAGAACGGGTCGCGCGCAAGGTCGGGGGCATACCGTCCCATTAGAGCCGTCTTGTTGTGGTAGCCCTCTCCCATGACCATCCACAAGATGTGTGACCACCATGCGCCATCTCGCGGGCTGTGCGGATCGCCAGGTTTGTCGGAAAGCTGATGGTGGATGCGATGAGTGCCAACCCAGAAAATGGGCCCACCCTCCAGCGAGAGCGTGGCGCAGATGGCCGTAAAATATTCGAACGCCTTCGAGCACTTGTATCCGCGGTGCGTGTGCAGCCGGTGATAGCCCATGCCGATTCCCCAACTCAGCGCAATCCAGTTCAGGGCGAAAGCTGTCCAAAAAGCAGCCCAGCTAAAGAAAAAGAGCGCGGCGATGGCACCCGCGTGAAAGACGGCAAACGCCGTGAATGTAGTCCAGTTGAGACCCTTGCGTTCGGGCAGTGCTACGGAGGCAGTATCCATTTGTACTATCCCAACCGTAACAATTTCTCAAATCAGGGATTGTAATACTTATGTAAGCGCAGGACTTACGCTTAATCTTCGCTGCCGAAGACGTTGTTGAACACACCTAGCGGGCTTCGTTCATCGCCGCCCTGACCACTCATGGGAGCGAGTTCACGGCGCATTTTCTCGAGCGTCATGCTCTGGACAATGGCCCGACCCGGTCCGGTCAGAGTGGCCAGGAATAAACCTTCTCCACCGAAAATAGCCGTCTTGATGCCGCCGACGAACTGGATGTCGTAGTTCACACTCTCATCGAAGCCGACAATACAGCCTGTGTCGACCTGCAGCGATTCGCCGGGCTTGAGGTTGAACTCAATGAAGTCTCCGCCGCCGTGGATGAATACTGCGCCAGGGCCGGTCAGTTTCTCGAGGATGAAGCCTTCGCCACCGAAGAAGCCAGCTCCAAGTTTTTTCACAAAAGCTACGTTTAGTTGCACCGTCGTCTGCGCGAACAGGAAGCTATCGCGCTGAACGAGGATGCTCTGACCAGGGGCGAGATCGAAGGGTTGGATTCGTCCGGGATAGCTGCCCGCGAAGCCGACCTCGCCCTCCGCCATGGCACGGAAATAAGTCATGAAGAGCGTTTCGCCCATCAGTTTACGTTTGACCGCGCCCCAGATCTTTTGCCCGATGGAGTCGCCCTGCATCTTGGTCTCCCATTGGACGTTCGGGGTTTTGTAGAGCATCTTTCCGGCTTCGGCGTACACTTCCTGCCCCGGCTTGAGGCGGACTCGCGCGACCTGCAGATTGTCTCCCTGGATGGTGTAATCTAGCGGCGCAATCGATGGAGGCGGCACATAACCGGCCTGGTGTGTAAAGCCTATCGGAGTGTTCCCGGCGAGCGCCCCGGTTTGTTGTCCACAGGACGCGCAGAATCGCGCATCATCCTGCATGTTGTTACCGCAGTTCGTGCAAAAAGCCATTCATCCCTCTGTTTGGTAATACGGCTGAGACCGATTGAAAGTTCAAGCGTGCTCTGTTATCTGCAACCGGGTCTGGAAAAGCCCAGTCTACAATAGAAGGTAATCCTCGAAGTATGAAGAAGTTGTCGCCGATTCTGGCGCTGCTCGCCAGCGTTGTCGTTCTTTCCGGGAAACAGGAGCAGCGGTCCTGCGCATCGCACGCGGACAAGGCACGAGAGGAACTGCAACTCCACCTGCAGTCCGATTCCGGGCTGCGAAAACGGAAACTCACGTCCGGGGCAAAGGCGGCTATTACCCTCCTTCCGGACATCGGGAATATCGCTCACCTGGATGCGGCTGATGGAGTGGTTGCCCGACGGAATCCTTTCAACCTCCATGGAAAAACAATCCGATTCGTTCCGTCGGAGGGATCACGGAAGTACCGGTATGAGGTCGGCGTCGATACATACGATGCGGCTGCGGCAGATAGCTCCAATCCTGTGCAGGGATTAGAAGATGACGATTCGCGTGAGATCGCGCTGCCGTTTGCATTCCCGTTTTTCGGCGTTCAGCAACGGACGATCCACGTCAACTCCGACGGGAATGTGAGCTTTGGGACTGGCGATGTCGCGATCACCGATAGATCCCTCGGACGTATGCAGGCCGGGCCTCCTCGTATCGCGCCGCTTTTCCGTGATCTCGATCCATCGCGGCCGCAAGGCGGCGTCAGAATCCTGAACGAAGCCAACCGGGTCGTGATTTCATGGGTAGGCGTGCCGGAATATCGCGACGCGGGGAACGGGCCACCGCAAACCTTTCAACTGCGCCTCTATTCTGACGGGAGAATTGAATTCGCCTATTCGAATGTGAGCACGACGGAGGCGGTAACGGGCATCGCTCCTGGCGGGGTGAAAGGCGATCCGAGCCTGGTGACTTTCGCGAACGGAAATTCGCCGGGCGAATTCAGCTCCGCCATAATCGAGCGATTTTCTGGTTCGGAATCCGTAGATATCTTCTCGGCGGCCCAGAAGTTCTACCGCAACCACGAAGATTCCTATGATTTTCTGGTCATCTACAACACCATGGGTGTCGAAGCCGACGTTTCGGCTGTTGCCTATGAGGTGACCGTTCGCAACCAGCGAAGCGGCTACGGAGACACCAAGGCGGATATCGGAGAGCAGGCGGGCTCGCCCGCGCGGCTGCAGGCCATCCTCAACATGGGGCCACTGAACCAGTACCCGAGGGACCCGAACAGCAAGGTTCCCGCCCGGCAGTCGGTGGGGGACACGCCGCTTACTACGATCTCGCATGAAGCGGGTCACCTGTTTCTTGCTTACGCGAGCGTTCGGGACGAATTCGGCAACTACCCGATGGTTGGACATCAGGGCGCTCACTGGGACTTCAAGTTCAACTCCGACGCCTCTCTGCTGGAGGGAAACCGCATCCAGGACAACGGACCTGCGGCTTCGCCGCGGTTTCTCACGACCGCGACCGTTGAGGGCTTCTCCGCGCTCGATCAGTACCTGATGGGGTTCAAGGCCGCCGAAAGCGTGCCTGATACATTCTACGTTGCCAACGCTCGGGGCCTCAGTTCATCCACGATTCTGCCGAAAGTGGGAGTGGCGTTCGATGGCGATCGAAGAGACGTCAACATACGCGAAATCATCGGCGTTGAAGGTCGCCGAACACCAGACCACACGGTTTCCCAGCGGAAATTCCGGTTCGCGTTTCTCCTGATTACGGCGGAGGGGCAAGCGCCCACAGCCGATGACCTGGCGCAGATCGAATCTTTTCGCCAGCAGTTCGAACCGTTTTTTCAGAAAGCAACCGGTCAGAATGCGACCGCTGATACCTCCATCCGCCGTTCCGTTCAGGCGTCATCATTCCCTGGGGTAGGAGTACCTGCCGGCGGTACCGCTCCCATCGTTTTGTCCTTGCAGCAGGCGCCAACGACTTCGGTGAACTTCACTGTTCGAACGGCATCCGGTGCCACCCGGGCTCCGCAATCGGTGGTGATCCCCGCCGGCCAGCGTTCCGTGACGTTCAATATCGCCGGAGCGGCGGAGGGGACCGACGATCTCCTCATTGAATCGAGCGACCCGGCCTATGAGTCTGTTGCTTCACGGGTCCAGGTTCTGCCTGCCTCCAAGCTGAAGATTGCGGTGCTATCCGATGCCAGTCCCATTCGGGTCAAAGTGACCGACGAAAACGAGTTGCCGTACCCGGGCGTCGTAGTACAGGCACGAGCAACAGGCGGCGGCTCGGTGGATCATGCGTCGGGCGTTGCCGATGCGAATGGAGTTGTCGAGTTCACGTGGACACAGCCGGCCGATAGCGCGAGTCAGTTCCTTGCCAGCATCGGATCCGGACCCTCGGTGACGATCAGCGCTGCGGCCCGACCGGCGTTTCTTCCGGCCAGTGTCTTGAATGCCGCTTCGTTCGTCGCCGGAGTTGTCCCCGGAGGAATTGCAAGCATCTTCGGCTCCAACCTTGGCGGCACAAATGCCAGTGTCCTCGTGAACGGCCGCTCTACTACCGTGCTGTTTGCGAATGACGGGCAAGTGAACTTTCTTGTCCCTTCCGATGTGCCGACCGGAACGGCGCAGCTCACGATCCAGGCCGGGAACGCGGCTTCCGCTGTTGTACCGGTTCCCGTTGTCGATGTCCAGCCGGGATTGTTTTTCGATTCAGCCAGCGGATTCGGGGCCGTTACGATCGCCGGGACGGGGCAACTGACCGCTGTCCAACCGGCTAGGCCCGGGCAATATGTCGAGGTTTACGCAACAGCGTTGGGCGGCGTCGAACTAGCACCGCTGGATTGTTCGAAACGGTGGTTCGTCCGGAAGTCACTATCGCCGGGCTGCCTGCGCAAGTAGCATTCAGCGGGCTCGCTCCCGGATATCTTGGGCTGTATCAGCTGAACGTTCGCGTGCCGGATTCGGCTCCGAATGGATTGCAGCCACTAGTCGTTACGTCAGGTGGGGTGCGCAGCAACGAAGTTCGCGTGCGGATCGAATAGGAACGAACTCGCGGATTGCTCCGCAAGTTCGTCCTGATCGCTCGGAGAGAGACTAAGGCTTCACAGAAATCGTGGTCTTCAGGAGCTTGCCCCCGGTGCCCACGTTGCTGTTCATGCTACGTACCTGTACCACCACATCGACAGCGCTTGCCGGCGCTGCGGAATCGGGTATCTTGACGTTGATCTGATATACACCCACGAGACTCGGGGCGAGACCGAAATACTGGATGTCTTCGTCTTTCACGAACTCCGTATTGATGAGCACGCGAAGGAACTCGGAGGCTGGGGCCGGGCCAGGGGGCGGTGTACCTTCCGCGGGAGCCCCGCCGACAGCACCCAATCCCGTCGCGAACAGGCTGATGTATTGGCCTCTGGCGATCGGGTTGCCGGGTGTGTTTACCGTGCCGTCCTGATTCAACGCTGCCACGGGTCCCTGTTCGGCGCTGCCTTGAACGAAGAGTGCCGGAGACACCAGGGCGAGATTGACCGTGCCTGCCGCCAGGATCTCGCTGGTGGATTTGCGAACGACTTGAATCTCCGCCGTACCCGAACTCGCGATGTCGTACATGACCAGATAGCTGATCTGGCCAGGCGACACAAAATAAAGAGGAAGCGCACGATCATCGAGAAGAACCTGGACATCAGCTAGTTCCTTCGGTAGCGGGATCGGATCGGCAGCGAATCGAAGGTTTGTATGTCGTTCGAGAACCGGGTGGAGGTTCCGCGGGGATAGACGATGCCGATCGTCCCAGGAGAAAGCGCCCGCTCAGCGTAATTACCTGCGATTTGCGTGCGTAAACCATTGAAGAATATGGCCACGCGATTAATCGCTTCCGCTATGTACAGGTTCCCGGAACTGTCTTGCGTGAGAGCCAAGGGCGTGGACGACCCGATCTCGTAATTGGTCCTGATACCAAGGGCGAGTTGCTCGAATCTCGGATAACGCAGCGCTCGATTTGCGCGGGTTGAGGCCACCCAGATTTCGCCGGTCTGGGGAGAAACCCAAATCCCTTGTGCTCCGGTCAGATTGGGTAGCACGAACGCGGTTGGCGGTCGTTCGCCGCCGTCGTAATCCGATCGAAGATCAGGACGCGTCCATTCCCGCTGTCGGCAACATATAAGCGATCGTCCGTATCCAGCGCGATATGGCGCGGGCTGAACATCCGATTCGGCGCGGTAGCGCGGGCAATGGTGAAGAAGTCCGGTTGACCGATCACCTTCTCGGCGGCTAAGCCATTTGTGAAGTCGCCGCCGGCAGGGCGCCGGAAGAACAACACGCGGTTGTGCGCAGCATCTGAAACGACCGGATGTACCAGCTCGACGGTGAGAGCAACTCCGAAGGGATACGCCATATTGACGCGCGAGGCGTCAGTCACACGGCTATTCGCGTCACGCTGGCCGATGACCAGATTGGCCCTGTGACGGGTACCTGGGGCGATGGCCTGCTCGAAGGGCGAAGGGAAACGGAGTACGCGAGCGTTGCCGGAATCGGCTACGAACAAGTCACCGTTGGTATCGACGATCAACCCTGTCGGACGAAACAAACCCGAATCGGTGGGCACTCTTCAGTTGCTATCGGGGAACCGTTAACAGTTGGCGACGAATTGA
>CAWGVL010000009.1:0-77852 GCA_963825845.1 Bryobacteraceae bacterium | reverse complement strand
AAACCCGACGCAGCAGGATCAATGGCCGACGCCGCGGTGCTTGCGGGCATCCCAATGGACCACTACTACAGGGCCGAGGATGACGCGTCACGGCTTGCCGCAGTCGCCGCCTTCCTGAAGCACCGCAACGCCGTTGCCGAGGCGGGAGCGACATCGAATGCGGTACTTCACCAGGCACTCCGTGACTTCCCACCCCTTGCCAAGCTCGTGAACGAGACGATGAAGAAGGCACTCCCGGTCAGCGAACTCGGCGCCCTGGTCTTTCCGGATGCCGAGGCCGAAATCGCCGACCGGGCCGTGCTGCACGCTCATCTCGCTCGGCAGCGCTGCCGTCTCAAGTCCGACGAGGCCGGCCTATTGCCGTGTCGCGTGCATGCCTTTCTCCGGGGGCTGCCGGGGCTCTGGGCCTGCCTCGATCCCGACTGCACTGTGAATCGCAACGGCATTCCGTCAGGCCCGATTGGTGCAATGTATGGCCAACCGCGGAACACCTGCGACTGCGGGGCACGCGTCTTGGAGCTCTTCACTTGTCGCCAGTGCGGCACGGCGTACACCCGCGCCTACACCGACGACATCGAGAATCCCTCGTTCCTCTGGCAAGAGCCGGGCAAGGCGTTCAATACGGCCTCCGGGCCGATCACGGAACTGCAGCCCATCGACCTGCTTCTCGAAGAACCATCCGAGGATGTTGACATTGTCGGTATCGTCGAAACGCACAAGCGCAAGCGAAACGGAAGACTGCTGGAAGGTATCGAGTTGCTTCCTCGGCGCACTGTTAAGCACCGGGGCATGACTCTTGGCGAATTGATGTCGATGCCGCCCTGTGGCGGCGCCCGGAGCTGCTGCTGGTGGACGAACTCGCGCACACGAACGCGCCGGATCCCGCCACGTTAAGCGGTGGCAGGACGTAATTGAACTGGTCGACTCGGGTATCTCCGTCTACACGACGCTTAATGTTCAGCATCTCGACAGCCTCAACGATTCGTTGCGCAGGTGACCGGAGTGTTAGTTCGCGAGACGCTCCCCGATTCCGTTCTCGACCGGGCCGATGAGATCGAACTCGTCGACCTCCCGGTAAACGAATTGCTGAGCCGGCTGAACGAAGGCAAGGTCTACATTCCGGACCCGGCTCAGCGCGCCATGGCGAGCTTTTTCCGGGCGGGGCAATCTCACTGCTCTTCGGGAAATGGCGCTGCGGCGGACGGCGGATCGCGTCGACGAGCAAATGCGAACCTATCGCCTCGACCACGCGATTCAACCGACATGGCCGGTCACGGAGAGGTTGATTGTCTCCATCGGTCCCAGTCCGTTCTCCGCGAAACTCATCCGTGCCGCGAAGCGTATGGCCGAGCGGCTTCGTGCCGAGTGGATCGTTGCTTTTGTCGAAACGCCATCATTCGCAAGCGCGCCGGCGGATGCGCGAGACCGAGTCCTGTCTCCTACGGCTGGCGGAACAATTGGGAGCCGAGACAGTCACGCTGAGCGGAGATCGGGTTGCTGAGGCCCTGCTTCGTTATGCGCGGACGCGGAACGTCTCGAAGATGTCATCGGCAACAGCAGGCTCCACTGTGGAAGCGCCTGCTTCGAGGGTCGGTTCTGGATGACCTGATCGAAGCGAGCGGCGATATCGAAATCTATGCGGATTTCCGGCGAGCCCGGGCCCGCCGCTGCACGGCTCCCGACTGTATGTCGCTTATCCGGTGGCATGAAGCCCGAGGAGTACCTGTTTGCGGGCGCCGCGATCGCTGCCTGCACTTTCTGTCGGTTGCTGCTGCGAGCCGGTGTTAAATCCGGTCGTCTGGTATGTCTACCTGCTGGGGATCGTGGCAATCGCGATGCGTTCCAGCCGCCGTGTGGCCGTTTCTCTCCTGTCTCATCAGTGTGGCGGTCTTCGATTTCTTCTGCGTCCCGCCCTACTTCACTTTTGCTGTTTCCGATTATGAGTACATACTCACGTTCGCCGTCATGCTGGTGGTCGCAATCACGATCAGCACTCTCACGATCCGGATTCGCATGCAGGCCGCTCACGCCGTGGATCGGGAAACTCGTACGCAGGCCCTTTACCGGCTGACAAAGGAACTCACCGGCGATCAACGGGCCTTCGACGCCGCGCGGATCGCCACGGATATCACCCGTGAAGTGTTCGGCTGCCGGGTCGTAATCTTTTTGACGGAGGGTCCCGGCAAAGTCTCCTTCCGCCGGCGCACGACCGATGACCTGCCGATCCCGCGTTCGGAGGAGGGCGTCGCTCAATGGGCCTTCGACCACAAGCAACGTGCGGGAAGGGGCACGGACACTCTTCCGGGTTCTACGGCGCTTTACCTTCCGTTGCGGGGCTTCCGCCATGTCGTCGGAGTGATGGCAGTCTTGCCGGAAACGCCCGCGAGACGTCCCCGGAGCAGATCCATCTGCTCGAAATGTTCGCGACTCAGATTGCGCTTGCAATGGAGCGTTCCCGAATTTCCGCCGAGGCTCGCGAGGCGAAACTGCGAGCGGAAACCGAACAGATGCGTAGTTCGTTACTGAGCGCCGTCTCACACGATCTCCGTACGCCGCTTGCCTCCATCACCGGCGCTGCGAGCAGTCTCCTGTCCCATCGGAAATCAGCTCGACCCGGCAACGCAACAGGACTTGCTCGAGAGCATCGCGCAGGAAGCGCAGCGCCTCAGCCGGCTGGTAAACAACCTTCTGGAGATGACGAGGCTCGAATCAGGCGCCGTCGAGGTCAGGCGCGACTGGCATTCAGTGGAAGAGATTGTCGGCGCGGCATTCAACAGATTAGAATCAACGCTCGGCAAACGGCCCATCCGGGTTGATATGCCAGCGGAACTGCCGCTGGTGTCGGTTGACGACGTACTGATCGAGCAGGTGTTCATCAACTTGCTCGAGAATGCGGCAAAGTATACTCCAGAGGATTCAGAGATTCAGGTCACTGCCTTCGCTCGAGACGACAAAGTGGTGGTCGAAGTTGCGGATCGTGGGCCGGGGTTCGCGCCGGGTGACGAGAAGCGCATCTGGGAGAAGTTCTACCGGGGTCCGGCTCAAGGGGTACGAGGGGTCGGTTTAGGGCTTGCGATCTGCCGAGCCATCATCACGGCGCACGGCGGAAAAATCGAAGCGGAGAACCGTCCGGGCGGTGGAGCGCTGATCCGCGTCGTGCTCCCCACAGGCGGTCAACCGCCACAGGTGGACTTTGACGAGTAGCGCTCCCGAAATTCTCATCGTTGAGGATGACCCGCAGATACGCCGGTTCCTTCGGGCGACCTTCACCGCTGAACAGTATCGATTTCGGGAAGCGGTCACCGCGGCCGAGGGCATTGCGCAGGCGGCGGCCCGGCAGCCCGATCTGATTGTGCTCGACCTCGGACTGCCAGACCGCGATGGCCTGGAAGTGATCCGGAAGGTCAGGGAGTGGACCCAGACTCCCATCATCGTGCTGTCAGCGAGAGGCCAGGAGAGGGACAAGGTCACAGCCCTCGATTCAGGCGCGGATGATTTTGTCAGCAAGCCCTTTGCGGTAGGTGAGCTATTGGCACGGGTGCGGGCCGCGCTACGGCGTTCGGCAACGATCTCCGACACGGCGAATGGGGCCACGTTTCGCGCGGGTGACATTTCGGTAGACCTCGAACGCCGCGTGGTGACCTTGCACGCGACCGAAGTACACCTGACGCCGATCGAGTACAAACTGCTGCAAACCCTCATTCGACATGCCGGGAAAGTGATTACGCAGCGGCAGCTACTTGTCGAGGTGTGGGGGCCGCAGCATACTGAACAGGCTCAATACCTACGGGTCTACATGGCGCAGCTCCGCCGCAAACTGGAATTGGATCCCACTCGTCCTCGCTACCTACTTACCGAGCCCGGCGTAGGGTACCGGCTGGTGGAGGATTGACGATTCCCGGATCAACGTTCATGTCCGAAAACGGCTAGTCACCTGACGCGAGCCAGCGTATCGTGAAAGAGTATGCAACTCGACCGCGAATCCTGCCAGCGAGCACGAATCGCCCGCGACCCGCGATTCGACGGGTGCTTCTTCACTGCCGTCAAAACCACGCGCATCTATTGCCGCCCCATCTGTCCGGCGCCCGTCACCGAAAGAACAAAACGTCGTTTATTACCCATCGGCGGCCGCAGCGGCCGAGGCGGGATACCGGCCGTGCCTTCGATGCCGGCCCGAAGCCTCACCAGGCACGCCCGGCTGGCTAGGTACGTCCGTCACCGTTTCGCGAGCGCTCCGGCTGATGAGTGAAAGCACGCTCGATAACAGCGGAGTGGAAAAGCTGGCCGAGCGGCTGGGTGTCGGATCGCGACACCTCCGCAGATTATTTCTCGAACATCTGGGCGCTCCTCCGGTTGCTGTCGCCCAAACACGGCGGCTGCATTTTGCGAAGAAGCTGATCGACGAAACCAGCCTGCCGTTTACGGAGGTTGCGATGGCGTCAGGGTTCGGCAGCATCCGCCGGTTCAATTTCGCATTTCAACAACTCTACGGCCGTACCCCGACGGAACTCCGCCGCCTGGCGGGCAAGCGCGCCGTCAACACCGATGGAGCCTACCACTTCAGGCTGCCTTTCCGGCCTCCCTACGACTGGGACGCAATCTCGAGCTTTCTCGCGGACCGGTCGATTCCCTGTGTCGAATCCGTCACCAGGAACTCTTACCGGCGGACCATCAACGTCAACCGCGCAACCGGCCAGATAGAAGTACGACCCGGTAGCGGCGCCCTCGACGTCCGCGTCGAGTTTCCCGATGCTCGGGCACTCTTCCTCATCGTGGAACGGATACGACGGCTCTTCGATCTTTCGGCCGACCCGACCCGAATCGAAGCTCACCTTGCCCAGGATCCGCTGCTCGCGCCGAAGCTTGCGCGTCATCCCGGATTGCGGCTTCCCGGCGCGTGGTTGCCGTTCGAACTCGCGGTGCGAGCTGTCTTAGGTCAGCAGATTTCGGTCAAAGGAGCCTCGACCATTGCGGATCGGATCGCAGCCCGCTACGGTAACGGTGGTCTGTTCCCATCGGCGGAGGTTTTGGCCACGGCGGACATAGAAGCATGCGGGGTCGTTCGTAGCCGCGCCGCGACCATCCGAGCTCTGGCCGGCAGCGGTCTGGAATGGGAGCATGTCGGCAACTCGGATACGTTCCTGGAAACTCTGCTTGCGCTGCCCGGGGTGGGGCCTTGGACAGCGCAATACATCGCAATGCGCGCATTTGGGGAGCCCGATGCGTTTCCGGCCGGCGATCTCGTCTTACAGCGTGCAGCCGGATGCCGCAACGCGCGCGAACTCGAGGAGCGAGCCGAGGCTTGGCGGCCGTGGCGCGCTTACGCGGCAATCCATCTTTGGCAAGGAGTAAAGGATGAAGCAAGCCTACACTGAAATCGACAGTCCCGTTGGACGAATACTACTCGCGGGCGAGCAAGGCTGCCTGCGGGCGCTGCTGTTCGGCGAAGGTCCGAAACGCGCCACGCCCCAGGAGGATTGGGTCGCCGATGCGGTCCCGTTTCGCCCGGTCATCGACCAACTGAACGCGTACTTTGCCGGAGAGCTGCGCGAATTTGCCGTGAACCTCGATCCCGAGGGCACTACGTTCCAACTGCGGGTGTGGCGGGAACTCTCGCGCATTCCGTATGGGGAGACGATCTCGTACGGACAACTCGCGACGCGCATCGGCAACCCCAAAGCATCCCGCGCCGTGGGATTGGCGAACGGGTCGAATCCGATTTCGATCATCGTCCCCTGCCATCGCGTGATCGGATCGAATGGGAAACTGACGGGTTATGGAGGCGGCCTGCCGATCAAAGAGAAGCTCCTCGGGCTGGAGCGACGCCAGTTGTCGTTCCTGTAAACTTGCCGTAATACGGCAGGTCCATTGGTCGATCGCGCTACCATACAGGGTTGCGAGACTTCGGCTGTGCCCGCCGGACGCCCACGTCCGTGATCGCGTCCAAACGCCGGCCCTCGTACGCCATTCATGATTCAGATCGACAGTAAGCTCACAGAGCAGGGACTGCGCGCCAAAGTCGACCGGTTGTTCTCCGCCTCCGCGGAGAAAATCCGTTCGCTCGAAGCAGCCTGGAATCCGGCGCAGGGCTCACCCGTGTTCACCGTCGGTGGCCAATACACCAGCCGCGGTTGGACGGAGTGGACGCAAGGATTTCAGTTCGGATCGGCAATCCTGCAGTACGATGCGACCGGCGACAAGTCATTCCTGGATATGGGCCGGACGCACACTCTCAATCACATGGCGCCGCACGTGACCCATGTCGGTGTGCACGATCACGGGTTTAACAACGTAAGCACGTATGGCAATCTCCTGCGGTTGATGAACGAAGGCTTCATCTCCGACAACGCCTGGGAACGGCGTTTCTATGAGCTCGCCTTGAAATGCTCGGGCGCGGTGCAGGCTGCCCGTTGGACACCTATCGCCGACGGCGGAGGATTTATCTATTCGTTCAACGGTCCACATTCACTGTTTGTCGATACTATCCGCTCGCTGCGCGCCCTCGCTGTTTCGCACCACCTCGGTCATGTGCTGATGGTGGAGAACGATCGCCGTGTGTCCCTGCTCGGCCGTCTTGTCGATCACGCGCGGGCAACCGCGCGATATTCCGTGTTCTACGGGGAAGGTCGGGACGCGTACGACGTGCGCGGCCGCGTCGCGCACGAGAGTGTCTTTAACACCAACGACGGCTTGTTCCGCTGTCCGAACTCACAGCAGGGTTACTCGCCGTTCAGCACCTGGACGCGTGGGCTTGCGTGGGCCATGTGCGGATTCGCGGAACAACTCGAATTCTTCGAAGCTCTTCGCGACAAGCACTTTGGGTCCGCGAATAGCAAGGCTGATATCGTTACCATGATGCGGACCGCCGCGGAGGCCGTTTGCGATTTTTATATCGAGAACACGCCTCCGGACGGAGTTCCTTACTGGGACACGGGCGCTCCGGGATTAGCGAAACTCGGAGATTGGAGGCTCACGCCGGCGGATCCATTCAACGCCTATGAACCGGTCGACAGTTCTGCTGCTGCAATCGCTGCTCAAGGTCTGTTTCGTTTGGGGCGTTATCTGAAGAACGAACGATACCGCCAAGCGGGTCTCACTGTCGCGAATACGCTCCTCGACGAGCCATATCTCAGCACAGACCCGAAGCACCATGGCATTCTCCTGCATGCCGTGTATCACCGGCCGAACGATTGGGACGCTATCCCCGAGGGCCAGAAGGTTCCCGCCGGCGAGTCCTGCATGTGGGGTGATTATCACGCGCTCGAACTTGGCGTTTACCTTCTGCGGCTGATCGAAAATAAACCATATCTGACCTTCTGGAGCGAATCACGATGATCATCGCAGATCTAGCGAATATCGCAGGCCGTACGTACCCCGCTCGCCGCAGGACACAGAATCTCGTCGGCGGAGCCAGTCCCATTCAGGCGACGAACTTCTCTATGGGCTACGTGACGCTCGAGCCCAACGGCGGACAAGTCCCGTGGCACAACCAGGAGCAGGAAGAAATTTATTTCGTCGTTGAGGGCGAAGGTGAGATGTGCCTGGGCGAGGAGCGTACACGACTCACGACAGGCCAGGCGGTTTACATCCCATCGAAAGTGTTTCACCAGCTTACGAATGTAGGTTCGACTCCTCTGCGAATGATGTACTGCTACGGGCCTGCCGGTGACGTAGCGCATTGGCGTCAGGAACTGGATGGGACGCTGCCGAAGGCGGGCGTGGAAGCGCCGCCTCTGCCACAAGGCGCAATGCCGCAGTGTACCGACAAGCCGCAATCCTAACGACCTTTCTATGACGAATCGAACAGTACACACCGTTGGCATCATCATGAATGGCGTGACGGGGCGCATGGGCTTCAATCAGCACCTGAAGCGTTCCATTCTCGCCATCATGCAGCAAGGCGGCGTTCGCCTCAGCGACAGCGAGTTCATCATGCCCCGGCCACTGCTGGTCGGCCGCAATGCCGCGAAGCTGGAAGCGATCTCGAAGGAATGCGGCGGACTGGACTGGAGTACCGACGTCGACAGGGCGCTCGACGACCCGCAGTATTCCGTATACTTCGACGCGCAGACTACCGATCGCCGGGCTGATGCCGTGAAAGCAGCCATCACTCGCGGCAAAAATATCTATTGCGAGAAGCCGACTGCGGACAGCTTGGACGTCGCTTACGACTTATATAAGGTGGCGAAGAAAGCGGGCGTCAAGCACGGTGTCGTGCAGGACAAGCTGTGGCTTCCAGGCCTCCTGAAACTGAAGACTCTTCGAGATACCGGATTTTTCGGTGAGATTATCTCCGTTCGCGGAGAGTTCGGCTATTGGGTGTTCGAAGGCGACACTGTCGCGGCCCAGCGGCCTTCATGGAACTACCGCAAGGAAGATGGCGGCGGAGTGATTATCGACATGCTGTGCCACTGGCGGTATGTGCTGGATAATCTCTTCGGTGAAGTGCAGGGAGTTTCCTGCCTTGGCGCGACTCACATCAAGCAGCGCTGGAACGAAGCGGGACAACCCTACGCGTGTACGGCGGATGACTCCGCTTATTCCACCTTCCAACTCGCGGGCGGAGTTATCGCGCATTTCAATTCGTCATGGTGTGTGCGCGTCCGGCGTGACGATCTGCTGACACTGCAGGTTGATGGAACGAAAGGTTCAGCGGTAGCTGGGCTCCGGGAGTGCTGGATTCAGCCTTATGGCGCGACGCCCCGTCCCACCTGGAATCCGGATGTCGCGAGCCCGTTCAAGTATTACGACGACTGGCAAAAGGTCCCCGCTCAGGAAGATTACGACAACGCCTTCAAGCGCCAATGGGAGCTGTATCTTCGTTATTTGGTCAAAGGCGGCGAATTTCAGTGGGATCTCCTCGAAGGCGCCAAGGGCGTTCAACTCGCGGAGAAGGGAATTGAATCCTGGCAAAAGCGCTGCTGGGTTGATGTTCCCAAGTTAAACCCGTAACCAGCAGTTTTACGTGAGCAGGGCGGCTAAGAGCCGTCCCGCTTTCCTCAGCCCACCTCGCCCGAACTTCTCTTCGCCAAATCCATCCGTTTCTGAACCCGATCCGAACCTGGGTTCGGCCAAACTCGCCGCAAACCCCGGATTTTCGTGTGGCCACTGATTTGCCTTTACCTGCGCACAGCCTGCAACGTTCGCGAGTCAGGAGCAAAGGAGGCGGAATGAGTAACGGCCTGCGAAGTGGATATGAACGCGAAGCGGATGCTTTCGAAGCGGACTCGCTCGAAGCGGATTCATTCGAGTTCAACGACGAATCGGAATTCGACCAGGAGTCGGAAGAGGAACTGCCTCTCGACGAAGTCGAGGAGATGGAACTCGCGGCTCAACTCCTCGAGATCACAAGCGAAGAGGAACTCGACCAGTTCCTTGGAGGCTTGTTCAAGAAAGTCTGGCGCGGCGTGAAGAAGATCGGCAAGCCTCTCGGCGGCTTGCTGAAGAACGTCGCCAAAGTGGCGCTGCCCATTGCCGGCACAGCCGCTGGAACATTTCTCGGCGGACCTGTTGGCGGCATGATTGGGGGGAAACTCGCCTCCGGGGCTACGAAACTCTTCGGACTCGAACTCGAAGGCATGAGCCCCGAGGATCAGGAGTTCGAGGTGGCCCGGCGATTCGTCAGACTTGCTGCCTCAGCAGCGAAGAATGCCGAAAAAATCCCGCCGGGAGCGGCGTCACCAAAGACTGCAAAGCGGGCCGTAATCAAGGCCGCGCGCCGTCACGCTCCAGGGCTCCTCCGGCGAAGGCGCGGAGGTGGTGGGCGACTGGGCCCGGACATGTACGAACCAGGCGCCGACGCAGCCGACACCGATATGACTACGCCAGGATCACAACGCTCCTATGGGCGCTGGATCAGGCGAGGACAGCAGGTAATCGTTTTCAACTGCAAATAAGCCAAAAACAAGTGAGGACAACATGCACGATACAGATCGCACATCGCTCGAATATCGCAGCTTCGATCAGGAAGCCGATCAGTATGAATTCGCGGATGAGTTCGCGGACGAGTTTGCCGACGAAACCGAGGGCGAAGAGGAATTCCAGGACGAGGAAATGAACCTCGCGTACGAGTTCGCTTCCATCAGTGATGAGGGAGAACTCGACCAGTTTATCGGCAACTTCCTGAAGAAGGCCGGAAAGAAGTTCGGTCAGATCGCGCGCGGCCCGATCGGACAGGCGCTCGCGCCGTATCTGAAAGGCGCCGCGAAGAAGTTCCTGCCGATGGCAGGCTCAGCCGTAGGCGGCCTAATCGGTGGCGCTGCCGGTAGCAAGTTCGGTGGTCAGCTCGCGTCACGCGCAGGAAGCGCGCTCGGTCTGGAGGGCGAAGGCATTGAAAGCGGCGAAGAAGAGATGGAAGCCGCAAAGTCATTCGTCAAATTCGCAAATACGGCGGTAAAGAATGCAGCGGCGGCGGCCCCCGAACGCTCCTCCGGCCGCCGCGGCGAAGGCTGCTGTGGTCGCCGCCGCCAAGACCCATGCGCCCAACCTGCTTAACGGCGGTGGCGGGGGAGGAGGCGGATCCACGAGCAGAGGAAGAAGCGGACGCTGGTTCCGTCGTGGACGAAAGATTATCCTCGTCGGCGCTTGAGAGGCCTCATGACCGTACAGGCTCTCTCCTCGTGGATGTTGGCGCAGGAAGCGCGTGCCTTGCTCACACGGCTTGCCCGCGTAAAGCCGTTCGCGCTGCAGGAAACGATGGTGCCGGCCGCGGCATTGTCAGATGCAGCGCAGACGAACATAGAGAACTTCCTGGCCGAAGGACGCCGGGAACTCCGATCGCTTATAAACGGCTACATCAATTGGATTGAGTCACCCCAAGGGCGTCGGGTGGAGCCCGAAAGCCAGCAACGCAGGTTTACATTCCTGAGGCTTCGTTTCAACGTTCTGCTGTCTCAGGTCGACATCTTCTCCGATGTCATTACGCAGCGGAGCGAGCATGGAACGGGTGTGCGATTGTCTGGGCTCGACGTAGTGGCTGCGGATGCCTTGCGCATCCCGGGCAACTATTACGATCCGCCGCCTGTAATCTGCTACGTCGACCGGGGGCAGGGCGCCGCCATACGCCGGGCCAAGACCAGACTGCCGGGCGGACGCGACAATCCGGTGGCCGTCATTCGCATCCCTAGGGAGCGCATGGTGGGCAGCGGCATAGGCTCTTCGCTGATCCATGAGGTCGGGCACCAGGCAGCCGCATTGCTGGACCTGATCAACTCACTCCGCCCCATTCTGAAGCAGAAACAACTCAGCTCCAGAACACCTGACGCATGGGTTCTCTGGGAGAGGTGGATCTCGGAAATCGTGGCCGATTTCTGGTCCGTGGCCAAACTCGGGATCAGCTCGACCATTGGGCTGATGGCGGTTGTGAGTTTGCCGAGGGCATTCGTGTTCCGAATCTCTCTCGACGATCCTCATCCGTTCCCGTGGATACGCGTGAAGCTCAGTTGCGCGATGGGCGCCGCGTTATATCCTCACCCGCAATGGCAGCGCTTCTCCGAGTTGTGGGAGGCCTTCTATCCACGAGCGGGTCTGCATCGAGACAAGCTGGCCGTCATCCAGTCGCTGGAACGCGAGATGCCGGAATTCGTGGAGCTTCTCACGCGGCACCGTCCCGCGCGACTGAAGGGAAGTTCTCTGGGGGAGGCAGTCACCTCACCCGACCGGCGTCCCGAGCGGCTTATCGCGTATTGGAATGCGTGGCAGGCGGAACCGGACCGTATGCGGCGCGCTCCGCCTGCCCTTACCATGGCCGTGCTCGGACAGGCGCGCGCGAATGGAAAAGTCACGCCCGCTCTGGAGAGCAGGACGCTGGGATACCTGCTGACGTGGTGGGCTCTGGCGCGTACGCTTCGCGATACCGCGGCCTGCGCGGCTCGCCCGCCGGAGATTTCGCTACCCGTACGCGCAGCGAGTGCAGTTTAAAAACGAACGAGTTCAGGAGAGAGACATGCCAAATGATAATTTACGCGAACCGGTGTCGGCCGACAATGTTAACGACGTGAGCGTCACGGCGCTGCCGGAAACTATTTCAGCCGGAGGTGTGATCTGCCTGCGCGCGCGGCCGGACGATACCACCCTCTACGACTATTCATGGAAAGTGAACGGCGTCGCTCAAGGCAACGCGAACTCCTCGGAGATCTCGGTTGACACGACCGCCATGAAACTCGGCTGCCAGAAGGCGACAGTAACCGTCACTGCAAAGGCGGGCACGGATACCGCGCGGGCCGCGCCCCTCAGAAACACGGCCGATGTCACTTTCGTCGTTACGCCGAGAATGCTTTCGCCGACCGATGTCCTCTACGTGAGGCCGAGCCTGCAGCGGACCGGAATAGAACCGTCCACCGACCAGGTCTTGTGGCCGATCATCCGCAACCGGGCACGCGCCATCTCGTTTGTCGAGTACAAGAAGTTCATCGATGCGGTGATGTGCTCGGGCGGTACGGCTCCGGACGGAACGTTTATGTCCGTTGATCGCAGACTGCCATTTCCGTTTGTCGACGCCTACGATCTGCTAAAGACCGCGACCGAAGCGTTTCTAATGCAGGAATGCGGCGTTGCGAAGTTGACAGCTGCCCAGTTTACCAACCTGGATGAAGAAACGAGCCGCCTGGGCCGTGCAGTCACAGCCGACGACATTATTCGGCTCCGTACCGCATACCTGCAGGAGGTAACGTTCGGTGGAAAGACATCGAGCGCGCTTCCTTACCTGAAGATCATCCGAGACCGCCTGAGCGACCTGCCGCTCAAAGCTCCGGATGAGATCGTCCCGAATTGCTACGGCATTCTCCGCACAGAGTTAAGCGATCCTTGCCTGCTCGAGTTGATCTGGTCGTATTGGCATGAAGAGGGAATGCTCGTGCAGACGCTGAACGCCATAAGCCTTCGGTTCCAGAATCGTCGCAGTTCGGCCGATCGCGATCCGTTGGCCAACTTCGAGCTCGATCCTCTGAGGCCTCTGAACAATTTGCTGTGGGGGTATATCCAGGACGAGCAGCATACGCTGAGCGTGGCCCGTCGGGCCTATGAGTACGAGCATCATTACGGCTTGACGCTCTGGGGTAAGGCCATTAAGAACCTGCGGCCGGCCGAACGCCGCTCGAAGTTCCTGGAGGCGTTCCACAACCTGCTTCATGAAGCAGCGAAGTTCTTCAAGGAGAGTGACGATACGACCGTGATCCCCGATGGTTTCCCGGTTCTGAATTCGCTCAAGGAAGTTCATCTCCTGTTGGCGCAGGGAGCTCATAATCAATACGGCGACCTGCCGTCGACAGCGCGTGCTGAGATGCTGATTCAGGAATGGCTGCTGGCGCGTCCTGAAATGCGCGATTTTCTCGGCGGGCGTGTGATGGTGCCCTACACCGAAGCATGGATGGATCGCGTCGATTCGATGAAGACGCTGCAGGGCTGGAGCGATGTCACGATCACGCACTTCCGCGACCTCGGAGTGTATGGTGAGCAGATCCTGTTGTCCGTGCGATACGGCGATTGGGTCACGATCAACGATCAGTTGTCGGCAGGCAACTGGGCCCGATACTGGCGGCCGGAGATCCAGAGTTACATCCATGCATATCGCGCCGTGACCGGCGTTGATCTGACACTCGAATCACCGAATGCCGAGGAAAAGGCGAAGTGGTATGCGCTGCCATCCGAGCACCTGAGGAGACGGCTGCCCGCGGTACAACGGGCGAGACCCTGAAGGTCCGATCAGGATCACACCGTGCTCGACTTTACGTCGTGCCTCTACCTGGGTCTCCGTCATGAAAGCGATGCGCTTCCAGCGTGGCCGAGTTTGTCTACCGGCAAACCGGCCGCGCTTGAAGATCCGCCGGGCGCTCGGCGGGTAGCTCGCAAAGTGGCGGAACTCCAGGGTTGTGAAACGGCCCTAATGGCTCCCTCGACGCTCCACTTGTTCTGGGATCTGTTTGGACACCTGGCGGATTGCGGCGCTGCCTTCTACGTGGACAGCGGCGCATACCCGATTGCGAGATGGGGCGTCGAGCGCGCCGCCGGCCGAGCGGCAAAGGTTCGCATGTTCCGCCACCATGATGCGGAACATCTGCGGCGCTTGCTCGACCGCGGAAGCGGTGGATGGCCGGTCGTCGTAGCGGATGGCCTTTGTCCCGGATGCGGCGGGATCGCTCCATTACGCGAATACGAGGATGCGGTGGGAGATAACGGATTGCTTGTCGTTGATGACACGCAGGCGCTCGGGATTTTCGGCAGACGGACGAAGACGGAGTCACCCTATGGATCAGGCGGCGGGGGCTCCTTGCGATGGCATGTTCTGCAAACGCCGCGGATCGTGGCCGTGAGTTCGTTGGCGAAGGCGTTTGGAGTGCCGGTCGCGGTGGTCGCGGGGAGCGCCCGGTTGATTCGCAGGTATGAGTCGTGGAGCGAGACACGCGTGCACTGCAGCCCGCCGACGGTCGCCGTATTGAAAGCAACCGAACGAGCGTTGGCGATCAACGAGACGGAAGGCGATTCACGCCGGCTTACTCTCGCGAAACTGGTTCGACGATTCCGAGCTCGATTGCGCAGCGGTGGGATCGGCGTAGAGCCCGGCCTGTTCCCGATCCAAACGATCGAGACGACCGGCCGGATCGATCCAGTGCGTCTGCACGATCGCTTGCTGGAAGCCGGAGTGTCGGCCATCGTGCGACGCGGAGCCCAAGGGGAAGGGCCGCGATTGAGTTTCATTGTGACGGCTGCCCACAGCTTGGTTGATGTGGAGCTTGCTGCACGAATCGTGATCGACGTAGCCCGGGATCAGGGGCGGAGAAAGGTGACTAATGTACGAGGAACTGAGTTTCGAGCCCGAACCGTTTGAAGACTTCCAGGTCTTCGACGAGTTGCGATCCGAGTCGATTTCGAAAAACCATCAACAGCAGATAACACAGGAGAGCACCCAGAGATAACATGCACGATCAATTGGGCTTCGAAGCGGAGCCGCTAAATATGTTCCGCGGCAGGCGCGACGAAGAGGTCATCCCTCCTGTCGATACCCGTACCTGTATACGGGCCACAACGGCCGCGCCCTTTCGCTACATCTGTTCGATCCAGACACCCATTAATCCAATGACGATGCGTGTCGGCAGCGGCACTCTCATAGGACCACGCACCGTCCTTACAGCAGGTCACAACATGGATGGCGTCTCCGCAGCGCTGACCCAGGTCGCGCCAGGGCGAAACGGACCGTCGGGAACCCCGTTCGGAATCTCTGCTGCCGCTTTATTCGTGTTCGCTCCGGGTTTCGTCGCCTCGTCCGCAACGGATTACGGAGTCATCGTCCTGCGGAATCCACTAGGGAACTCCGCCAATTGGTGGACCTTCAATCCGTTCAAGTGGCCCGGCGATTCGGTAGGCACATCGGTTCTTCAGGAGGCGCGCCCTCGGTCGCCGCCGGAACCAGGGTCAGTCTCTCCGGATACCCTGCGGATCTACCGGCCGCAACGCACTTGGGCGGCCGGCGCGACCCGTGCTTTGTGTCCGGGTCAAACCTTGCCGCGCAACATCAATATATCGACACGAACCGGGCAACTCGCGTAACACCGCTCGGGCTGCTCGAATATGAGAACGACACGTTCGGAGGAAATAGCGGTAGTCCTGTGTGGCACGAAATCGATCGTGCTTCAGGACGGACGCTGCTCGCGGTACATATCTCGGGTGACAGTACGGCGGAATTCCCTGACGTCAACAACCGCGGAGTTTTCGTTCGACCCTCCGTCCTCGAGTTTATTCGTGCGCATAGTTTCTTTCCCCCGACCTCGCCCCCGGGTGGATCGGCGGGGCGACCCACAATCCGCATGAAGTCGAAAGGCTTGGCAGTCGTCGAGCTTCAGTACAGGCTGAACATCTGGCTCGCCGTTACGCCATCAGCGGGACTGCCGCAGTTGAAAGTCGATGGCGACTTTGGCCCAAAAACGTCAGCGGCCTCCAAGGCTTTTCAGAAAGCCATGAGGCTTGTGGTCGACGGCATCGTCGGCCCTATCACGTGGAATCGGCTGTTACTGCCGTTCTGAATCAATACCTGGAGGTGAATTTATGTGTGGATGGAATAGAGAATCTGAAGCTGAAACCGACTGGGGTTTCATCCGGAAAACGGGCAGCGGCTGGGCGACTGCGAACAGTGGCGAACTGGCTTTCGAGCCCGAAACGCTGGAGATGGAAGGCCCGAAGGGTAAGGTGACCATCGGTGGCCCACCGTCGAAAACGAGAATAGAACTCGACATGGTTTTGGATGCAATCGATAAAGGAACTACGGATCCGAACAAGCTCACGGATCTCGTGTTTCACAAACGCCATCCCGAACTCGGCGGCCGCAGATTGAACAAATCGGAGCGAACGCTCATTAAGGAGTGGAATGGCATCCGTGAATTGGTCAGCGCTGCCTTCACGATCGATGCAATACGAAAGTTGGGTAAGTAACTTCGCGGCATGATCATCGATTGCCACTGCCATGCTGGTAGCGGGGACGGGCTTACTGGACCCTGGGATACGTCCGCGCCGCTCGAGCGATACGTCGCCCGAGCGCGTGAGGCTGGTATCACACATACCGTTCTCTTCCCCGCATTTCATTCCAACTATGCGGTTGCGAATCGCGAGGTAGCCGGGATCATCGCGCGTCAACCGGATCGCTTCTTCGGATTCGCCTTCGTTCACGCCGAGCGCGACCGCGGCCTCGTGCGCACGATGGTCGGTGAGGCAGTGCAGCAGTTTGGATTCCGAGGTATCAAGGTCCACCGCTATGACGCGCGCATCAGCCGCGAGATCTGCGACGTTGCACGGCTGTTCGCCGTACCCGTTCTGTATGACGTCATGGGCGAGGTGTCCACCGTCGAACTCCTGGCAGTGGAGTACCCGGATGTCAACTTCATCATTCCGCACCTCGGCAGTTTCGCGGATGATTGGAGGGCGCAGGTCGCCATCACCGACCATCTCGTGCGGCATCCGAACATATTCACAGACACTGCAGGTGTACGGCGATTCGATCTTCTGGAACAAGCCCTGAAACGAGCCGGTCCACGAAAGATTCTCTTCGGTTCCGATGGCCCATGGCTGCATCCTGGTGTTGAACTCGCGAAGATTCGGGCTCTCCATCTCAACCCTCGCGATGAACAGTTGATAGTGGCGGGCAATCTCCTGCGTCTGATCTCCAAGCGCGGTAAGCCGTCGATGACCGCTCCCGTCACCGTAAGAGCCACGCCGCAACCCGACGGGTCCGATCCGTGGAATACCGAACTCTTCGCGGACTGAAACGTGTTATCTATCTTCCGATGCGGCCCTGAAATCCCCATTTCCGCGAGCGCGCCGCATCTGCAACGCGCGATCCGTAACCCGAGCCGCTTTGCGGCTCGCGGGAGGTTGCCGTTCGCTTCCTCAATAGCCACGCGAATCGCAATCTCGGTGGACTTGCGGCTGATCTCTTTCAATTCAGTCCCGAGCGCGACCGCATGACGAATCGCCTCCTCGAAACCGCCATCCGCCCAATCCGCCTGGTCGATATCGCATTCACGCTCGCTCGGAGGCACATCGCCGAAGCTGATCGCTCCAGGCCCAACGTGCCGATAACCGATGCGAGTGATGGTCTGCTTCAGATCGCGGATGTTGCCGGGATATTCGCGTGTGACTAGCCATTGTTCGACGGAGTCGGTGAAATCCAGCTCAGCGCAATCGGGGCGCGCCGTCCGCAAGAAGTGCCGCGCCAGCGGCAGAATATCCTCGCGCCTTTCTCGCAAGCAAGGAAGCCGAAACGTGCCGGCTGCAATGCGATAGTAAAGGTCTGATCGGAACCGCCCTTCCTTCACGTCGTCGAGCAAGGGTCGATTGGTCGCGCACACAAGGCGGAAGTCTGCGGTACGCCACTCGTTTCCTCCGACACGTTTATAAGTGTGCTCCTGTATCGCTCGCAACAATTGAGCCTGCAGCGGAAGGGGCAATTCGCCAACTTCATCCAGGAAAAGCGTACCTCCATGAGCCAGTTCAAACGCGCCCGTCCGTGGACCGGTCGCCCCGGTGTACGCGCCGCGTTCATGTCCGAATAGCTCGCTTCCCGAGAGTTCGGAGACGATGGTTGTGCAGTCAACCACAACTAATTCGTTGTCGCGCCGATCCGGCGAGAGCGCATGGATCAGGCGGGCTGCGAGTTCCTTTCCTGTGCCGCTCTCGCCTGTTATCAGCGCAGGCGCGCTGGTGAACCGGGCGAACTCGACGATATCGCGGAGCACTCGAACCCACTCGCGGCTCGCGCCCACGAGATTCTCCTGAACCAGCGCGGATCCCAGGATATTGTCGATCTCGCGCCATCGCTCGAGGCGCGGAAGGATCTCGGCCGTCAAGTCGGCGGAAGACGGCCAGCAAAGATAATCCCACGCGCCATTTCGCAGCAGGAATTGCACGTCCTTTGCAGGCAGACGTCGGTCTTCCACGGAAATTGCGAGCACTCGGCGCAGTCCTCCGCAACTTGTTTGCTGAAGGACATCCGCAATTTCCGGTGTGCGCTCGTCAAAGAACGCGAGCCCGTAATCCCCATTTCGCGCGGACGGCCGCCAAGGTTGCATTTGGCAGCCCGCCTGCGCCAAATATGCAAGTGGCGCCGCTGTTTTGGACGCGTCCTTTCCCGTGAATAAGTGCCAAATGGTCCAGTCCGCCATCTTAATTTCAAGCCGGAAACGGCGGTCGCGTTATGCGTGTAAAGCGGGATACTTTGTCCCCTGCTCCAAGTGGTATGCAATGGAAGCTGAAAGTATAGGCGTGAATTCCATGCAACGTCAATCAAAACGAGCACAGAATTTCCTTGAAATACAGGGCGGTATTTCTGTTATCTACATTGCAATGTCACGGTGAATTCAGCGTACGAATTATTTGCCGAGCGACGGTGGTCGCGCGCGGCACCTCCGGGAGCGGGTGACACAGTGTAATATGCACAACTTTGTAAAATCCCCTGTTTACTGTACAAGCACCCCCTTTGTAAGGCTATGGTCCGCCTTGTTATCCGCGAACGATAATGGGCGAGAAGAAACGCCTGAATGCTCATCATCCGCCTCCCGATCCTGCCGGTATTAATCAGTTGTGTCGCCGCTATGTGCTTGAGCGGCTGTGGTGAACACGATAAGAGTGCCGCCGAGGAAGCACCCTCTGCGCCTGTCCGCCCTCTTCCGAAGGGGGAGGTCTCTCTTGGCGCGGATGCGCCCGAGCTCAAACAGATGTCGATCGAACCGGTCAAGACGGTCAACGTCCCCGCCGATGAAATCGTCGCGCCCGCAAAGATTGAGGTAAATCCGAACCAGGTCGGCCATGCCGTTCTGCCAGTTCCTGGCCGCGTGGTGCGCGTGATGACCAAGCTTGGGGATTCGGTAAAACAGGGTCAACCGCTGCTTACCCTGGAGAGCTCGGTCATCGGCGAAGCCGAATCCGGCTATGTGCAGGCCGAATCCTCCGTGAGACAAGCGGAACTTGCGGTTGCGAAAGCGGAAGCGGATCTCACGCGAATGAACGACTTATATGAGCACCAGGCCATCGCGCAGAAAGAAGCGCTGGCGGCACAAACAGTGGAGGCTCTCACACGCGCTTCACTTGAACAGGCGCGTACGTCGCGCGACCAGGCCCGGCGGCGCCTCGAACTCCTCGGACTTAAAGCCGGTCAATTTCAGCAGCACGTGACTGTAACCGCGCCGATCTCTGGCAGGGTGCTGGAGATCAGTGTGGTCGGCGGTGAGTTTCGTAACGAGATCAATACGCCGCTCGTAACTGTGGCCGACCTTAGCCGCGTCTGGGCCACAACCGACGTGCCGGAGAGCAAAATTCGATTCTGCAAGATAGGCGGCACGGCTGATCTCGAACTGATCGCATATCCTGGCCAGACCTTCAAAGGCCGTGTCACGCGGATCGCCGACACCGTAAATAGCGAGACCCGCACCATAAAGGTCACTGCCGAATTAGACAATCCCGGAGGACGTCTTCGGCCCGAAATGTTCGGCCGCCTGCGATATGCCGATGGAATCGTCGCCGCGGCATGGATTCCAGCCGGCGCGGTCATTCGATCCAGCGATAAGGATTTCGTTTTCGTCGAACAATCTCCGGGACGGTTCCTCTCAACCCCGGTGGATCTCGGTAAGCCGTTCGACGGAGGATTCTCGGTGGTCAGCGGGATAAAACCGGGCGACCGGGTAGTTACGAAGGGCTCCATCTACCTGAAAGCCGCACTCTAATCCGATGCTCCGAAAAATTATCTTCTTCGCTGTTCATCAGCCGCTGTTTATTTTTCTGCTCCTGGTTCTCTTTATCGGCGTCGGCATCTTCGCATTCCAGACTCTGCCGATCGAGGCATTTCCCGACGTCACCGACATTCAAGTCACTGTCGTGACTCTGTATCCGGGTCACGCGGCCGAGGAAGTCGAGAAGCAGGTCACGATTCCGCTGGAGATCGCGCTTGGTCGGCCTGCCGCACTCCGTTGCGCGTCTTCTCCCATACGCAGTACGGACTATCGTCGACATACATCACATTCGATGACGAAGCCGACAATTACTTCGCCAGGCAGCAAGTGCTCGAACGCGTTCGATCCGTGGAACTGCCGGAGGGTGTTCAGCCTGAACTCGCTCCTTTATCCAGTCCCGATTGGAGAGATCTATCGCGTCTATCTCAAATCCGATACATACGACGCAATGGAACTCGCGGACCCTGCAGGATTGGGTCGTCGAGCGCAATCTGAAAATGGTTCCCGGCGTCGCGGACGTTGTCAGCGCGGAGGCTTCATCAAGCAATATCAGGTCGTCCCCGACTTGACCAGGCTGAAGTCGCACGGCATCACTCTTGCAGCAGGTATTCGCTGCGCTGGCCCGCGGCAATATGAACGCCGGCGGAGGCTATATCGAGCAAGGCGAGCAGCAGTTCATCATCCGCGGAGTCGGTCTGCTGCGATCGCCCGAGGACATCCGCAACGTTGTGGTCGCGGAGCATGAGCGGCATTCCGGTTCTGATCAGTGACGTGGCGGATGTGAATACCGGCTTTCAGCAGCGCCAGGGCATGGTCGGCATGGACGGCAAGGACGACATCGTCAACGGCACGATCCTGATGCGCAAAGGGGAGAACCCCAGCGTCGTTCTCGCAGGTGTCAAAGCAAAGATCGACGAGCTGAACAACAGCATTCTGCCGAAGGGCGTCGAAGTCGTGCCATACTACGACCGCGCCTGGCTCATCGGACAACACGCTGCACACGGTATTCAAGAACCTCGGCGAAGGCGCGCTGCTGGTCTGCCTCGTGCTGTTTCTATTTCTGGGAAGATTCCGGCCTGCGGCGATTGTGGCCGTCGTCATTCCGCTGGCGCTGCTTGCGACGTTTATCGGACTTCGTCTGAAGGGCATTCCCGCCAATTTGCTTTCGCTCGGGCGCCATGGACTTCGGCATCATCGTGGATGGCGCCGTCATCGTCGTCGAGAATATCTTCCGCCGCGTATCGCACGACGAGCACCCGCATCGGCTCGTTCAAAGAACTCGTGGCGGAAGCCGCGGCCGAGGTGGGCCGGCCCACGTTCTTCTCGATGCTGATCATCATCATCGCCCACATCCCGATCTTCACGTTGCAGCGGCATGAAGGACGCATCTTCGCGCCCATGGCGTACACGATTACATCGGCGCTGATTGGATCGCTGCTGTTCTCGCTGACGCTTGTCCCGGTCCTATGCGTCTACCTGATGCGACGAGGCGAAGAGGAGAAAGAGAACGTCATCGTGCGGTACGCGCATCGCGCGTACCGGGCCGTGCTGACGCCGGCGCTCTCGCGGCCCAGGATAGTGCTGCTGGTAGCGGGGGTGGCCCTCGTCGCGACCCTCATGCTGGTCCCGCAACTCGGTTCGGAGTTTCTTCCGGAACTCAATGAGGGCAGTATCTGGGTGAATTTCACTCTGCCGCCCGGCATCGCTCCCGGTGAAGTCAACCGGACGTTGCACCACGTGCGGGAAGAACTTCTCGGGATACCCGAAGTGGAGCGTGTCGTTTCGCAAGCCGGTCGTCCCGACGACGGAACCGACCCTAAGCCCATCAACATGACCGAAGTGCTCGTGGATCTGAAGCCGGAGGAGCAGTGGCGGCCGCATGTAACGAAGGAGCAGTTGATCGCGCAAGATGGAGAAGATGCTCGATGAACATCCGGGCATTCAATCCATCGTTCTCCCAGCCCATTCGCGACAGCGTCCTCGAATCCATCTCTCAGATTGACGGTCAGATCGTGGTCAAGCTTTTCGGGGATGACCCTGATTTGCTCAAGACCAAGATCGACTGAAGTTCTCAAGCTCATCACTCCCATTCGCGGGGTCGGCGCGCGCTTTCGTCGACCGCGCCGGACGAGTTCCGCAGTTGCAGATCGAGATCGATCGCGCCCGCGCTGCTCGCTATGGTCTCAACGTTGCCGACGTGCAGGATGTCATCGAGACTGCGCTCGGCGGCCGGCCCGCGACGCAAATGTGGGAAGGAGAGAAGCGATTCGGAGTCGTTGTCCGGATGCGTGAAGAAGAACGCAGCAATGTCGAGGCGCTTCGAGGATTGCTGCTCGATGCTCCGGACCACTCGCAGATACCGCTCGATCAGGTGGCCAAGATCGGCGTGCAGGAAGGCATCATGAACATCAGCCGCGAGGCCGGGCGCAGCACTGCGGCAATCGGAGTTTTCATCAAGGGCCGTGACATGGGCAGTCTGGTTCAGGAGATGCAGAATGCAGTCGGCAAGAGCCTTAAACTCCCTCAGGGCTACACGATCACCTGGGGCGGAGAGTTCGAGAACCAGCAGCGCGCGATGGGGCGCCTGATCATGATCGTTCCCGTCAGCGTGCTGTTGATCTTCGTGCTTCTGTTCGAGGCCTTCAAAACCGTTAAGAGCGCGGCTCTCATCTTATTGAACGTGCCATTTGCTCTGATTGGTGGAATCCTTGCGCTCTATCTGACGGGGATACATCTCAGTGTCTCGGCCGCGATCGGCTTCATAGCGTTGTTTGGACAAGCAGTGCTGAACGGCGTAGTCATGGTCAGCCATTTCGATCAACTCCAGGCATCGGGCGTGGCTCCGTACGGAGCAGTTTATGAAGGGGCGCAGACCAGGTTGCGAACGGTGCTGATGACTTCGTTGCTGGCGATGCTCGGATTGCTGCCCATGGCTCTATCTCATGGAATGGGCTCGGAAGTGCAGCGGCCTCTCGCTGTGGTCATCATCGGTGGACTCGTGTCAGCGACCATTCTGACGCTGATTGTATTGCCCGCACTGTATCTGATGTTCCATGCGGGCCCGGACACGGAAACTCTCTAACCATGAAACGCCTTCTTCTCGCATTCACAACGGTGTGTGCGGTCCTTCTCGCGCAGCCCGCTCCTCCGATCACCATCGAAGACGCGATCAGTCAAGCCGTATCGAATAATCTCGATTTGGCTGCCGAGCGATACAACATCAGTGTGGCCGAGGCGAGACAGATCACGGCCAAGCTGCGTCCGAATCCGGTAATGACGGTCAGTGGCGATCACCTCGACCTGCTCGGCACCGGATACAACACAATCAATAACGGCGGACCGAACGAGTATGCGCTCCGAACCGACTTCATTCTCGAGCGCGGGCGCAAGCGCGCTAATCGCATTGAGTACGCGGCAGCGCAAAAGCGGCTGGCCGAACTCGGATTTCAGGACAGTCTGCGGAGGCTTGTCTACGATGTCGAAAGCGCATTTCTCGACGTACAGGTCGCGAAAGAAAATCTCTCGCTCGCGCAGGATAGCTTGCGAAGCCTGAACGGCATTGTTGCCGTCAACACGGAGCGTGTGCGGACCGGTGATCTTGCCGGGGTAGAACTCGAACGGTCGCGCATAGCGGCCATGCAGTACGAGACGGCGGTTCGACAGGCGGAACTCCAGTTGTTGCAGGCAAAAAGCCGATTACAACTGCTGCTTGCGAGGCCCGGGTCGACCGATGACTTGGATGTGACGGGGCCAATGCGCAGGGATGAAGCAACGCGGACGATAGACGGGATTCGGGATCTTGCCAAGACCCGCAGGCCGGACCTACTCGAGATTAGACAGGCTCAGGTCCGGAATCAGGCTGATCTCCGACTGCAGATCGCGCAAGGCAAAATCGACTACACGGCCGGAGCGGAGTACCGCCGGCAGCAGGCTCCCAGCGGAATGGGCAACTCGCTGGGTATCTTCATCAGCGCGCCGTTACCCGTCTTCAATCGCAATCAGGGAGAGATCGTGCGCGCCGAACGGGAGGTGGACCAGGCCGCCGCGCAGATCCGGGCGCTGGAGGCGAAAGTCGACAATGAAGTTCTGAGCGCATGGCAGCAATATTCCTCCTCGCGCGAACTGCTTTCGAAGGTAGAAGGAGACATGCTGTCCCGGGCAAAGAACGTGCGCCAGACGACCGAATATTCCTATCGCCGAGGTGAAGCGACCCTGATCGAGTTCCTGGACGCTCAGCGGGCGTTCAATGAAATTATGCAGAGTTACAACGAAGTCCGCTCGCGGTATGCCCGAAGTTTGTATCTCATCGATTCGGTTACCGCATCGCGGTGAAGGTCGCGAATATGTTCGAGTCGTTCAGTGAGGTTCCTTTAATCCTGTTCTGGTACGTACACCTGCACCACTGAACGGATCACCGGGTCAGCGGGAAGCCCGGCGAATAAACATAAACTTACCCCGTTCGCGACAAAGAATACCGCCGGTCTATTGACGCTCGGCCTACTTCGCCGTGGGCCGTCACCGCTAAGTGAATCACCATTGCAACTGTCTCTAATAACTCGCGTCTGATCACTGAAGAGTGACTGGTGCGCCCCACGGCCACTGAGTGGCCGTGCCCCGATGAAATACTTGGATTGTGGTGCGCTTATGTACAACTGGTATTCTGCACAGCGCTCAAACTGCCGCGTAGCAGCAGCGTCGAAAGCGTTCTGTAGCTCGTCAAGCGTGCCATAGAGCTTGAGGGGTGTCAAGAATGTGCTCTCTCGGCCATGGAGTGATTCGATGCATTTGACTGCGTCCATTTCGGGACTCCCGCGGTGAGCGCCAGTGCAGCCGCCCAACAGCACAACTGACAGGCACAAAGCCAAACCCTCAAGGAGAGTTACCGGAAACGTATCGACCGAGTCGAAACGGCCCATCGCTGGTAGGTGAGCATCGTTGTGCAAGTGTCTCCGACGAGATGCGTCTTTTGAGCGCTCCAGGAGTTACCTCCCTCACTTAACACGATAACTAGCTACGATCTTAAGCCAAACTGATTTGTTGCAGTTTACGATGGATCCCCGGAGGACAAACTGGGGTCCTGGAAATGGGATCACCGATCGGAGTCAGTGTCCATGCAATGTGGAGTCTTCGCCGGCAACTGTTACTATTTTCCTGTTTCCCAAGAAACCTGAGGCATGAACGCAGAATTCAAAATCCCTATAGGGAATCCCTTCTGCTGTTCTATTGCGAAACAGGTCTTTGAGGTCCTCTCCGTTCGCTCGGTTCCGAAAGCCGCAAACCGCGGCATCTAGTTCTTTTGAGCGCGTGAAAAGTTTCCGTGATTATAGGCATGTAGCAGGATAACGTACCCGTTCAGGCTTGCCGAGATCGTATCGTGGTATCGATCAAAGCAGAATACGCTCGGAAGTTCAGGTGTCTCGCTTGACTATTCGCGAAACAGGCCAACTGCCGTGCTTCGGCGTACTCGCCGCCGACGTCCGCGCCGTACACGTCGACCAAAGGATGTTAAGGTCATCCATGACGAGATGGATTGTCTTCGCCTCGGGGTAAGCGATGGCAATCTCCAAAACCACTCGCGCAAACTCGAATGCTGAGCGATCGGGCGTAGCGAACGTGAAATGGCGGCCCGCTTTAGGCTCGACTGCGCAAAAAACGTTTGCCGTTCCGCAGCGCTTGTATTCGTTGTCCCTTCGCGCCTCTCGGCCCGGCAGCGCTGCCCTTGTCTGGCGGACATCATCATGCAACGTCAGGGGCTTCTCACCCAGGCAAACAACCGGCTGCTGCGGATCGTACTGCCGTTCGTAAAGCTGAAGGACATTTTCCATCTTTGCGATATATTTCTCGTTGAGTTCAGCCACGCACCACATTTTTTTCCCGCCACGGTTTAAGGTTGTGGTTGAGCAGCAGAATGCGGATGGTTTCTCTTCTCACTTTCGGAACCATTTTTGCGCTTGACTGCCTCCTCAGCCACCAACCCCACGGTCCACCGTGCCCGGCCCTCCGGCGGGTTGCTGTAAAACCATGGCGATAATACGCTGTCGCTGGCCGCCTTCCAATAGCGGGGTCGCCCCAGGACGATCCCTTTCGTAGAGCGCTCTTTCAAGACCGGCTTCCTGATGACGATGACCGATCTTCCGGATGACCTGAGGAGTCAGCCGGACAACAGTGGCGATGCGCGGTGCGCTCACACGCTTCGCCAATTGTAGAAGGGCCAGGGCGCGCAGAACCACGCGAACCTGCTGTACGCCGCCAGCGAGGAGTTCCTCAAGCGCCTTCTGATCCTTTGCGGCGATCTCGATCCGCAGCGGTGGGCGAGCCATACCCCTCAGTATGCGCCAGAACCTTGCTTATTGGATTGGAATTGCTTGTAGAATCTCTTCAGGCGGTGAGAGAACTAGTCGTGCTGCAACATGGGCATGCCTGCACTTTCGATGACGCGCGGGAACCGCAAGTGCACGGCATGGCTAATGCCATCGACGTGCTGCTGGGTGAAGGCTTCGGGGTACTTGCGGCTTAAATGCCACACATGCGTCCAGGAGATTGCCGCACAGTTCCGCACGGAGAAATGTTCGATCATGCCGTCAACTCAGGCAGCCCTCTCAAGTTCTTCCTGGAACCGGTTGCTATCAGTCTCAATGCGCGTAAGCGACGCTACAAGTAAGTTCACATGGTAGGCCTGTCGGGCGGCGGGTGGACAACAACAGTTTATCCGCAATCGACCCGAGTATCCGCTGCAGCTTTGCGGTTGCGGGCAGCATCCCGTTGTATCTACGGACAGGTGGGTCCGTAGGCGATAAACAGAAATATCTTGAGGAGTTTTATAAACTGGCTGGTGCTACTCCGATCTATACCTGCTGGGCGCGTATGGTGCCGGCCGCAAGCAGATTCAGATTGTCAACCGTCGTGACGATTGCTGCTTCGGCGAGGCGCAACATAACACTGCTCGGTCAGGCTTGAGCTACCGATCGGCGTTGCGCGTTTACGAAAAGGAGGTGCAAGAAGCCGTCGGCACGCTTGGACGATTTCGTCTCGACATTGATGATTCTTCGCCACGCCACATGATTTCGGCGGACGCCGTTTGGACGATGCTGTGAAATCAAGCAGGGCCACTAAGCGGCCTTGCTTCTCTACCACAACGGAAGCCTCAGCAGTTGTGGACCAATGATTAAAAGAATCGTCTCGTTGATATTCTGTAACACGAGCCGCCGGCCGTGGGAAAATCGCGTTATCCAGGAGAATTGTGAAATCACAAGTAAGTGGTCTCCATCCTCGCTATGAACGCTCACGGGCTGACACCATGATTCCGGATGCATTTTTGGCGAATCACAAGGATGTGCGGACGCCGAAATAGTATACTTTCCTCTGCGCAACATAGCGTAGGAGAGAACCCATGAATATCATCAGCCGACGTACGGCAATCTGCAACATCGCGATCTCAGCGACGTTTGTCTATGGTCGTGACAAAGGCACTGCATTTGCCTTGATCGGGGATCGTTATCACAATAGCGACTACATCCGGACGGCATTAGGTAAGACACTCGGTAAGAACATGGGATTGGCCATAGATTTTTGCGACGAGGTCCGGATGCTGGACGCCGAGACAATCCGAGGCTACAAACTGCTGATTATTCTTCGCGACGGCATGACATGGCCGGAAGGCTATGCCGACGAGAGCAGCAACGCCGCCTATTCGCGCGCGGGATCTCCCAAGATCGTCAGCGATCCTCCACTTCCGAAATGGGATGGGGAGCCCTTCTACTGGATCACACCTACACAAGGGAAGGCCGTCAAGGAGTTCGCCTCCGGCGGTGGAGGGGTGCTGTTCTTGCACAACGTGACGTACATAAGCCCACACAATGACGATTTCCGCGATGTTCTGGGAGCCGTTACCGAAGGTCATCCGCCGATACGTCCTTTCCGAGTGAAGGTGGTAAATAAGGAACACCCGATCACCAAAGGCGTAAATGACTTCCTTGTCACGGACGAGCAGCACTACATGACGTATCAGAAGGATCGCAAGCATTTGCTGCTCGAGAGCGTCAACGAGGATGGACTGACTTTCAAAAATCTGGGAACAACCGCCCCTGCGGGTTGGGCCTATGACTACGGCAAAGGGCGAGTCTGTTATTTAGCGCCAGGCCATATGCTTGTGGATCTTTGGAATCCTGAGTACGTCAAACTACAGCAGAATGCGGTACGCTGGCTCCTGCGGCAGACATAGTTCCCTCAGAATGGTCACGCAGCCGATCTGAGCGAGATTTGTCGGGCGCGTAATGGGGAGGTCGCATATGCATCAAACGTGACCACCAAGGCGTTCCGTTTCCCGTTAATCGCGGCTGAAGCGAAGGGACATTTGGGCCACCCACTTGGCTTACCGCAATTCGGCCCTCTACCTTGACGGCTGTGAAAGTCACTTTTGACGTAACATCCATATGCGAATCATGCTTGTGCTTCTCGGCGTGGGATTATTCTGCGCACACGAATATGACCTGTTCTAAAAAGGGGGGTCACGTCATCGATCCGATCAGCCTTTAGCTGCTTTCTCAATGCCACCAGGCGATCCCGGCACTCTAACACGCACTCTCAGCCTCGTCCTGCAAAAGGGGACATTCTTACTTTGCTGGCGAAGGGGACATTTTCACTTTGCCTTGACAAACGCACCTCCAGGCCTTTGACATCTCTCTAGCGGGAATGATAGATTCCCGCGCAGGAGTTCGCGCATGATCTGTCGCATTCTGCTCATCTCTTCTGTTATGGCCGCTTGTGCGCTCGCCCAAGCGACCGGCACTGCTACGATACTCGGCGCCGTGACCGACTCGTCCGGTTCCGTCGTCCCAGGGGCCAAAATCACCGTCATCCAAACAGGAACGAATTTCACATTCACCAGCACTACGACGTCCGAGGGTACGTGGTACATCCCGAGCCTCAACTCAGGAACATATCAGCTCAAAATTGAAGCGCCGGGCTTCAAGACTCACGTGCGCGATGGGATCCAGCTGCGCACGGGAGAATCGCCGAGATTCGATGTAGCCCTCGAGGTCGGCAGCGTCACAGAGAACGTGCAGGTGACCGGGACGGCGCCCTGCTGGAAACCGAAACATCCACTAGCGGGCAGGTGCTGGAGGGCGGCACCATCGAGAAGATCCCTGTGCTGCAGAAAGCGTTCTACCGCATTTACCTGTACATGCCGGGCATGAATGTCATAAACGGGCAGCACGCCGTCGGCCAGCGGCAGCGCTCGCTTGGCTTCACGATCGACGGTGTGAACGCGAAAGAATCGGTGCTGGGGAATCCAAACTCGATCGACACGGTTGTGACCGCGACACTCGACATGATTCAGGAGTTCAAGATGTACACGACGGGGTTGCCGGCCGAGTTTGGACACTCCTCGGGCGGGCAGCTGAACGGCGTATACAAGAGCGGCACGAACCAACTGCATGGCAGCGCGGAGGACCGTTACCTGCCCGGGAAACTCGTGCACCGGCAATATTTTGAGCAGTTGCGCCGTTGTCAGGGATTACAGGTTTGCAATCCGTTTTCTTACCACGAGATGAGCGCGATCATCGGCGGACCGGTGGTGTTGCCGAAGATCTACAACGGCAAAGACAAGACGTTTTTCTATGGTGGCTTTCAGCGTCACCATGAGAAGGTGACGGAAACGTACACGGGCACGGTGCCAACGCCGGAGATGTACGCGGGTGACTTCAGCTTTGGCGGCCGCGGCTTTCCCATCTACGATCCCACGACCACACGCCAGTTGGAGAACGGCACATGGGTGCGCGATCCGTTTCCGGGCAGCATCATTCCGCAGTCACGCATCGATCCGGTGATAAAGAACTATCTCTCGCACTCGCCGTGGAAACAGCCTACGGACCCGGGATCGCTCGGCTCAACTGGACCCGCAAATAACCTCGTGGTACCGAGCAAGGGCCGGTATTACGTCACCAGGTACGACGCGAAGATCGATCACCAGTTCAACTCAAACAATCGGCTCTACGGGCGCTTCACCCGCGTGCGGGAACGAATACCGGGACGGTTCTTCTCGTCATACGAGCTGGCGTGGGATCTGCTGGACCCCGTCTATTTCTATCCGCTGGACATGACCAACATCGCGGTGGCGGACACGCATACGTTCAGCCCGACATGGATCAATGAGTTCCGATTCGGGTTCAACCGGCGCCATCAAACCAATGAGCCTCCGGCGCAGAACGGGAACTGGGCTCAGCAACTCGGTATTCCGAACGTGAGCGGCGAAACATTTCCGGATTTTCTGAACAGCAGTAATAATACCCGCTTCTACAACGCCGGACCCGGTGGATTGAGCGAGCGAATCGGGCAAGACTACAGCTTCCAGGAAAACATGACAAAAATCATCGGGAAGCACACGACCAAATTCGGCTATGAGTTGCTGCGCACGACTTATGATTCGCTGATCGAGTCATTCCCGTCAGGCCGCTACTTCATGGGTGGCACCGAGCTCCCCTTCACACCGAACACCGGTAATTCCTTTGCGAGCTTTCTGCTCGGGTCCGTGGCGAGTGCACAATTTACGCGAGCACAGGGCTGGTGGGCGCCGCGGTGGTTTTCTAACTCTTTCTATTTCCAGGACGACTGGAAGCCGATGCGCAACCTGACACTGAACCTCGGTTTGCGCTGGATGTACGAGACGCCGTTCAACACGACAGGCCTGATATCGCAGTTCGACCCCAACGCAAAAGACCCGCTGACGGGACGGACGGGTGCGATTGTTCACAATCCTGGGGCGCTGGCGAAAAGAGATCTGAACAATTTCCAGCCTCGGGTCGGGTTGGCCTGGAACTTCCGACCCAAGTGGGTGTTCCGCGGCAACTTCGGCATGATCACGTCTGACCTGCTGACGAGCACGCTGAACAACAACTTTGAGGAGTATCTGGCTACGGCGAACATCCAGGCGCCTCCCGGCGATCCGCGTCCTGTCTTTTATCTGAAGGATGGACCGCCACCCGTAAACTTCACCACGAATCAGGACGGATCAGTTCCTTTCGTCGGTACCAACTACGGCGCGCGCAATGCGACTTGGTGGGATCCGAATGCGCGGAATCCATATGTAATGAACTGGTCTGGCGGATTCCAGTATCAGTTCACCGACACGTGGCTGGCGGAATTGCTCTATCAAGGATCGGCCGGCGTGGGCCTGCTGAACAACTGGGACATCAACGTGCTACCGCTGAACATATCCAACGATCTCAACACGCTGAACCAGATTCGCATCGGCTACCAGAACTTCAAACCATACTCGCAGTTCGGCTCCATCCAGCATTATTCGAACTATGGTCACAACACGCATCACGGGGCGACGCTTCGATTCGAGAAGCGCTATGCGCGCGGCGTAACGTTGAACTCATTTTGGACGTGGTCCAAAACGCTCAACGACGTGGACGAGGACGGCGGCGCTAGTGGCATCACTTGGTACAACCGGAGGCTGGAGAAAGGCCGCGCGGGGTACGACATCAGCCACCGCTTCGTAACGACCGTGACATACGAACTGCCGGTCGGAAAAGGCAGGCGATTCATGAACTCGGGAGGATGGAAGAACGCGATCTTCGGCGGTTGGGAACTGGTGGCATCACAGCACTTCATGACGGGTCAGCCGGTGACCATTACATTCTCAGGCTCGCCCAATGTCTACCTGCCGGGCGCATCGCGTCCAAACCAGCTGAAGCCGAATGACGAAGTGAAGTTGGACCATGTTGACATCGGTCCGAACCGCTTCCCGTTCTCCGCGCAGAATCGCTACTTCGACTACACCGGCTTCGCCTACCCGGCAAGTTTTCAGGCGGGCACCCTGGGACGTAACACGCTGCAGGCGTCCGGAGTGGTGTGGGCCCAGACGTCGCTATCAAAGGAGTGGCAGATCTGGGAGCGCTTCCGGGCCAGTCTGCGCTTTGACGTGAACAACCCGTACAAGTACCACAGCTTCAACCCGCCGAACACGATCTTCGATATCACGAACCGCACGAACGTCTGTCCAGCGAGTTCGTCGGCCCCATGTCCGGCGGCATTCGGGACGTTCAACGGCACCCGCGGCTCGTTTTCGGACATAGGCACGGGCCGCTGGCACGGCGTTATGGTATTCCGGGTGGAGTTTTAGTCACTGACTGCGCTATATCCCACGGTAGAGTTGAGCGTGGGCGCGAGGTTCCGTTGCCAAGATTTCGACGCAAGTGGCGTTCGCAGAATGGAAGCACTGCGAGTTAAATCGGCGACGGCTATGCGGAGATACCGCAGAGCTCACAGATGAAGAGAGCCTGACCGAGGGCCTCGCTTTTGGCCGGCCACCTCACTCTGCCTTTCCGGATCATGTGCATCGTTTCAATGCCCTGCAACGTCCGCCACGCGCTCTGAAACGAGCCGTATCCTTTGGATAGCCACATACGTTTTTTCACATAACGATGATCTTGCTCCACCCCATTGTTTAAGTACCGGCATTCCCGCAGCCGAACACGACCGGACAGCGTACGTTCTGCTTTCAATTCGCGAACTGCTGCCGGGTATGCTGGATTTCTTGTCTACGTTCAGGATCCGGGCCGTGGGATTGCCCTCCGCGCTGACTGCCTTGCGGAAGAAGCGTCTGGCAGACTCTGTATCCGTCTGGCCGTGAGAAGAAAATCGATCGTTTGACCTGTGGAGTCGACGGTACGATAGAGACACCGGTCTTTGCCCTTCACCTTTCTATAGGTCTCGTCGATCGGTTTGGTTTTGTTCGTCACTTTCAGATGCGGACGATATCGCTTGTTCAGTTCTGGCCGATATGCCTGGACCCACCGCCAGACACAACTGGCATCGACAAACAGGCCACATTCACCCAGAAGCTCGGAAGGATGCAGATCACGCCAGCGGGAGATACCAACGCACTGCCGAGAGAATCACTTCTCCCGAGTGTTGGCGTCCTTTGAATGGACGTTCGGGCTGATCGGCACGGATTCTCTGCCTTGGCAGACAGCCGGAGCGAACTTCGAAACGGAATCGCATTATGGTCTTTCGAGTTTCGACTGCACCTAAAGCTGGGGTGATCAGGTTGTGTGTGAGCTTCCATCCTCTGCCAAGCGGGGTATCAGCCGTGCGCTCCTGGGTGGCTGGCAGTCTGCTGGAATCCTCGTGATGCAATCGTGCCAGCGGCTGAGAGCGGCTTTCCAATGCTGCACAATTTCCCATTTATTGACGCTCGGGAATGATCCGCGTGCCTTGATGATCGTACGCAGCGACAAATTCAAAGATTCCACCGCATTGCTGGTGTAGACGATGCGGCGAATCTCGGCCGGGTAGGCGAAGAACGGGATGACCCGCCGTTCCCAGTGCCGCTTCCATAGCGAGCTGATCGTTGGATAGCGCGCATCCCATTTCTTAGAAAAGGTGTTGAGTTCGTGCTCGGCAGTTTCCACAGTTCCGCCGATAGATCGCCTTCAGATGCTGGGTGACTGGTTTCGCTCTTTCCAGCTCACGTAATTCAGGCTGGCACGCGTGAGATGAACGATGCATAACTGCACCTGCGCGTCCGGACCACGCTCTCGATCGCGCAGTATCGGCTGGATTTCTCGCCGAGATCCAATCCCATCGTTATCCTTTCCATGCTCCGGACTGACTTTCGATAAGGTTCTGGCGAGTGATATTCTTCTTCAATCCTGGCCTCCTTCGCATTGCGGTGCGTAATCAACATTGCCGAGATTACTGCACTTCGATGCGGTTATGCCTCTCATGCGATTTCCGGCGGGAACACTTCACGGTCTACTTGCACGTCCCAAATTGCAAAACTTGACGCACACAACTCTTGCAAGGAAGAAATACGAGGCGAGAAGTTCGAATCCCTCCCTCTCCTCCATTCTTCCTTCAGAAGAAACCTACAAGGGAGCGTTGCTAGCGAAGCCGAATATTCGGATCGCGAGAATTGGCTGCGGATGAAAGCGAATCAAACGGATGAAGCCGGCGAGACGGCGCCCGCCAGCTTCGATTAGGGGAATCTACTTCTTTGACTTTTGTACCTTGCAGCATGCGCCTTTGGTGCAGCAGGATCCACCGTCGCAGCAATCTCCGGCGAATGCGCTTACCGCGAAAGTCAGCATCAAAGTCAGGCCCATCAGGGCGGAGGTAAGTCTCTTCATCACAAATCTCCCAAGATATTTAGTGTTTATTCGGGCTTCATGGACACGACTGGCGACACGCATGAGCGTCTCACCAGAACACAGGAAGAATCGGAGAAGGATCAGATTCGAAGAACTCGATTGACCAGATAGAGGTCAACCGGAGTGACTGCTTCAGATACTTCGTCTGAAGATCGGGCTTGCACCCAAATCGGGTGCAACACTGGCGCAGGAGCCACAGACAACTTCGCTATCCCGAACTTGTCTTTCGCGATGCCGATCTTGCCGTCGGTCGTGTACAACGGACACACTTGGAGGTCCGATGAGACCGGACAGTGCTTCGCCGGAACCGGCTTGCGCGGACAGCACGGCATATCGGCCTGCGCCTTTTCCGACTGCATGAACGGGCATGCGGCTAACGGGCTGCCTGCCGCCAGAACGCAAAGGACTGAGGCGATGAGCCACGTGAATCCCTTCCGCGTACTGGTGCCGATGTACAACATCACGTAACTTCTATTTTACTTGACTTTGGTTGTTTGGTGCGCGGCGAGCAGCCATTTTCCTTTGGATTTGACCCAAAGGTGTAGAGCCATGACATTGTCATCGAACGGGCCGGCAGCATTCGTGCCATGCATTCGGATCATGGAGTGCGCTACCGCGGAATCGCCGTGTATCCGAACCGTCGTCGAGTTGTGTTCGACACCCGCGTAGTTTTGCTTGCCGGTTTTCATCTTCTGCAGGTATTGGGCTTTGTCATCGATCACGCCGGTGGAATGCGCGTAGATCAGGTCGGGCGTTAGCATCGCATCAAGTTTGGCGAAGTCCTTTGCAACCACGGCAGATGCCCAGCTTTCTCGGCAGCCGTGATCTGCTGCTCATCGCCCGTTGCGGACGCGGCCGTGAACGCGATCGCGGAGATTGTGAGGGTTAACAGGAATGTACGCATCATGTGACAACCACATCATGTCATAAGAAAGGGCTACTTTCGCAGCCCTTCCACGCAACAACTCAACGAATCACTTCAAAGCCGATGATGCCGACGTACTCGCGATTGCCTGTCGACAGCCACGCTTCGGCAACGTAACGTCCGGGCGGGAGATTCGGCACAGTTGCGACAAACGGGAACGTCTTCTCGCCAGGCCCGACCTTCTCCGTCGTGAACACCTGCGGAAATAGTTTGTCGGCTGACCACGTGTAGACGACTTGTCCTCTATCGTTCCAGATACGGACGTCATATCTTTGCCCGCTCGGAAATGTGAGCGTTACCGGTTGGGAATGCAGTATTCCGCAGCGTCAACCGGACCAGAATATTGAGCGATTCCGCTGCCTGATACACCGGCGCGTCAAGGGCAACCGTGAAAGCGACTTGTGGCGCCTCGGCAGCGGTTGAGCCCGCTCGGCTGTAGATCAACTCCCAGCGAACCGGACCCGCGATGCTCGTGGTCTCGTAGACGACCGGGCCAAGACCAGGGACGAAGTACATCGAGGTCAGGCCAGCATCGGCGCAACTTGTTTCGAACGACAACTGGATGGCGTTGTCCCATTCGCCCGCGGGCGTCTTTACCTTCGCCATCTTCGATTCGATTTTTGCTGCGCGTGTACAGGGCTCGATCGCCACCGGAAAACTTTGGCCTTCCGCCGCATCGAACCGAATCCAAGTTTGCTCCTGACCAGCAGTTGTGTCGAATACGCTCACGCCAGTGTCCGTTGAACGTAAGTAGATTGTGCGTCCGAAGAAGTTCACCTTCGAATAATCCTGGTCGCGAAAGCGCTCCGTACCCTGAACTTCGATCGACTGGGGAGTGCTGTTGAACCATCTTGCTGTGCCTCGAAAGGCCCACGAGTTGCCGGATTGCAAAGGGAAATAATCCGGAGTCGCCGCCAGCGAAAGAGTTGCGGCGGCGAAGAACAGACTAGCTGTAATAGTTTTTGTTCCAGGCATGTTTTCTTAGTTTTTGTAGCGAGGCCTCCTCCAATGGCCCGGTGTCGGAGACGCGACAGTTCGACTCCACGTTCCTGACCCTGCGCATGCCGGGAATGACGGAAGATACAGCAGGATGCGACAGGCAGAAACGCAAGGCGACTTCGGGCAGCGAGCCGGGTACGCCCTCCAGGTCTGCCCGGAGCGCGGACACGTGCTCAACCACCTCTTGCTTGCGGTCGCCTCTGAAGTAAAACGCGCGAAATTCATCTCCTTCAAATTCAGAATTTTGCGTTATAGTTCCGGTGAGGCTTCCCTCATCGAACGGGACTCGTGCTAAGACCCCCACGTTGTGCTTTTTTGTGACAGGAAACAGATTATTTTCGGGAGTTTGGTCGAAGATGTTGTAGATCACCTGTACCGAGTCGATGAGTCCGGAGGCAACGACATCGAGCGCCGAATCGGGCTGGTGGTCATTGATGGACACTCCGGTGAAGCGGATCTTGCCGTCGCGCTTCAGATCTTCAAACGCCCGTTTCCATTCATCGCGGTCAATCCAGCCCGGGTCCCAGACGTGCAATTGCTGAAGGTCGATCGTGTCGATGCGCAGATTCCGGAGACTCTCCTCGGTCGAGCGAACGATATAGTCATAGGGGAACACGTCGGCAATGTTCGATCCCGGCGCTGCCGGCCAGATTCGATTCTTGGGAGGTACCTTTGTCGCGATGTACACGCGACGCGGAGCATCCTTGACGACCTCACCGACGAGCATTTCGCTATGCCCGTCGCCATAGGCGAGGGCCGTGTCGATAAAGTTCAAGCCAAGTTCGAACGAGCGTCGGAGAGCGAGGATGGATTCATCATCCGTGCCACCTTTCCACTGTTTGCCGCCGATGCCCCAGGCGCCGTAGCCGATCTCGCTAATTTCGAGACCAGTCCTGCCGAGTTTTCGGTATCTCATGAAACCATCGTACTTCCCGCCCCGAAAGGGACGTGTAAGCAACCTGCGGGCCGGAGTGAGAGTCAAACTAGAAGGATGATCCGCGCAATCGCACTGTTGATGCTCGCCGCTGGGCTGCTGGGAGCTGCGACCGTACGGCTGTATATGAAGGACGGATCGTATCACTCGGTGAGTGAGTACGAGACCAAGGGCGATCGGGTGCGGTATTACAGCACGGAGCGTAGCGAGTGGGAAGAAATCCCGCTTGACCTGGTGGACCTGAAGCGCACAGAAAGCGAGAAGGCGGCCCGAGAGGCGTCTCGTCGAGAAGATGCCGCCGCTCTGGATGCAGAGGAGAAGGCCGAGCGCGCTCAACGCCGCGAGATCGAGCGTATTCCCGTCAACCCAGGCGTGTATATCGTCCAAGGCGAGCAGATCACCACGCTGAAACAGGCGGAGGTGAAGAGCGTTAACAATAAGCGCCGGTCCGTGTTGAAGGCGATTTCGCCGATACCGATGGTCGCCGGGAAATCGACTGTTGAACTCGATGGCCTCAAGGCCGCGCTCACGTTGCAAGCGGAGCGCCCTGAATTTTACTTCCGGCTTTACGAACTGGAGCGGCTCGCGATCGTGCGGATGAAGCCCGCCAAGAGCTCGCGGATTGTACAGACGTTGAATATGGTTCCCGTGTCGAACGAGATCGTGGAAGATACCGATATCGTCGAGACTTTCAAGCAGCAGATTGCGGAAGGTCTTTATAAGATCTGGCCGACAAAGCCGCTCGAACCGGGCGAATATGCAGTCGTCGAATATACCGAGGGTAAGGGCAATATCCAGGTCTGGGATTTCGCTGTTGCGCGATAGCAACTGTCCGCTCAACTGTATAACAAATCACCCTAAATTCACGCGAAAGCCACTCGGTGAAATCCTATAAATGCGGTACCCTCGTTTGCGGTATGCGGGTCCCGCGCCGCGATAGATTGCTAGACTGGATTCAACTCATTTCCTAAGTGAGACAGAACAGACATGCATAAGACCAGACTGGCACGCGTGTGGCTTTTTATTGCGGTGCTATCCAGCGCGATTGTATTTGGGCAGACAAGTCGAGGTACAGTAACCGGCATCGTTTCGGACCCCTCCGGCTCAGCAGTTCCAGGAGCGACAGTTGAACTCAAAGGAACACTGACGGGGGTTTCGCGATCCACGACAACGAATCAGACCGGCGTGTATCGCTTCGACGCTGTAGACCTGGGCGAGCATGATCTGACCTTCAAAGCGCAAGGCTTTCGCCCGCTGACGACACGCTCGATCAACGTGCAGGCTGCGCAAACCGCCGGCATCGATATTGCGCTGGAGCTGGGCGACAATGTGACCGTTGTCGAGGTATCCGCCCAAGCAGTACAGCTTCAAACCGAAGCCCCGGTGCGAGGCGGAAACGTCAACACGGTTCAGGCGCTGAATCTCCCGATTTATGCCCGCAATCCGGCGATGCTCGCGATCACGCTGCCGGGAGTGCATGAGCGACGCCAGAATACGGCCGGGGCAGCGACATTCTCTGTGAATGGCGCTCGTGGACGCTCCAATAATTTTCTGCTGGATGGAACCGAGAATAACGACATTTCGGTGGCCGGACAGGCATTTCAGGTCAAGATACCCGACGCTGTTCAGGAAGTGTCAATTCAAACCGCCAATTACGATGCGGAGTTCGGCCGTGCCGGCGGGGCTGTCGTCAACACGATTATCAAATCCGGTACGAACGACTTCCATGGATCACTTGGTTACGTGCTGGATGCGACCAACGATGACGCTATCACCAATACCCAGTCGCTCGATCCCGAGATTCAGAAACGCGGCAAAATGTTCCCCGGGATCGACCAGTATTTCACCGGCTCGTTGGGCGGACGGATCGTAAGAGACAAGACGTTTTTCTTCACTTCATGGCAGGAACAGCGGCAGCGTTCGACCAGCCAGGTAGCGCTGACCACGCTTTCGGAGGCGGGGAAGTCGAAGCTGCGGTCTCTCTTTCCGGAAGGAACCAATCCTCATGCCGACTTGTATCTGAGGGTCACCGACGGCGTCACGGGTACCGGTCAATTCGGAAATATCGTTCTCGGCGTAGACCCTGTCACAGGCAGGGACCGCGGAAACATCGAAACGGGAACGGGTCTGTTCGCCTATCCGCGCAAGTTCGATGATCGCCAGACAATTTCCAAGGTCGATCATCATTTCAGCGAGAAGGATATTCTGACGGTGCGTTATGGTTACGAGAAAAACGCGCTTCCTTTATCCACAGCGAATTTTCCAGGCTATCAGTCGAGCGAATTCAATCGTTATCAGGCAGTAGTTTTATCCGAGACGCACGTCTTTTCTCCCTCGTTCACGAATGAGTTGAGGTTGCCGTATAACCGCTTTGTTCTCGACGTCCCACTGGACGCAACGGCTGCCGACGCGCAGTCCCTTCCTATATACGCCTTCGCGCCCTTAACGCAGATTGGCGTTTCCGCGGCGATACCGCAGGGCAGGATTGCGAACAGCTTCGTGTTACAGGATACTGTCAGCTACGTTCGCGGCCGGCACACGTTCCGCACCGGTGTAGATCTGATGAGCCAGCGATCGAGGCAAGTCGCGCCGCAGGTCGTTCGTGGAAGCCTGCTATTTGGGTCAGCTACCAATTACTCGGCCTTCGCAAACTTCCTCGATGACTTCAGCGGGTCAAGCGGAGCGGCGAGTCGAGATTTCGGATCACCGGTTTACTATCCGACGTATTTCCGCCACGCTTACTTCTTCCAGGATCGTTGGCAGGTCAACGCGAATTTAACTCTGACACTTGGCGTACGCTACGAAAATTTCGGCACGCCGATGAATTCGCTGCGTTCACCCGCTTTCACCGGGCTCTTCAATATCGATCCACGCACGGCGACCGGGCCGTTCGATCAGCCGAACCAAGTCAAGCGCGATAACAACAATTGGATTCCGGTCATCGGTATTGCCTATTCTCCGGGGTTCAAGGACGGATGGTTGGGCCGGATCTTCGGCGACAGGAGGAGTGTGATCCGGTCAGGCTTCAACATGGGCTACGACTCGTTCTTCAACAACATCGCGTCCAACGGGGCGTCTTCATCGCCGAACGTAATCTCCACAAGCAATGTTTTCGCTACGACCGCAGCCGAGCCGCGCGGGCGCGCCAACCTTTCTGCGCTGCTTCCAGTGACCGCGCGCAGGCTGACGCCTCGTGACGCGCAGAATATCCTCATGTCCGGCGATCTGGTCAATCCGTATTACATGCGCTGGTCTTTTGGGATTCAACGCGAGTTGCCGGGCAGCGTGATCCTGGATACTGCCTACGTCGGATCGAGTGGCGTGAAACTCTACGTACAGCAGGATCTGAATCCTGCGGTTCCTGCTTCGTTGGCGGTTCTTCCAAATGGATTCACATCACTGGCGCAGTTGCAGGCGGCGGTCAGCGCAAGCCCGAATCCTTATCTCATCGATTCGCGGCTGGACCCGATGCAGGGCGTTCGGATCATTCGAACAAACGATGGGCACTCTTCCTATCACTCGTGGCAGACACAGGTGCAGAAGCGGTTTACCCGCAGCCTGGGGCTGAACGTTGCGTACACGTGGTCCAAGTTGCTGGATAATGGCAGCGAACTATTCACTTACAACAACACGCTGCCGACATCGAGTTTGCCGCCGGCATTTGGCGGGCAGCGACTCGAGAAAGGGCCATCGCTGTACGACCGCACGCACAAGCTGTCGTTTGCGTGGTTGTATGAACTGCCATTCATGCGGGATCAGCGTGGCGCTCTTGGGAAGATCGCTGGTGGTTGGCAGATCGCGGGAATCACGACGTTCGAGTCGGGTGTGCCGTACAGTGTTGCGAATGGCGCGGACTCCGATGGTATTGGAGGACCGAACCGTCCCGATCTGAATCCCGCTGGACAGGATGGCGTTCGGGCACAGTGGGTCGGGATCTCGTCGACGAATCCGTATGGGTACGTCAATCCCGACATTTTTGATGCGGCGACGGGCAAATACATCGCGGTACCGATGGATCCGAAAGACGCGCGGTATATCGGACAGCCCACTTTTGGTGCGGCCGGACCTCCGGGATATGTGCCGCATACCGGCAACGCCGGCAGAAACACCGAGCGTATCCCTGGGTTGAATAACTGGGATATTAATCTAATTAAGAACGTTCGGATCACCGAACGATTCCGTACCGAGTTTCGGACTGAGTTCTATAACATCTGGAATCATCCGCAGTACGGCTACAAGAGCGTGGGTCCGTTTGTTCCGGGGGAGAGTACGATTGCTTCTTCCGTGCAGACATCGATCGGCGGCCGATTCGCGAATCCTCGTTTTCTCGAGGCGGGGGGCCGTATTATCCGCTACCAATTGACACTTCGTTTCTAACCCAAGCGTGAGAAGAACTCGGCGGACTGCAGTGCCGAGTTCTTCCACGTGAATCTTCTCGCCAGCCGTCTCCCTTTTTCTGCCATGTCCTGGCGCCTGCCCGGCGACGTGAGCAGTGCCTTCATTGCTTCCGCTAACGCCGTCGCGCTTTGAGGATCGATGAGCATGCCGGCATCTCCTACGACCTCGGGCATGGAGGAAATGTTTGACGTAATCACCGGCACGCCCGCGGCCATCGCTTGCGCTATGGGGAAACCGAAGCCTTCGTAGAAGGATGGGTAGGCGAACACGGTCGCGGCGGCTGTGATGGCGGGCAAGTCGGATTCCGGAATATAACCCAAGATACGCACGCCTTCGATACCGGAGCGAAGGCGATTCACCGTCGCATTGCCCGCCCATCCGATTGGTCCGACGAACACAAGATGATGGGCTTGACGGATAGAAGAGGGTAACTGAACCCACGCGTCAAGCAATGCATCCACGTTCTTTCGCGGCTCAATCGTGCCGACGAAGAGCACGAAGGGTTTCGACAGGTTGTATTTCGTTCGGACCTCGCCTGGCTCGGCTTCAAAATACCGTTCGGGGATGCCGGGGTAGATGACCGTGATCTTGTCCGGGTTCAGTCGCAGCAGTGTCACCGCATCCTCTTTGGCGCTTTCTGAGATGGCGATCAGACCGTCGCTACGTTTGAAGACCCGATCGTAATGATGCGACTCGGCTCGGACGTTCGCAGGAGTGTGAAACTGAGGCATTAGCAGGCAAGTCATGTCGTAGATGGTGCCCGTGAGTTTCACCCCGCGCGGCACGGAGTGGATCTGGTTCGAGGCGTGGAAGACGTCGACCTTCGGCACGGCGAGATTGATGGCCGGTTTGAAGATCTTGTTGATGAACTGCAAAACGGCAATGCGCGGGTACGTTTGAAGCGGTGTCAGCGTCGATCGGTCATGATCGAGCGCTCCGATATCGCCGAGCAGGGGGAATGCATTGATCTCATGCTCGGGCGCGTACTCGCGCAGGGATCTCATCCAGTGGTACAGATAGTTCTTGATCCCTGCCGAACGAAGCAGCAGAGCGGTCGCGTCAATACAGATCCGCATGATTGCTGAACAGGAACTTACCGCCGGACTCTTTCACCTGGATCAAGGCTTCACGACCTACGAGCTTTTCAAAGCGCGGCACGGAAGGTTTTTCTACGAGGACATAGTATCGCTCCGGCTTGCGCCATAGATCCGCGAACTGAGTGTCGTCGATAAACACATCGGGCGCGCCGGGCGCATACGAGCCGTACTCCAGATTGTTGACACGGCCGTTCAACAGCAAGGCCCGCCGATTTGTATAGAAGAACACGGACGAGAACGTGTAGTACTGATTATCGGTGATGAGTTGTCCGGGCGGCGCCTTCATCAGGGCTTCGGCCAGTGGTCGCGAGGAAAGATACGGATCGAAAACGACGAGTGCCATACGAGCCGCATTCAGGAATAACACCATCATCGCCGCGATTGCGAGAAAGCGGCATCGCCATGCTCCGATCGCTCCAACAAGGAACGCCACGCCAGCGACGATCAGGGGTAATCGTAGATAGGCGAACGCTTCGATCGTGAGATCTCCCATATGGCCGAGAGAAAGCGTGTACGCTTCCGGGTTCGAGGTCAGCGCGTTGGAGATGTCGCCCGGAGTCGGCAGGCCACGAACATGCCATAGAATGCCTGCGATCGCCAGCGCGGCGAGGCCGGCCACAACAGCGATGACTTTCGCCCCCGCTGTGCGCCATGGATGCGGTGTCGCTATCGCGCAACCTAGTAACAGCGCAAGGGCAGGGTAGATCGGCATCGAGTAGTATTCTTGCGTCGTCGAAAAAGTGAAGAACACCATGACGAAACCCACCCAACAGAGCGCGATTAATCGCGTACGGCCTGCGCGGTTGACCGGCTTGTAGGAGAGTTTCAGCAGTCCGGGGAAGAATGCGCTCCACGGAAACAGCCAGAGCAGGTGGAAGAGCCAGAAGAGATATCGCGGGACCGTATTGTAATCGCGGGGATGCCGCATGTTCAGGAATCGGAAGACGTGCTCGTTCAGGAAGTAGAACCAGAAGAACCCGTGATAATGACCGGGCTCGCTCTTCGGAGTGAGATCGAAATAAGGAGGGTTTCGCAGAGTCGCAATGATGTGCCATGGCGCGGCGATCACCAGCAGTATCGCGATCCCCTCAAACGGACGGAGCCTCATGATATTCCGGAGCTGCTTTGCGAAAAGAAGATACAAGCACACGGCGGCAATGGGGAACACAGCCGCGATCAGGCCTTTCAGCAGGAGCCCGGTGGCGATTGCTGCCCAAAATGTATAGGCCCACAGCCGCGGCCTGGGTTCGTGCTCATCAAGCGCGCGGAGAAACGCCCACATTGCGAGAGCTATTGTTGTGGTGAGAATGACATCGGGAATCAGGATGCGGGTGAAGAGAAAGAGGCCGACACACGTCGCAATACAAAGCCCGGCGTAGAATCCGGCTCTGGCGTCGAAAGCCCAACGTCCGATCCGATTGATCAACCAGGCCAAGACGACTACGCTCAGGGCGATAGGCAGGCGCGCGGCCCAATCATGGACACCGAAGATTGCGAACGAAACTGCCATTAGCCAATACACCAACGGCGATTTTTCCAGATATGCTACGCCGTTGAGCCGGGCCGTCACCCAGTCACCCGACTCGAGCATGTTTCGTGCGATCTGCGCCTGCACGGCATCCACGTCATCCATGAGAGCGGGCGGGCTGATGCAGGCAACCAGATAGATAGCCGCGGCGAACAGGCACACAAGCAGGTCGTAACGTCTGGCGAGTCGTGGGTCCAACTGTCCATTATCGAGGACAGGCGAGAATCGTAGCTATGGATCGTTCGCGCGTTGACTACGATTCGCTTGCCGGCTCTTATAACGCGAGATATCAGGAGTACCGTCTGGACGGAATCGAGCGGGCACTGATCGAGGTTGTTCGGCGGTCTCGTGCGGCGAAGGTGCTGGAGGTCGGGTGCGGGACTGGCCGGTGGATAGAGCCGCTGAGACGGGCTGGAGGGTTAGTCGTCGGCGTCGATGCATCGATGGGCATGCTCACGCAGGCGCGTGGATTGGCGGATCTGGTATACGCGAGGGCGAACATGCTTCCGTTTCGTGCTGGATCGTTCGATGTCATCTACACCGTGAATGCGATCCATCATTTCCATGACGCGCGTGCGTTCATCAAGGATGCGGCGATGCTGCTGAAGCCCGGAGGAATGCTGGCGACGATCGGCATCGATCCTCGGGCGGTTCGGCGGCGATATCCGTACGATTACTTTGAAGGCGCGTTCGAGTTAGACATGCGGCGCTACCCGTCGTTCGGGCAGGTTGTCGATTGGTCCTCGGAGGCCGGTCTGGACGATGTGGAACTGCGAATCGTCGACAATTCTGGTTTGCGATATACAGGACGCGGGGTCCTGGCCGATCCGTTTCTAAAGAAGGAAAGCAACTCGCTGCTCGCGCTGCTCTCGGACGATGTTTATGCCGCGGGGCTGCAAAAGATTGAGTTGGCGGTTGTTCGAGCGGAACAGCGAGGCGAGAGCCTCGAGTTCCGCTCGGACCTGGCGTTTGGAATGGTCAGCGGGCTTAAGGCACGGTGACCGACCCGGCGGTTACCCAGTGGGTCGTTCTGCCGGTGACATCGAAGGCATTGACGTAGATGGTCTGAACGCCGGACAACCCGGGCGAGGCAAACGTCATTGGCATGGTAAGGACGGAAGTTGGGCCCGGCTGCCAGACGACACCGTTTGCGTTGAAGGAGCACTGGCTGTTTGCGAGCGTAACGTTCTCTCCAGGAGTCGCCCAAGTTGGGGAGACCATCGCGGTGCGCGTGTCATCGATAAGGTTAATGCCGAGGCCGGGGATAAAGACGACCTGACAGGTCTTCGTCGCGCTTATGCCGGACGCGGCGAGCATAGTGATCATGCTGAGGCCGGCCGCGCCCGCTGGATGTGCAATGTATGTTGTCAGTTTTCGGCTATTAAGTGTTGCGGCCGCCTGAATTCCTATGCCCGCGAACGCCGGTCCCACTCGGGTCTGCTGCGCTCCTGGCACTCCCCAGTTTCCGAATTGCGTCATCCCCGTCCAGTTCCCATTGACGTCGAGCGCCTGAAGGAACGTGCCGAGGACTGGACCTATGGACAACTTGAACGTGACAGGGATGGTTACGATCATCGTATTGCCGTCGATGGTCGCTGTCATCGCAGAGACCTGGATAGTGCATTGGTTGTTCGATAAAGATTGAGCTGTGCTGCTGATCGGTGCGCCCCCGAGCCAACCCGTTCCGGCGTTGTCGATCAATCGCACGCCTTTGCTGATGCGGTTGTATTCGACCAGACAAGTGCCTTGGGCGGTATAGTTCACGACGTTCGGCGTCGGGAGAAAGAGAGTGTATCCAAGATAGTGGGCGTTGGCGCCACCCGTATGGTGAAATGTCGACGTAAACGTTCCCGACGTAGCTCCGCCGTTGAGAGGCTGCAGCGAGACTACGGCTCCGGCAGATGGCACATCCCAGGCTCCGATCGTTACCCATCCGCTGTTCAGCCCAAGGGCGGTGTTCATTGCCAGTAGATACAGGTTCTTCGATCCACCATATCCGGACTTGAATGTAACCGCGTAGTTGACCAGGTTGCGCTGCAGCGTGTCACTGAGCATGTTGATCGAGCCGGAGCTGGTCCCGTGCACGGTGCACTGACTATTCTGCAGGTCCGTGCCGCCGGTGGTCATGGAAGCGCTCCAGGTGGCGCCATCGTTCGCTAACAGGCGAAACGTTCCTGATATCGGGGTGTATTCGATAAGACAGGCGTTCACGGCGGTGATTGTGGGGGCCGCCAGAAAGTACACCGCGTCGGGTTCGCCGCCATTTGGCTTTTGTGTCAGAAATGTGGCCGCGAAGGTTTGGGCGTATCCCGATCCGGAGGCGGGCGCGATCGCGGCGGGCTGGGGCGCTGAAACAGGTCTCAACTGGACCGCTACTGCATAACTCGCTTTGTTATTTGTTTTATCGACCTCGGGTACGCTGTTGGCGCCGTCGACCACGATTCCGGCATAGTATGTCCCCGGTGTCAACCCGGCGGGAATCGGCAGATCGCGCTGGCAGGTCGCGCTCGCGGCGGCCGCAAGAGATTCGAACGTGCATGCCGCCGCGCTGGAGAGGACCGTCGTCATCGCTGATGACGAAAAGAGACTCACTACCGCACTGAAACCGCCGGCAGGGCCGGCTCCGATATTGCGAAGGGTCACGGTCACGGGAAGTGTCTGACCCTGGTAAACGGTATTCGCGCCGGTCAGCAGAGGGGCCGTCAGGTCGGCGGGAGCGGAACATTCAGGCGTGAACGTCACCAGGTCTGTAGAAGAGCGATCGCCGAAACCGGGAATCGGCGCGGTCGAGCTCATCACGCTCGATGCGCGAATCGGAGCGAGTGACGTGGCCACATACATGATTCCCGATGCAATCGGGCCTTGGTATGCCACGAGAACGGCGGCTTTTAGGCTGTCAATTTCCGATGGGTTTGCATTGGTCACCTCCCACACGGCCGTCGCGACGCCGTTTGTAATATCGAGCGGCCGTATGCCTACGGTCTCACCGCTGATCACGGCGGTGGTCGTTGGGCTGAGGGGCGCCCATGGGCCGGCTTCCGCGTTGTCAGTAGCAACCAGCACGGCAGTACTAGGCGAAATCGTGCGAGTCTTGGCCGACGTGGTGACAAACAGCTTCACACCTGGAGAAATCTGGGAAAAACGGGCCATCAACTTCGTGCCGTGGTCCGCCATTCCGGCTCGATGCAGGCTGTCAGCTACCGGATATTGCGGATTGAAAAAGCCGGTTTCTGTGTTGAACACCACGCCTGGGATGTCCTGTGCCGATGGTGTTAACAGATCGGGTCCATTGGATCGGGTTTTGAACGATATCTGAACGCCCTCACGGAACCGCAGATCGAAAGATGCCGTCCCTGTTGTGGCTGTCGGAGAGTTCAGGAGTGCTGTGTTTTGTGACGTGCAGGACGGGAGCAAAACGGAGCCGCCGGTGTCGTCGGGAAGACGCACGGATGATTGGATCGCCGATAGTACGAACGCGACGGTCTGCTGCGGGTTGTCGATGGCTACCGAGTGGGATGCGTTGACCGAGAGGAACGCAACAATCTGTGAAGGAACCAGTGTGCTGGACGCTCCCACCAACGACGCGTCAACGCGTATATTTGTAAATCGGAATATGCGTGCCGGGCCACTGCCGGGTTGAGTGAATGGAACATCCGCGAATAATAGGGAGTTCTCGCCTTGCGGTCCTTTCTTTGCAGCGAAAACGTTCACTCCGACTGCCTGCTGCGCGCTGCCTGGCTCGTCGACAAGCAGCAGCGCTTCGGACGTGCCGTTATCCGATAGGACGCGGCTGGTGACATTCGTATTCAGAAACATCGTGAAACTCGCGGTGACGGGCTGGCCCTGCGTACCGCCGGAGCACATTACGACGTAGTCGCCGACTATCTCGGTGCGACTCTCTGCGCGCACTACCGGCGGCACGCCCGCACTCGTCTGGCAGATGAAAGGGGAAGAGGTCGACTGCGCGGGAGCGATGGACGCTACCAGTAGCAGCGCAGACAAAGACATAACTATACGAAACAAACATCCTCCGAAAACGACACTCCACGGCTCAGGGCACATGGCAGTGCATCCGGAGTACGGGTGGTGCTATGTAAGGTAAGTTGTCATTCTAGAAGGTTCGTCTCAACAATCTTCAATTCAGGTGTTCACACGACTCAATTTCCACCGGCGAATCCATAGAAATAGCATCAATAATCCCCATAAATGGTAGCCGTAATTTGCGCGTCGATCGAGATGGTCGGCGATGGCCCGGTGGACACCCGGCCAGTGAAAAAGTCCTGTTGCCTCGACCGACTCTCGATTGACCGTATCAAGCAGGCGATCTTTCAGAATCGTCCGAAACCAGTGGTGCGTCGGGATGTCGAAACCTTGCTTCGATCGGGTCAGCACCGATTGTGGGAGCTTGTCACGCATCAACTCGCGAAGGATGTACTTGAGGGTCGATCCGCGAATCTTCAGATCGTGCGGGAGGCGGGCGGCGAATTCCACGATGCGATGATCGAGGAACGGCGGGCGGACTTCGAGCGAATGCGCCATGCTCATGCGATCCGTCTTGTAGAGGATGTCGTCGGGAAGGTAATTCTGCTGGTCGACGAGCAAGGGATCTCCTCCAGGAAGCCGCACTTCGCGGAAGGTTTTCAACAATCTCCGCCGCTGATCCTGCGACCAGGTTCCGTTCCAGAAGAAATGCGCTTCATTGGCGGGCAACAACGATCCCGCGAGCATGCGCTTTAGTTTGTACTCGAAGCTGATCTTATCGTCGGACACGGGCAAAAGGTTCGCTACGCCAAGCCCGGCTTTGCGAAGAGGCGTGGGAAGGAGCTGGAGCCTGCGCGCGTACTCATCGGCAAGATACGTCTGATACCCGCCGAATAATTCGTCCGCTCCCTCGCCGCTGAGCGCGACAGTGACATGCTGACGGCTCATCCTCGACAGAAACCATACGGGGACGGCGCCTGCGTCCGAGCTCGGCTCATCGGAGAAGTACGACATCTGATCAATGACATCGTGAATCTCGACTTCGGGATGCAGGTCGAATTCGTGATGGTCCGTGTTGTACTTGGCGGCGATTTCCCGGAACCAGGGACTCTCGTCAAAACTACGGCCCTGGAATGACACGGAGAACGTCTTCAACTGCCGGCCGGCCGCTTCAGACGCGTAGTGGACAACGGTGGACGAGTCGACACCGCCGCTTGACCACACGCCCAGCGGGACGTCCGAGATGAGGTGTTCCTTCATCGCGGATTTCAACAAAGCGTCGAGTTCTTCTTTCGCCGTATCCAGCATTGTCGACCGAGAGGCAAATTCGAGCCGCCAATATGCGTCCTGCGTGACGCGGCCATCGTGCCACTCCAGCCATGTTCCCGGTCTGAGTTTCTCGATGCCCTGAACCATGGTGTGAGTGCCGGGGATATAGTTCAGAGAAAGATATAGATTCAGGCCGGTAGGATCGATGCGCCGGTCGATTTCAGGATGGGCGAAGAGGGTTTTCAGTTCGGATCCGAAATAGAGATCGTCGCCGCGTCGATAGACATACAAGGGCTTGATGCCGAGACGGTCGCGTACAAGGATCAGTCGCCGTTCGGACTCTGTCCAGATGGCGAACGCGAACATTCCGCGAAGCCGTTCGAACGATCGCTTCCCCCAGTGCACGTACGCGCGGAGGACGACTTCCGTATCGCAATGGGATTGAAATCGAACACCGAGCGACTCGAGTTCATTGCGGATCTCGGCGTGGTTGTAGACTTCGCCATTGAACACGATCACCACATCGCCGTTGCTTGCGCGCATCGGTTGATCGCCGCCGGCGAGATCGATAATCTTCAGCCGCACAGCTCCCATGGACACCACATGCGATTCGTAGGTTCCCGTTTGATCCGGACCGCGATGGTGGATGCAGCGTGCGGATTCAGCGATTAGGGATGGCGCGGGCAGCCACTCGCGATGAGTGAAGCCGGAAATACCGCACATTCGCTATTCGTACCTCAGGGCTTCTACAGGCACGATCTGGGTTGCATTTCGCGCGGGGTAGATTGTTGCGATGAAGCTTACGCCTATGGCGACAGCGGCGATCCAGAGCGCATCGATGCTGCGCGGCTCGAAGGGGACGAATGCAAATGAATACACCTCCTGATCGAGGCTGATCCACTGGTAGCGATTTGCGAAGTAGGACAAGGAATACCCGGCGACCAGTCCGAGGATGGCTCCCACAACGCCAATCATGACGCCTTGGAGCACGAAGATGCGCCGGATCTGCTGATGACGAGCGCCCATCGACATCAGGATCGCGATGTCTTTGTACTTTTCCATCACCATCATGATGAGCGCGATCAGGATGTTCAACGCGGCTACGAGTTGGATGAGTCCGATCGTGATGACAGTCACTACCTTTTCCATCTGCAGCGCATTCAGGATCGGCCGATTCTGCTCCATCCACGTTGCGGCTGCGAGTCGCGGTCCGATGATGCGGTCTGCCGCTGCTGCAATTTCAGGGGCTTTGTAGATCTCAGCTACCCGGAGCTCGATTGAGTTGACCACATCCTCGACGTTGAACAGCACCTGTGCCGATGACAACTTGGTATACGCCCAGTTCGCATCAAGATCGTAAAAGCCAGACTCGAAGATTCCAACCACTCGAAAACGATACTCCGTTATGCGTGGGCCCATCGGAGTCATCTCTCCTTGCGGCGACGCTACACGGACGACATCGTTGAATCCGATTCCGAGCGTCTGCGCGAGTTTGGATCCAAGAATGATGCCCGGTTGACCGCTGGTCTTTTCGAGATTTGCGATGGAACCTTGCTTGAGGTGAGACAGCATCTCGGTTTGAAGCGTCGCGGTCGACGGCTCTACACCCTTGACGAGCGCGCCCGTCGACTGCCTTGGCCCAAGCATCATCACTTGGCCATAGAAAGAGGGCGCTGCGCTCGTGACTCCAGGCAGGTTCCGAAGCTTCGTTATAAGCTCACGCCAATTCTCGATGCCGTAGCCGGGTTCTTTCTCGAGGATGCTGATGTGAGCCGTCGCGGATAGCAGGTTGCGCTGCAGAGTGCCTCGGAAACCATTGTTGATGGCAAGCGCAATCACAAGAGCCATCACTCCAGCGGCAACGCCGAGAATCGAGATGACCGTTATTACCGAGATTACCGCCTGCTTGCGTTTTGCGCGCAAGTACCGCAGAGCGACAAAGAGTTCGAAACTCCTTCACGACCGTTCAGCGGCGCGAAGATCTTCAGCGATACCGATTTCGCCCTCAGGCCGCAGCAATGGAAAAAGAATGACGTCGCGGATCGATTTCGAGCCGGTCATCACCATCGCCACTCGGTCGATTCCGATGCCTTCTCCCCCTGTCGGCGGCATGCCGTAGCAGAGCGCGCGCAAATAATCCTCATCCATGCGATGTGCTTCCTCATCGCCGCGTTCCGCCATTCCGAGTTGCATCTCAAACCGGCGGCGCTGCTCTTGCGGATCGTTCAACTCGGTGTATGCGTTGCCGATCTCCATGCCTGCGATATAGATTTCGAACCTCTCGACGAAATCGGGTTCGTCCGCCTTGTTCTTAGACAACGGCGACGTTTCGACAGGGTAATCGTAGATGATCGTCGGCTGGATGAGATGCTTCTCGCATACGCGCTCGAAGATGTCCACCAGGCGTTCGCCGGCGGTTGCTTTACTCGAATGACGTGACAGCCACTCCGGGTCGCGGACATTGTCGAGCGTGGGTTTGTCCGCGCCGGTCCAGAACTCGACTACAGCTTCGCGCATGAGAATCGCCGGATGTTGTCGAAGTCGATGGTCTGGCCTTCGTATTCGACCTGCGTGGACCCCGTGGCATCGATAGCGACCTGACGCAATAATTCTCCGGTCAAGTCCATCAGACCCGCGGTAGTCCGTGTAGGCCTGGTAAAACTCGAGCATCGTGAACTCGGGGTTGTGCTGCGTCGAGATGCCTTCGTTGCGGAAGTTCCGGTTGATCTCGTAAACGCGCTCGAGCCCGCCGACGACGAGGCGCTTCAAATACAGCTCAGGCGCGATCGCGGAGATAAAGATCGATGTCGAGCGTGTTGTGATGCGTCACGAACGGACGCGCCGCCGCGCCGCCGTAAAGAGGCTGCATCATCGGCGTCTCCACTTCGATGAAGTCGCGTGCTTCGAGTTGGCGGCGGAATGAAGAGATGACCTTAGCTCGCGTGACGAATGCCACGCCGGACTTCCGGATTGGCGATCAGATCGAGATACCGCTGGCGATACCGCGTCTCGACATCCTCCAGGCCGTGCCATTTTTCCGGCATGGCGAGCAGAATCTTGGAAAGAAAGTAGAGCTTCTCGGCGTGTACGCTTAGTTCACCGGTGCGGGTGCGGAACAAGTAGCCCTCGACACCCACGATGTCGCCGAGATCGATCAGGACCAGAGTTGGTAGTCGGTGTCCGGAGACCGCATCTTTCTTGACATATACCTGGAGCTTCTCGCCGTTCTGCATCAAGTGAGCGAAGCCGGCTTTGCCCATCCGCCGCATGGTGTGAATGCGGCCGCTGATCTTTACGGATACACGATTGGCGTCCAGTTCCTCAGAAGACTTAGAACCGTAAGCTGCCAAAATCTCCGGAATGTTGTGCGAGGCTTCATAGCGCTGGCCATACGGTTTAAACCCAAGCGCTTCAATTTCACGGATACGTTGCGTACGTTGCTGAATCAGCTCTCGCTCAAGCGACAATTAGATCTCCCTGGAACCCTCATTATACGGGGCGCCGTTCGGGAGATCAGGCTCCGAAGGTCTTGGTTCTTGTTCCGCTTACCTGCGCTTCGATTCGGCAACGCGGCGTTTGCAGCGCATCGATTCGCTCGACCGCTCGCGCCAACTCCTTGTGCAGGGTTTCGATGTCGCCGCCTGCGCTGAAGGTCTGCGCGGATGTACTTGGCTGTTCCCAATCGTCCATAAGCCGAATGATACCCCGGATTGGTCAGTTCGCGCACGGTAGAATTTGAAGTTGCTCTCGCTTTCGATCGTTATCCCTGCCTACAACGAAGAAAAGCGTCTTCCCGGCTCGCTCGATACGATCCTGGAGTATATCGGCGGCCGATTCGAGTTCGTCGAGGTAATCGTCGTCGATGACGGTTCTCGAGACGGAACTGCTGAATGCGTGCGTCAGTACGCGACCACGCACCCGGGGGTTCGGCTGCTGCAGAATCCGGGCAATCGCGGGAAAGGGTATGCTGTGCGACACGGTATGCTCGGCGCGAAGGGTGACTGGATCCTGTTCACTGACGCGGACTTGTCCGCGCCGATCAGCGAGATCGACCGGCTATTCATGGCGGCTACGTCGGCCGGAGCGGATGTAGCGATCGGTTCGCGGGCACTCGACCGGTCGCTGATCGGCGTACATCAGCCTGCCAGCCGGGAATACGCGGGTCGCGTTTTCAATTTCGTAATGCGGGTGATTACGGGATTGTCTTTTATGGACACCCAGTGCGGGTTCAAGCTCTACAGTTCGGCCGCGGCGCGACGGATCTTTCCGAAGCAGCATTTGGATGGATTCGGCTTCGACGTAGAGGATCTGTTTATCGCTCGACTGCTCGGGATCAAGGTTGTGGAGACACCGGTGCGTTGGAACAACGTCGAGGGTACGAAGGTGAGCCTCATGAACGGTGTCGATTCGTTTCTTGATCCATTTCGCGTGCGGATGTTCCAATTGCAGGGGAAGTATCGGGACTAGGAATTCTTTGAGTGCGCGGCGAAACCAGGCGCCCATCTGTTCGGTCGTCATGATTTTGTTTGCAACATCGAGAACGGCTTGGGCAGGTAGGTAAGGGTCGGCTTCCAATCGGTACCCGTTCAAACGCAAAAACAACAACGCGGAGTGAAGTGCCACCCGCTTATTACCATCAACGAAGTGCTGTGTCGTGGCAAACGATTCGACATAGATCGCAGCGAGTTGGAACACGTCACGCACGGCAGCATAATGCCAGTGCTGCTGAGGACGGAATGTCGCGGCCTCGATGCCATTTCGATCCCGAATGCCTTCAGGCCCGCCAAACGTTGCCAGTTGCATGGTGTGGAGCGCGAGCACGTCTTCGATGGTTAACCAGACGGGTTCTGTCACCTGGAGAGAACTTCGAACGATTCGCGGAACCGCTCCATTTCCTCTCGCGCGATCTTCATACGCCGATCATGTTCTGACTCCTGTGGCGTACCGTCCACGTATGTTTCGAGAAGTTCGAGCGTCTTGCTTTGAAACTTCTCGCCGTCCTGGGCGAGTTTCACTCTTAATCTCTCCATGAACGCTCCCGGAATCCGCACGGTCATCGCTGTGGAGCGTCTGGCTTTGTCTTGTGCAGACGCGCGATCTCGCATAATATAGCCATTCTACTGCGAATGAAGTGATGACGTCAAGTACTGACGTCAAAACGTCGCATGATTAGAACACGCGACGACTGAGTCGCTTAACGTTGAATTTCGCCGTTTCCGCTACCGCCATGACGGCCATCACGCCCGCTTGGACGGGATCTGTCACAACGAGGTCGGCTGCATCGGGAACGCTTCCGGCCATATTCAGGCTGATCACCAGAAGCCCTTGATCCGAACCTCTTTCACCGCTTCGAAGATTTCGCCGCCCATCAGCGATCCGGCCAATACCACCGCTCGGGCGCGTGGAAGATTCCCGACCGCCCTGACAGCGTCTGCGAGAGGCTGCTCGCCTACGAGAGGGATGGTGTCGACCGAAATGTGCTCGCCTCGAATATTATGGCGGTCGGCTTCCGAAATCGCGCCGAGCGCTACCTGCCCAACCTGCGCGCCCCCTCCGACTATGATGATTCGCTTCCCGAAGATCTTGTTCAGGCTCTTGACCACAGTTGCATCGTGCACTATCGGTAGGCGACGAACATCTTCGATCAGCTCCGGGCTGTCTACCGCAACTCAATCTCGAAGTAGATCCGGGTCTCCGGTGGGTGGCTCGAAAGAATATCTACAGTTGCAATGTCACCCGCATAGCGGGCGATCACTCCGGTGATTTGGTGAAGAACTCCAGGACCCCGCTCAGCGTGAACAACGATCCCGATTCGCTCTGCCATGGCTTATACGACAGCTTCGTACTTCCGGAGCAGGGGTTCCCACAGGTTCTTGGCCTTCAGAATGAACTCGCAAACCCACGGACGGCGCCGGAGCCGCCGGGCTGCCGCGTGGTGTAGTGCGCGACGCGCTTCACCTCGTCGCGAGCATTCGCGGTGGCGAATGACAGTCCCACACGGCGCATGATGACAATGTCTGTCAGGTCGTCTCCGATATACGCCACCCGCTGCGGGTCGATCTTGGCATCTGCAAGGATCTCTTCGAGAATCGGGATTTTTTCGATGTGTCCTTGATAAACGTAGGCAAATTTGCATTGCTTGGCGCGTTCGATCGTCGCGGGCGAGCACGGCCGCTGATCAAGCCGGTCCTGATGTTATTCCAGCACATCCATTGCAGACTGATACCGTCCTGCGAGTCGAAACCTTTGGTTTCGACCATGTTGCCGGCTGCGTCCGGGATGTTGTAGAGCCTGCCATCGGTCATGACACCATCGACGTCCATAAGAAGCATCTCGACCTGAGCGGCCAGTTGTTGGATGTCCAAGTATGATCCTCGCCTTTACAATGGAGAAGCTTTGCTTGATCGCGTGTCGGGAACGCTTTCCCGTTATAGCATGTGCGCACGAGGCGAACGGGTGGCTGTTGCCGTATCCGGCGGTGCCGATTCGGTTTGTCTGCTACATGTTCTTCACGAACTTGCGCCCGCGCTCGGCATTCAGCTTTCAGTCGCGCACCTGAACCACAAACTACGAGGTTCGGCGTCCGATGGGGATGCCAGGTTCGTTCGGGAATTGGCAGCCAGCCTCGAGCTGCCGTTTCACTATGCCGAGTTCGATGTCGCGAGCTCCGGGGATAACCTTGAGCAGGCTGGTCGGCTAGCACGGCTGAAGTTTTTCGATAGCCTGCCAGTCGATCGGGTGGCGACCGGGCACACAAGGTCGGATCAGGCGGAGACGGTCCTTTACCGCCTCCTACGAGGCTCGGGTACTGCAGGATTGGCGGGGATTCTGCCGGTCGTCGATGGCCGGCTGATTCGGCCTCTGCTAGGTTGTAGTCGCGAGGAAGTTCTTGCTTTTCTTCGAGAAAAGAACCTGGCGTGGCGGGAAGATGCCACCAATATGGACTCGTCGTTCGCGCGCAACTGGCTGCGGCACGAAATCCTGCCCCGGGTTCGTTCTGCACAACCGGCCGTCGATGAGGTTCTGGCGAGAACCGCGGAACTCGCTCGCGATGAAGAGGCATACTGGTCGGTTGAAGTCAACCGTCTTGAAGATAGGTACCTTAGAAAAAGTACTAAAGCTGTTCTCGTAAATGCCGAAGAGTTAAGTGAGCTTCCACGCGCTGTCCAAAAGCGGCTCATTCGCCGGGCTGTGTTTCGTGTGAAGGGGAACTTACGGGAAATCAACCTGTTCCACATCGAGGCGTTGCTCTCGTTAGCGGCGCAAAGAGAGGGACATGGCCGGTATCAGGCTCCGGGGTTGGACGTGTTCCGGTCATTTGAATGGCTTCGTTTCGCACAACCCAGGACTGAAAGCCGGTGGGAAAGGGACTACTGCGTGGAGCTACGCTGGCCGGGTTTCGCTGCTATTCCCGGGCAGCCAGGAATTGTCTGCATAGAAGTTGCTGAAAATACGGAATACTCCCACCCGCCTGAAGGGTATAATACAGAGGGCAGGGGATCGACCCCTTCCCTGATCGATGCAGACCGGTTTTCAGGTCCGTTGGAGTTGCGCAATTGGCATCCGGGCGACCAGTTCCAACGGCTTGGCCATTCGATCGAGAAGATCAAGACGCTGTTCCAGTTTGCGCGTATCCCTATATGGGACCGCCAAGGCTGGCCGGTTATCACTAGCGGAGAGAAAATTGTGTGGACCCGGAAATTCGGAGTGTCCTCCGAATATGCTCCAACGCAGGACGCCCGCCTAATTCTTCGTATTGTGGAGCAAGAAACTGATTCCGCTGAATCGAACAACCTCGATTCGGCGTCACTATATTAAGAATCGATAACAGGTCGGTCCTCATAGGGAGAACGAATGAATTCTAACGTAAAGACGGCGGTTCTTTGGATCGTACTGATCTGCGTCGCAGTCCTGATCTGGGTAGTCGTCAAGGCCGGCAAAACCGGTGTCGAAGCCCAGCCGACATTCACCGAGTTTATGAACCAGGTGGAGCAGGGCAAAGTCAAAGGCGTCCAGATCAGCGGGAACCAAGTCAAAGGCCAGTACACGGATGGCTCGCGACTGGTCACGATGATCCCGATGAACTATCCCGACCTCTACAAAACGCTTCGCGACAAGAATGTCAATATGGACATTCGCGAGGCAAGCTCCGGCAACTGGGTATCCATATTAATCAACGCAATTCCCTTTGTACTGCTGCTGGCGTTCTGGATCTTCATGATGCGCCAGATGCAAAGCGGCGGTAACAAGGCCCTTAGCTTCGGGAAGAGTCGCGCCCGGCTGCACTCATCCCAGCAGAAAAAGGTCACATTTAAGGATGTGGCCGGCGTTGAAGAGGCGAAAGAAGAACTGCAGGAAATTATTGAATTTCTGCGTGAGCCTCAAAAATTCCAGAAGTTGGGCGGGCGTATCCCTAAGGGGGTGCTTTTGATCGGCCCCCCCGGTACCGGCAAGACCTTGCTTGCACGCGCTATCGCGGGTGAAGCGAATGTGCCGTTCTTCTCGATTTCGGGTTCCGACTTTGTCGAAATGTTCGTGGGTGTCGGCGCGAGCCGGGTTCGCGATCTGTTTGAGCAAGGGAAAAAGAACGCTCCCTGCATCATCTTTATCGACGAAATCGATGCTGTCGGCCGTCACCGCGGCGCAGGCCTCGGCGGTGGACACGACGAGCGCGAGCAGACTTTGAACCAGTTGCTCGTCGAAATGGATGGCTTTGAATCGAACGAGGGCGTTATTCTTGTCGCGGCGACGAACCGTCCTGACGTACTCGATCCTGCGCTTCTTCGCCCCGGCCGTTTCGACCGGCGCGTTGTTGTCGGCCGTCCAGACGTGAAGGGCCGCGAGATGATTCTCCGGGTCCACACGAAGAAGACCCCGCTTTCGGACGATGTCGAACTTGGTGTGATCGCTCGCGGAACTCCGGGTTTCGCGGGAGCCGACCTGGCGAACCTGGTGAACGAAGCCGCGCTGCGTGGCCGCTCGTCAAAATCGCAAGGTCGTGACCCAGTTTGATTTCGAGCTTGCGAAAGACAAGGTCATCATGGGCGTGGAGCGAAATCGCTGATCATCTCCGACGAGGAGAAGAAAAACACTGCGTATCACGAAGCTGGTCACGCGCTGGTCGCGCTGATGATGCCTCACGCAGATCCGCTGCATAAGGTGACGATCATTCCACGCGGCATGGCGCTCGGTCTTACCATGCAGTTGCCTCTGGATGACAAGCACTGCTACTCGAAGGATTACCTGATCGCGCAACTCGCGATTCTGATGGGTGGCCGTATCGCTGAAGAGATGTTCATGAAGCACATCACGACAGGGGCGGGCAACGATATCGAACGCGCGACGGATCTGGCACGCAAGATGGTCTGCGAGTGGGGCATGAGTGAACTCGGCCCGATGAGCTTCGGCAAGAAGGAGGAGCAGATCTTCCTCGGCCGCGAGATCGCGCAGCACCGCGACTACAGCGAATCGACGGCAATCGAAATCGATCAGCAGGTCCGAAAACTGGTCGACGGCGGTTACCAGGATGCCAAGCGCATCATCAGTGAATATTCTGAAGCGATGGATCGCATTGCTCTGGCCCTGTTGGAACGTGAAGTTCTCGACGGAGCGGAGGTGAAGGCGCTCATCGACGGCCAGCCTTTGCAGCCGCTGACGACTTCTAAGAGTTCGGACGACACGAAGGGTCACACGATCCCGAGTGGCGGCATGCGTGTTCCTGGCCTGGAAGGCGGGAGTCCGCAACCTGCGTGATTCCGGCTTTTCCGGTTTACCTGTTCGACGTTGACGGTACGTTGGTGGACTCCGCGGAGGATATCTGCGGAGCCATCCGTTCCGTTCTCTCCAGTACCTCCCGCCCGAACGTCGAAGATACTTTCCTGAAGCGATATATCGGGTACCACCTGATCGATTTATTCGGTGATCTCTTTCCGGAGATGTCCGCCGGTGAGATCGATACTCTGGTTTGCGAGTATCGGGCTGTATATCCGACACGAGGGCACAAGTCGACGAGGCTCTACCCGGGCGTTCACGAAACCATCTCGATGCTTAGTGGCCTGAAATCAACGGCCACGACAAAGGGAACTCCCACCACCCGCATAGTCCTCGAGCAGTTTGGATTGCTGCCGTACTTCTCTCATGTGCAGGGCACCGATGGATTTCCCTGCAAACCGAATCCTGACGTAATCCTCAAGTCGCTTGAAGTCTTCAAAGCCGATCCTGAGGACTGCCTGATGATCGGCGATTCGGCTCCTGATATGGAAGCCGGTCGTCGCGCCGGAGTGAAGATTTGCGGTGTCCGTTACGGCTACGGCGACATCGATCAGATGGCCGCATTTGAGCCTGATTACTGGATTGACGACATTCGCCAACTGATTCCCGTGGAGGTTGCGCATGCAGCGCAAGGTCTACCGGACCAGGCTCAGGCCTGAACGCCGGCAAGAGTATATCGAGGCCCATCGAACCGTCTCCAGCGACCTGATGCGCCGTTACCGGGAGGCCGGCATATCCGTTCTGCGCTGTTTATATACTCGGGGATGAACTGGTTCTGCTCATGGATGCTGAAGACCATGAGAAGACCGCCGCGATTCTGGCGGCCGATCCGGTCGATCAAGTCTGGCAGGCGTTTGTAGGGCCAATGAAGGTCGACGGCGATTGGCAGCAAATGGAAGAATTGTTTTACGCTGATCTTTGCAATGGTAAAGATTGAACTCCAAAACGCCCCGCCCGTAAAAGAGGGTCCGATTCGAGCACCTCTTCGCGTGCCACCGGAGGATTGAGGATCGCCTTTCCATTCTCGAGCGCGCCGGCGCGCACCTCGAATCGGCTCCGGGCGAGGCGCTGACGGCGATCACGAACAGCCTTCGTTTCATGGATACCAGCGGCGTTTTGCACACGGTGGACGAGGAGCAGAGCGTCTTCCCGCGTCTCCGTGGCCATCTCACACAAGAAGAACTCGCGTCTTGGACGAACTCGAATCGCAACATCGCGAGGCGGACCGTGTGTACGAGTCACTGAAGGCTGTTGTCGCCGCGTTGACGGAGAACCGGACTCCGGAGTTGATTCAGCAGTACCGTGATCTTGTCCAGCGGCTGGCGCATGCGTACCGGGATCACATTTGGTCGGAAGATGCGAACCTTCTACCGATCGGTCGCCGCGTTCTTGGCGAGGCTGAACTTACGGAGATCCAATCCGAGATGCGCGGTCGCCGAGGATAAAATGAATCGACATATTCACCGCGTACTTAGGGTACGGTAATATTCAAAGACAGGGTTTTATGTTTGATGACTTCTCGTTCGATGCTCTACAATGATCGCCATTGACGGTTCGAATAGAGTTGAATGGGACGAGTTTTCAGTGTTGCCGGACGCGGACGGCAACTTTGTGCAGTTGAACAGTTTTGACGAGTGTGCTCGCGGGACTGAACTTGGCGCCGCCATGCGGGTGGCAGTGCGCAGAAGCTTCAGCCGTTTCCAGGGCGGCGTATGCCGCCCGATTTTTTTGTCCTCGCGCACAATAACTCCAAGCGAATATACTCGGGTTATGACTCGTCGTGATTTCGTTGTGTCCGCTATAGCGCTGACTATGCCGGCAGCGGCAGCCCAACGGAAGTGGCCGCTGGGGCTAAATACGTACTGTCTTCGTTTTCAGCGCTGGAACGATCGTCAACTAATGGATTACTGCGCGAACCATAAACTCGACGCAGTGTTCTTGCAGGACTCACTCGATCCCGGCGTGATGGACCCAAAGCATTGGGCGGAGGTTCGGGCGTGGTCGAAGGATCTGGGGCTTCACCTGGAGACGGGCGGCGGCGCCATCCTTCCTAAGTCCCCCGAAGCTTTTAAGGATTCGGTCGCAACGCTACGGACGAACATCGAGCGGGCGTCCGCAATGGGATCCCCGATTGTACGAGCGCTCCTGGCATCCGACCGCTACAGCATGCCTCCCGGTCCTGTGGAGAAGCACATTGAAACCACCGTGAAGCTGCTTCGTGAAGTCCGCAGCCAGGTGATGGATGCGGGCGTGAAGATCGCAATCGAGAACCACAAGGAATTGCAGGCTTGGGAGACTCGTCAACTCATCGAGACGGCGGGCAAGGAGTTCGTCGGATCCTACCTGGACACCGGGAATCCGGTGTTCGTTGCGGAGGACCCGATGACCACCGTTGAAGAACTCGGTCCTCTCGCGGTGACCTTTCACCTTCGTGACTCCGTCGTCTACGAGCACCCCGAAGGAATCGCGGTCCAGTGGGTTCCTCTCGGCGACGGCACGGTGGACTTCAAAGCGATCGTGGCTCGCGCAGCCGAGATATTGCCGAACGTCCACATTTATTGCAAGCCAATTACAGCCCGGCCTCCCGTCGTAATTCCGGTCTATTCGGAGGAGTTCTGGACCAAGTGGTTCCCGCGTGGACGCTCGCGTGATCTCAGCCGATTCCTTGCGTTATCGCGTAAAGGCCGACCCTACGACAAGCCGCACATAGAGGCAGATCTGCCTGGGACACGCGAGAAATACATGGAGGCTCTGAAGGTTCAGCAGACCGATCACATGGAGCGCAGTTTGGAGTATTGCAAGAAGACACTCGGGCTTGGCGTGCGGGCGCAGTCGTAGGCACTGCAGCTTCGGCGGTCGCGATTCCAGTCGGATACTTTACGGCGCCGGCTTGGTAAAGGGAGGCGGAGTCATGCGAGAGACGCCGAGACGCTGTAAGGCCGCTTCGCCGCCCTCTTGGTTCATCTCCCAATACTTCATCCGGTCAGAGCCAAGCAGTTCGGCTTTCTCGCCTTCACTCGTCTCCCATTTGATGACCCGGTGGGGCGAAGCTTTCTCAACGTAATAGGTACGCGACGACTTGTCTTTCCGAGTCTCGCTGAACACTTCGACTTCGAAGCTCCCGGCGGGTACGCGCAGGTTTTGTGGGTTCCGATCCCTTGATAGGGTCTGGTACGCCCAGGCGAGCGGTATGTGCTTGCCGCGCGCGATCTCGAGCGAGGTCAGCACTTGGGCCATGTGCCTGCCGCCGGGATTCACAAACGGCCGCGCCAAACCACGAGCCCATAGCATCAATGCGTCTTCGGAAAATCCATCCTCCGGGTAATCGATGTCCCGCTGTTGGTCCGCCTCTCCGTCAAAGTAGCTATGCTGCGTCAGCCGCGCCTTTTGCTCTCCGAAAAGAAGCTGGCTGTACACATGTCCACACCACTCTTGACTGGAGAACGATATCTTCGTGGGCGTAGCCGCCAAACGCCGATTCACAGGCGCGAGCGCCACGAAAGTGCTCAACATGTCGTTGTAGTCGTATATGCCCGTCTGATAGTCCTTCACGAGATTCAGCTTCATGACGGGGAACTCATCTGCCGGCCCATGCTTGCCGGGATCAGCTTTCACGCGCAGAGTATTTGAAAACGTCTCAGTGACAAAGATGGCGATCGCCACCCCTTTGCGGAGTTGATTGTAGCGGGAGAATGTCAGGTCGTACGCGTTCAGCTCCGCTTGCCCGTCGCCCCATACCGACCAGAACTTCGCATCGAACCGAGGATCGATCTTCGTGGGCGAGCTCGAGACGGCGGCTACGCGCTTGGGAGCCGATTGCGGGGCCGGCGCCGGCGAGCACGCTGCAAGCAAAACACATGCAATGAGCCCCGCATATTTCATCGCTGATACTTCTTATTCGACCACAGCGGCAGTGTTTCGCAATTTGCCGATTTCCGGCACTTCGATCGTAACCACATCTCCCGGGGCGAGCGCGACTTCTTCGGTAACGATGATGCCTGTGCCCGTCAGCAGTACGGAACCGCCCGGAACAGGATTCGCCCGGAGGAGATACTCCGTCAACGTCTCGATTTTCCGGTTGAGTTGTGACGTGTTAACACTACCTTCGAATAGCACGGAGCCATTCCGTTCGATAGTGCAGGTCATCTGCAAGCTGTAGGGATTCGAGATTTCATCTTCCGTGACGATAACCGGACCGAGCGCGCAGCAACCCGTGAAAACTTTCGATTGGGGCAGGTATAAGGGATTTTCCTTTTCGATATCCCAAGCTGACACGTCATTCGCCAACGTATAGCCCAGCACCTTGCCTCCGGCACCGAGAATGACACCGAGTTCAGGCTCCGGCGCCGTGAACTTGGCATCGGATCGCAACCCGATCTTGCCTTCGGGTCCGACGCAAGTACGTGACGTGCCCTTGAAGAAAATCTCAGGACGCGGTTCACGATACACGTAAGCGTAGAATCCTTCGCGTGTACCGTGCTCGGCGTCGCGGAAGTCCGAACTCTGCTTGTAAGTACACCCGCATGCCCATACTTCTTTGGGATTAAGGGGAATAATCGGTTGCGCCGGTTCGCGATGCGTCGAAGCGAGCCGATTGGCTACCTTCGCAAGCGAGTTGCGCTCCAACTCGGCGAGTCGAATAAGGTCATAGACGTTATAGTCGGGAATGGGTCGAGCCGTGCTATCGGATTCGAAGATCGCCGCAGTCGTGTTGTTGTTCCACTTGATCTGGCCAAGTCTCATTTTGTTTGGGTAAGTGACTAGCGTATCAGAACGATTCCGCGGATCAATTCATTGCTCAGTGGCGTGAGGTAATGAGTGATGATCCACTCGACCGCGGGAACGCAAATGGCGTCACCAAAACCGAATAAAGCCTGGTTTGCCGGCACGTCGAGTTCGTAATCGTCCGCGCCCATCAGACGAGCACATTCACGGCCCGTAAGCAGACGGAAGGCGTACCGGCCGTAGCCGGCCTTCATTAAGATCTGACGCGCGCTGCCTCCTCGCGGGGTACGAAGGCAGCCGGCGATCCCGTCGGTCCGCAACTCGGCCACAGTTCGTCCGTTGCGGACCCGTCGAAATACCGTTCCGTACGTCCAACGCCGTTTCGCGATTGCCTCCTCGGCGCGGGACTTATGGCCGGCCTGCATCTGCGAAAGCAGGTACGCGCTTCGTTCCGGCTCCCACCACACGGCATCCTTGTCGAGTATGTCCCGGAGCCGCAATATGCTTTGGGGTGGAGCAGGCAGTCGACGAACCGTCCACCGGATGTCGGGGTGACGATCGATAAAGGATTGCAGATCTGCCGGCCGGAGTTCCGCGATCGAGCCCTGAGGTTGACCTACGATGAACAGGCGGTTGCGGCTTTGTGGCACGAAGTGAACGGCATCCAGCGCGAAGATGTCCGCTGCATAACCGAGATCATTCAAGGCGCGCAGTGCCGCATACAAATCCTTTCCACCTGCCGACGTAAGAAAGCCGGGGACGTTCTCGATCAGGACGAGAGGAGGCCTACGCGATCCCATGCCCTTCAACACGTCCAGAAATCCCCAGAAGGCTGAGAGTGTTGTCCGGCCAGACCTTTCCGGCCGCCTGCGAGCGATATATCGGTACATGGGAAAGAAGCAGTTGCCAGACTGACGGTCGGTACGCTTGCCGGATTCACGGCATGGATGTCGGCAACTTCGAATCCATCCCCAAAATGATCGCGATACATGTGCTGCTTCTTGGGATCGATGTCATTGGCGAATGCTACTCGCCAGCCTTGCCTTTCGAAGGCGTAGCGCATCAGGCCGATGCCGGCGAAGAACTCGGCGACCGTACGCTGAGGGACAACCGATCGGGCGTCTGGTTCGGATTCGTTGTTGAGGATCGCAACGCACGCTTCGGGGTCGCGCGTTACATCGGACTCCCAAAAGCGTGCGACCTTCCATCCTTTGTCGAGGAGTGCAGCCGTGTTCGTGAGGTCGCGGGCGATGTTCCGCCGTATCTTTGCGAGCCAGTAATCCCGTGAAGCGCTTTGAGTGAACTGGCCCTCGAGTGACGCATGCTTGCGCAGAGCCCACTGGCGTCCGTGCCAAAACTCCCCATCGACGAACACGGCGAGCCGCCGGATTGGTATGACGAAATCAGGTTTACCGGGGAGTTTGGCGTTCGATGAACGAAAAGAAAGGCCCGCTTTTCGCAGAGCGCCGCGGAAAAGCCTTTCTGGCGCTGTGTTGCGTGACTTTACACGCGCCATCAAAGCTGAGATCCGCTGCGCTCGCGAAGGCGGTTGCAATCAGTACTTAAGGTAGACGGTCTTGTAATCGCTATAAAACTCGAATGCCGCCGGCCCCTGCTCTTTCGGCCCGAAGCTCGAATCCTTGGTGCCGCCGAAAGGAAGCTGATATTCGACGCCCGCGCTCGGAAGATTTACGGTCAACAAGCCGGCTTCCATCTTATATATGAAATCAAACGCGCGCGAGAGATTGCTGGTCTGGATCGATGCGGACAGTCCAAACGGAATATTATTTGCGATCTCCAGCGCATGGTCGAGATTCTTGGCAGGCATCACTGCCAGGACAGGTCCGAAGACCTCCTCCTGGGCCAGCGTCATCTTCTCTTCCACATCGGCAAAGATTGTGGGCTCGACAAAGTATCCCTTGTCGTACGCTGCGCCGCTCAGGCGACTTCCGCCGACCTTTGGCTTTCCGCCTTCTTTCTGGCCGATGTCGATGTACTTCAGGTTGGTCTTGAGCTGGCTTTCATCAACGGCCGGACCGATATCGACGCCCGGTTCCATGCCGTTGCCCACCTTTAGTTTCCTGGTGCGCTCAACCATTCCGTCGATGAATTTCTTGTAAATGCCTTCCTCAACGATGACCCGGCTTGTCGCGGTACATTTCTGTCCTGTGGAGAAGAACGCCGCATTCACGGTGTTTTCAACGGCGGTGTTGAAGTCGGCGTCATTTAACACGATCGTCGGGTTCTTGCCGCCCATTTCGAGCTGAATGCGGAGACGCCTCTTCGACGCTTGCTCATGCAAATGGTTGCCGACCTCGCAGGACCCCGTGAACGAGATCGCCTTTAGCGGCTTGGCATTCACGAGCGCATCGCCAATCACGCCGCCGGAGCCTGCGACGAAGTTAACAACACCCTTCGGGATGCCCGCCTCATGACAAGCTTCCACGATGCGCCATGCGCTCAAGGGAGCCACAGACGCAGGTTTGATAATCACGGTGTTTCCAGCGATCAGCGCGGGAGCCAGCTTCCATGCTGGGATCGCGCTTGGGAAGTTCCAGGGCGTGACAAGACCGACCACACCGATCGGCTTACGGAGCGCGAACATATGCACGCGATCCCGTTCGGACGGTACGATCATGCCCGGCATCCGCGAGCCCTTCTCCCGCGAAGTAGCGGAAGATGTTGATCGATCGGCGCACTTCGCCCTTGGCCTCGGGCAGCGTCTTGCCTTCTTCGCGCGTCATGTCGGCTGCGATCGAATCGAACTTCCGATCGAGGATGTCGGCGACTTTGTACAGCAGATTGCCTCGAGCGGGTCCGGGCATGCTGGCCCAGCCTTGGAATGCGGCTTGCGCTGCCTCGGCCGCGGCTTCGACATCAGCCGCCGAGCCTTTCACCATCAGGCCAACGACTTCATCCGTGTTGGCCGGGTTGCGATTCTCGAAGGTGGGTCCGGAGACCCACTCGCCATTGATGTAGTTCGGGAATGTCTGTGTGCTCATCGTCAGTTAAAAGGCTACTTTCGGAGCTTCGCGTGAAGCCGGATCGGTTTTGAAATACGCGTCGTTTCGGTGGAACCCGAACATAGCCGCAGCAATATTGTTCGGGAATAGATCGATGCTGGTGTTGTACCGCTGAACGGTCTCATTATATCTCCGGCGGCTCACGGCGATGCGGTTTTCCGTTCCCGCAAGCTCATCCTGGAGACGCATGAAGTTCTCATTGGACTTGAGTTGGGGATAGTTCTCCACCACCACGAGCAGGCGTCCGAGAGCGCTATCAAGCTGCGCATTGGCGTTGATTTTCTCCTGGGGACTCCTGGCGTTGAGAAGGCCGGCCCGCGCATTCGCGATATTGTTCAGAACTTCCTTTTCCTGCGCCGCAAAGCCTTTCACCGTGCTGACAAGATTCGGGATCAGATCGGCGCGCCGTTGCAGGTCGACATCGACTTGCGACCATGCGCCATTGATCGATTCCCGTTGTTGCACGAGTTCGTTCCGTGTGCTGGTCAGCTTACCGCCGACGATAAGAGCAACCACCAACAGAATGCCTAAAACTACCAGAGCAGCTTTCATGTTTTCCTCACTGATTCAACTGGTCGACCGCGGATACTACAACTTGGATTTGCCGTAAATATTCGGGGAACAGAGCTCCTGAATTCACTTCCTTAGCCTTCACTTTGTTCTTGCGAACGTCGAGCAGGGTGCGAAATGGAGTCTCGTCGACTCCGAATCGCTTCGAAGCCGCGGCTATAACTTCGTGTTTGTCGTAGATCGGCTGCTCGCCACCCAACCGCAGTGCGTGGCGAAACAACACGCAAAACGTAGATACGGAATCAGCCATGAGTCGTAACAGCAGGTCCCTTTCAGAAAGCAGTCCTCCTGCCTTTTGGCGAAGACGAAGCATCTTTGCGCGGAGTTCGTGTTCGACCATTGCGCGGTAGTAGCGATCGTCTATGTCGAGACCCGTAACCAAGTCTTCACCGAATAAGATCGTATGGCGATCCTTGATGTCGTGAAACTCGATTGGAAAGCAGTCGGTTGACGTTCGGAGTTCTTCGACACCAAACAAGAGCGGTGACGGATTGTGCATTTCGCGCCACCAGCGGAATACCGGCTCGGCCGCTTGGAGATCCTCTGGCGTTATATCGGCCAGGACACAGAGTATGTTGAAGTCGGACAAATGGTCCTTGGCTCCGGGCACAGCCGCTGACCGTAGAGAACGACGGACACAAGGCGGTTGCCGTGGGCCTTCTGGAGTTTTTGAACGAGTTCGTTCGGAAGTTGATGTGTGTCCGCCATGATCTACCAGTTGCTGGACGCGCCGCCCCCTCCGGAATCTCCGCCGCCGAAACCACCGAACGAGTCTCCGGAGTCGTACCCGCCGAATCCGCCGCCACTATAACGGCCGCCGTAACCCGAACGTCCGCCCAGCATCTGACCAAGGATCAGACCCGGAATGAAGCCGCCACCGCCGCCGCCTCCACGCCGCCCGCCCCTGCCCATTATCATCAACAAGAGAAACAAACCGCCAAAGATCAGCGGCCACGGTATCCCGTCATACACAGGCTGAGGGGCCGGTCTGGGCGCCTGCGGACCTCCAAGATCGATCTGAACGCCCTTGTCTTGCGCGATGACACTGCCTAATGAGGTCGCCGCAATCCAGAGCGCGTCACCGTAGTGACTTTCGCGCAGGGCCGGGCGCATCTGCCGCAACGTGGAACCCGCTCGGCCATCGGTGATGATCGGCTCGAGTCCGCGTCCGACCTCCAATCGTGAGCGCCGGTCACTGATGACGAGCAGGAAAAGCAACCCGTTGTCTTGTCCCTTTTGTCCGATCCCCCAACGTCGAAACAGATCGTTCGCGACATCTTCGATAGGCTCGCCTTCGAGCGTTGTCAGAGTGACGATCGCGATCTGCGCGCCGGTGGCTTTTTCGAGACGCGCCGCGTACAGGTCGATTCTGTTTCGCGATTCGGCGTCGATCACGTTCGCAAAATCGCTTACGTATCCTTGCGGTTTAAGAGATGTGAGATCGAGAGCAAATGCGGACGAGAGGAAGGCTAGTGCGACCAGCAGGTGTCGTCCGAGGAATCTCATGAATCAAAAGGAAGCGATTGCACAGCCTCAGTACTAGGGTACCAAGCTGATCATTCAGAATTGCAAGTCTGCGATAGTGTGCTGGCGTTCAAGACTTATCGCCGCGACTCTTCTTCGCGAACTTCCTCGCATGCCGGCGCTGGCGGCGGGATCGCGATTCGATCATTTGCACGTGTCTTCGGCCGGAAGTTCGGAATGTATGATTTGGAACGGGGCGTGACATCGATTAATGGGACCGAACACGTCTTCGATTGCGTGGGCTTCGACTTGCGAGGCGGCATGAGGGGCGTCGCGTGCGGGGGAAGGAGCTTATCGCTCCATGGCATCTTATGCGGCAGGTTGAAGCGTGGTTTAAACGGAGGTATCTGGGTATCCGTCTCAGGCTTGGGGTCCTGCTGCTGTGAGAACGCGACTGCAGGACCCCAAGCCTGAGACGGATACCCAGATACCTCCGTTTAAACCACGCTTCAACCTGCCGCATAAGATGCCATGGAGTGTTAGCTCCTTCCCCCGCACGCGACGCCCCTCATGCCGCCTCGCAAGTCGAATGCCACGCAATCGAAGACGTGTTCAGATTATTAATGGATATATTAACCCGTTGCCAAATCATACATTCCGAACTTGCGCCCGAGGGCACGTGCAAATGATCGAATCGCGATCCAGCCAGGGGCGCCGGCATGCGAGGAAACACGCGAACGAAGAGTCGCGACGATAAGTCTTGAACGCCAGCACACTATCAGCAGACTTGCAGTATTTTGAATGATCAGCTTGGTACCCTAGCTCCCTGGGGCTGTGCAACCGCTTCCCGGTGATTCATGAGTTTCCTCGGACGACGCCTGTAGTCACACTAGCCTTCCTCTCGTCCACACTTGCTCTCGATCTGACATCTCTTAAACCGCAAGGATACGTAAGCGATTTCACGAACGTGATGGAGCGGCCCAATCGAGAAACAGAATCGACCTGTACGCGGCGCGTACTCGAAAAAGCCACCCGCGCACAGAGCAAGCAATCGTGGCTCCTGACATGGCTCGAAGGCGAGCCTAGTCGAAGATGTCGCGAACGATCTGTTTTTGGGTCAAAAAAATTACAAGACTCTGGGTTGGCTATACCTTCTAGTAATCAGTGACCAGCACTGGCGACAATTGGAGGTCGGACGCGGACTCGAACCGATCCATCACCAATGGCCGGAACGGGTTCCACGTTGCAGCAGTGCGCCCGGGCCTGCGCCGAAAGTCACTACGGTGACGCGCTCTGGATTGCGGCGACCTCATTAGGCAGTGTCATCGCGCAAGACAAGGGCGTTTTTATCGATCTTGGAGGTCCGCCAGGCGCCCAGACCGACCCCTGCAGCCTGTGTATGACGGGATACAGTGACCTCCTGATCTTTGGCGGTTTGTTTCTCTTGTTGATGATAATGGGCAGGGGCGGGCGGCGTGGAGGCGGCGGCGGTGGCGGCTTCATTTCGGGTCTGATCCTTGGTCAGATGCTGGGCGGACGTTCGTGTTACGGCGGCCGTTATAGTGGCAGCATTCGGCGGGTACGACTCGGAGACTCGTTCGGTGGTTTCGGCGGCGGAAATTCCGGAGGGGGCGGCGCGTCCAGCAACTGGTAGGTCATGGCGGACACACTCAACTGCCGACGAACTCGTTCAGAAACTCCAGAAGGCCCACGGCAACCGCCTTGTGTCCGTCGTTCTCTACGGTTCAGCGGCTGTGCCCGGAGCAAAGGACCATTTGTCCGACTTCGACATCCTCTGTGTCCTGGCCGATATAACGCCAAAGGATCCTCAAGCGGCCGAGCCGGTATTCCGCTGGTGGCGCGAAATGCACAATCCGTCACCGCTCTTGTTTGGTGTCGAGGAACTCCGAACGTCAACCGACTGCTTTCCAATCGAGTTTCACGACATCAAGGATCGCCATACGACTTATTGGGTGAAGACTTGGTTGCGGGTCTCGACATAGACGATCGCTACTACCGCGCAATGGTCGAACACGAACTCCGCGCAAAGATGCTTCGTCTTCGCCAAAAGGCAGGAGGACTGCTTTCTGAAAGGGACCTTCTGTTACGACTCATGGCTGATTCCGTACCTACGTTTTGCGTGTTGTTCCGCCACGCATTGCGGTTGGGTGGCGAGCAGCCGATCCACGACAAACACGAAGTTATAGCCGCGGCTTCGAACGATTCGGAGTCGACGAAACTCATTTCGCACCCTGCTCGACGTTCGCAAGAACAAAGTGAAGGCTAAGGAAGTGAATTCAGGAGCTCTGTTCCCCGAACATTTACGGCAAATCAAGTTGTAGTATCCGCGGTCGACCAGTTGAATGAGTGAGGAAAACATGAAAGCTGCTCTGGGTAGTGTTAGGCATTCTGTTGGTGGTTGCTTATCGTCGGCGGTAAGCTGACCAGCACACGGAACGAACTCGTGCAACGACGGGAATCGATCAATGGCGCATGGTCGCAAGTCGATGTCGACCTGCAACGGCGCGCCGATCTGATCCCCAATCTTGTGAGCACGGTGAAAGGCTTTGCGGCGCAGGAAAAGGAAGTTCTGAACAATATCGCGAATGCGCGGGCCGGCCTTCTCAACGCCAGGAGTCCCCAGGAGAAGATCAACGCCAATGCGCAGCTTGATAGCGCTCTCGGACGCCTGCTCGTGGTGGTGGAGGACTATCCCCAACTCAAGTCCAATGAGAACTTCATGCGTCTCCAGGATGAGCTTGCGGGCACCGAAACCGCATCGCCGTGAGCCGCCCCAGAGATAATGAGACCGTTCAGCGGTACAACACCAGCATCGATCTATTCCCGAACAACATTGCTGAGGCTATGTTCGGGTTCCACCGAAACGACGCGTATTTCTAGACAGATCCCTTGTTACGCGAAGCTCCGAAAGTAGCCTTTTAACTGACGATGAGCACGCGCACCATTCCCAAACTACATCAATGGCGAGTGGGTCTCCGGACCCACCTTCGAGAATCGCAACCCGGCCAACACGGAGTCGGTTCCGCCCTGATGGTGAAAGGCTCGCAGGCTGATGTCAAAGCCGCGGCCGAAGGCAGCGCAAGCCGCATTTCAAAGGCTGGGCCAGCATGCCTGGACCCGCTCGAGGCAATCTGCTGTACAAAGTCGCCGACACGGAAGTTCGATTCGATCGCAGCCGACATGACGCGCGAAGAAGGCAAGACGCTGCCCGAGCCAAGGCGAAGTGCGCCGGTCGATCAACATCTTGCGCTACTTCGGCGGCGAGGGCGCGCGGATGCCGGGATGATGGTGCCGTGCGAACGGGATCGCGTGCATATGTTGACGCTCCGTGAGCCGATGGTGTTGTCGGTTTTATCACGCCCTGGAATTTTCCGAGCGCGATCCGGCGTGGAAACTTGCCCCGCGCTGGTCGCCGGGAACACCGTGATTATTAACCTTCTTCTTCTTGCTCCTCTCAAGCACATGGCCCTCGTTGAAGCTCTGCCATGAGGCCGGCATTCCGAAGGGCGTAGTGAACTTCATCGCTGGATCCGGCGGTGAGATCGGCAACGCGTTGGTAAATGCCAAACCGCTGAAGGCGATTTCATTTACAGGTTCGTGTGAGATCGGCAATCGGCTTCATGCAGAAGCTTCGAAGCGCCGGCTGCGAATCCAGCTCGAGATGGGCGGCAAGAATCCGACCATCGTTCTCAATGACGCGGACTTCAACACGGCTGTCGAGAACACAGTCAATGCCGCGTTCTTTTCGACCGGCCAAAAATGCACCGCGACCAGCCGGGTCATCGTCGAGGAAGGTATCTACAACAAGTTCATCGATGCCATGGTTGAGCGTACCAGAAAACTGAAGATCGGCAACGGCATGGAACCAGGCATCGACATCGGTCCGGCGGTCGATGAAGGCCAACTGAAGACCAACTTGAATACATGGAAATCGGCAAGAAAGAAAGCGGCAAACCCAAGATCGGCGGAAATCGCCTCGAAGGCGGTGTGTACGACAAGGGTTACTTTGTGGAGCCGACAATCTTTGCCGATGTCGATCCCAGAGATGACTCTGGCTCAAGAAGAAGTATTTGGTCCAAACATCACCGGGTACCGGCCAAAAATCTGGAGCACGCGTTGGAGATCGCGAACAACATTCCGTTTGGGTTGTCCGCTTCCATTCAAACCACCAACCTCTCGCGTGCCTTCGATTTCATCTACAAAATGGAAGCCGGTCTTTTGACAGGTCAATCTGCCTAGCGCAGGTGTCGAATATCAGCTACCGTTTGGTGGCACAAAAAAGGATTCCAGCTTCGGTCCAAAGGAACAGGGCCCAGCGGCGATGGAGTTCTATAGCGATTACAAGACTGTCTACCTTAAGTACTGATTGCAACCGCCTTCGCGAGCGCAGCGGATCTCAGCTTTGATGGCGCGTGTAAAGTCACGCAACACAGCGCCAGAAAGGCTTTTCCGCGGCGCTCTGCGAAAAGCGCGGCCTTTCTTTTCGTTCATCTGCAACACCAAGCTCCCCGGTAAACCTGATTTCGTCATACCAATCCGCGGGCCGCCTGCGCCGTGTTCGTCGATCGGGGAGTTTTGGCACGGACGCCAGTGGGCTCTGCGCAAGCATGCGTCACTCGAGGGCCAGTTCACTCAAAGCGCTTCACGGGATTACTGGCTCGCAAAGATACGGCGGAACATCGCCCGCGACCTCACGAACACGGCTGCACTCCTCGACAAAGGATGGAAGGTCGCACGCTTTTGGGAGTCCGATGTAACGCGCGACCCCGAAGCGTGCGTTGCGATCCTCAGCAACGAATCCGAACCAGACGCCCGATCGGTTGTCCCTCAGCGTACGGTCGCCGAGTTCTTCGCCGGCATCGGCCTGATGCGCTACGCCTTCGAAAGGCAAGGCTGGCGAGTAGCATTCGCCAATGACATCGATCCCAAGAAGGCAGCACATGTATCGCGATCATTTTGGGGATGGATTCGAAAGTCGCCGACATCCACGCCGGTGAATCCGGCAAGCGTTCCCGACCGTCAGTCTGGCAACTGCTTCTTTCCCATGTACCGATATATCGCTCGCAGGCGGCCGGAAAGGTCTCGCCGGACGACGCTCTTCAGCCTTCTGGGGATTTCTGGACGTGTTGAAGGGCATGGGATCGCGTAGGCCTCCTCTCGTCCTGATCGAGAACGTCCCCGGCTTTCTTACGTCGGCAGGTGGAAAGGATTTGAATGCGGGATCGCGGCGGCGCCTTGAATGATCTCGGTTATGCAGCGGACATCTTCGCGCTGGATGCCGTTCACTTCGTGCCACAAAGCCGCAACCGCAGCTGTTCATCGTAGGTCAACCTCAGGGCTCGATCGCGGAACTCCGGCCGGCAGATCTGCAATCCTTTATCGATCGTCACCCCGACATCCGGTGGAGCGAGGCGTCGTCGACTGCCTGCTCCACCCCAAAGCATATTGCGGCTCCGGGACATACTCGACAAGGATGCCGTGTGGTGGGAGCCGGAACGAAGCGCGTACCTGCTTTCGCGGATATGCAGGCCGGCCATACGTCCCGCGCCGAGGAGGCAATCGCGAAACGGCGTTGGACGTACGGAACGGTATTTCGACGGGTCCGCAACGGACGAACTGTGGCCGAGTTGCGGACCGACGGGATCGCCGGCTGCCTTCGTACCCCGCGAGGAGGCAGCGCGCGTCAGATCTTAATGAAGGCCGGCTACGGCCGGTACGCCTTCCGTCTGCTTACGGGCCGTGAATGTGCTCGTCTGATGGGCGCGGACGATTACGAACTCGACGTGCCGGCAAACCAGGCTTTATTCGGTTTTGGTGACGCCATTTGCGTTCCCGCGGTCGAGTGGATCATCACTCATTACCTCACGCCACTGAGCAATGAATTGATCCGCGGAATCGTTCTGATACGCTAGTCACTTACCCAAACAAAATGAGACTTGGCCAGATCAAGTGGAACAACAACACGACTGCGGCGATCTTCGAATCCGATAGCACGGCTCGACCCATTCCCGACTATAACGTCTATGACCTTATTCGACTCGCCGAGTTGGAGCGCAACTCGCTTGCGAAGGTAGCCAATCGGCTCGCTTCGACGCATCGCGAACCGGCGCAACCGATTATTCCCCTTAATCCCAAAGAAGTATGGGCATGCGGGTGTACTTACAAGCAGAGTTCGGACTTCCGCGACGCCGAGCACGGTACACGCGAAGGATTCTACGCTTACGTGTATCGTGAACCGCGTCCTGAGATTTTCTTCAAGGGCACGTCACGTACTTGCGTCGGACCCGAAGGCAAGATCGGGTTGCGATCCGATGCCAAGTTCACGGCGCCGGAGCCTGAACTCGGTGTCATTCTCGGTGCCGGAGGCAAGGTGCTGGGCTATACGTTGGCGAATGACGTGTCAGCTTGGGATATCGAAAAGGAAAATCCCTTATACCTGCCGCAATCGAAAGTTTTCACGGGTTGCTGCGCGCTCGGTCCGGTTATCGTCACGGAAGATGAAATCTCGAATCCCTACAGCTTGCAGATGACCTGCACTATCGAACGGAATGGCTCCGTGCTGTTCGAAGGTAGCGTTAACACGTCACAGCTCAACCGGAAAATCGAGACGTTGACGGAGTATCTCCTCCGGGCGAATCCTGTTCCGGGCGGTTCCGTACTGCTGACGGGCACAGGCATCATCGTTACCGAAGAAGTCGCGCTCGCCCCGGGAGATGTGGTTACGATCGAAGTGCCGGAAATCGGCAAATTGCGAAACACTGCCGCTGTGGTCGAATAAGAAGTATCAGCGATGAAATATGCGGGGCTCATTGCATGTGTTTTGCTTGCAGCGTGCTCGCCGGCGCCGGCCCCGCAATCGGCTCCCAAGCGCGTAGCCGCTGTCTCGAGCTCCCCCACGAAGATCGATCCTCGGTTCGATGCGAAGTTCTGGTCGGTATGGGGCGACGGGCAAGCGGAGCTGAACGCGTACGACCTGACATTCTCCCGCTACAATCAACTCCGCAAAGGGGTGGCGATCGCCATCTTTGTCACTGAGACCTTTTCAAATACTCTGCGCGTGAAAGCTGATCCCGGCAAGCATGGGCCGGCAGATGAGTTCCCACGTCATGAAGCTGAATCTCGTGAAGGACTATCAGACGGGCATATACGACTACAACGACATGTTGAGCACTTTCGTGGCGCTCGCGCCTGTGAATCGGCGTTTGGCGGCTACGCCCACGAAGATATCGTTCTCCAGTCAAGAGTGGTGTGGACATGTGTACAGCCAGCTTCTTTTCGGAGAGCAAAAGGCGCGGCTGACGCAGCATAGCTACTTTGACGGAGAGGCGGACCAACAACGGGACATCGATTACCCGGAGGATGGATTTTCCGAAGACGCGTTGATGCTATGGGCTCGTGGTTTGGCGCGGCCGTTTGTGAATCCCGGCGGCAGGCACATGGCCCAAGTGCTGACCTCGCTCGAGACCGCGCGCGGCAAGCACATACCCCTCGCCGTGGGCCTACCAGACCCTATCAAGGGATCGGAGCCCACAAAACCTGCGCGTACCCGCCGGGAGCTTCGAAGTCGAAGTGTTCAGCGAGACTCGGAAAGACGAGTCGTGGCGTACCTATTACGTTGAGAAAGCCTCGCCCCACCGGGTCGTCAAATGGGAGACGAGTGAAGGCGAGAAAGCCGAACTGCTTGGCTCTGACCGGATGAAGTATTGGGAGATGAACCAAGAGGGCGGCGAAGCGGCCTTACAGCGTCTCGGCGTCTCTCGCATGACTCCGCCTCCCTTCACCAAGCCGGCGCCGTAGAGTCATCCGACTGGAATCGCGACCGCCGAAGCTGCAGTGCCTACGACTGCGCCCGCACGCCAAGCCCGAGTGTCTTCTTGCAATACTCCAAACTGCGCTCCATGTGATCGGTCTGCTGAACCTTCAGAGCCTCCATGTATTTCTCGCGTGTCCCAGGCAGATCCGCCTCTATGTGCGGCTTGTCGTAGGGTCGGCCTTTACGCGCTAACGCAAGGAATCGGCCGAGATCACGCGAGCGTCCACGCGGGAACCACTTGGTCCAGAACTCCTCCGAATAGACCGGAATTACGACGGGAGGCCGGGCTGTAATTGGCTTGCAATAAATGTGGACGTTCGGCAATATCTCGGCTGCGCGAGCCACGATCGCTTTGAAGTCCACCGTGCCGTCGCCGAGAGGAACCCACTGGACCGCGATTCCTTCGGGGTGCTCGTAGACGACGGAGTCACGAAGGTGAAAGGTCACCGCGAGAGGACCGAGTTCTTCAACGGTGGTCATCGGGTCCTCCGCAACGAACACCGGATTCCCGGTGTCCAGGTAGGATCCGACGAACTCCTTGCCCGCCGTCTCGATGAGTTGACGAGTCTCCCAAGCCTGCAATTCCTTGTGGTTCTCGATTGCGATCTTCACGCCCGCATCCATCACCTGGCTGCGGACTTCACGAAGCAGCTTCACGGTGGTTTCAATGTGCTTCTCCACAGGACCGGGAGGCATGCTGTAGCGGTCGGATGCCAGGAGCGCTCGTACAATCGGGGATCCCATTGCGGACGCCCGCTCGATGTTCGTCCGTAGCGTTGCGACCGAATCCTTAAAAGCTTCGGGGGACTTAGGAAGGATGGCGCCGCCGCCCGTCTCCAGGTGAAGCCCCAGATCCTTCGACCACGCCCGAACCTCCGCCCAATGCTTTGGGTCCATCACGCCGGGATCGAGTGAGTCCTGCAAGAACACTGCGTCGAGTTTATGGTTCGCGCAGTAATCCATTA
>CAWGVL010000008.1:0-105358 GCA_963825845.1 Bryobacteraceae bacterium | reverse complement strand
TTCGGCGAAAGAACCAGTCGAGAACGGCTGTCTTGCCAATTCCCGGCTCGCCGGTGATAAAGACCACCTGCCGCTGCCCCCGATCCGCCAAGTGCAGGTGTTTGAACGAACACATCAGTTCCCGATCATGGCCGACCGGGCGCGCCGAGTGTGCGTAGTTGATGCTCGCTTTCGCCTCCGACCGGAGGAACCGGTACCCCCTGCCGTGCACTGTTTCGATGTACTGAGGATTACTTACGGTGTCTCGAAGCGCCCGGCGCAATTCTGCGATGTAAACCTTTAGCACTTCCGGTTGTACATTGAACGTCGCTCCACACCTCATCGAGCAGTTCGTCGTGAGTGACTAATTCGTTCGGCCGCCTGGTTGGTACGACAGCACGGCGGTGGCCTTTGGCGTGAGCTGGATCTCAGCGGCGCCCTTGTAGAGTCGCTGGTTTATAGCATCGAACCGGAACCCTCCGCAACACCATAGACCGATTACTCCCAAGTCGGCCGGAGCCAGACTATCAGACGACGCCGATTGCCGGAAGGCTTTTCATATTTCAAGCCCTCGGGCCGGCTTCTGCACAAGTAATCCACGATGTCCGGCACCTGTTAAAGCCTTACCTAACCGTGAGTGCGAAGTCCTGCCGACGAGGCTCCTGCTGTAGTGCAGCGGGGTAAACATCACTTCGGACGGATACCGCTGTCCAAGTTGACGGCCCGCTACTTCCAACCGCAGCCATGGAATGGACGCTGCTGTCTCAAAGGCCGCATCGCTGGATGATGCGACAGTACCCCCACGCTAGCCTCAGGACAGTAACACCGCATTCAGGCGACAAAAATAGCTTGCGAGACGGCCCATCTCGATCTGGTCGTTATCTCAGTCGTCCAGAGCGGCAAGTTCGACTCCGTGTCGCTTATTCATGGAATATTCGACCGTTAGGAAATTCGTTCCGTACCGTCGGAACGAAAACTCCCGTCGCGCGGCGCTGCTTTCGCGATGACGATTGTACGTTGATTTCCGGCGTTGATGACTGAGGGTGAAACAAGGAGAACAATCATGATGGAGTTCATCCGGAAAGTATGCCTTATTTCAGTGCCGTTCTATCTGACGGCCCAGACCACGTCAACCGAAGTTCTAGGAGCAGTGTATGACTCGTCTGGAGCCGCGATAGCTGGCGCGGGAGTCACACTGACACGTATCGAGACAGGCGAGACTCGCCGGGCGAAGAAACGCCGAAGGTCTTTACTCTTTCCCGCTCATCGAGCCAGGTCAGTACAGCGTTAACGTCGAAATGGCGGGTTTCAAAGCGACTGCCATCACTGGCATCAACGTACAATTGCAACAACGCGCGCGCGTAGACGTCGTGCTTGATGTCGGCGAGATCTCACAACGAGTGGAGGTCACAGCGGACGCGCGATTGTTGAATACCGAAGATGCCGCAGTAGGCCAGAGCATCGAGAGTAAGCGCGTAGTAGAGGTGCCGGTCGCTTATCGGAACGTGGGTCACCTGGCGGTGATGGTACCGGGTGTGTCTTTCGGCACGCGCATGGGGAGGACCACCGGTTCTACAGGACGAACGTCGCCCAGCGGCACTGCCGTTTCCTTGGTGGCACACGGGCAAACAGATCAGACGCAGTCCCTGACACTCGACGGTATAGACGTGAAAGAGCCGCGCTATAACACGATGACGTTGACTCCGTCGCTCGATGCGATCGCCGAGTTCAGGGTGCAGACAGCGGCGTACTCGGCTGAATATGGACTGGGCGGTGGCGCCCAGGTGCAGATCGCGATGAAATCGGGTACCAACTCATTCCATGGAAGCGTGTACGAGTTTCATCGCAACAGCGCGCTCGATGCGGAAGATTACTTTCTCAATTTTGAGTTGCGCGCAGGCGAGGCGCGACAAGAACAAAAACGCGCTGCGGCGGCATCAGTTTGGGACGTTCCTGGGTGGTCCAGTGTTGCTGCCCGGCTACAATGGCCGCAATCGTACGTTCTGGTCGTTCAACTATGAAGGCCGGCGCGAAATGAGTGAATCGGTCGCCACAGGATGGTTCCCATCATCCGCGATGCGCTCCGGTGATTTCTCGCAATTGCTGAACCCGGTAGATGCCAGCGGAGCGCTGGTGCGCCAGCCCATCATCATCTACGATCCGCAGACCGGCATCCCGTTCCCCGGCAATGTAATTCCAGCCAACAGAATCAACGCGGGGACGAAGAACCTGCTGCCGTACTTCCCTGCGCAACAGTTTCAACAGCGCGATCCGCTGGACTTCACGAATCGTGACGCTCTCCCATCCCAGTGGGACAGAACGCCTGGTTCGTTCGCGGCGATCACAACTTCAGCAGCAAGGACCGGGCATTTGTGCGCCTCGCATGGGACACGCAAACGTGGGACAACCCGACAATCAATCCCAACTTCGGCCTGAATTTCAAAAACAAACCTTTCAGCTTCGCTTCGCAGTGGATTCACATCTTTTCCCCTACCATCCTGAACGAGGCTCGCTTCGGATTTCTCGACACGCAATTTGCAGCTCTCGAGCGGCGAGCGGGGACGGACTTTGATCAGAACGGGTTGGGGATCGGAATTTTCAAGGTAGCCTCGCCCTCCGGCCCGCGTGACCTCAACTCGCTGGAGGCGCGGATTCCTCTGATTGAGGGGCTTGGAACCCAGTTCGGGGACGCGTACGGCGGCGGCATAGATGACATCCGCGTTTACAACTTCAGTAACCACGTGACTATCCAGAAAGGTGTTCATGGAATCAAGTCCGGGTTCGAGTACCGGCGCACCGGCATGAACCGATTCGCAGCAAACTACCCGGGCGGCCGAATCGGCTTCAGCTCTGCTCGAGGCAGGCCATTCCGTTCGCATCGCTGCTGCTTGGATATCCGAACTTCGCTGAAACACGCCGGAGGGATTACCACTGACGCAGCCACGTTCGAATATGCTCAGTCTCTATCTGCTCGACGATTGGAAGATCACTCGCACGCTGACCGCGAACATAGGCATCCGTTATGACTATTTTGGCGTTCCTTACGATGCAGGTGGGTTCTGGCGGACGTTCGATTTCGATCGAACCTACCAAGCATCCACCGGACAAGTGCTGCCTACACTCTTTCCGGCCGAGATCGGCGAGCCAGCCGCTACGCCTTTGTGGAATTACAACGAGAAACTGATCATGCCGCGGATCGGACTCGCATGGCGTCCGGCGAACGGGTGGGTATTGCGCTCCGGCGCAGGATGGTACGCCAGTACGCCACACTTCAATAATTTCACGATTCTTAATCTGATGCCCCCCTACTCCGGAAGCCAGCAGTTTAATTCCGTCACCGATCCGGCACAGCAGGTACAAGTCAGTACAGGTGGACAGACGTTCAATCTCATGACGCGGCGGTTCCGCCCGGGGACTACGCCGCTCGAGTTGGGTCCACAGTTATTTTCGGGCGTGGCGGGCTCGAATCCAGAGAACCTCTGGTACGTGGAGAAAGACAGGCGCAACCACAACCACTGGACCTGGACATTCGATGTGCAGCGCGAGTTGCCACTGGGCACAGCGTTGACTGTTGGATATGTGGGCAGTCGTTCGATGCATCTGTCCGGCATCATCCAGAATTGGAATACGGCCCTGCCTTCGCCAAATACGAATTTCCAGGCAAACCGTCCTGTACGGTTCTTCCACGATCCATTGCGGCCGGAGGTGGAGGTGCGCCAAGTTGGACATCTGCAGGCCATAGTGAACGGCCTGAACAGCTTCTATCACGGGCTGACTGTTTCGCTCGATAAACGATACTCGAAGGGTTTAGCGTACGGCGTTTACTACGTCTTCAGCAAAGCGAATGGAGAAAGCAGCGGAAGCCAGGACGGTGTTCCTGTCCAGAACCCACGCAACTACAGGGAGGGACGCGGACCGCTGGTATTTGACAGGCGCCACGCAATGGTGGCCAACTTCGTGTACGAGTTCCCTTGGTGGCGTAACTCTAAAGGTGTTGCAGGCTATGTTCTCGGCGGATGGCAGGTAAACGGAATCCTGACGTTTCGTTCCGGGTTCCCGTTTACCGTGACTCAGGGAGACGATCTCAACACGGGCAGGTTCACAAGCGTTCGTCCGGACCGCATCGCCGACGGCCGGCTCGATGATCCTACGCGCAAGCTATGGTTCGATCCGAGCGCATTCCAGCGTGTGACGTGTAATATCCCGTCCCGCCAGGATCTATGCCATTACGGCAGTTCAGGAGTTGGAATCCTGAACAACCCATGGCAGAAGAATACCGATCTATCGCTCTTTAAGAACTTCGTACTGCCGAAGATGGAAACGGCTCGGCTGCAATTGCGACTTGAGGCCTTTAATGCGCTGAACACTCCATACTTCGGCAATCCGACTTCGATCGGATTCACGAATACGAATGCTATCGTGCCCGATGCTCCGCGCATGGGTGAGATTCGCTCGCTCGAAGGTCCGATGCGAACGGTCCAACTCGGGATCAAATTGTTGTGGTGAGGCTCAGAATGCAGAACGGCACTCTTGATCGTCGTACTCTCGTGAGAACTCTCGCTGGAGCAGCATCCGCCAGCGTTTTCAACGGAAAAGCGAATGCCGCTCCTGATCCACCGAATTCACGCTTGGTGGCGTGGATGTATATGATCTACCCACTGGAGCAGTGGTTAACGGACTACGAGCGGACGCTGGACGCGTGGGAAAGCGGAGGCGTGCGTGGCATCGTCATAGGCCCGTTGCGGTTCTGGGATGGGACACCGAGCTTTGATTTCACCTACCGGCGCGCAGGGGCCACCATACAGACCTTTGCGCCCGACCCGGCAATCTACAGGCGATTCGGCGTGGATCCGCCGGAGAACGTACGACTGGACGCCACGAAGGAAAAGCAACTACAGGGCCTGCTTACCTCCATCGCAAAGCGCAAGTGGGAACTGATGCTGTTTGGACCGGGGCACTATGGACGACGCAAATCGTTCGAGCAGGACCCGTTCGGGGCTCTGTCGCTGGCCGCTGGCGTGGAAGATACGCTACGAGCCCTTCCGCAGGCGCAAGGCGTAATCATTGACGGAGCCGGCGAGCATCACTATGAGCTGGCTTTTCATCACGGTGGTGAACTGTTCGAAATTCGCGACCACCAGCGGCCCCTGTATGCGCATCTCGGCTTTGACGTAGCTCGTATGGAGCGCGGCATGAATCATCTCAGGACGCGCTTTCATCAGTTAACACCCGCCAAGGTGCGGTTTCATAGTCCAGGCGGCATGCTAGGCGGATTATCGCTGTTCGATCTGAATGAGGATTCTGTCTACTGGCTTCGTATGCGCCAGGAAGCGACTCTGCGGAATATGGCAGCCGTCAGAAAGGGATGGGATCAGTTGAGCCGGCGCGCCAAACTGGGTACCATTCCGAGATCCGCGGCGTTTTCGGTGCTCACAACACAGGATTACGAGAAAACGCACTCCTTCTTCGACTACATTTTTCCGAAGCACTACTACTGGCACCGCGGCTTCGATGGGATGTACGGCACCATCGCACGTTGGGTGCAAACTATCAATGACTGGAACCCAGAGTTGACTGAGGAGGATAGCTTCGCTGTAGTAAAGCTTCCTCTTCGGATTGGACCTACCCGGAGTTCACCGCTTATACGATATGGAGAAGGGCTTCCCGGATGAATTCTTCGATAAGATCGTGTTTTCGGAAACGAAGCGCGCGCTGGAAGCGACGCGCGACCCGGACAAGGTGATCGCGTGGGTTTCTACGGGGCGAAACCCGCATGCAGGCGATCCGATGCCGGCGCATGATCTCGAGCGCATCTTAGCGGCGTCACACCGCGCCGGATTAAAGCGATTCATTTTCCATCCAGACGTCAACATCGGCGCGGCGGAATGGAAGGTTATCTCCCGCATGTGCGGCAAGGAGTGGAAAGAGGACCCGAACGGCTATTGGCCGGCCGACACTCCGAGGCCCGAGACATGGAACGGTGGAAGGACGCCTACACGGTAGTTAGGGCTGCGTCGAACGACACAAAGGACCGACTTGCGATAATTGCGCCGGCGATCAGCACGACGTGTAGGATTGTCACGATTCTTCTCCTTCGGGAAGGAAATGAATTCCTATCCTTCCCTGTACTTGAAGCGGAACCGAGACAAAAAATTAGCGGATTTGGCGTGGCTGCCGGCTGATTCGAGTCGGCGGCGAACGAACGCATTCTTCGGGAGCATGCGATTCCAGTGCTTCCACAACTCAGCATGCATCCTGTCGACCTGCATGGCTCGATCCGGCTCACCACTTCGTCGATGAACGCGCGCAAGAGCGCTGTAGATTCTCGAGAAGGCGACGGCCTGGCTCAAGTTATTGTTCACGTCTACCCCAGATGAAATCATCTTTCGGAGCAGATCCTCATAGGTTTCCACCGCCCGGCGTATCTTACCTGTATCTGCGAAGTGGTCGCCCAGAGATCGGAGCACGACTTCCACCGCTTCATCGGCAACGACCTTGGAGGCAGGGTAGTCGTGGATTCGCGCTAACAGGCTGAATGCTGTGTCGATTCTGTCTCTCGCCTCATCGATGCGGTTCAGCCGGCGCAAGGCATACGCTGACCCTGCCAACAGTTCCGCCTCTCCCCGGCGCGCCTCGTCGTTATCTTTAACTTCTCGAACGCGAGAAAGCGCACGATCGTACATATCGAGAGCAGTTCGCGCATCGCTTACGGCGAGCGCGGCGTCGATTTGGCTGCCTGCCGCTGCGAACAATAGCCGGCTCCAAGCATCGCCGCCATCATTGCGCGCCCAATCGTCGAGCACATCGAATAGATTTCGAAGTGCTCGAGTGGCTTCCTCAGGGCGATTCAATCCGGTCGCCGCTTAGTATCCTGACTTCGCGCCCCAAAACCCCGGCCCAGGCTGACCGGCGTTCGGTCTCGTTTAGAAAGCGGACATTCTCGAGGTGTTTTCGCGACTCACCTATAATTGCGACCGCCGCTTCGAGGTCCCCGGTGATTCGACGTAAGTCTGCCAGCAAGCTCAAGCCGAGGCTGAGCCGCAACTCAGGGGCCGGTGACATTCGCGCTGCCTCGATCGATCGCTCTGCGTTTCGAATCGCCTCGCCGGCAAGATTGAGGTTCTTCTGCGCCAGAGCGATCTCATAGAACAGCTCAGACGCAGTCGCGCTTTCAGTGGCCGACAGGCCCGGAGGTTCCATCAGTCTCTCCAGGTACGCCACCGAGTCACGCGCTTCCGTGGCGGTCGCGTCTCGCCGACGATCGCTGGCCGCAAGGACCATAGCATCGTGACTGATCTTTGCCGCCAGCAGCAGCGCTCTTCGATTTTTTGAATCTGCCGTCAGGATCGGCTTCAGCAAAGCCGTTGCCCTGCCCAGGCTCCCCGCAGCCTGGCTACGCTGGCGTGAGGTGCTTGCGATGCATATACCTTCTGCGCGCGCCAGCGATGAGTAGGCCTCAACGAAGTCAAGACTCAGTTCCGGGTCTCTGCTGCCGTCGCGTGCGAACGTCTGCAGGTACTCCTTCGACATCAAGACCATTGAATGCATCGAATCACTCGAGTTGTGCAAGCCGCCGACTACCTCATCGAGGGCCAGGATCCTTTTGGTGAGGCTCCACATCTGTGCCGAACGAGTGTTTGCGATGCGCTGTTGCTGCTCTGCAATGTGGAACCCAAGCCAAAGAACGAGGATCGCGGCCGCCACGATGGCCATAACGGCGCGGTAACGGCGCAGGAATTTACTCGCGCGATAGTACGCTGCTCCGGATCGCGCCTTCACAGGCCGTGCCTGGAGGTACGCTCGGATATCGTCTGCAAACAAATCCACGGACGCATATCGCTCGTCGGGATCCTCACGCATAGCCTTTCGCACGATATGGCGAAGATCCTGCGGAATTTGCGGTTTGGCGGTCTGGGAGACGTCTATGGCGGAGTCGTCCTCCGACATGCCGGCAGGCGCGTCGCACACGAAGCTGCGCGGCGACTGCCCTGTGAGCAGTTTGTACAGTACAGCCCCGAGTGAATACACATCCGTGGCCGTCGTCTGGACGTCGCCTCTGACCTGTTCAGGACTGGCGTAATGCGGCGTAAGCATGCGCTCGACTGTCTGAGTCTGGTCGGATGTATTATCCAGAAGCTTTGCAATTCCGAAGTCCAGAAGCTTTGGTTGCCCCGAAGAATCGACCAGAATGTTCGAAGGCTTCAGGTCACGATGAATAATACATAGCCCGGTGCGCATATGAGACGCTGTCACACACGGAAAGAAGAAGAGTGAGTTTCGCGGGCAGGCTCAGCGAGGCAGCATAGTCGTCGATGGCGGTCCCGTCGATGTATTCCATCGCCAGCCAGGGACGCCCGTCGGCGGTGTGACCTGCATCGAGCAGCCGTGCAATGGACGGGTGATTGAGGTAGGCAAGCAGTTGACGCTCCCTGAGGAAACGTTCGCGCCTTGAAGGACTGTCCGCGTCAGCGCGCAGGAGCTTGATCGCAACGTTGTATTCGATCTCGCCATCATGGCGCTCGGCGAGGTAAACGGCCCCCATTCCCCCGCAACCCAGCAGTCGCGCCAGCCGGTACGGTCCACACGCATGTGGTACGAGCGTTGGACCAAATCGCACAGCTTCTTCCACAATCCTGATAATGGGACCTGCGAGAGCCGTGCCCGAGGTGAAATCGTGTCGCAGAAGAGATAGCACCTCGGAGCGAACGTGAGACGGGAGGCTACGTTCGGCGAGGATTCGCTCTCGTTCCCGCCGCGGGGTCTCCGCGAGCTCCCGGAATGTTTGGCGGACAGCCGTGTTCATAAGACCACCGAAGATGCGACATGCGGAGTGCCGTAATCAGTTTGGAGAGGCATTTCCGGCACAGCACTCCCCGTAACACGCGAATTTCAGGATCAAAACGGCTCACATCAAAGTTGTGATCGTCGACACTTGACCTTGCATTTTGATGTCCGTACGGAGTCAGAGACTGTCAGATCTGCCATTGACGCACGTTCTGGAGCAACGTCAGAGGTGGCCTCGCAAGCCTCGGTTTGAGAGTGGATTTCGTTCATGCATTCCAGCGAAACCTCCCGAAAACACCGGTCGTTTGCGAAGCTGTCGAAGACTCGGTGTTCTTCAGTCGGACCTTCGACGGTGTTGTCGCATGGGGACTAGTGTTCCTGCTCTCTGCCGACAGGCAGCGGCGTTGGATACAAAGAATGGCCGAAATATTGACGGCTGGTGGTCGGCTGCTGTTTACGTCGTGTGCGGATCCATTGGTGTGGAGTGATGCAATGACGGGATTAGAGTCACGCTCCCTTGGCGCTGAGGAGTACTGGCGGCAAGTGTCAGAGTCGGCCTGTCACTGGCTGATGAGTACGAGGACGAAGGCCGCAACCACTATTTCGATGCTGTCAAAGCGGCCACCGAATCGCGCCCGATCGATCCGAATTAGATTCGGGCTTGAACTGTGTCACACACCAGAGTGGGACTGAAAGCGGACAATTCGCGCCTCGCAACGACCAAATGTAATGCTGGCTCTTGCACGGAAGGCGGGCATCAGCCTGCTCCGCTGTTGAGGGAGCCGAAAAAGGCAGCAGAGATATACTGCCGCCATTCGTTATACGTCCGCAGTCCAGAGTGCGCCGGGCAGCAAGCACCCAGTGCCCCCGAAACCGCATTCCGTGAGAACGAGAAGCGTACACTAGGTGCTTGGCCCAAGGGCCGAGAACTTAGGCGTTAATTGGCAATAAGGTCGGCTCGACAATGCAGATTTCTGATGAACACTTTCGAGGACGCACGGTAATCGCGGCTGACGGGCAGGCGATCGGCGAAGTGGGCGCCCTGCTTATCGACCCCGCCGCATGGGCCATCGTCGCGCTCCGACTCAAATTGCATAAGGCGGCTGCCGAACAACTCGGTGTTGCCCGAGGCATCCTCCGCGCTGCCACACTCGAGTTACCTATCCGCATGGTCCAGTCGGTAGGGGATGCTGTCCTCCTCTCGGTTTCGACGCTCGAACTGCGGCAAGTTCTTCCCGACGCCGACGACCAGGACGAGCAAAAGACTTAAGTTCTGGATAGTCGGCATTTCGGAAGTGATCGCCTAACTTCTGGTAAACGGCAAACCGGACATGTTTGTACTAGCCTCGACATGTCCGCGTAGTGCGACTCCGTGGACCTCGCGTTGAAATGGTCGCCCGGCTGGAGGTGAACCTAGGAGGCGTGGACTTTGGCCCGTAGGCAAGGCTGGCGTACCAATCGCCCCGGCCTTGCGGGTGAGGTCCATGAAGTGCCAGATGGGGTGAGCAGATCGATGCCGCGCTCCTGGATGTCGGGCGCCATCCTGGGATGCGCTGTGTAAAAGTGGCGCAGGGTGCCCTTGGCGTCGCGCGTGAAAACGGAAATGGTTGAGTCCTGACCGCCTTCGCGATCTTCGCTGCCTAAGTCGTATTTGAAAGTGTTGTTGCCGGCGCTAAGCAGGCGCAGCTTGTCCCAGCCCCGCTCGCGAGCGTGGGCGCGCAGCGTCGGAAGATCGGCGGCAGCGACAACAGCGAAGTCGAGATTCTGCGCGAGATGATGGGCGACGCCATTCGCACCGTCGAGCCAGGCGGTACACATCGGGCAAGCCTTGGTCTGCTTTTTTCCGAACATGAAGTGATAGATGACGAGCGAGCGATTGGGCTTGGTGAAGAGTTCGCTGAGGCGGACGGTGCGCACCGGCGCATCCCCGGCGTTGAGGTCGCGTGGACCCTCTTCAAATTCATAGTCCTGAATGGAGCGCCTTCCGGAAGATTGCGGCGCAGCTCAGCGACGCGTTCGCGCTGGCGCATGAGCTCGATTTCGGCAAGGCGAAGCTCCTCGCGCTTGGCCAGATACTCGGGAGATTCGTTGGTCAAATTGGTTTGCCGATACGTTCCATCAACTACGGTGTGAACCATGATGGTTGCCTCCGCGTGTCATTCTTTCTCCAGGAGTAATGAGGTGCAATCGGACTACGTTCTGGAAGCATCGCCGTACGCTCTGGATGGATAGTCGGCCATCCGTCAGTTGACTTCCCGAAGGGTTAGGCCGCTGATGTATGGGTCGATGGGTTCAGGGTAGCCCGTCACTCTCCTGCGAATCCGTGATTAGTCGCGCATCACTGCCAATGAAAGTAGGAATCAGCCGCCGGTGCGGGTCAGTGACGGACCCTTACCGGTAGGGAAACGAGATCAAAATCTCAATGAGCCGATCCCTCAGATGTACACTACATCCTCATGAAGCGTCGCGATGTGATCGCAAGTCTACTGTGTGCGAGCACCATGCCAGCCGCACACGCTCAGCAGAAGCTGGACAAGGCCGCCGTGGATCGATGGATGAAGGAGCTGTCGAACTGGGGCCGGTGGGGGAAGGCCGATCAGCTCGGCACCGTCAACCTGATTACGCCGGCGAAGAGAAAACAGGCGATCGGGCTCGTGCGTGAAGGCGAGTCGGTCTCACTCGCCCGCGATACGGATAAGCAGAAGGCAGTCGATAACCCGTCCCCGTTTACTCAATCCATGGGGGCGACCGGCGCGAACCCAGTTGCCGGACAGTTCTCTGTGGACACATACTCCGTCCTGTATCACGGGTATGCCCACACACATATGGACTCGCTCTGCCATATGTTCTACCAGGGCAAGATGTACAACGGTTACGCTCAGTCCGACGTGGGCGCAGCGGGGGCGCAGCGAACCTCGCAGTCACCGCGTTCAAGAATGGCTTCATCTCACGCGGAATTCTCATGGACATACCACGCCTTCGCGCCCTGAAGTATCTCGAACCATCGACTCCGATCCACCCTGAGGACCTTGAGATCTGGGAGCGCAAGGCGAGCTTGAAAGTCGGAGCAGGCGATATTGTGTTCATCCGCACCGGACGCTGGGCACGCCGCGCGGAGAAAGGTCCGTGGGACGTATCGTCAAAAGCGGCCGGCCTGTACGCTTCGTGCGCCAAATGGCTCCGCAGCCGGGACGTCGCCGTGGTCGGAAGCGACGCCGGGACCGATGTGATGCCATCCGGCGTGGAGGCGGTTACGCAGCCAATGCACCAGCTGCTCCTTATTGCGATGGGTACGCCGATCTTCGACAACTGCGATCTCGAAGCGCTCAGCTACGCCTGCCAGAAGCGGAGTCGGTGGGAGTTCCTCGTCACCGCTGCACCGATACCCGTGACGGGCGGCACCGGATCGCCGCTGAATCCGATCGCGACGTTCTGATATTGCTTGCGGCTAAGAACTGCACGCCCTGCGGCCGGCTCCGGGGGCCGAGTCAGAAACGGATCCGTTGCCGCAGAGCGACCAATAGAAGATTCCAGGACAGGATCCAACGCACACGTGAACGGTCATCGACGCACGCGCATTTCCCGCTCCACGACACTGATGCGTTCCTGATCGATCTGATTAGCCTTCATCGACAACATTATCGGCTGCTGCCATGTGCCGTGTGCGCAGGCCGCCTAACGACCAGCAACCAATTCCCCCCTACCTCCCCTGGTCGTGCCGAGCTGGATTCCGAATAGATTGTCGGTTCCTCGAAAACTGGGCAAGTTGCGAACGGGGAGTCCGGTAGGAGGCCTCTAACGAGGGTAATACGGCCGTTAGAACGGACAGTCCCGTGATCGGCGGCGGAGCCGCGGAACTGGAGCATCTTCAGCTGAAATCGGCGCCGGCTCATCGTCGCCCAGTAGCATCCGGTGCGGCACGGCGAGGACCAAACGCTTCTCGACGTTGTAGTCAGCCAGCGAAATCGCCCGGCTGCCACCCTTGAGGAACCGGAACACCTCCAGGTGCCAGCAGGCTGCATACTCGATCGTGTGGCGGAAACGCTGGCCCAGCGTCATCAGTTCTTGCACGCGCTCGTTGTTCTTCTTGATATGACTGTCCCAATCCGCGATCTTCGGCATTATTTCGACCGCGAGATCGATGTCGCTGGGCCTATCGGTATCCGGGTTCAACATGCTGCCAAACAGGGCAACGCGAGTCACCCGTCCCAGAAAGTACGGGTCGCTGTTCACGCGAGCGACACGTTCCATAAACGCTGCCAAAGCCCGCTCTGCCGTGGCACGCGTCAGCCGTTTGGCGGCGGTCGCGGCCGTGAATGTCATGCCCGCCGGGCAAATCGTCCAGGTGTCTTTCTGAAGCTTTCGGATCAATCCCTGGGCGCCGAGCGCTTTCGCGAGTTCCCGGCCCGCTCCAGGCGGGTAGACCTGCAGCCGCCTCCAACATGCCGGAGCCCCATGTGTCGATGTGCCGCAGCTTTCCGCAGCGCCTGCCGAACAAGAAGGATAGGGTAGCCGGCTACCGTTGCCTTGGAATCGACGTGCATTTGTATCTAGCATAAATCCCTCCATCCGCCGCTGCACATGCCCACAGGAGCGATAATCTGCCTGGAAAAGCCACGTTCCGGTAAACCGTCTGGGACGAAGCCGCTTCGCGGCAGTGAGCCCAGCAGCTTTGTCGTAGATCGCGATATGCATGGACGACCAAAGGAGGTCGTCCATGACCAAACTCCGCGATCAGATGATGGGAGAGTTGCAGCTGCGCAACTACTCCGAACACACAATCTACAGCTACATTGGCGCAGTTGAACGGTTCGCCCGGCACTTCGGCAAATCGCCTACGGAACTGGGAGCCGACAATGTGAAGCAGTTTTTGCTGTTCCTTAACAACGAAAAGAAGGTCGTATGGCAAACGGTACAGGCAAACCGGGCGGCGCTTCGGTTTCTCTATGTCAGTGTCCTGAAGCAGAAATGCTTTGAAGAGGAGATACCTGCCTCCGAAACGACGGCCCGACGCTGCCAACTGTCCTCAGCGCCGAAGAGATCACGCGCATGTTGGACCTCACTACAAACCTGAAGCACTGGACAATGATTGCGCTCTTCTATGGCACGGGGTACGGGCGAGCGAACTCACGACTGCTAAGGTCGAGCGATATCGAAGGCGAGCGAAAAGTGCTGCATGTCCGCAAGGGCAAGGGCCTCGTTCCGCGCGACATCGGATTGTCCGATCCTCTGCTCGAGCGGCTACGGACCTATTGGCGTTGGCGAAAGCCGAAGCACTGGTTATTCCCGTCCAAGCTACGGCCGGATCATCCGATGGACGACAAATCCATTCGAGTTGCGTGTCGATCTGCTGCCCGTCGTGCCGGTCATTCGCAAGAGGTCAGCCCGCACGTTTTTCGCCATAGCTACGCCACGCACATGCTCGAAGCCGGCGCGGACCTGCGGACCATACAGGTTCTACTCGGCCACCGGATATCCAGACCACCGCACGCTATCTGCGCGTCTCGCTCATCGTATTCATGCGGCGCCGTGTCCCTTCGACGCTCTTCAGGTGAAGCCCATCTGGACTTCAAAGGATAACGGCCGGCAGAAGTGATCGAACATCGGCCTGAAGTCGCCGATTTTTTCCGACAGCACGGACAGGAGTTCCTCGAACGCTGGGGCCATGCGTTGTCATGGCAACAGATCAAGGCGCTCCGGGACATCGGGCGCATGCCAAACATGGATGCTCGGCGCTCACGTCAGGCGGTGTGATTCGTGTTCGCACCAAACCATCGCCTTCGATTCATGTCGCAATCGGCATTGCCGCAAATGCCAATCGACCGATCGCGACAAATGGCTCGCGCGGACTTGCGCAGAGCTTCTACCGGCACCCTATTCCCACGTGGTGTTTACCCTGCCTCAACAGCTTGCTCCGGTGGCTTTACAGAATCCACGGGTGATTTACGATCTTCTATTCACGGCTGCGGCTGAGACTTTACTTACCATCGCGGCCGACCGAAAGCGGCTCGGAGCACGCATCGGGTTCCTCGCTGTCCTACATACGTGGAATCAGCAGGTGATGCACCATCCGCACCTGCATTGCCTGGTTCCCGCTGGCGGCATCAGCCCTGATGGTTCCCGATGGCTACGTTGCCGGCTGAAGTACTTCCTTCCGGTGAAGGTGCTTGCAAAGATGTTCCGTGGAAAGTTTCTCGATCTTCTTCGAGAGGCTTATGCCCGCGGCAAGCTTCAATTCTTCGGAAACACCAAACCGCTTGCCGACCGGGTGTCGTTCGACCAATTCACAATGCAGCTAAAGGAGATCAAGTAGGTCGTCTACGCCAAGCCACCGATGGGTGGGCCCGAGCACGTCATCAAGTACCTTGCGCGGTATACCCATCGAGTCGCCATCGCCAACGGTCGGATTGTTGAGTTCGCCGATGGTCGCGTAACGTTCCGCTGGCGAGACTCCCGCGATGGAAACAAGCAAAAGCTCATGATGCTCGACGCTGTCGAGTTCATTCGCCGTTACCTGTTGCATGTCCTGCCATGCGGATTCGTGAAGATCAGGCGCTTCGGATTTCTGGCGAATCGGAACCGCCGTGCATCGCTGGCTGTCTGCAGCGTTCTACTCAGCCGGCAACCACCGCCCGCCAATTCAATAACTCCAGAACGGCGACGAGCAATCGAGCATAGATGTCCCGTCTGCCAAGAAGGTCGCATGGTCGTGATCGAGCACATCACTGCTCGCGAGTTCGCACGTCCAGGCGCCGCGCCGCAAATCGATACATCATAGCCCCATGATTCACCCGATCTTGACGAGCAACGACCACCAGACAGTGCGTATACTCAACGTGTGCGTGCACGTACCGTTCTGCGCGTCAGCAACTCCCACCCGCCATCAAGTTTTCAACGACCAGGACGCTCAACTCAACCCCTCTTTCAACTGAAAAGGGCCGAATCACCGCACTTCATTCCAGCGCGCAGTATTCAATCCCCAATAGCACGTTAGCGGCTGTCCAAGTCAGATCATCGGCAATACGGCGGCGTTCAGAACTATGTCTTCGTTCAACATCACCTCGCCGCCGTACTGCCGATGATCCCTAAGGACTGTACAGGTGAAACCTCCAGGTGGCCGCAAACGGCTCACGACTTGTTGGATCCCCCTCCACGTTGCTGTTTCTTCATCTCTTCTCGGACCGAGATACTGATACGCTGTTCGAATCCCGTTTGGAGGTTGTCATGCGGACCCAAGTTTCAATTAGCCGCCGCGACGTTCTTTTGGGTGGAATGAGCGGTTTCGGCTGTGCACAATGTGCCACCGCAGGGGCTGCGCAGGCGAACAGCCACGCTGCGAATTCCAACGCTAGAGTTGCAGACCTGATCCTCAAAAATGGAAAGGTCGTAACCGTCGATGAGAACTTTACGGTCGCTCAAGCGCTTGCGATACGTGACGATCGTGTCCTTGCAGTGGGCTCGAATGAGGAATTGAAGCGCCATACCGGGCGGGATACACGAATTGTGGATCTGCGCGGAAAAACTGTCATTCCCGGCCTGATTGACGGTCACGCGCACATGGATAGAGAGGGGCTGAAGACGATCTTTCCGTCACTCGGTCGAGTTCGCTCAATAAAGGACGTCCAGGCCCGGATTTCCGAGCTCGCTCAAAAGACTCGGCCCGGTGAATGGATAGTGACAATGCCAATAGGCGATCCTCCCTTCTATTTCGAGGGGTCCGACATCCTGGCGGAAAAGCGCTGGCCCTCTCGGCAAGACCTTGATGTCGCAGCGCCGAAGAATCCGGTCTACATCCGGTCGATCTGGGGATTCTGGCGAAGCACGCCACCGCTTGTATCCTGTGCAAACACTGCAGCACTGCAGCGTGCCGGAATTTCGAGAGACACGGTTTCTCCTGATCCGGCGCTGGTGATCGAGAAGGACAAGAACGGTGATCCGACAGGCGTATTCATCGAATCTGATTTGCAACCTCTGGCGGAGCTCATCTGGTTCAGAGAGGCGACCCGTTTCTCACGAGCGGACCGCCTGCGCGCCTTGCCATCCTCAGCCCGGGCGTACCATGCCTACGGGACGACGGGGGTGTTCGAAGAACACGGAGTCGCGAACGAGGTATTCCAGATATACAAAGAGGCCAGACGGAACGGTTCGCTTACGATGCGTTCAGCGCTGGTTCTGAGCCCAAACTGGAAAGCTGCGGCAGGTGCTGCTCTCCCGTCATTTATCGAAGCGTGGGCCGGATGGCTCGCTGAGCCCACTGTGGGCGATGACTGGCTGAAGATGACAGGGATATATGTGCAGACGCAGCACCGTCCGTCTGACGACTTGCGCGCCCAAGCGGCTCCGTATACGGGCTGGTCGGGAGCTAACTACGATACCGGTCTGAATCCCGACCGAGTGAAAGAACTTGCGATGGAGTGCGCTCGCAACGACATCCGCATCGTCGCGAATAACGCGACATCGCCGGGCATGCTCGATATTCTCGAATCCGTTCATAAGGAGATCTCGCTGAAGGGGCGACGTTGGGTGCTAGGTCATGTGAGGTCGCTTTCTCTCCGCGAAATCGAGCGTGTCGCGGCGATGGGCCTGATCATTACTCCACACACAAACTCCGCAATCTACAAGTTCGGCTCGGGCTTTGAGAGAACCTTCGGTCCTGACCGTCGAAACGAAATCGAGCCATTGAAGGACTTGCTAGATGCCGGCGTTCCGGTGTCGCTGGCTACCGATAATGTACCGGTGTCATTGTTTTGGCCGATATGGGAGTCAGTCGCAAGACGATCGCGGACCAACGAATTAGTTGCTCCGAATCAGGCCTTGACTCGTGCTCAAGCAATTCGGTGTTCCACCGTAAACGGCGCTTCCTCAGCTTTGCGAGGAAAAGCGGGGTAACTTTACTCCCGGCATGTTTGCCGATTTAGCGGTCCTCAGTGATGACCCGCTTACGGTTGAGGAAAGCAAGCTGCGAGAAATCACTTCCCTAATGACCATGGTCAGCGGTCATGACGTATATCAGGCGGAGGCGAACCGGCAATCGTTCCGGTCTAACGGGCGCATTCAGTCCGGCTGATCCGTCCAGCGTTCCGGCACGAACGCTCCGGTCATCCCGGAACGGAGAAGGGCGATCTTGGAATGTGGAAAGGAGGTCCGCCGAGTCAAACCATACGGCGGATGTCTGTCAGATCGAGTTCAGGCTATTACACATAAATACACGTGTGAGAGTGATTACGTAAGCAAGAAAGCAGTATGTGTGCAACACCGTAAGATGCTGGAATCGGGCTGCGTGGAATACTCCCCTGCCGCAGCTCTTTGAACGGCTGCTGACCGGAGACTCGTCTGCGCTGAATGAGATCACACCGGCACTGTATAGCGGGTTTCACCGGATCGCGTCCCGTCACTTGTCAAGGGAACGCTCCGACCACCGCTCCAAGCGACGGCCCTTGTCCACGAAGCTTACTTGAAGTTGTTCGATGGATCCCAGCACAGGTTCAGCGATGAGGTCCACTTCCTCGCCGTGGCCTCCCGAGTGATGCGACAGGTGCTGGTTGACTATGCAAGGGCGCGCAGTGCGCAAAAGCGGACCAGTGAGGGGAGCCCGGAGGGTCCGTGGGCGCCGAGTCTGGAAGTGAATGGAGAAAAGGGAAGCGAATTACTCGAGTTGATCGAGTTGGACAGCGCGCTCGAGGCCCTGGCAGCGGAGGACGAATCCCTGGCTCGATTGATCGAGATGCGGTACTTTGGCGGGCTGACGGCGGAAGAAACCGCTGAGGTGCTCGGCTTGTCTGTACATGTCGTTCGGCATGATCTCCGGTACGCTCAGGCTTGGCTCCGACGGAAACTCGCGCGGTAGAATGCTGTTATATTTCAGTCGCGAGATTCCGGCACCTCGACTGTAATAGTCACAGATTGATCTTGCGTAATCGCGTGTCCGATGAACTCACCACCGTCAGATATCAAATCGGAGCGTATCTTCCGGTAAACCGACCCTTCGGGATCGATCGCTTCCTCGAGCAATGCCGCACAATGTCAACATGCAACACTGGCCGGATCGCCGCCTCCTCGAACTGCTGAACATCGAGATGCCGATTGTACAAGCGCCAATGGCAGGCTCGGATTCTGTTGCATTAGCACGGAGTGTGTCGTCCACCGGGGCGCTTGGTTCACTCGCGTGTGCACTGCTCAGCCCGGACGCTGTTCGGGAGGCAATGCGCGCTCTTCGCCACGAGATGACGCGTCCCTTCAATCTGAACTTTTTCTGCCATGCGATGGAGGCCCCTGATCCTGCCGCGACAGAAAGGTGGAAGAGGTTCTTGAGACCGCATTACGAGCGTTGGGGCCTGGACATTGAGACCGTTGCGGAAACCCGCTTAAGAATGCCATTTGAAGAGGACATGTGTGCAGTTGTGGAGGAGCTCAAACCGGAGGTCGTGAGCTTTCACTTCGGGCTCCCCACGCCCACTCTTGTCGATCGCCTCAAAAGGCATGACATCAAGATCGTGTCGTCTGCTACAAGTGTCAGGGAAGCAGAATGGCTGGAATCGCGCGGCTGTGATGCGATCATCGCCCAGGGGATCGAGGCGGGCGGCCACCGCGGCATGTTTCTTGAAACGGATACCGCGACTCAGCCTGGACTCTTCGCTTTGCTGCCTCAAGTCACGGATGCTGTGTCGGTCCCGGTCATTGCCGCCGGGGGCATTGCCGATGCCCGAGGCGTTGTTGCCGCGTTCGCGCTTGGCGCGTCAGGTGTACAGTTGGGGACTGGCATACTTATTCTGCCCAGAGGCTAACGTGTCCCCGCTTTACCGCCAAGCCCTCGCGCAGGCCACGGATAGCGGAACGGCATTGACGAATTTATTCAGTGGACGCCCGGCGAGAGGCATTCTGAATCAGTATCTTCGGGATTCGGGGCCGATGTCCGATGCGGCGCCGGCGTTCCCGTATGCGGCAACGCTCGTTGCGCCCCTGCGGGCCGCTTCGGAGCGGGCGGGATCCATCGATAACATGCAGATGTGGGCCGGGCAGTCTGCACGGATCGCGAGGTCTCTGCCAGCGGCGGAATTCACTCGCAACCTTGCTGCAGATGTACTTAGCTATTGGCACGAGAGATTCAGTGGGTGATGCGCTCCGGCGTAGAGGGCTGTTGGGTGCTTGCGTTTGTCTCTGCAGGAAGCGTAACGGATTCAGCGATTCAGCCTCGAGAACGGCGGTATCGGGATGTGGGCCGACTGTACGATAAAGTAGACTCCTGCCCGGCGTGTCCGTCAGGTCAAATTCAGACTCTTACACCTGAACTGAGGGCAGACAGTCGCAGAGTTGGTTCCGTTAAGTCTTGTCGGAGGCAGTCAATATCTCAGCTATCCTGTTGGCAACGACCATCTCCTCACCGCGTTCCAGATTGTACGGGAAAATACCGAGACCCTTCCACGCCGGGCGGAACTTTGTCATATCGCTCGCCTCGATCGAGGGCGTTCCTTCCCGTAGCTGCTTCATCATTCGATCGAGTGGCAGCTTCCGCGCCGCCTCGTCCCACTGCACGGACAGGCGCGGAGAATGGCTGTAATCCAGGTTCGGGATAAACTCAGTGCGAACTCCGGGAACCTTCTTAAGCCGATCGGCAACGCGATTCAGCATCGCGGTCCATTCCTGCCGCTGTTTGTCCTCGTCTCTTTGAAGCGCCATCTCAACAGCTACCAGCAGGCCCACAATCTCCTCTTTACCAATTTTGGCGATCCGCGCGAAGTGATTATTGGGTGAACTATTCGCATACGCGGCTTCAACCAAGTCCTTGCGTCCCATCAACAGACCGCTGCACTGCGGACCACGAAGATTCTTGCCCCCACTGAAGGCGACCAGGTCCGCTCCCATACTCACGAACTTCTTGAGATTTGCCGCCGGGGGGACTTCTGCGGCCGAGTCCAGAATGAGCGGAAGTTTCGCAGCATGGGCCAGCGAGATCATCTCGTCGAGTTCCACTTTGTGCCCGAGCGAATTATGACTCAGGACCATCGCGATTGCGGCGGTCTTTTCGTTAATGGCCTGGCGAACGTCTTCGGCCGTGGTGACGTCCACAAGTTTCGCACCGACCATGCGGAACGCGTGGTCGTAGGAGTTGCGATGGGCCTTCTGAATGATGATCTCGCTCTTCATCCCAGTGAGGTCAGGAAGCTGGTTCATTTTGGCGGGATCCTTCCCCGCAGTGACCGCACAGGTAGCCAGGCAGAGTGCTGCTGATGCGCCGGCGGTGACAAAAGCCGCCTCCGCTCCGGTGATTTCCGCTAGCCTCTGTCCCACCTTCTCCTGGAGATCATGAATGCGAACGAAGCTGCGAGATGCTTCGTCCATGGCCCTCTTGACTTCGGGCAGCATTACGCTGCCGCTGAGCGTAGTCAGAGTACCAACTGCATTGATGACCGGACGAACGCCCAAACGTTGATAGATCGAGGGAACTCCTGCTGCGTTGGCCGAGCCGGGGGCTCCGAGGGCTGCGGCGGCGCCTGCCTGGAGTAAGTTGCGTCGTGAAACAGTCATATCATTCTCCTCAATCCGTCTGTATCGGGATGCCATTCGTCGATCGGGTTGTCCATACCAAATCCAGCCGCGAGTTCTGCGTCCGTGCGCGGCGGGCGAGAACCGGCAGACTTTCGCGCGTGCTCCAGCACCTCACGCAAACGTTGCGCTACCAGCTTTTCCTGACCTGGCGCCATCATCCACGGCACAATCGTAATTCCCATGGGCGTCCGTAGCGGAACGATACCAGGGTCGCCGTCCTGCAAAGCTTTGAAGCAATCCTCACGGGAGAAGTTAAACGCCTTTTCATCCCACTTGACCCACAGCCGCGGAACATGGTTTGTGATCTCTTTGGGGACGTAACCTGTCTCCACTCCGGACACTTTTCCGAGGATGTCCCTCATATAATCGATCTGGCGCGCCCACTCCTTCCACTCGGCGGCGTGGTCGACGTTGATATAGCGCTCAACTGCCGCGACCATACCGATCATCGTCTCCTTTGCAATCTTCAGATCGCGTCCGACACCGCTGTAAGGGCTCTGGAACGTGGCAGCAATGTTGACAAGATCCTTACGGCCGACCAGCAGGCCCGCATTCTGTGGTCCACGCAAGCCCTTGCCGCCGCTGAACGCGACAAGGTCCACACCTTGTTTGGTATAGGCCGAGAGGTTTTCCGGCGGCGGCAATTCCGCTGCGGCATCCACCAGGATGGGAACACGGGCCGTCTTTGCGATGGCCACGCATTCAGCTAACGACACCTTGCCGCCCGGAGCATCCGGCTGATCACGGTATGTGCCAAAATGCTTGTCGGCCACCAGAAAGTAAACCATCGCCGTGCGCCCGTTGATCGCGCGTTCCAATTGTTCCTTGTATTCGACCTCGATCATCCGAGCGCCCGCGGCTTCGCACTGCCGAGTCCACCCGGTGAGATGGAGCTTTTGCGCCACCACCTCGTTCTTCATTCCGTCGGTGAATGGCAGGCGCTTGGCTTTGTCGGGATCATCCCCGGCGATGCAGGCGCAGGTACCAATGAAAATCGCCCCGGCAGCGCCGGTCGTCACCAGCGCGGCCTCGTTGCCGGTGAGCTGCGCGATGCGTTCGCCGGTCGCTTTCGTGAGATCACGGATCGGAACATAGCCTTGCGCGGCGTCGTTCATGGCGGCGATCACTTCAGGAGGCATTAGTGAGCCGCCAAGATGAGTATACGTACCGGCGGCGTTGATGATTGGCCGCAGGCCGAGGCGCTTATAGACATCGGAGGGATCGCGCGCCGGAGGCGCGCCGAGAGCACGGCGAGCCAGCGCGGGCAAGGCTGCCATCAGCCCCGCCGCACGGAATAGAGTTCTTCGTTGCATGAAGATCCGGCTTTCAGAATGAGTACTTCAGAGCCATTTGGATCTGCCGGTTATCAATCCTTGTGCTGGTCACACGGCCGAACGTCCCTGTACCCAGCGTTGCTCCGGGTTGGCCGAATTGCGGAGTGTTGAACGCATTGAAGAATTCGGTCCGGAACATCAGCTCATGCGCCTCATACCAGGGCATCCTGAAAGATTTTGACAAAGAGAGATCAAATGTGGTCAAGCCCGGTCCGACCAGGGGATTTCGCGGCGCAGTCCCATACTCTCCGACGCTTCGAACAAATGCGCCCGGATTGAACCAGAGCGAAGGATCCGGGTTGTCGAGTTCCGCCTGAACACTGGTGTTAAGGTGAGGACGGGACCAACCGGAGAACTCTACGTTCTGCGTGTCGCCACTTTGCGTCACGTTGAAAGGAGATCCGCTCTGCAGCGTGACGAGTCCTCCCAATTGCCAGCCACCGAGAACGCTGCCACCCCATGGAATCTCCCACACATAGCCCGTCACCAGTCGGTGGCGTATGTCGTCGGTGCTGTCGGCGCGCTCCGCACGTCCGCGATTGCGGGGATCCTGACAGCCGCACCCGCCGCGATTAATCGTCTGCGCGGTGTCGTCGATCAAGTGTCCCCACGTATACGCGCTCGTCAGGCTGAGACCATGCGAAAAACGGTGTTCAAATCGTGCCTGAAGCGAATGGAAGATAGTATTCCCATCCGCCACCATCATTCGAATACGTCCGTATTGCGGATACGGACGCCGCTCCTGCGTGAACGGGATATTGCTCGGCTCCGGATTGTTGAAGTTGTTCAAGCTAGTATCGACGAAGGTACCTTTGCTGCCCACCCAGCCTACTTCAAGCGCGTCGTTGGCGGTGATCTGGCGTGAGATCTGCAGGTTCCAGTTCTGGATGTATGCATTGCGCCGCTTGCGGTCTTCCGGCAGCGTAACTACGTTGAAGATCGGATTCTGGGGATAGAGTTCGCGCGGAACAGGATTCTGAATCGTTGCGATCGGGTTCAGAGCGTTATTGGTGACGGTCAGGCTGCCACCGGCGGGCGGGTTGAGTTGCAGAATGTTGATGTTGTCGAATTGCGCCGCTGTATAGAACATGCCGTAGCCTCCACGCAACACCGTCTTATCGTTGAAGCGATACGCCAATCCAAACCGCGGGCTGATGTAGTTGTATTCGTTCTTCCAGAGATCGTCCGCCTTGACGCCCGGCTCTGGATACAGTACGGGACCTTTGGGATCGAGGTCAAAGCGCAGAGTCCGGCTGATCGCGTTCAGTTCCTTCGGTATCGTGAAAAGATCGTATCGGACGCCCAGGTTTAATGTCAGGTTCGACGTAACTTTCCAATCGTCCTGAAAGTAGAATCCGTACCGCCACTGTCGCACCTGCGATATCGGAACACCTTCGGGCGTGAGTACGGTTCTCGGATAACCAAGCATGTACGATGCAGCGCCGTTGCCCGCAATATCGCGCGTGAAGCTCATGCTGCTGAACGGCCAATTGTTCGTAGTGGCGTCGTCCAAATGACGCCGAATATCGGCGCCCATCTTCAGCGAGTGCGGTCCGCGCAGTACGCTGAAGTTCTCCACAACTTGATACGTGCGGCTGTTGTCAAGGTTCGAAGATGCCTGGCTGTCACCCATGCCCAGAAAACCTTCAATGTTCAGGACCGGAAATCCTTGTTCGTCTGGCCGTAGCTCGCGCCCGTCCGGACCGCCAACTTTGAGGCCCATGATACCGAGTTGCTCGATTCGAAAGTCGGTGTTCTGCCGGACGCTAAGCTTCTGGATGTTGCCCTTGTGCCAGCCGAAGCGCAACTCGTTCACCAACGTGGGACTGAAGGTATGCACGTGCTGCGCGGCCAGACTCTCATTGGGGAATGTGGCATTGTAGAAAAAGTTCGGATTCAGTTCCGAGTTGGGGAAGTCCCGTGCCGAATAGATGTAATGGACGAAGACCTGATCGCGTGCACTGAAACTGTGGTCAATGCGCGCAATCCCCTGATTGATATCAACGATATTGGTAGTCACTCCCGCAAAGTTCACTGACCCTGCGACGTTCGGAAGCGGCATGTATTGGTTAATAAGATCGACCGACACGGGATTCAGGCGGCTGGCCGGGATCATATTGTTTGGAAACGGATTTCCGGACAGCGGATCTGTAATCGTGCCCGAAACGGCCGAGAAGTCGCCGCGTCGCATCTCTGGTGTCAGCACGACGGCAGTACCTGCGCGTTCGATCGCGGATCTCACGCCCTCATAGCTGGCCATGAAGAACGTTTTGTCGCGGATCACGGGACCTGAAATCACCGCGCCAAACTGGTTCCGGCGCAGCACATCTTTGGGCAGAGGCTCCGGCCGGTAGTAGCCGCGGGCATCGAGGTTATCGTTACGCAGAAAATTGAAAACGGTCCCGTGGAACCGATTCGTGCCCGACCTTAGCTGCATGGTGATGTTCGCGCCAGCGTTTCCACCGTACTCGGCGGAGTAGTTCGCGCTCTGCACCTTGAACTCCTGGATGGCGTCAACGGAAGGGTAGAAGTTCACGAAGTTCGCACGATTATTCACGGCCGTGATGCCACCGATGTTGACCTGCATCCAGATATCTCGCGAACCGTTAGCGAGTACGCGTGTGCGTTCCGCGTTGGACTCCTCCCGGACGACAACTCCTGGTGTCATCGCGGAAAGTTGCAGGAAATTTCGTCCGTTCAGTGGCAGGTTTACGATGCGCTCCGCAGCTACGACTTCGCCTATAACTGCGTTCTCGGTCTGCAGGATCGGAGACGTCGCAGTGACTTCAACTGTCTCCTGCACCTGTCCTATCTGGAGAGAGATGTCGATTCGGGCAAGCTGGGAAATCTGCAGGACGATCCCGGTGCGGCGCTCCGTTTTGAAACCGGCCGCTTGAATCGAAACGGTGTATTCCCCGGGTGTCAGATAGCGCACTTCGTAATTGCCTTCTGGCCCGGTTGTCACGGATCGCGAAAGACCAGTCGCGGGCTGAGTAATGGTCACAGTAGCATTACCGACCACGGCGCCACCTTGATCGGTTACAACGCCGAGAATCCCTGTGTCTAGAGTTTGCGCCTCTCCGAGAGTGGCTATCAGAATCATGCACGCCGTCAGTTTGCTCATAAGAGCATCTCTCCTCGTTCGGAAGTTGACAAGTCTAAGGCTGGACTTCGTGGCGCAACCTATTACGGGTGCAGATATTCTAGCTCGATTTCTTGTCCAACGGCATTATGCCGATTGGGAACGGCGCGTGGCTTATTTGAGGAGATATCGCCGCAGGATCCGAACACAACGAATTGTTGCCGAATGCGACGGTGCGAAAGGGAGGGCCGATTAACGACGAATCGTGCGGAACACGACATGTTCGATGCTTATACGCGAGAGAATATAGAACGACTGAGCGTACCAGTGCTGTCGGCAAACGATTCCTGCTCGATGCCCAGAGACCTCAGAATGCTGAGGTATACGTTCGACATCCTTGTCTCGCCATTGCGCCAGTAAATTCCGTGCTTGAGGCCCACATTGGCGCCGCCGGCTATCAACGTTGGCAAGTTGCGGGGAGTATGTGTCGTACTCGCGCCGCTACCGAAGAGCACGATCGTATTGTCAAGAACGCTACCGTTGCGGTCCTTGTAGCAGATTAGCCGCTCGAAAAAGTGTGCTAACTGCTGGCTCAGAAAAAGGTCATACTTCGCAAACTGCAATTGCCCGTCCTTATCGCCGGCGTGCGAGAGATTGTGGTGGGTTTTCGACAGTCCCAATTTAAGCGGGAACGTATCGCTGATACCCATGCCATCTTCGCGGTTAAGCATGAAGGCGACCGATCGGGTGATGTCCGCGTCGAAGGCCAACGCGATCAGATCAAACATGGCGCTGTAATATTCGGCTGGCTCTCCCTCTGACGTCGCGTCAAGATTCAGATGCGAATAGTCCTGCTTCTTAATGGGAATGTCGATCCAGCGCTCGGAAGCAATTAACCGCGATTCCACCTCATTCAGAGAGGTCAGATACTGGTCCATTCGTTCCCGGTCGGATTTGGCGAGTTGCCGATCGAGTGACCGAGCGCTCTCAACGACAGCATCCACCAGCTTGATGCGACGTTGCAAGTTGTCGCGCTCTGATTGCGCCGACGCGCGATCACCACGAAACAATCGGTTAAAGATACGGCGCGGGTTATTCTCCGCTGGAATCGGTCGTCCTTCGAGGCTGTACGAGATGGTTCCCGTTCGGGATAAAAATCCGGTGCCCGCATCGATTGACAGCACCAATGAGGGTTGCCGGCAGTGCTGCTTCGTGTGTAGCGCGACAACCTGATCGAGCCCAACCGAGTTATAGGTCCCTGGCTTCGGATTGTGCAACGGCGCTCCGGTAAGCCACATATCGGAGCAGACATGCGGGTCAGCCTTGGGACCGCTCGGGTGGTAGAGTCCACCCATAAAGCTGAGTTGTGTTCGATATGGACTTAGCGGCTCGGTCGACTTGCCGAAAACGAATTGGCCGTCGCGCTCTGCCGTGGGAAACCAACTCCAGTCGCCGAGGCCGTGCTCAGATTTCGGAAGCGACATCCCGTTCGCGGTGTAGATCGCGCAGAACCGGCGAGGGATCTGCTCAGTCACCTCGGCGCCCATTGCGTCCAGAACAGGCAATGCCAGCGCAACTCCGCCCACACCTTTCAAGAAAGCACGCCGGTCGATCTGAAGCGGAGTTCTCATTATCGTCTCCAAGTTGATGCGTTCCTGAATTCTACTATTTTTCCAAGAACAATTCACTGCTTACTACGAACCGGATCATATCCTTCATCCGGTAATCGCCGGCTCTCAGCTTCAAAGCGTCCTGTTTCAGGCGATTGAGTTCGTAGTACGTCAGGCTTCGACCAGTGGCATACGTCGCCAGATGCTTGAGAACGCTAAAAGCCACCTGGTCGATGCGATCTTGACCTAAGTATCGCTGGAGATCGTTTATGCCCGACACCTCTGTCTTGTCGGGCAACTTGGACCGGGCGTCCACAGGCTGCTCCTTTAGCCGACCGCCCGCGTCAAATTCTTCGAGGGCCACGCCCCACGGATCAATCTTCGTGTGGCATTGAAAGCAACCCGGTTGACTGCGATGCCGTTCCAACCGCTGGCGGAGCGTGAGTTGCTGCGTGTCCTCCGGCAATGCGGGCACATTCGGCGGAGGGTCGTCAGGAGGCTCGGCAATGATCCGTCGTGCCACCCAAGCTCCACGCTTTACCGGGTTCGATTCACGACCGTCCGAAAGTCCCGCCATAATTGCCGCCTGCGTAAGCACGCCACCCAGTTTCGGCCGGCCGTGTGGGATAGCAACAAACTCGAAGCCGTTTTCAGTCTTGCCGGCTAAGTCGTAGTAACTGGCGACAACCTCGTTGGCCACCATGAAATCGGACTTGATCAAATTCCGTACCGGTAGGTTGTTCCGAATAAGGTACTCAAGGAACTGCAGGGGCTCCTGCCGAAGCTGAGCACGTGTGTCGCGAGTAAGCTGTGGGAATCTCTTCCGGTCCGGTTCGAGCACGGCAAACTTGTCCAGACTCAGCCATTGGGACCCGAATTCCTGCACAAAACGGGAGAAGCGTGTATCTTCGATCATTCGCTCGACTTCGGCATCCAATTGTTTCCGGAGAGACCCGCTTGCGGCTAACTTCAGTGCCTTGCGATCAGGCGGACCGTTCCACAGGAAGTACGACAGCTTTGAAGCCAGTTCATGCTCGTCAAGCGGCTCCGGATCCGATGTGTTGCTCTTTTCGATCAAGAACAGGAACTGCGGGGAAGTCAGAACAACATGCAACGCATCTCTTACGCTGCCCTGGAAGCTGATTCCAGCAGCCGAAGACTTCTGGAACACGGCCATGAGCGAAGATTCTTCGGCGGTCGTGATGGGACGGCGATACGCTCGAGTGGCGAACACGCGGATGACCTGTCGGGCATAGGCCGGCAAATCGTCTTTACGCGAAGAGTTGATAAAGATGTTTCGATGCGAGGGTGGCGGCCACGTCTCATAGAACGGTCCTTCGAACTCTACGGACTTGATCAGTAGCCGCGGCATGTCGCGTCCATCGGTGAACTCGCTGCGCACCGCGATCTCACGAATGCCCGCGAGGTAATTCACGTTGTCCTTTTCAACGTCCGGGCTGGGGAAGTTGCGAATCGCACCCTCAAAAATGAAACGTGTCAGTCTTGTCGCTTCCGACAGTTTGCGGAACACCAACTCGAGCGAATGTGCTACCGCAATCACGACGCAACCCGAGATGTACACCAAGCCGCGGCAAGCGCTTCTCAAACGTGAGAAATCTTCTGGCGATGTCATCTTCGGGCAGAAGTGGGGTTAACACAACGCGCTCCAAATCTCTTACGCCGGCGTATTCGGCACGGACCGGCAGCGCGCCAGCATCCAGCCTGACTGCGAGGAACGCAGGTTGCTGTAATGTGCCTGAGAATTGCCGATCACCAAGAGTCAGCACGACGTGCTGAGGTTTTTCGGGAGGCGGTGTCGCAAACTGCCGTCCAGGCTGCACTAGCGCTTGAATCTCCGCCTCGCCCAGGGCTCGGCGATACATGCGCACATCATCCAGTTCCCCCCGAAATGACTGGGCCTCTGGAATGCGACCGAGATGGAGATTCATTTTCGGATTATCAAGATTTGCGGCCCCGGTGTCGCCTTTCGCGACCGGGTACCCATTCACGTAGAGCCGCGTCTCATTCTTCCCGCGCCGCACAACTGCCGCAACATGCTGCCAAGCATCGGCGCGAATGGTTCCCGACGGAGCAGTCACGGTCCCATTGGAACGGTTGTCCGGACCGGTTGTTTCGAGCCTTAGGCTACCCTTGCTATCAGGGAGGTCCAAATACCAGCCCTGCGACCAGTTATACGCTCCCAAACTGACAATTCCTGCTCTTCGGAGTTCCTGAGGGTGGATCCAGGCAGCCACCGTAAAGTCTCCTTCGCCCACGTTCAATGCGTTACTCCGAGGAATTACGATGGAATCGCCATCCCCATCGAGCGAAACTGCTTTCCCAAAGGGAGAATCGACAAGGCGTGCATCTCCCTCCAGCGCGCCCGCGTCCGCTGTGCCGCTTTCGAATGCCCACGACCCAGAGAGCCCTTCGTTGAGGCGCGATGCGTCCGCGGGAATAGGTGTTTCGCTGCGCGGCGGAACATAGACATCTACCTGGTAAATGCCCGCTTTCTTGATCGTCACGGTTTGTGCGATTTTCGGATCACGGCAGATGGCAACATCCGAACCGTCGGACGCAGCCGGCTTAGCGCCCGGATCGAGCATCAGGCCATCGTTGTATTTAGCTGCCGTGACGGTGACTCGAAAGCGGCCGTTATCCGGCAATTCACGCAGCGAAATCTTGAAATTTGCCTTCGGCCCGTACGTACCATCGCCCTCGAACATTTCATCGTTGGGAATGGCCGGCCGCAGCAATAGCCCTTGCGTGACCGTACTGTAGGGATCTCCTTTCGGGTAGCCGTTGCTGCCGCGCATATCTGCAAAAACCGAATGGTAGATACTGTCGTACTCTCTCCAGCCGCGAACCGTATCGTTACCCGCATAGCCTTCGATGAACCGATACTTTGTCCGCATGAAGAACGGTTCGAACGGAAAGGGCTTGGTGGGCGTCAGCTGAGTCACCATGAAATCCTTGTTGTCCAGCAACAGGCTGTTTGCGCCGAGGATGAGTGGATCGGGAAACGGTTCAGGATTGACTGAAGCACCCAGGTCAACGCGAAAGTTCTGGATCGAGGGTTTCGACTTGGGATCGACGATGGATCGTTTGAGCGCTTCCCCCGTAATATCGAAGTAGGCCTCCAGCAGCAAGGGAGAGAGTTGCAGCGTTTCCTTGTTGTTCAAGAATCCATCTTTGGAAACTGCATCCGGAGGAAGAACTTCCGTCAGATCATCTTCAAGAAGCAATAACTCGCGAAGTGTGTTCCGATACTGGGAGACCGTAAGACGCCGGACAACGCCATTCTGCGGAGTCGGGCGCAGGCGAGCAACATCCAACGCCCGTGTAATCCACTCGACCATGCTTTGTCGCTCGGCTTTAGTCGGCTGCGGCTGGCCTTTGGGCGGCATGGTCTCATCGCTGATCTTTTTCCGGATGCCTTCCCACAGTCGAAGGTGTCGATCCTCGAGGGCAGCGTCCAGTTGGTCGACTCGGATTCCCGACATCGCCGTATCCTCGTTGTGGCATCGAACGCAGTTCTGCTTCAAAAACGGCTGCACTTGCTGTTCAAACGACGCGCGGAGCGCCACGGTAGCACTGTCGGCGCCCTGCGCGAGAAGAAATCGCGATGTCCAGCCGACTGTTGCGATGGAAACGAGAACAAAAACGCAAGTGGTGTGCAGCCGAAGCCGGCTATTCCGTGAGTTCATAACGAATTGCGAGTAGCGGCACTACCGGATTCGACCGGTTGGCTTCGTGAACGTATGTTATCACCAACGTTGTTGATATACCGTACGCGCCGGCGCCGACAATTGTTCTAGACTAATCCTCCAGGGAGCGTTCGTGCCCGGAGGAGAGCTGTGTTCGCTGTAAGAGTCTCCGCTGCTGCGGCTGCAATGCTCGGGTTGTACCAGTTCGGGATGGCGGCGGAAACGGCCGTGACCATTCTGCAGAAGAACTGCGCTTCCTGTCATGGCGCAACGCAGATGTCCGGCTTCGATGTTCGGAGTCGTGACGCGATTCTGCGCGGCGGGAAACGTGGACCAGCCTTGGTTCCTGGACATTCGGCGAAAAGCCTCCTCTATCGTGCCGTCTCGCGCGACGGCGATCTTAAGATGCCGCCTGGTAAATCGGGCCTGAGCGCCGAAGAACTAGCTTCCATTCGAGCGTGGATCGACGCAGGAGCGCCCTGGGATAACGCGGGCGATAAGGTTGAGTCCGCGTGGTGGTCGTTCCGTTCACCGGCGCGTCCAGCGATCCCCAAGCCGCGAGACGCCACCTGGATACGCAATCCCATCGACGCATTCATCCTGGCGAAGCTTGAAGACAAGCGGCTGAAGCCGGCTCCGCCCGCCTCCAAACTAGCCTTGGTCCGGCGAGTCTACTTGGATCTGCATGGACTCCCTCCGACTCCAGGCGAAGTAGACGATTTTATTCAAGACGCATCGCCAGGCGCGTACGCAAAACTCGTCGATAAACTGCTTGCATCGCCGCGGTACGGTGAGAAATGGGGGCGTCTGTGGCTGGACGTGGTTCGCTATGCCGACACGGGTGGCTACGAGACGGATGTATTGTACGCGAACGCATGGCGTTATCGGGACTACGTGATCGAATCGTTCAATCAGGATAAGCCCTACACGCAATTTGTGCAGGAGCAGATCGCTGCGGACGAGATATGGCCGGACAATCTCGATCTAAACGGCTCCTATGAATTACCTCCGGAGAAGGTTGGCAATCTAAAGCGTCGATTGGGGACCGGCCTCTACACGGTCGGCCCAATGGCAGTAGAGTACACGTTCTTTGGCGATCAATACCGCGCCGAATGGCAGGCAGAAGCAGTCGAGACGACTGGCTCGGCTTTCCTTGGTTTGACCTTGGGCTGCGCCCGCTGCCATGACCATAAGTTCGACCCGATCACTCAGCGCGATTATTACCGCATGGCTGCGATGTTTGCGGGAAGCGAAGACCGCGAAATCCCAATCGTCAGCCGGATGGGCGTTTATGAATACACAAGGTTTCAGGCTCGTCTGGTTGCGGCGGATCAGATCAAACAAAAACTCGCGGCCCTGGAGGGACGCAAGGGCGCCAAGCGCGAGTTGACGCCCGCAATGAAGGATGAACGGGAAACTCTACTGCGCGAGTTGGGCGAAGCCTATTACAAAGCTCCGGTGATGTACGCGAAAGCCAACGTGCTTACGCACAGCGAGATTGTGCCGGAATCGCACGTCCTCCTCCGAGGCGAGTTTAAGCAGAAAGGCGAGACGGTGACACCCGGAGTACCGGCCGCCCTGGATACTGGCGTCCAGATTCATGAGCCGTCAACGGGTCCGTTCGTACCGCAGCGCCGGAAGGCATTGGCGCAATGGCTAACCTCACCCGACCATCCACTGCTTGCACGTGTAATGGTAAATCGAATTTGGCAAGGTCATTTCGGACGCGGCCTTGTCGCCACCTCGAACGATTTCGGACGTCAAGGCGAATCGCCCACTCATCCCGAACTGCTCGACTGGCTCGCGGTGGAGTTCGCGGCTCGGGGTTACAGCATAAAAGCGATGCACCGTCTGATATTGCTTTCGAGCACGTACCAGATGTCCAGCGTGCCGAATGAAGCTAACGCGGCTCTCGATGCGGACAACCGCTTCCTCTGGCGCATGAATCGACGCCGGCTACAAGCGGAAGAGCTGCGCGATTCCGTGCTGCTGTCGTCCGGCGGGCTCAACCTTAAGGCGGGTGGCCCCTCCGTGGCTGTCCCTCTATCAGAGGAAGAGCAAGCCGGAATGCGTGATTCTTCCCAGTGGCCGGTTCACCCGGATCCGCTGGAGCACCATCGCCGAAGCGTGTACCTGCAGGTCAAGCGGTCGTTCCGGCTGCCTATGTTTGAGACTTTCGACCAGCCGGATGCCGTCGCAAGCTGCAGCCGTCGCGAATCGTCCACAGTCGCGCCTCAGGCATTGACTTTGATGAACAGCGACTTCATGCTCAAGCAGGCCGAGCGCCTGGCCGCCAGGATCCGTAAGGAGCATGGAGACCGGCAAGACCGATGGATTCAGGCCGGAACGCGGATCGTCTTCGGGCGCGCGCCATCCGCAGAGGAGTTGAATCGATCTAGAACATTTCTTTCGAGAAATGATTTAGCCTCGCTGTGCCTTCTCTGGTTCAACACAAACGAGTACCTCTATGTCGATTGACGCCTCACGGCGAGACTTTCTCATGCGGTCCGGCCTCGGGTTCGGTTCTCTCGCTGCCGGATTCCTGCTTAACGCCTCGGAAGTGAAGAATCCACTCGCCGCCCGCAAGCCCATGTTTCCCGCAACGGCGAAAAGTGTGATCTTCCTCTTCATGCACGGCGGCCCGAGCCATCTGGAAACCTTCGACCCGAAGCCATTGCTGGAAAAATTGAATGGGCAGCCAGTTCCCGATAGCTTTGGCGACGTACAGCTTCAGTTCTCGACGTTTAAAAAGGTACCGATCCTGGCGAGCCGGCGCAAATTTCGAGCTTATGGGCAGGCCGGTATTGAAGTCTCCGATGTGCTTCCGCACATTGCGCAGCATGCCGATAAGCTGGCCGTGATTCGTTCATGTCACCATGACGGATTTACACACACGGCGGCGTTGAACTGGCTCAATAACGGCTGGCCAAGGCTGGGGCGGCCTAGCGTGGGCTCCTGGGTCATATACGGACTGGGAAGCGCAAGCGAGAACCTTCCGGCGTTTGTGGTGATGCTCGATGGCGGTATCAAGTCCGGACCACCTGTGTACGGCGCCGGATTTCTTCCGGCTGCGTATCAAGGCACAGTTCTGCGTAACGGTCCGGCTCCCATCCTGAACGTGCGGCCACCCGACGCACGTACCGAGTCGAAGCAGAAGGACATGCGCCAGCTTCTGCAGTGGTACAACCAGCAGCACCTTGAGCCGCGTTCGGACGATAACGACCTGGCCGCGCGCATCTCTTCGTACGAGCTTGCATTCAAGATGCAAATGGCCGCGCCTGAATTGGCTGACCTCTCGAAGGAGACATCCGCAACGCAGGCTTTATACGGGATGAACGAAGAGGGCACAGGTTCGTTCGGTGCGAAGTGCCTCATGGCGCGGCGGCTGGTCGAGCGTGGCGTTCGCTTCGTCCAACTGTGGTCAGGGTCAACAACAGGCGGAGGCGATTGGGACGGCCACGCGCAGTGCGACAAGGGTGTCGTCAGTATGGCGCGCAACGTGGACAAGCCAATCGCCGGACTCCTTGCTGACCTGGAAGCGCGAGGTCTCCTCGACTCGACGCTCGTGGTTTGGGGCGGCGAATTCGGACGAACGCCGACATCAGATGGAAGCGCAAATGGCGGAGGCGACAGCCAAGGGCGCGATCACAACCCGTACGGCTTCACCATGTGGATGGCGGGCGGCGGGATTCGCGGCGGAAAGGTAATCGGATCCACCGATGAAATCGGACTGCGCGCCATTGAATCGCCTGTGCACGTCCACGACCTACACGCGACCATGCTGTCACTCATGGGCTTGGATCATGAGAAGCTTACGTATCATTTTCAGGGACGTGATTTCCGCCTTACCGATGTCGCCGGCAAGACGGATCTCGTGTCACGCTTAAAAGCCTAGGTTGGGAGTTGTAGCCTTCTTCGACAGCTAAGCTTGCGCCGAGGCAGACTTCGGTTGTATGTCCAGATACGCGGACCTTACATGCGTGAAAAGCGATTCCAGATCGGTATCTTTCAAGCCCTTCGTGATGCAGTCGGCCGTCTGCAGACCCAGCATGCGGTAGCTTTCGGTCTGTGCTTCCGTGAACCATTGATCCCCCGTCGATTCGTGCGGGAAGGTCGGACTGCTTGAACGATAGGTCAACACATCCGGAGACTCGGATCCCGTTATGACAGGCTTGATGTACAGCAGCGTGCCGTCCGGTCCCCCGCCGGCGGCCGAATAGTGAATGGTTGCGACCGCACAGCGTTTCTTCCGTTCGCGCAGGCCGCCTATGAACTCCGGTTCGAAAGTCGATGTTCACACCCAGGTCAATGCGAACCTTACGGAGCGCATTCCCGAGATCTTCATACGTATAGTCGGCGTCACATCCGGAATCAATTACCACGATGCTTCTGCAGCGGCGCATCACCATCTCATCAAGACCGAGATTTTCAAAATGCCCGCCATCGGAAAGGTAAACATACTCGCTGTCCTGTGTCGTCAGCCCGGCGGCTTCCCGAATTACCGGTGACACAGCGGATTGCGGCCCATCATGGCGCCACGTACGCCGGCCCGCGTCGCCCGTGTTGCCGTACCAGCCTCCAAGCCGTGCATTCATCAACATCATAATGAGTCCCACGAGAGGAGAGGAGTGATAGCCCATGTTCGGACTCGCAGCAGCGCCGGACACGGTGACCGCCGTTCCAAGTGTGACTCCTCCGGCGTATTCGCTGCTATCTCGAAAGCCGCAGTGGGCGCTGCCCGAATAAAACGGCGAAAAGGTGAATGACTCGGCCTTACGTTGTTGCCAGTCGAGACGATTGCCGCTGACCAGATTCAGAGCGACATTCACGACATGCAAAGGTTTCTGGAAACGAAGCTTATCGAAAGCGATATTGTCGGTCCTGTTGAAGCCCGTGAAGCCCGAAATCTCGCTGCGATCCTGGTTGGATGCGCCCAGATACGCGCGCACCAGCCGATTCCGGTACATGCCATGAAGGGAGAACCGGTTGATGTTGATGTAGCGCCCGGCGGTCGCGCCGGCCAGAAGAAGCAGGGCTGTCAACGCAAGAGTATCAACCAGCAGAGTTTTCTTGATAAGCGCCTCGTGTTCGAACCACTGCGCAATGTGGGTCGCCGTCCGACCAGACAGAGCGGAAGAAATCTTGCCGATGGTGACCACAAGAGCATTGGAGGCAACGCTCAGTCCGATAAGCAGGACGAGGACGGACGTAACCATCGCGACTCGCACCAGCCATTCACGGCGCTTGGCCGCGGAGTTCTCTTTATCTTTCGGTTGTGACGATGTACGGCTGCTACGTCCGAGGATCGCCGTGGTGAGCCCACTTAAACCGCCGATCGCGGCGAAGGCCGACTTCGCCCAGCCCTCGAGCGCAAATATGAACGGAGGCGCGAGAAGCACGACTGAGCACAGCAACAGCCATGCCACCGTGAAGATGAGGAAGTGCGCAGCGGCGCGGGAAAGCCACTCGCGGTCATCCTCCTGTAAGTGGCGGCTCGTAACCCCGACGAAGATGATTCCGCCGATCAACGCCGCCCCGGTAAATAGAGCGGGAGCGAGGGTGGCATAAAGGGCCGGATTCGCATCCGGTGAGGGCGCGGATAAAAGGTGATAACTGCAGACGTAAGCCGCAAATCCTGTGGCGCCGCCGAAGATTAACACTCCCAAAGTGACGGGGCCGAACAACTGATTAGAGCAGCGCGAAAGCCCTTCCGAAGGCGAAACACCCCTAGATAGACGAGCCAGCTTACGGCGGTCATGCCGAAGAAGGATCCAATTAGCACTAGCGGGATGTATGAGACGCGCGCCATCGTGCTCCTCCCATGCCCACCATGCCCACGTCACAAAGCAAACTCAGACTGCAACCTAGTAGCGGCGCATAGCAGTAGACCTTAAATTTGGTCTGCGAAGATTGTACCGCTCCGACGCCGGCAACAGAGATCATATACATCACGTCGCGATGGAAAACAGGGCAAGGAACTGCCGACTTGAAGTCGCGAAGCACAGCCGGTGGGGCTCCAGGTGGCGAGCACTTGCAGCGGAACACGAAACACCGTGCCGATAAAGAAGCATCAGCAGAGGGATCATCAGGACGAGTTCAGCAAGTACAGAAGGTTCTGCCGATGATCGAGGCGAGGGCCCAGGCTCCACCGAAGGCCAGACCGGCTCCGGAGTGAGATAGCTGTTGTACTCGCGCAGGTGACGGATGGGATCAGGCTTCTGCTCAGGGTTGTTACGAGGGGTTGCCAACTGTGGTTCAACCTTGTCGATGTTACCGGCCCGGGCACCAATGCGGACAGCCAGGATCCGATGTACCCGCCTCCAGAGACCGTTGACATGTAATCGAAACGGCTCAAGAGACCGGCCTTCGCCAACCCCTGCACCACACCCAGCGAAAACGTTGCGCTGCGGATTCCCCCTCCGGAGATACAGAGCGCAGATAGTGGCCGCGCTTCGGCAGCTTGACGGTACACTTCGCGCAGCCGCCGGGTATCGTCTTTTGGGAATTCCGGAAAGTCCGCCGCATGGATCTGGATTGGAATACCTACAGCCGTATATTCCTTCTCCAGAACCTCCGACAGCAGGACCGGTCGATCCGCAGTTTGCTCTTGCTCAGGCATGATAGGAAACGCCGCGATGGATCGTCCTTACACCGACGCGCTCATCTCGGCGTCGTATTCCGCGACAAAGCTCTTCGGGAAAGGACCGTCGTACTGCAGTGTTCCGTCCGCGCCTGGCGCGCGCCGGAGGCCTTTCATCGTCAGCAAACCCCTGATGATCTCGGTGACTTGTACCTCAGATATGTACTTCCCGAGGCATTGATGGATACCCCATCCGAAATGCAAGTAATGGTGCGATGGACGATCGAGTCGAAACTCAGTCGGGTTATCGACTACGGTCTCGTCCATCATGGCTGAGCCATTTGCAGCGAAAACGACGGTATGGGCGGGAATGGCTCGTGCGTGTTCGGTCCCCCTTGCGAGCGTGTGCTCCTGGAGGCTTAAACGGACCATCAGCGGCGCAGGCGAGTGGAACCGGAGTGTTTCGAGCACGTAGGTTCGCAGCAACGAGTTGTCATTTCGTTCCGCAGCCGCCGTCGCGCCCGCCATCACGTCGGGATGGTCGAACATGTAATTCATGATGTTGACGATCGCGGTATTTGTGTTTTCCAGCACACCGGTCACGCAGCCTATCAGGTTGTCTCGCAGGCGGCTGTCGCTGAATGCCGTCTCCGGCGCACGCTGCATCGTGATCAGACGCCCGATGACATCGTTCGTCTCGGCAGAGCCGGTTGCGCGGCCGGCCTTAACATTCGCGATGAGCTGATCCACATAAGCCCGAAACTCGACGCCTGCTTTCATTCCGCGCTCGGCAACAACTGGATCCTGCGTGAAGTTAAGGAAAATGTCGCTGAACATCGCGCGAACCCAGTTCATCAGCGTCGCGGGGTCGGGCCCGGGCACTCCGAAGTAGTCAGCAACGAAGAGTGTCGGAACCATACGAGCAATCGCAGTGATATCCATGCGACGACTTCCGGATAATTTCGTCAACGTTTCACGCGTCCGCGCCGCGACAATCTTACCGATCCGTTCCAGGTCATCGCGTCTGACGGCGAGTTTCAGGATGGAAAGGTCCTGCTCGAACTCCGGCCCGTCATCCATGCCGAGGATAAAGTTTGGACCGCCGTTGTTGCGCATCATCGCGACGCCGTAGGGCTTTACGCTGAAGATTTCATGGAGATCGATAACCTCGATCACGTCGCGGTAGCGGGATACGACGACGGGCCCCGGAGTGACGAAGACGGGCTCGTGCGCACGGAGATCGGCAAACATTTCGCCCGGACGCTGGACCACCCATTCCTGCAATAGGGCGACTTGCCGTCGCGCTATTTCCTGCGGAGCGACCGCAAGTCTCTCAAGGCTTCTGTACTCATCGAGAAAGCTCATTCACAACTCCTTTGAAAATTTGAGCGTGTTAGTTTGACGGCGCGGTTGCCGCGGCCGTGCTCAGAACCGCAGGCAGGGCGGAGATATAGCGGATTGCCGTTGCGCTCGGCAGGAAACAATAGGCCCCACCCTTGGTCGTTACGAATCGCGACAAGCCGCTTAATACGACAGGTTTCTGGCCTTCAATGGGAATCAGGAACTTCGCATCCGGCGAGGAATTGTCCCCGATGACCGCGTCTCTTGTATCCTTCAACCCCGGCGCGAACGTGCCTTTATTCGCCCAGTCTGACATTAAAAACTCGAACTGATCTTTCAGGCTGACGCCGATGAACAGACCGAGAAGCCCACGTTCGATGCGGTCATTCGGATGATTCGGGTCGTACGGAGGGCCGTACGGAAGACCCCGGCGTATCACACGCCGCTTGAGTCCGCTGTTGCCTGCAACTGCCGAGTTGCGCGGATTCATACGGCGGATGTGCGAACCGATTGGACAGCGGTATCCCTTGCGATCGTCGACCGCGTCGGGCACGTCCGGGGTCGGCACGTAATCGAAGCTGTTGTATTTCTCCAGCGGAAGATCGGCATCCGGTTTGTCTGGTGAAAGAGACAGAGGAACGCCGTTCCGCCAACGTCCGCACATCTTCGCCGCGATCAGTTCACGGTCGAGTCCGGTCTCGGCAGCGGCTTTGTCCAAAAACTGCTCAAACGCATGACAATCCTGAGCCAGAATGCGGAAGGCAACGAAACTGCCGTTGTTGCCCAGTTCCGGCGGCGAGGGGACGGGGTATGTAAAGTCGTTGTACTGGCTTGGATACCCGAGTAGAAACTCACCAGAAGGAGCCTTGGGTAGAACATCGGGTAGAAGCGGCGGAAGACCTCCTTCGATCGCGGGTTGCGCAAAACCATCACGATAACCGAAGTGCGCCACGTCGTCCGGCAAGCTACGCGCGTCGTAGACGGAGAGGATGGATACACCGGACCCGAAGAGTTCCTTTATCTGCGTGCTTACGGTTTCGAGCACGCCTTCATTCGCGGCAAATAGAAATACAAGGGCATGGACATCGTCACTGGCGAGCCTGTCCTTCCAGTGTTCCGGTGCGCTAACGTCCGTATCGCCAATACGCTCGGCGCGAGCCACGGCGCCTTCGATGAACTCGTCGGGAAATGAAGCCAGAGAGGCAGACGGCACCTGAAGCGCCTTGAGACCACTGTGAGTGAGCCCGACATTGATGCAATAATCGGGCTTCACCGTCCAGTCCGTTGCCGTTGCGAGCTGGGGTTTGCCAGATTCGCCCGTCACCAAAGATCCAAGGAAACGCCGCGCGCCTTCGGGCTGTTGCACCTTCAGGACAAAGGTGCGAAAAGCCGGCATCCTATACGTGCGGAGAATGAAGCCCTGGATGTCATCCAGTTGCAGATTGGACATACAAAAATACTCAGATTGGGGCTCGGCTTTACCCTTGATCCAGCGCGTTCAGGATGTCGAGAACAGTCGTCTGCGGATAGGCGCTGTAGAAAGGCTCAATGCCGCGAAGATCGTTGGCCCGAACATAATCGAGAAATGCTGCGCGGTTGCGCTGAACGGGAAGCGCCGGAGCGCCGCTCATGTGCGCGAGAAGCGCGTTGAAGACATCCCCGATCTCGTCGATAAATTCATTGATATAGTCTTCAAAGCTTCCGTCGTACGTCGTAATAACTGCCAGTTTTGTATTATTCTCCAAAAAGACAAATCGCGCGAAATGCACGGTCTGAAGCTTAGTCAGCGCTACCCAGATCGGATTCTGTTCCGGCGGAGCTGACTGGATCTTCTGCAGCAGTTGATTAAGCTGCTGGTAATCATCCGGCGATTTAATGGTCATCACCAGTGTCAACGGGTTCTGTACGGCTTTCGGAGTTCGGGCGGCTGCTGCGCCGTGAGTGGGATTGGACATGGGATTCTCCTGAGGAGGCGCTCACTATGATCGGCGCCGGCGTTAATTCGTGTGTTTGAAAGTATATATCGAGGCCCGCCTACGAGCAAGGGAAATACGATAAATACCCGCAAAAGACCACGGGTTAATAGGCTCGCCTCACGACACCCGCTGGCGGCACGATTTGGCGCCGATCGTTATAAAGATATAAACACCACTGGCCCGCAAACAGGCGGCCAGGCGCTTCGAGGCTTGCCATCGTGTAATTACTGGTAAAGCCTAAAGAACTCGGTCCGCTCAGACGAAGGTTTTCAACATACTTATCGAGAATCACGGACGCCGGCGATGGAAATCCGTTACTTCTTGGAATGCAGCCGCCAGTGACAGCACGGTACCATCGCGATCCGGTCCGCCAGTGATCTGCATTCCGATAGGGAGCCCCGTTTTGCTGAATCCGCACGGGATGGAAATCGTAGGTAAGCCGTAGAGATTCCATGGAGCGGTGTTTCTGAGGAACACAAGACTCGGGTTGGACCCCAGACGGAACGGGGGACCAGGAGAGGTCGGCGTGATCAACACGTCGACCTCGCTGAATAAGAGCGACGCCGCAGTTGCGCGCAGTTCGTCCATTTCACGCCGAGCGAAAATGTATTCGGCCGCTGAAACCGGTTTTCCCAATTCAATCGTGGCTCTTGTACCGGGATGATACTGCTCGGGGTACCGCGACAACATCTCGCGATGAAAAGCAAACGCTTCGGCAAAGATCACGGTGCTGTACGTGGCCGGGAGAGGAGATTCCGATGCAGTGCGAAGCGCGGGTAATCGCACGTCTCTGACCTCGCGGCTGAAGCGTCTCATCGTTTCCACCGCGGCGATCATTACCCGGCTGACGTCATCATCGATCTGCTGCCAGTAGGGATGGTGTGCCAACCCCACGCGAAAACCCTTGACCGGCCGTATCGTCATGGGCTGCCCTGACAATACGCTATGCAGTAGCGCGGCGTCCCGAGCCGTCCGAGTCATCGGCCCTACGTGATCCAGCGACCAGGCAAGAGGCGCGCAGCCCTCCGTAGGGACCCGTCCATACGTAGGCTTGAAGCCCGTAATCCCGCAGAACGCGGCAGGAAGCCGGATAGACCCTCCGGTGTCCGATCCAAGCGCAGCCAGACACATGCTGCTCGCGACCGCAATCGCCGACCCGCCCGAACTCCCACCCGGCGAGCACTCCGGATTCCACGGATTATGAGCCGCACCGAACACGCTCGTCTCAGACGTGAAGTTGTATGCGAACTCATCGAGATTTGCCTTCCCGAGTAAGACGCTGCCCGAGGCGTGCAACCGTTGAACGACGGTCGCGTCCGTTGTGGGAACGCGGTCACGCCATTGCGCCGATGCTGCTGTCGTGCGCACGCCCGCGGTATCATACAGGTCCTTCAGGGCGATCGGGATGCCGTGGAGCGGCTGCGTTGAGGCCGATGAACGCCGAAGCGACCGCGCCTGCTCCAGAGCATGGTCGCCTAGAACGGTGATGAACGCGTTCAGCCGAGGGTTGAGTTTCTCGATCCGTTTGAGACACGCCTCAGTCAGTTCCACTGGCGTGAGCTTCCCCTGCCGGATCATTGTGACGGCTTCGATGACGGTCAAATCGACGGGATCAGCCGGCAAAGCAGCGGCGAACGGGGCCGCCAGCATACTACCCGTGAAACTACGGCGCGATTGCATCGGGGCGATTGTATCGTTTATCCGACGCGCGGGTAGGATCCACGTTGCGAGTTACGTTTGTTGAGGAATCTATCGCATAACGCTAAGCGCGCCGCTCAGAACCGATTCGAGATCACCGAACCTTTGCCGATAATCCGCGAAACTTCGGACGATGATGGATCTCGCCTCCGCCCGACCATAGGTTGCGTGATCTGACACAAAGCCGTCTTGCAGCCAGGAGCTTGTTTGTATGTGAGGAAGTAATGACGCAGGCGCTCGAGTGTGGACTCGGACACGTCGGAAATATCGGAATAGGTTCCGTACGTCGTGTCATCCTTGAGCACCGCAACAATCTTGTCGTCAACTTCATCGCCATCAAGCATTCTGAACCCGCCGATAGGCATGCACTACAAGATCAAGTTACCGTGCTCGATTCGCCTATCCGCGAGGACGCACACGTCTGTCCGGACCCCATCCCCAGCCAAAGCTACGCCCGTTCTTTCGCTGGCGACCGCCGCAACCTGGTCTCGCAGTAGGTCTGCGGGATAAATCCGTAGAGCACCGGGCACACCCATTAACGCGGTCGCATTACACCTAAAGGTGTCTTCAGCACCAAAGTTTTCTCCAGGATTCTCAGATACTGCGTTTGCCTGAGATCGGGCGCCGCGGGCGGGCAAAGGCGAGAGGCGGCCGGACTAAACGATGCCCGGCCGCGAGACGATATATATGCCCGATGGCCACTTGGACTCACGCTAGAACGTTCCGGTCAGGACGCGAGCCACGCCGCCCGAAGTCGCGGTGACGGTGTAGGTGTCGCCTGAGGTCGGGTGCGGAGTTCCATTGCCTCCGATTTGCGCGGCAACAGCCCAGTTTGCGCCTGCCGGCACGGACTGGCCGGCATTAAGGGTGTAAGTGTAAACAATCGTGCTGCTTGTCTGCCGATTGCTCATCGACAGCATGTTCCCCCAGTACGAGTTATATTGGCCGGAATAGCTTACTCCCGGAGTCTTTTGGACGGTGATCTCAACGGTAAGGGCAGTGACGGGATCCGTATTCGTCATGAGAACATTAAGTTCGCCGAACCATGGACTTGTCCCGCTTGCTACGCGCCCCGAGACGCTGATGTTTCCGCTGGTCGCTGCGCTCGGTCTGGCAGAAACTTCGTTTGAGCGAACGCTCTCTCCGGCGGCATTCACCGCTGCGAGCCGATAGAAATAGGTGGTTCCATTTGTAAGACCAGTGTCTGTGAACGAAGTTGTGGTGAGGCCCGCTCTGTATGGCGTCGGACCCTGACCGCTGGATGAGAGACCGCGATACAGGTTGTAGCTCGTTGCGCCGGTTGAGGCTGACCACCGGATGTTTGACTGTCTGTCACCTGGAGTCGCCGAAACTCCTCCAGGTGGGGGCGGAGGTGACCCCGCGGAAGGAATCGCCGAAGCTTCATTGGACGCGTGCACTCTCACCGGCAGAGTTGACGGCCGTGACTCTGTAATACAGGGCCGCGCCGTTCGTTAGACCGCTGTCCACGAATGTTGTAGATGTTATGCCGGTTCGGAGCGGCGTTGAAGCTTGGCCGTTCGATGTCGAACTTCTATAAACGTTGTAACTCGTTGCGCCCGCCGAGCCGGTCCACGAGAGATTGACTTGCTGGTTGCCGCCGCTAGCTATCAGTCCCGTCGGCGTCGCAGGGATCTGCGGATCCGGGGCAGGTCCTGTACCGATTAGGGGAGCGAGCAGTGGTTGCAGGACTGCTTGTTTCTCGGAGTTTATGGTGCGCCAATCGTCTTGCAGGATGCCGCCCGTATCGCCCGAGTTGGGGTTCCACGACCAAAAAGTGAAACTCATTCCGCGCGATGCAATGAAATTCGCAGTAGTCTGAAACCACTGGCGATCAATCGTCGTTTGATAACGGGTCCCAAATTCGCCGAGCACCACGGGAGCCCGATTTGAAGTGATTAGGTAAGCCCAGTGCGCCTCCCATATCGCGGCCAGGTTGGATGGGTAATTCGGAGCATAAAACCATGACTGACCGTAAACACTTGCAGGGTAATCATGCGCTGAGTAGACGAGTTGGTTCGCAACGTTTAGTCGAACCGGATTTGCCCCTGCGGCGGAGAGATTGCCACCCCACCAGTAATAGTCGCTGCCGACACGCTCGATGCCTTCAACGATAATAAGCAACTTTGGATTGATTGCAAGAATCGCGTTCCCTGCCCGCTCGGCCGCGAGCCGCCAATCGGTGGCCGTATTGTTGTCACCCCAGGTCGCGGAACCGTGAGGCTCATTGTGCAAATCGAACCCAATTACCGTATCGTTGCCAAGGTAGCGCCTAGCGAGCATCTGCCAATCAGCAATCCAGCGCGCCTCGGGATACGCGCTTGTGTACCATAGCTCGGATTGCCCGTTCGCGTCCGGCCGGTGCCGATCCAGAATGATCTTCAGCCCCCGTGCGCGCGCTCCCGACACCAGCTTATCGAGGATCTGGAGGCCGTTCAGACCCACAAGGTCAGGATTCTGATTAAAGTCAATACCGTTTGGAACGCTGTCGGAGTCAAACAGCTGGTTCGAAAAAGGGTACGCGGATGGTGTTGTAACCTAAGTCGCGGATCTGGTCGAGCATAGACCCTAATGACCGAGTCCACAGGCCATGCGGGGAATAGTTAGTCGTCTCGAGACCGAACCAGTTGATCCCGGTGAGACGTACAGGTCGATCACTTGCGTCCACAATCTCGCGACCGTTAGTCCTCAGATAGTTCTGAGCCAAACAACTGACCGCACTAACAAGCGTTACTAGTGCGAGCCGCGCAGGCATGTGAGCCAGAGCAAACATGACATCCTTTCGACAGCCGAGAGTTCGTGAGTCGGCCTCAGTACACGACAGGATCGAGTAGCCGAATTCACTCATGCATGATAGCTGATGTAGTCCGTCGGCACGTAGAGTTACTATGGACGCCAGGTTACTCAGGTAGTAGCACTTACTTAGAAGCCGCCGAGCAGGGAAACCCGTTCAGGGACACATTGGTAATCTCTGAAAAAGGTCCCGAATAATCCACGATCAAGCCGAAATACGCTGTCGAGTTCTCTGGTAGTTTTGCATTCCAACCGGCATCTTGAACTGTAACTTTCCTATCTATTTGTGTAAATCGAGCGTTCCAGGTATCTCTGACTGTATGTGCAGGACTCATCTCCCAAGTTACTGTCCAGCCATCTATCGGACCGGCCCCTTCGTTCGTTACGTGCAGGTCGGCGATATAGCCGGATTCCCAGTCGCTGAAAACGCGAAAAGTCGCTTTACAGAAAGAAGGTTCGGCGGGTAACTCTGGAGACTGCGTTTCTTGCGGCGTCTCAGGCTGAGGAGCATTGGTGTCCCGATCGGCTGCCAATTTGAGGATCGTCTTGAGTTTCTGCATCTTCCGATCATCAATTGTCGACCAGTCATTCAGCAGTAGTCCGGCGGTGTCATCCGAGTTCGCATTCCAACTCCAGAACAACCAATGCGTATCGCTTTTATGCAGGTAGTTGATTAATGTCGTAAACCATTGCTCATCAGACTTCGTCTGCAGCTTCGAGCCGAACTCACCCATGACCACTGGAGCTAACTCGGTACGCGCAATGTACCCCCAGTTCGAGTCCCAGATGCCGCTGAGATTTGCCGGAAACTCGGCGTTCGAAAGCCAGGGCTGCGGGTAGATGGAAGAAGGGTAATCGTGCGCTGAGTAAACGACCCGGTGGGCAACCCTCAACAATACGGGCGCCTCAGCCACCCCTTTGAGATTCCCTCCCCACCAATAGGACTGATTGTTATGCAACTCGACACCCTCAACAACGATCAGCAGGTTCGGATTCACTTCAAGTATTGCGTTACCCGCCCGCTGTGCCGCCAGCCTCCAATCGAGACTGACTTCACCACATCCCCAGCAAGCCGGGTTTCGCGGTTCATTATGCAAATCAAACCCAATTACAGTGGCGTCGCCTTTGTATCGGGCCGCAAGCATTTTCCAGTCAGCAATCCACCGATCTTCGGTGAACGACGACGTGTACCACAGTTGCGATTGGCCGCTCGAATCGGGGCGATGGCGGTCGAGCAGAATTCTTAAGCCAATTTTGCCGGCATACGAAACTACGCGGTCCAAGATTTCAATGGGTTTCAGGGTTTCGAGGTCCGGATTTCGATTGAAATCGATGCCGCTGGGTTGCTTGCCTAAGTCGAACAATTCGTTCGAAAACGGCATGCGTACGACGTTGAATCCGAGACCCTTGATCTGGTCAAGCATGTCCTTGTAGTTGCGTGCCCAGAGCCCATGCGGAGCGAAGGTCGCCGTCTCCATGCCGAACCAGTTCACGCCGGCCATACGGACCGGTCGGCCGTTGGAATCTAGAATTCGTGCTCCTTCGGTGTGCCAATAGTCCGGAGCAGCTATCTGGCCGAAGAGATGAGTGCTGGCCGCGACCCACGCAGAGGCGAACCACAAGATCCGGAGCACGAAATGCGGAAAAGCTTTATATCTACTCATCTCGACTATCTATTCGGCCGATAACTGCGCATTCTGAGCGTTTTTTGCTACTCGATTTGAACCTGAACCGCGTTCGACCGCAGATCACCGACAGAAACAACGACATCCGCCAAGCCTGTTCCCGCGAGCGTACTCGGCAACGGACCGATATTGATCTGATCCAGCCCGCTGAAGTAACCCTGAGGACCGGCATATGTCACCGGCACGGCCACTCCGGCAACGGTCGCCCGTACATCAGCGAGACTTCTCCTGCCGCGGATACCTGTGCCGTAAAGGGTTAAAAACACGAGATCTCGACCGCTACCCAATCTCAATGCTCGCGGCCTCCACCGTGATGCGGCCGCATCGAAGACAGCAACCGGGACGCTTGTCGAGTTTGAACCGGAGTTGAGGAGCGCTTCTCCCGCGAGAACGCCGGCTCCATCCCCATTCGCCGCGAAGAGGGCCGGCGCAACAGGTTGCAGTTGCATATACCCTGACGCGACCAGCCGAGTTCCATTCAAAACATTCACAAGCACTGGGCCAGGCTCCAGATCGTTGGTCGCTACGAAGTTGATCTGGGAGGCTGAAACGAACAGTAGCGGAGCCACCTTCTTCGAACCTGTCGTGTCGATCAACTCGACCGAGACTCCGGATAAAGTCGATGGCAGAATTATCTCTGTCGCCATGGCTGGAATTGCCGCCAGATTCGTGCCGAAGGCAGCGACGATGGAGCCCGGCGCTGCGTCCGGCCCAAGATAGCTCGCGGCGGACAAGCACTTGAGAGAAGGCACGGTCAACAAATTCGAGACGGCAAAAGCCGGGATTGCTTTTGCCACGTCTTTGAATAGGGGAATGGTGTCCTGTGTGGGAGTTGCTTCAATTGGGCCGAGCCGACCTACGGCGGTGACGGCGCCTTGTCCCGGATTCGCGGTCTGGGCCGAGATTGCTACACCGAAACTAATGTCCTGTAGCACCGCGGGGTTCGCACTGATTACTTCCCACACGGCAGTCGCAGTCCCATTCACGACCGGGATCTGAGATAGACCGTTTAACGAAGCCTTAACGGGAACCAGTGGCCCTCCGCCATTGGCATCAGCGGTGGTGAGGATCGCACGAGCGCTAACATCCGAATGCTGTGTGGTTCCGGGGCGCACATCGCGGGTCGTTACCCAGATGAGAACGTCCTTCGGCACGTTCCGAAACTGTACGTACAGCCTCGAACCCGTATCGGCCAGGCCTGCCGTATCCATATTCATCACGCTCGGGAAAAGGGTGTTGAGGAATCCGCTCTCGGTGTTATAAGGCAATCCCGGTACCGGCTGAACCGTCATAAACAAGGGAGCTTCTGAGCTGGTGCCTACATTGCGTCTTCGGAACGCGCCCTGGAAACCTTCCGTGAACTTTACGTTGAAACCAACAAGCGGCTGCGGGGCTCCGACAGGAAGTGACCCCGGAGGGATCGTCAGCGCGGCCGTGCCAGGCAGGGCAGGAGGTGTATCCGCGAGAGTTCGAACAGAGAAGACAACGCCTGGTCTGGCATGTCCTGAAATTCGTTCAGCATCGCGGACCGGAACACTGCCTCCGTTCTGATCGAACATCTGCACAGAGAGTTGGACAGGGCCATTCGGCGGAGATTGAGTGCGGAGCGCCGCGATGTTGCCTCTGAGGTTCGCAATTCGGATGGTTCGGGTTCCACCCGGGCCCGGCGGATTCACGGGCACGTTGCGGAAGGCCACCGTATTGGCTTGCGTTTTTCGACCTTGGAAGACATTGGGACTCCCAGGCGTCCCCGCCACAATAGGACAAGCTTCACCGGTGCTCGAGGTGGCACAGCCGATCTGCTCAGCGAACGATGGCTCGTCCACGATCAGTACGGCTTCCGAAACCCCGGTATCGGGAACGCCCGGCATCCAAACGCGGCTGGTAATCGGAACGGAAGAGGAGATAACGACTTGATACTTCGGCAGCGCCGACGCAGCGTTGCCCGGAGTTCCGCCCGTGCACTGGAGGACGATGTCACTTATCAATTCAGTGATGCCTTCCGATCGCACGGACACAGGCGTGTCCTGGCGCTGGCAGGAGAACCCGCCTTGCGCGAAGGACACACCCGAGCTCAGTATCGTCACGCAGACGCACGCCAGGCGCCTAGTTGTCAGATATGAACGCCTCATTCGGATCTCCTATTACTGCAGCCCGAAAGGCTGACGACCTCGCCAGTCAGGAATCGAAGGCGCCGGCACATCAACATCAAGCGGCCTCGGACGGAACGAGTATCGGATCGAAACACCGGCGGACTGCTGGGAGTACGATCTCGCATTGTTTACGTTCAAGAAGCCGACCAGGAACCAGTTCTCCGCTACCTGGTAAGCAGCGCGTATATCGAAGTTGTAGTTCACTCCGGAACTGGAGAACTTCGGATAATAAGGACCCGTCTTCCCCTGAATCAAGGGATCACTGGGGAAGTAGGCAGAGGATTCTTCCGTGAAAGACTGCGAGCCGAGACTCGTAGCGACGATATAATCCAGCCGCTTCGACCTTCCGCTCCAGGTCACCGGTACGTTAAACAGATAGAAGCGCTGCGGGCTGAAGTACCCGCCATGCCCGAACGTGAAGTACCGAAGATTCTTGGCGTAATGCATAGCGAACAGATTCACTCCAGCGTTCAGCGAACCCGCGGGCGTGCGGACCAGACCCCAGTAAGTGCCGACCGTGCCGTCAATTCGGCGATTCGACTCAACTGAGTCCCCCGTAATGTGCTGGAATCCGAGATTGAAGTAAACGCCTGATTTCTCGTCACCGAAGTCGGCGCCTAAGGTACCGGAATTTGCGATGACTCCACCCCAAACACGCCGGCTGATCGGATCCTGCGCTCCTGCGTACGAGAGCAGCGTATCCTTTACCGAATCGCGCTCGAAAGTGAGAGTAACAGGGCCGCCTGCCGGCCGGAAGCGGAACCCTCCGATCAGATTCTTGACTGGGAATGCGCGCGGCGTCGATCCAAAGCGTAGACCGAAGTTGTTCCCGGACAACTGAACCTCAGCACCGAGACCGTTCACAGACGGAGCTTGGAACGTATCGCCCTGCGGAAGCATTCCGAATCGATAGAGACTCTGTCCGTCAGGTCCGGTTGCGTCCGCGAAGATCGACTTGGCGATCACGCTCGCGCGTACTCGCCGAGAAGCGACGATGCTACTTTCAAGGGTCGTTTCCTGAAGCATCATCTTCTCGAAGCCGGCCTGTCCACTCCGGCTCAAAACTCTTCCGCCGAGGCCCAGGTAAGGACTATTTCGGCTCTCCACAGTCTTGATCTGATCGACGATCTTATCCCGGTCGGCAGAGTGGTCAGCCGGCGCGACAGGATCGAGCAGAGCTGCAAGCGTTGTGGAGCCACTCGCGACGAGAGGCGCCTCGGTCTGCTTAGTCTCATGAGCCGTCGCATCCGGAGTTTCAGCAGGCGTCTGAAGTGAACGTTTGAGATCGGTGCGGCTGTCCGGCCTCTGCAGCGCGTCTAACATCCGGTTGAGGGACTCCTTCGTTGTGGGAGCCACCACGTCAGACTTTCTGGGAGCTACACCGGCGAGCGATGACGTGAGAACCGGCTGATCTGGCCTCCGGGTCGAGCCCGAGACGGCTGCTCGCGTCTCGGGATGACTCGCGAGGAGTTCCGCCACCAACGCTTCGGTGTTGCGAGTCGATTCCGGTTTCAACTTGTCGCCGGGCGACGAAGAGACAACGGGAGTGACAGAGGTCATGCCCGACGATTTGGTAGTCGACCAAGGCAACCGATACTCGACGATTTGTGAAGCCGGCTCCTTGTGTGCGGACGATGGATCGGATCGGCTCAACAGAGCTATGCCCACATCATCCGTAGGATTACCCGATTTGAAATTGTCGATACCATCTGGACCGCTGCGGAGGCGCTCGGCCATAATCTCTTTGTCGTGCGCATCGAGTCCCTGCAACGCTACGCGCCAGAAGGCCTCGGCCTTCTTGAAGTCGTTCCTGGCGGCCGCCTGCTTTCCGGCGAGGCACAGGAGTTCGGTATCCCCGGGGTACTTAAGCAAGCCCTCTTTGAGCCACGCGTCCGCCATTCTTGCCTCGTGAGCGGCGATTCCCGCTCCCACGGCCGATAGGTACTCAGAAGCTGTTGCTCCCTTGAGGCCCGTCGCTTTATAGATTGCAAAAGAGCGCTTCGGGTCAGCGTTGGAGAGGAAGGCGCCCGCGAGCGAGCGCCTCAGACGTGGGTCCGAAGGCATCATTCTGACGCCAGCTTCCAAAATCGCGATCGCTTCCTGCATGTTCCCCTGCGTCTTAGCGGCATCGGACGATCGCAACAGCCAGGCGGTCCAGATCTCCTCCACTGCCTTGCGATCTTTGACTGGCAAGTCATTCCGGCCGCGGGCGTTTCGAAGAAGGACAAAGAGTTCCCGTTCCCGGCCCGGAACATCGAGCAACATCCAACCCAGTTGTATGGTCAGAGCGGGCGGTACAGATTTGCCTTCAGCAACAAATTGTTCTGTTGCCTTACGAAGGAAGGCAAGCGCATCCTCGGTATTTCCTGTCTCTTTGTACACGGCCGCAGCGACCGCCACGTATCCAGCATCTCCACTGAGCGTAGCCGCGGGCTCGTCGGGGATGTTGCGCATCGCCTCGGCAGCTTGTTGATAGGAGCCCTGCTTGTGAAGGCTCAGAACAAGCCCTTTCCAAGCTTCCTCATTGTTTCCGTGTGAACGTGTGAGCAGTTCGAACACTTTCGCGGCTTCCCCGTTCTTTCCTGCTTCCAGCCAGACCTGAGCGGTCTGCAACACGGTGGCAAAGCTAGCCTCCCTGCCCGCCGTGGTTTCAATTTCTCGTGCCCTGGTGAGCATCGCTTCGGCTGACGACAGGTTTCCAACACTCGCTTCAACCGCTGCTACGGCGCGAAGAAACCCAGGCCGCTGCTGTGCTGCTTCGTGAACAGAGGGAGGAAGCGCTTCCAAGGCCTTCAGAGCGGGTCCGGCTTCTCCGCCGCGATTGCTCGCAAGCAACAAGCCTTCCCAGGCTTCCAGGTTTTCAGGATTGCGGTTCACTGCCGACCTGAAAAGTTTGATTGCCGCTGCCGGCTGCCCGAACTCGACGTACAGGGCCGCCATCTGCGTCTCTACGCTGACCGGCAGCTCGGACGAGGTTTTCGCTGCAATCGCCGTGGCATGTTCGAACGTCTTCTTCGCGGTTGTTTGATCACCCGCGCGAAGGTACAGCCCGGCGAGCAAGGACAAGTGCTCCAGATCAGAGTTCAACCTGGTCGCCACGGCCGCGGGCATCGTCTTCACGATCTCAATCGCTTGTTGCGGCCCGACGGCGGCCTCTTTCGCGCGAATGAGGTCCATCCATGCCTGAGCGCGAGTGGCATCCAGTTTCGTGACGCGCTCGAGTATCGGCAAAGCGGCCGCGTTATCTCCGCGTTGCATCAACGCGCCTGCGTAGCCATGTACAGCATCGACGCTCTTCGGGCGCAAAGAACGGGCCTTGTCGAATTCCGACAAAGCATCCTCTGTCCGGTTGTCCTTGAGCGCGGATTCAGCGGCCTGCATCGATGCCCAGAATCGCGCCTCAGCCAAAGCATCGCGGTACACACGATTGTCCGGCGCAATCGCGAAAGCAGCTTCGAAACTACTCTCCGCGTCTTTGAAGTTCTGTTCTTTCATTCGAACGAAGCCAATTCCCGCGAGAGCTCCTGCATCCTTTGCATTCTTCTTCAAGGCTTCTTCGAACAGCTTGGTCGCGGTGTTCGGGTCATCGGTCTTCAGTGCCTGGTACGCCCGCCGAAGATCCACGCTTGCAGGAAATGAGGGCGAGGATTGCTGGCGTTTTCCGATCGACTGCACCTCGGCGTCCGGGTAGCGACTCAGGTACAAGCGGAGCGAGTCTGCTGAACGGGCACTGCCGTTCTCCCACACCAGCGCTTGCCGCCAGGCGTGCTGTCCCTGCACGGCGTGTGCGCCGTTCAACGACTGCAACAGGTTAAGACCCCTTACGCGCGTGGCGGGACGATATGTATACAAGCGCCCTAATGAGAGTCTGCAGTCGGCCGCCGCCGGATTCTTCTGCAGCGCCTGTTCAAGGGCTGCCGTTGCCGTCTCCCAGCCGCCAGGAGTTGCGGCGAGCGTTTCATAATACGGCGCCGTCCACTCAAGGGGGGTGTGTTTCCGCCGAATGCTCGCTGATACGATGCGACTGCCTTCGCAGGCTGGCCGGCAGCAGCGAGCCGTGCTGCTTCCTCGAGTTCGGGATTCCGTCTCGCCGTCTTACCGGTTGATTCGATTTGTGCGATCGCCGGGTTCTTCGCATTCAATCTGCGGAGCTTCTCGAGATAGATCTCCGCTTGCGCATCCTTGCCCGTCATTTTGGCAGCGCGGGCGAGCCCGGCGATCGCATCCTGTTGATCAGGGTCGATCAGTAGCAACTGCTGCCAAGCCTGGACCGCCAGGTCGATCCGACCTCGAGCTTCCAGAGCTCGAGCTTTGCCCAGTAGCAACTCTGCGGGACCAGATGTCGGCGCAGGTTGTTGAGCGGCCAGGATCACAACCGTTGAGAAGGCGCAAAGGACTCTATGTAGCATGTTTATTCCAGCAAAAAATGTGTTTGTCATCGGAGCCATCTCTCAAGCCCCGGATTCGTGGCCTACTGCGTGCGTCAGCGACCTGGGCCGAAGGCGGTCCGAAGCCCTCTTCTCCAGCCATCTGTCGCAGAAAAGTGTCAACAGCCATAAGCATGCAAAGATCGCGATCGGGGACAACCAGTAGTAGTGCCTGCCCCAATACTGCATGGCAGCCCACCTGGCCAGTTCTCCCATGTGGTAGCGATCCGATTCGACGGTGAACGAATGAAACCGGCCTCCATTAAAGAGACTGACCGTTCCATGCATTTTTGAGGCATCAGCTACCGTAGCCCAGTCTTCAGCTAACGAAGCGAAACTCTTGGCAGGCATGGAAGTAAACGCCACGACCGTCCGACCGTCATGCACGGGCGACGCGAATCCTTGGACGATCGCATCGACCTTGGAGTCGTTAGCAAGAATTAACTCGAGATTACGCCTCTGGCTTAAGGAGTCGGTCCACGGCAATCGACTCAGCAGCGAGGTGATGCTGAAGGTATCCGCGAGGCGGAATCGTCTGCCGGACGGCTGCACCAGCATGTATTCCGCCCACTTCTGAAGTATGGGCTGTCGATCCAGTCCCCCGATCAAGAGAATGTCCTTATTCGCGCGGGCTGGTGAAACGGCATCTTGCATCACTTCGATTTGCAGTGCGGGATAGCCGGTCTGAGCGCCCATGAACCCAGCCATCGTGAGATAGAGCGATGTCTCGTCAGACGTTGGCGAGGGAGGCAGCAGCACGAGTGTTTCCGACAGGTCGGCCAATCGTGTGTAGGGAAATCCGGTGTTTGCCAACATGTCCAACCTCGGCATCGCCGCAAAGTGCGGCATGCCCTTGACCATCAGTTCCGAACTTTTCAGAACGGCGGCTTCAGGGACACTGACGCGATCGTCGCTGAGTCGAACCGACTCATAAACAAATTCGACAGTGAGCGTGTTGCGCGGGTAGATCGCGGCGACGGGGAGGTAGATGATCTCCTCGTGGATGTCTGTTTGTGTACCAGTGGGAATTGCCCTTGTCGTTATCAGCTGCCCATTGAGATGGAGCCGAGTATGAGCTTTACTCCCGACTGCTAGCGCGCTGGAGCGATACCTCAGGTGGAACGGCACTGTATCCCGAGTGCCGTAGTAAAGATCGGGAGGCAATCGAAAGTAGAGATGCACCGATCCGCCGCCTTTGACTTCGAGTTGCGAGTCCGACATCTTTTCGGCAAGTCGAACTTCGCGGCTGGTATCAATCCATCGCGGGGCGTCGTAAGGCACTCGCGCGGAGGGCAGGTCTGAGATCGAGAGCAGTGAAGAGTTGTTCTCCCGCGAATAGCGTTCCAACGCGAAAGCGCGTGCGGCATCTACAAGCGCACTGCCGTTTTCCGCCACAATGGCCAGCACCTTCCCGTACGGATCGCTCGGATTGTTTTCGATACTTACGGACGGCGTGACTCCACTCACGCCCAAAGCGGCCACCATAGGCGACTGTCGGGTCGCAATGAGCACTACGTTGCCTGTTGGAAATCTTCCTTCGGAAACGGGGAATCTGACAGCCTGGTGGTCAGCCTTCATCCCGAACCAGGACGCGATGATGCCGGCTGCCTGTTTTGTCAGCGCATCGCTGTTCTCATCGAAAACGAACGGCAGGTCCACCAAACGTTGGCTTCCGGAGGTAATGAACGGCGCGGGAAGCAAGCTGAGGCGGTTCGGGACCGGCAACAGCGTTCCCGCGGTCTGTATCTCAGTGGAGCTGTGGATTTCAACCCACAGACTCGTCTGCGGATCCGTGCATTCCGCGCCGCACTTCGCTTCCAGATCGAATGTCAGGGTGTTGTCGCCGACAAACAGGTCCGGCGCGAGGGCAAGGTCAGCCTGCTGGATTGCGCTTCCGTCAGCTTCGGTCGGAAGTACCAACGCGCCAGCGGGAGATCCGTTCAGTTTCACGTGGATCTTGCTTCCGGATGCGAACTGGGCAGACACCCGGTAACGGAATGTCAGACCGGCCTGGAGGACCATCTTCGTCATCGGCACTGCGAAGTGAAGCGCGAACCGCCCATGGCTGCCGCGCAACATGGAACCTCGCCGGTACCCAAGCGACGCGAGATCGCGCACGTCACGGAACCACGGCGCCGGATCAGCGATTGCAGTCATGGGTGCGGCTGCGAAGACCGGCATGCTGGGGGCTGCGTTGAAACCTGAGCTTTGGCCGAACCCGCAAGTTGGAGGAGAAGCAGGGCTGCCAGAACTGGCAAGGCGATCTGCTCTTTGTTTGCCGGCCCAAGCTTCTTAGGTTCTTTGCCACTCGGCACAATGGACCAGATTGCTGCGCCGATTCCACGCAAGGCGAATCCCATGATTCGGAGGAGATTCAGCACGGGCCGGTCCTTCTCGTACCCGGAGCGCCACCTCAACCAGCAGTCGGCACGTCCGAAGATGACGCGCGTCAGCATGGCCTGTTGCGCAATATCGAGCGCTCCAAACCGAAGTCGCAGCAGAGAGCCGGATGAGAACGTGGCAGTGACGGGGAACGTATACTCGTCCGTCCCGAGCGAAATCGCTATGCGGGCGGCATCTCCCCGTTCCATTACGTCTGACCGCATCAGACGCGCAACTACTCCGCCCAGAGAAACGTCGTCGGTACGACCGTCGATCGTCTCACCGTTGGGAAGCAGCAGCTTGACGGACAAAGTGGTAGCAACTCGCACGGTCGTTCTAACCTGCTTCCGTTCACTAGCGACAGCCATGGCGGCCGCGATCGTCGTGGCATTAAAGAAGGCCCAGACCAGGTTGACCGTCAACACACCCTGCGGATCCCCTTCCAGCCACATACGATGGAAGCCCATCGCCATACCAGTCGCTGTTAACAACAGCAGGAACGCGAACGGCTTCGCGATTTGCCAGTCGAAATGCGCGCCGGCGATAACCGAGTCTTTTGCGGTTACGTTGAACTTGCCCCACTTAGGGTTGACGAGAGCCAGCGCCGTCGGCAGAAAGATGTAGGGCGCCAGGACCACTTCGTACACTTCATTCCAGAACGAGTGGCGGTGCTTCCCATGTATGCGAGAGTTCACTAGCGTCGAGAGGAATACGTGAGGTAGACCATAGGCGAGAATGCCCGGTAGATATCCGAACACGTTCGACCGGCCAAGAATGAGATAGACAAGCGGAGAGAGGATAAAGATGAAACGAGGCCCTGAGAAGAGGTAGTGCAGCATCGCATTCAAATAGCAGAGTCGCTGCGGCACGCGAAGACCCCTCTTGAATAAAGGATTGTCTATGCGCAGAATCTGCACCATGCCTCGCGCCCATCGGATTCTTTGACCGACGTGATCCGAAAGACGGGACGTAGCGAGTCCGGCTGCTTGTGGCAGATTCAGATACGCGGTGCTCCAACCGGCAGAGTGCATACGGAGCGCGGTGTGCGCATCCTCGGTGACGGTCTCCACCGCGATCCCGCCAATCTCTTCCAAGGCAGTGCGACGCAGAACTGCGCAGGAGCCGCAGAAGAATGTGGCATCCCACAGATCGTTGCCATCCTGGATGATGCCGTAGAAAAGGGCGCTTTCGTTGGGTACTTTCCGGAAAGTGCTCAGATTCCGTTCGAATGGGTCGGGAGAATAGAAATGATGAGGCGTCTGGATCATCCCAAGCTTCGGATCCGCAACCATGGCGCCCATCGTCATCTGCAGAAATGAGCGGGTAGGAACGTGATCGCAGTCGAAGATTGTGATGTATTCGCCAGTCGTATTCTTAGCAGCAGCGTTGATGTTCCCGGCCTTGGCGTGTGCGTTGTCAGCGCGGGTCACATAGGTTGCGCCAGAATCGGCAGCGAAATCGGCGAACGAAGAGCGCCGGCCGTCGTCGAGAATATAGACCCTGAATTTGTCTTTCGGGTAATCCATCGTAAGCGCCGCCAACACAGTGGGAGTGACTACGTCCAATGGTTCGTTGTACGTCGGGATGAAGACGTCGACGGTGGGCCAGGTCGACGAATCGTCGGGTAATGGAATGGGACGCCGCTTCAGAGGCCGGCTTGTCTGGATGCAACCGAGAAAGAGTATGACGAATGAATATGTTTCCGCTATGAGTAAGAGCACGACAAAAGCCGCATCGACGGTCTGAATCTGAGACCAGGAGGTCCTGAAGTTCCAGATCGTCTCGGAATAGCGGTAATACGCGTAGCGGGCTGTGCAGAAGCAAGCGGAAAGCGACAAAAAAAGCGTTGCCACCCTGTGTGAGAGGAAGCGGTTCGTCACCATCGCAGAAGCGATGAGAAGGCAACCGAGGACGGCTTGGTCTTTCCATCTCAGCGGAAGCGTGAGAAAGAAAGCAAGGACACTGAATGCAATCGGCAAGACGAGCAACCAAAAGAAGCTGCGCGTTGTTGACGGTTTATCATCACTCTGAAACAAGCTGGGTCTCCTCCGCCGGACTCGGGAGCCAGGCAATATTTTTTGATGTGGCGCGGCACCATTCCGCAAGATCGAAACACGCGTTCGAGAAAGCAGCCTCAGGCGCGCAGTCGAGAACATTGCGTTCCTGCATCAGCGCGTGCTCCACAAGTTCGGTCTCGGGAATGCAAAAAGGCAGGAGCCGAGAGCCGAGTAGAGCAGAGAGCCGGTTGCGAACGTTCACGTGGATTGCAGAAGATTCGACAAATCTGTTCAAGATGAACCAGGGTTCGATATTCCAATCGGTCCTGCTGGATCGGTCTGCAATCACCTTCAGGATTGACGGTATAGCTACGACCGAACGCCGTTCGGGAGTTAGGACGATGAGGCAAACACTGCCGGATGCAGTACGTTGCTCAAACGCTGGCGACGGCCATTCTGTGCCCGCAATAAGAACCCGATCCAGATGACCACCGAGCCCTGCTGTGGCGCGGCAATATTTAGTGAGATAGCTCTGGTTGCCACATGGCGTGTCCGTATGGGTGCGAAGAACGTGTACTCCTCCTCCGAATTGCGACGACGGGTCGGTTGAGAGCAGTAGACTACTCTTGCTCGTGGTCGATTGATAGGAACAGTCAAGGGTAGAGGGGCCATGCATGTCGACCAACAGCACCCGTTCACCGAGTATGCTGAGCGCCCTGCCCAACCCTGCCAACACCGTCGTTGCGCCGGCCCCGCCCACACCTGAAATAACCGGAAAGAGGGTTGGTTCCTCGAACCTTCGGTGATGCACTGCCGCAAGAGCTGAAAGGTTACCTCCGATCGAATCGGGGGGGTTCGGTGACTCGAGCACTTCCGTTGCGTGCAGACGCCCCTGTGTGGAGACGATCGGTTCCTGCTCAGGCAATGAAATTGAAATGTTGCGCGGGGCCTCAAGGTCGGAAGCGACTATTGGCGCTGTCAACACTTCTTTCGGGGCGGCCGGTCCGACGTCTTCAGACTTCAGCTCTCTCCCCGTTACATCCGAGGCCCCTAACGAAGGTGCTTTTAAGGTTCCTGTTACTTGGTGATGCGCGACGATCTCACCTGTGGAAATCGCGCGTGCGGTCACTGCGAATTCGAACTTTTTATAGGTGGATGGATCGAACAGCACCGACCGGCACAATTCGAGTACATCGTCGTGCGATTGACCTTGTGGCATTAAGAACACCTGAACTGTAGTGAACCGCGTGAAAGAAATTCTCAAGACACAAGCCACATTTCGGCCAGGCGCCCGCCAATGTGGGTATCGACTCGATGGCAGTACTACCGCGGGCATGAAATTGCTTCCCGGTTTTGTTCAATTACCGCGATCTGGGAGGAATTGTAAAGAATACTTGCAGCAGCACAAGAGGACCGCATCCTTGCTTCGTACTGCGGTCACATTACACTGCTGTGAAGCACACCATCTCTCACGGTGAGGAGGACACCCTCGTGCCGGTCAAAGAGTCGAGAAAGTAGAAGTGCGTCTCGAGCTAATCGCAGAATTCCGTGGATATTCCGTCAGCGGCGCGCGGGGCTGATCATCTACGATTGAATTGACATAGATAGATTAATGAATGTAAACATGAATTCAGGTCGACGTCGATGTGTGATTGAGGCAGTTGAGCCTGAGGTTGATGGCGGCCGGTTCCCTGCCAAACGGTGCATCGGCGACGTGGTCGTCATCGAGGGCGATATCTTCACCGACGGTCACGATCTTCTCTCAGCCGAACTTCTTTATAAAAGAGAGCAAGACGCCGAGTGGCTGAAAGCGCCCATGGTCCTGGTGGCGAACGACCGATGGCGCGGTGAGTTCCGTGTTTCCAGTCTCGGCCGTTGGATATTTACACTCGAAGCATGGGTCGACGGCTTCAAGACGTGGCGGTATGACCTGCAGAAACGCGTCGCCGCCGAGCAAGACGCGACTGTCGATTACCTGATTGGCGCAGAACTCATCGGCCAAGCCTCGCAACGTGCCAGAGGATCCGACGCTGAGTGGCTCCGCCGAACAGCCGACTCGCTCCGCGACGCGTCCCGAGTTGCCGAGTTTCGAACGACCGCTTTCGATGAAGCTCTTTTGGCGCTGATGGTTCGCTATCCCGACCGGAGCCTCTCCACTCGCTATGAAAGAGAACTCGCGATCGCCGTCGATCCGGTACGTGCCCGCTTTGGCTCGTGGTACGAGTTTTTTCCGAGGTCCGCATCACCGATTTCGGGCCAGCATGGCACTTTTAGCGACTGCGAGGCATGGATCCCGTACGTCGCGCGGATGGGTTTCGATGTCATCTATTTCCCCCCTATTCATCCGATAGGAGTGACCTTTCGCAAAGGCAAGAATAATTCTGTGATCGTTGAACCGGCGGATGTTGGCAGCCCGTGGGCCATAGGCGGCGAGGAAGGCGGCCATAAGAGTATTCACCCGGACCTCGGCACACTGGATCAGTTTAGAGCGTTGGTGCGCAGGGCAAAGGAGCACGACATCGAGATCGCGCTGGATATCGCTTTTCAAGTCTCTCCTGACCATCCGTACGTAAAGGATCATCGGCAGTGGTTTCGTAGCAGGCCGGACGGCACAATTCAATATGCCGAGAATCCTCCGAAGAAATACCAGGACATCTACCCTTTCGACTTCGAAAGTGAAGATTGGCAGGCGATGTGGCGCGAACTGCGAGACGTGTTCCTGTTCTGGATCGAGCAAGGTGTCGAGATCTTTCGAGTTGACAATCCCCACACCAAAGCGTTTCCTTTCTGGGAGTGGGTGATCGCGGAAGTGAAGCGACAACATCCGCAGGCTCTCTTCTTATCTGAGGCTTTCACTCGTCCGAAAGTAATGTACCGGCTCGGCAAGCTCGGGTTCAGCCAATCCTACACATATTTCCCCTGGCGCCATACGAAGGAGGAGATCATTGAGTACTTTACGGTGCTGACACAGACGAAAGTGCGAGAGTACTTCCGGCCGAATCATTGGCCAAACACACCCGATATCCTGACCGAATTCCTGCAGACCGCAGGACGATCCGGCTTCATGATGCGATTTCTGCTCGCTTCTTTGCTAGGCGCCAGTTACGGAATCTATGGACCTGCGTTCGAGCAGTTGGTCAACGAACCTGTGCGTCCTGGAAGCGAGGAGTACCTGAATTCCGAGAAGTACGAAATTCATCATTGGGATTTGGAGAATCCGAACAGCCTGGCCGAGTTTATTGCACTTGTAAATCGAGTTCGTCGAGAGAATGCTGCCTTCCAGAACGATCACAGTCTCAGGTTCCACAACACAACTAATGACCAATTACTTTGCTTTAGCAAACAGTCTTCCGACGGATCGAACCTGGTACTGGCCGTCATCAATCTGGATCCGCATCACACGCATACCGGATTTGTTGAGCTTCCTACCCCAGAGATTGGTATCGACGACACGCGCGCGTATCAGATGCATGAACTGCTAACGGGAGCTCGCTATATATGGCACGGCGCGCGCAACTTTGTTGAGATCGATCCTTCCAGTGTTCCCGCGCAGGTGTTCCGCGTACTACGTCGCATGCGCACGGAACAGCAGTTTGAATACTTTCTGTAAGGCTACTTGGAATGGCAAAACACTTCCCGCTCGAAGACGACCCGCTGTGGTACAAAGACGCGGTCATCTATGAGCTGCACGTACGAGCGTTTCACGACAGCAGTGGCGACGGCATGGGCGATTTCCGCGGATTGACCCAGAAGCTGGATTACTTGCAGGACCTTGGCGTAACCGCGATCTGGCTGCTCCCGTTTTCGCCGTCCCCGTGGAAGGACGATGGATACGACATAGCAGATTACACCGATGTCCATCCTGCCTACGGCACTTTGAAGGATTTCCAGGTGTTCCTGCGAGAGGCCCATCGTCGAGGCTTACGCGTGATCACCGAGGTGGTAATTAATCACACTTCGGATCAGCATCCTTGGTTCCAGAGAGCAAGACGCGCCGCGCCAGGGAGCAAGTGGCGTGATTTCTACGTCTGGAGCGACGGTCCTGAGAAATACAGTGAAGCTCGCATCATCTTCAAGGATTTCGAGACATCGAATTGGACATGGGATCCTGTCGCAAAAGCTTACTACTGGCATCGGTTCTACTCGCATCAGCCGGATCTTAACTTTGATAGTCGCCATGTCCGACAGGCGGTGCTCGACGTTGTAGATTTCTGGTTCGATATGGGCGTCGACGCGTTTCGTCTGGACGCGATACCGTACCTATATGAACGACCGGGTACGAACTGCGAGAATTTACCCGAGACGCACGCGTTTCTGAAGCAGATCCGCGCGCACGTGGATGCGAAATATAAGAATCGGATGCTGCTCGCGGAGGCGAATCAGTGGCCTGATGATTCCATCGCGTATTTCGGGGAGGGCGATGAGTGCCACATGGCCTTCCACTTCCCCGTCATGCCTCGCATGTTCATGGCGAATCGAATGGAGGATCGGTACCCAATCATTGAGATTATGCGGCAGACGCCGCCAATTCCGGGGAATTGCCAGTGGGCCATGTTCCTTCGAAATCACGACGAACTCACGCTGGAGATGGTCACCGATGAAGAGCGTGACTATATGTACCGGGTGTACGCCCAAGACCGGCAAATGCGCATCAATCTGGGAATACGGCGGCGGCTGGCGCCTCTCTTGGCAACGACCGGCGGAAGATTGAACTGATGAATGGCTTGCTGTTCTCGCTTCCAGGCACACCAGTCATTTATTACGGCGACGAGATCGGCATGGGCGACAACATTTATCTCGGCGACCGCAACGGCGTTCGCACTCCGATGCAATGGAGCGCCGATCGCAATGCGGGCTTCTCGCACGCGAGCGCGCAACGTCTTTTTCTTCCCATCACCAGCGACCCTGAATATCACTACGAAACAGTCAATGTAGAAGCGCAACAGAATAACCCGAATTCACTGCTCTGGTGGATGAAGCGACTGATCCAGCAGCGACAGCAGTTTCGGGCATTTGGACGAGGAACGCTCGAGTTCCTGCACCCGGAGAACCGGAAGGTGCTCGCGTTCTTGCGCCAGTATGAGGATGAGATCATCCTGGTCGTTGTAAATCTCTCGCGCTTTCCGCAGCACGTGCAGCTCGATCTACGCAATCTTCGAGGCATGACTCCGATAGAGGTATTTGGCGGGGCTGAGTTTCCTCCGATCACCGATGATGGTTACGGAATCACCCTGGCTGGGCACGGATTCTATTGGTTTGCATTGCAGTCGGCGCGGAGTAGGGGTGAGACGATTGCAGTGGCCGGCGATCGCGTCATTCCTGTGATCAGCGTCAGATCGCTTGACTCGATCGCAGATGACGATCGCACCGTTGGTGCAATTACTCGTTTATTGCGTCAGTTCCTTCCGAGCCGGCGCTGGTTCCGAAGCAAGGCTCGGCGCATTCGTACCGTGACCTTAGAAGACGTAGTGCCTGTGCCCGACGTGGATGCTTCCTTATCTTTCATTCGAGTTGAATTTATCGACGGCGAACCAGAGGACTACGTACTACCAGTGGCGCTAGCGAGGGGCGAGGCGGTTGCCGGCGCCGAGGAGAGGTTCAGGGATACGGTTCTTGCTCGTCTGCAGGCGGCCGATGGCAGCCAGGCAGTGCTCTATGGAGCGCTCTGGAAACCTGAGTTTTCGGACGCGCTTCTGAACGCAATCGCCCGTCGCAAACGGCTGCACGGAGGATCAGGAGAGGTGATCGGCATTCATACGAAAGCATTCCGCCGCGTATGGGGTGGCCGGCGACTCGAACTTAGAACCAAAGGTATCGAGCGCCGAGCAGAGCAACAGTTCGATCATTTACGGGGATCGTTTCATTCTCAAGCTCTTCCGAAAGGTGGAGCCTGGCATTAATCCGGACATTGAGATTAGTGACTTTCTTACGGCGCGTGGATTTGCCCACACACCGCCTCTAGCCGGCCATCTTGAATATCGGCCCCATGACGGGGAACCTATGCAGTTGGGTATCCTACACGGCTTCATACCGAACCAGGGCGACGCCTGGAACTACACACTCGATGCGCTCGGCCGTTATTTTGAACGGGCGCTGGCGTCCACGGAGCCGCTCCCCCTCCCCTCCGCGGCAGACCAGCATCCAATGCTGCTAATGGCACAGGACCCTCCCGCTGTTGTGGCAGATCTGCTCGGAGAGTACCTGGGATCGGCGCGGCTGCTTGGCGTCAGAACGGCTCAGATGCACACGGCGCTAACCGACGCGACTGGCGGTCCTGATTTCGCGCCCGAACCAATGTCTGAGCATTATCGTCAAGGCTTGTATCACGGAATGCTGAGCCTTATCAACCGTTCATTTCAGTTGTTGCGTGACAGATTGATTTCAATTCCGGAAACGGCCTCCGCTGATGCCAAATGGGTTCTGGAGCGCGAGGGCGAGTTGCGGAATCGTTTCCTCCGGCTACGATCGCAGCGAACCGACGCGGTACGCATCCGCCACCACGGTGACTTTCACCTCGGACAGGTCCTGTACACAGGCCGTGATTTCGTCATTATTGACTTCGAAGGGGAGCCTGCACGCCCCCTGAGTGAACGGCGTCTAAAGCGATCTCCCATCCGTGACGTCGCCGGCATGATGAGGTCATTTCAATACGCAGCGTACGCAGCCTTGTATGGACAGGTACCCGGAGTTACGCCGCGAGTCGAGCACCTCGACCGGCTGAGCACGTTCGCGGAACTCTGGACCGCGTGGGTTAGCGCGGCGTATCTGCAGTGCTATCTTACCGAGGCCGCACGCGCCCCATACATTCCTGAATCGGAGGACGCGTTACGAATTCTACTGGATGCTTTCCTGCTGGAAAAAGCCGTTTACGAGGTCGCGTACGAGTTGAACAATCGGCCTGACTGGGTCAGAATTCCGCTCGCCGGAATCGCAAAGCTGCTGGCGTGATGATCATGAGCTCACATACTCGCACCTATCCGAACGCGTGCCGCCTGAATGATGAGGACGTCCGCGCCTTCAACGCCGGTACACATGCGCGTATGTACCGAAAGCTAGGAGCTCATCCAGTCAACTGTGAGGGCGAGAATGGCGTCCACTTCGCCGTCTGGGCGCCGAACGCGCGACGCGTATCTGTCATTATGGACTTCGACGGTTGGTCCCCCGATCCTCACGCTTTGGAGCGTCGTGACGATTCAGGCGTCTTCGAAGGATTCGTGGCCGGTGTCCCTGTCGGGACTCGGTACAAATACCACATCGAGTCCGCGATCGCCGGCTATACGGTCGATAAAGCTGATCCGTACGCATTCTGCGCAGAGACACCGCCAGCGACCGCTTCTGTCGTTTGCGATCTCAGCTACAAGTGGGGAGATAGCGAGTGGATGTCCCGGAGAGCAGGAGCGAACCAGCTCGGCGCGCCGATCTCGGTATATGAAGCGCATCTCGGATCCTGGCGTCGACGTGCAGAGGAGGGAAACCGCTTTCTCTCGTACCGCGAACTCGGCGTCGAATTGGTTCAATACGTGAAGGAAACGGGATTCACACACGTGGAGTTTCTCCCGGTGATGGAGCATCCGTTCTATGGATCTTGGGGTTATCAAACAACCGGCTACTTCGCCCCTACAGGCCGGTACGGGTCGCCACAGGATTTCATGTGGCTGATCGACGAGTTTCATCAGAATGGTATCGGCGTGATTTTGGATTGGGTACCGTCTCACTTCCCCACAGACGAGTTCTCGCTCGGATACTTCGACGGCACACACCTATATGAGCATGCGGACCCAAAACTTGGGTTTCATCCCGACTGGAACAGCTTTATCTTCAATTACGGCCGGCATGAAGTCCGTAGCTTCCTTCTGAGCAGCGCACTGTTCTGGCTGGACGTTTATCATGCCGACGGCATCCGAGTAGATGCTGTTGCCTCGATGCTCTATCGCGATTATTCCAGGCGCGAAGGCGAGTGGATTCCAAATCAATACGGTGGCCGGGAGAACCTCGAAGCCATCAGTTTCCTCCGGCAGTTAAACGAAACCGTGTACCGCGAGTACCCTGATGCCCATACGTTCGCGGAAGAGTCAACCGCGTGGCCGATGGTTACCCGTCCGGCCTACATCGGCGGTCTTGGTTTCGGCAGCAAGTGGGACATGGGCTGGATGCATGACACCCTCGACTACATGAGTCAGGATCCGTATTTCCGCAAATTCCATCACAACAAGCTGACGTTTCGCATGATGTACGCGTTCTCAGAGAACTTCATCCTGCCCCTATCCCATGATGAAGTGGTTTATGGCAAAGGATCGCTGATCGGAAGGATGCCTGGCGATTATGGGCAGAAGTTCGCCAACCTGCGTGTGCTGTTCGCGTACATGTACACGCAACCCGGGAACAAACTGCTGTTCATGGGGGCCGAATTCGGCCAATGGTCGGAGTGGAGTCATGACGCAAGTCTTGACTGGGCCTTACTGGACTTCGAAGCACATTCGCGATTGCGCCTCCTGGTGGGCGAATTGAATCGGTTGTACCGAACGGAGCGCGCTCTTCAGGAGTGCGATGCGCACCCGAACGGGTTCGAATGGGTGGACTGCTCCGATTCAGAGAAAAATATCATCAGCTATATCCGGAAAGGCAAATCCCCGGAAGACATGCTCCTCGTGGTTTGCCATTTCAGTCCAGTGTTGCGAACGAACTACCGAATCGGCGCTCCACGCAGAGGATACTGGCAGGAAATAATGAATACCGATGCAGCGTTGTTTGGGGGATCGGGCAACGGGAACTTCGGCGGCGCCTTGACGGTTCCCATTCCTCTGCACGGACGTCCGTATTCGCTGACGATCACGGTCCCGCCACTCGCCGTGCTGGTTTTCCGCCTGCAACTGGGGACGGATTCATAGGCACACGGGATAATCAGCGGAGTGTCTCTAGTCAATCGTGTCTACTCCTCGGCCATCGAATCGCTGCGGCGGTGTTGCCATCCGAAAGGCCTGAAAGCGTCCGGTCAGCGGCTTGGGCATCACCAAGTTTGGGCGCGCGATAGCATGATTGCGGCGTTGGGCGGTGTCCTGGCCCAAGACGACATGATCTTAGCTGCACTCCGGGAAAGCGTGAGCGTACTCCGCAGGCGCCAGGCAGCAAACGGATGCATTCCCAACAACGTCGATCCCGAGACCGGAAAACCAAACTTCCGCGCCTACGCCGACGGCGGCCTCTGGTGGATCATCGGCAGTGCTCTGGTGGACCCGGACCCAGGCACAACACGGCGGATCCTGCAGTGGTACGAATGCCAGGACGTCGACCAAACCAGTCTCCTCAGCATGCAGGAAAGCGCCGATTGGCAGGATCTCTTCTGTACGCGCGGCAAGGGCCTGTATCTGAACTGTCTCTACGTACTCGCGCTCAGGATTGCAGGACTGCCGGATGTGGCAGACCAAGTATCCCGGAAGATTAATAGCCACTTCTGGTATGCCGGCGATAGAAATCTGCTCCCCGCGGTTGCCCACACGTTCAGCACAGAAAGCCCTAAGGAGCAGGATTCACTCGGCCGGAAGCGCTGGCTCCCGAAAAAACGGTTGCTGATTGAGGAGAAGTATTATCTACCCTATCTCGCATTTCGCACACCAGGCGAATGGTTCGATATCTTGGGGCATCTAATGGCCATTCTGGCTGGTGTCGCCGACAGGGAGCGCTGCCGGTTGGCTCTCGATCTAATCGACCGGGTCGGGGCGGCGGTGTACCCGGCAAAGGCTTTATATCCTCCGGTGCATCGCGGCGACAAGGATTGGCGTGAGTACTATGGGATGCTCAACACGCCGGACCACTACCACAATGGAGGCATCTGGCCTTTTATTGGTGGATTCTACGTTGCCGCTCTCGTATCCGCTCAGCGAAAGTGTGAGGCCGCCGCATCGCTGGAGCGTCTCGCCAGCTTGAATGAAGCCGGCGGGTTCAATGAGTGGCACCACGGCTCAACGGCAGAGCCAATGGGCGTTCGGGACCAGGCGTGGTCGTCGGCGATGTATATTTACGCCTGGCACGCTGTCCACTCCGGCAAGGTTCCTGGTTTATTGGGCTCATTAGCTCGCGGAGAGTCGCAGTAGCTTCCGAGTCACGGCCGCGGTTCGGATCCTGCTCGCTTCCGCGTACGGAGAAGGCGGAGCGCCATTGCCCCAAACCGATCGCGTCGCGCAGAATCACGGAGAAACATCCAATCGAGCAGGCGAACGGAAGTGGGCGGCCGCCAAGCCGGATCACGGTCCTTCTGACGCTCTATGATCGCATTTAGAGTCTCCCTTGGGCGCTCGCGAAACTCGTCAAGCATGGCCGTTTGATGGACGCATGAGATTGTGCAGAATGGGGCGCAACCCTTTGGTCTTGCGGCTTCGCGCAAGATGTCATCACGCGTGTACTGCTCGAGCGGAATTCCCGGCCGGCCTCGTTGTTGCGAGCAGTAGTGGACCAATCCATCCTCGCAGATGTAAAGAAATCTACCACCGGCGCGGCAGTGCCAATCGTTCGGCAATCCCCGGATCACGTTTCTCTGGAACGCATCGAAATGCGAGAACGTAAACAGTCCGCCGCCAAACGCAGAGATCTGTTGGTACACCGACCGCTGCTCGTCCTTCAACGGCCGGACCTGACCACTGCCGTCGTGGAGAATGCCGACCGTGCTGGTAAACCCGAGCCCGCGCGCACGCATCGTTATTCGGTAGGCATCGTCTGGACTCTCAATCTCGCTCCCGAGCACGGAATTGATCGTCACCGCAAAATCCGCGTGCTCAGCGAGCCACTCTAGCTTGCGATCCAGCACCTTCAGACTTTTCTTTGAGACATTGTCGGGTTGGACGTTATCGATGCTGATCTGCAGATAATCGAGGCCGGCCTCGTTGAGCCGCTTGATGCGGTTCGGAGTGAGTAAATAACCGTTCGTGATGAGCGTTGCAATAGCGCCGTTGTTTCGCACCCGGGTGATGAGCGCATCAAGATCGGGATGCAATGTGGGCTCTCCGCCGCTGAACGTGATAATGCCTGTGCCCAACTCGCCCAGTTTGTCGACGCGGCGCAACATCACATCCTTCGGCACAGGGTCTGAAGTTTTGTCGTATTCATTGCAGTATGCGCACGACAGATTGCATCGACGGATCGGGACGATTTGCGCGAGGATCGGGTGATCCGGCGCGACCATCATTCGCGCAAACATCCGAGCTTCTCGCCAGCGGCGATGCAGTCTGTTCAGGACGCGCATACTCAAAGAGGATACAACCGACGCCCGAGAGCGCCTCTCTACTATTCTGGCTTAATGCGCGCTATGCGGGTATCAGAGTGGGTCGTCGCTGTATTCTTCGCATGGACAACGGTGCTGGCACTCGTTCTTCCCGTTTCGGGTCACATCCGGGCGCGCACCGTTTTCGCGAATGTGGTTGTCCTGCTGCTATACGTTTGGTTGTTTCGATTACAGCGATATCCTTTGGCGCAGATCACTCGTGACTGGTTCCCGCAGGCGCTGATGATACTGGCTTACAAGCAGATGGGTTGGTTCGCGCCTGCGACGCATACGAATTTCCTCGAACATCAGTGGATTATCTGGGACCGTCTCTTGTTGAATCGTCTCCACGGGCGCGCCATCATCGAATCGCTGGGCCCGATCCTGCCATCGCTACTTGAACTTTCTTACGCGCTTGTATATGCCGTACCGCCGATCACAATGGCCGTGATTTACGTTACCGGGCTGCGGCGCCGGACAGACACATTACTGACGATCTATTTATTGGGTCTATTCCTCTCTTATGCGCAATTCCCGTTCTGGCCGTCGGAGCCGCCACGGGTGGTCTTCCCTGGCGAGGACAATCCTACCGTTCACACCGCACTGCGGAGCTTTAACCTCTGGCTGGTCGGGAACTACGGCATCCACACCAGCGTTTTCCCCAGTGCGCATGTGTCCGGCGCCGTCGCCGCCGCTTTCGGTATAGCCTACCTGATGCCACAGCGTCGACGTCTCGTGCTCGTGTACTTTGGCTACTCAGTCCTCGTTGCGGTCGCTACCGTTTATGGACGCTATCACTACGCAGTCGATGCGGCTGCAGGCTTCCTCGTCGGCGTCTTCGGGTTCGTGTTCGGCGTCTGGCTGACAGTCCAAGCTGACCACTCTCGCGCTCGCGCAGGCTCGGGGACCCCGGGCAGGGTCCCATCGGCAGTAGCTACGAAAAAGAACGACTCTGTTTGACTCGTTTTGCACGAGGGATATCGGAACGTAGATCGCATTGGAAGCGTTATAAAGGTATGACCCCAAAAGGCCATTCGCATTTTCACCCACCAACTCCACCAGCTTCGGCCGGATCTTAGGATCGTAAAATATAGGTAGGTGTCCATGGGGACTGATGCTCATGTTGCCTTTCGAATCGGCGCGTCTGTGTTGGCTGTAACAGTGAGCGAACCCCGGCGAGAGAAAGCCTAGGTCCCGGATGCGTCACCTTGCTCTTTTCGCGATGTTCGCTCTGACGACCGCTGCGCCGGCCGCCGAGGCGCCGCGGGCACATTGGGAGCGCATGATGGTCGGCGGAGGCTCGGAATTGCTGACGCTTTTTTCCACGCTACCTGGTGAAACGCAAGGGAGCGGATCCGACGAAACTCCGATACTGAGCGTCTTGCGTGACACGCTGGGCGATGATGATCCCACCAACGATCAACTTCGGTACTTGTGGTTGCTCATCGACGAGAAACAGGGAAGGGTCATGCGGTGGTTGACCCGAAAACCGGACCTCGGCCAGATGCCGCCGCCGCTTATCGACTTAGCGGCGCCAGGCAAGGGGGCGTGGAAGACTGCGCTTCGGGGCATCGTACAGTTGCTGCTGCTGGACCCCGGCGGTGCGGGCATCCGTATATCATCCCGGACCTTATTATCGAGCCAGACCGCTTCGCGAACCGTGAGGCTGTTCGAGGCCATGATCATCATGCTGCAGTTGAAGGAGACCGCCCAATTCGGGCCATTGACATCTAAGGAATACTCGCGTATCTTGGCGCGCATTCTTTTGGCGGAACGCTCCTTCGGCGGATTGGTTCGAGATGCCAGCGTTGAGCGTGTACTGCAACGAGATCTCGGCGCGAGGCGGCAAGCTTTGGGAAGGAACTGGGAACTGCTTCGCCAACGCACTGAGTCTGAAGGCCTGATTTTTCAGCCGATCGCAGTTGATGGCGATGCGCCGGTGGCCGCATTGGTCTGGATCTCTCAATCCGACCTCCAGACACAGCGGGGCCGCGCCTTTCGATCGAAATTCCTAGCGATTTCCGATCCGTGGAACGATCGGGCACTCCGGAAGTGGAGCGGTTACACGGAGACGTGGCAGTTCGATGCAGAGGGTCGCCGGACTACCGACGGAACACGTGCGGTCCGTTCGGAAGTGGTGATCCCGCTCTCACTGTACAGTCTCGATCATCCGAAAGCTCCGTTCCTGCTGGTTGATTTTCGCAGCCCGTGGAAGACTACTTTTCGTGAGGCTACGCGCCGGACATTCGAGGAAATCCCCGGAACTCTTCTCGGTGTAGCGGCATTTACTAACGTTGAATTTCGCGGAGCGCAGCTAGGATGGAACTTCGTCCGAGGGCGGCAAGGAGCTGCAATTCATCGACCCTCACGGCTGCGCGCTGCGGCCAGTGTCCGTCAAGCCATCCCTTCCGCGGCACAACTCGAGCCGGATATGCGCAGAGAACTAATATTGCGGCTCGGCGGCGCAGCGCCATCCTTACGGGAGCAGTATGCCGCCCTCCTCGCTTCAGCTCGATCACCAGTCGGACTGGAAGCGCGAATCGAAGAGGACCGCGGGAGAGAACTTACTAAGACGCTCCATCCCAAGAGAACGAGTTGGCTCAACGTTGCCTCTATTGCGACACTCGGTATCTATAAGTACCGTATCCAGCCCTCTGCCGATGACGTTGCCTTGCTCCGCCAAGAGCGACGTCTCGCAAATGCCGCGCGCACGATTGAGGCCGCACTCGCCTCCCGGCCGCTCATCGAAGTCGGCTCGGATCTCGAGAGGATTCGCCGGGCGGCGCATGATCTCGCCACGCTCCGATCCGTGAAACCTGCCATGCAGAAGCGCGCCGAGCTTTTATTAGAGAGACTGGCCGATCAGACGGGGGATGATCAGCTTCGTCGTGAGTTCCTGGCGCTGATGAACGGCTTTGGAGTGGCCACTGCCAAAGGCGCGGCGGTCGATGCTGGAGGGGTTGACTGATTCGCTCCGTCCTAGTGGTATGCGCCCTATTCCTATCAGCTGTGCCGCTGGCTGGAGAAGCGAAGCGCGTAGTTATCCTCAAGGCTGATGGCGTTCCGGGATGGCTGCTTGAGACGATGTTGTCAGAGCGTGATCCATTGACGGGAAGCTCACGGCTTCCTTGGATCCAGCGCATCTTCGTTGACCGTGGCGTCTGGGTACGCAACTTCTACTCGCGCGGGGTGAGCCTGTCGGTCCCCTCATGGTCGATCCTCGATACGGGGCGCCCCGCGGCAATTCGCGGCAACGTGGAGTTTGACCGTTATACACTACGCGTTTTTGACTACCTGAACTTCATCCCCTTCTATTTCAAATCCGTGTTTTCAAAGACGGTTGACATGCCTGGAGTTGAATTACTCGATGATCTTGGTGTGCCGCTTTTGTCGGACCGTTTTGCGCCTGAGCAAACTGATCAGAGTTTTCAGTTATACCAGCGCGGCATTCGATGGAATACTCTGAAGCGCGCGGCCCAGGGACCCTTCTCGCCATTTTCTCCACGCGAACTCCTGGATGAATGGCAGGCAGGGTTCGAGCTTTCACGGTCGCTTCAGGATGAGATCGAGCGAGATCTGATCAAGGCCTTGGACGACCAACGAGTTCTTTATCTTGACCTGTTTACGGGGGACTTCGATCACGTATCCCACCTGGACAACTCCGAGGAGGCGCAACGCGGCATCCTGACAAAGATCGATGGTCTTGTGGGACGCGTCTGGACTGCCATTGAAAAGAGCTCGCTTGCCGATCAGACCTTGCTTGTGCTCGTGTCGGACCACGGCATGAATACGAGCCCCAAAACCTACAGCCAGGGATACAATCTGCGTCGAGCTGTTGCGGAGTGTCGCCGGCGGCGCCCACCACGTAGTCACAAATCGCCATCCTCAAAGCGAATACAAGCTCCGCGGATTATATCCTTTCGTTCATAAAGTATTCACCGCGAGCGAGGCATCGCCTTACGGGTCGGCCTCACCCAAGGAATATCCAACTGCGCTTCTGGATCTGGACGGCAATGAGAGGGCAGCCATTTACTTGCGGAACAGCGAACTCAATGTCATTCACCTGCTTCAACGTGAACTGGAACGCAAGGACCTGCAACCGCGGCTCCGAAAGGCCGCCGAAGACGCTTACCATCGAGCGATTCAGCGTTACTCGGCCCGAAGCACACCGCGAATCGAACGTATTACCCGAGATCTGGATGCACTTCGCGCCAGTATTGCTGAACTGAACACGAAGCTGGAAAACACTGAAAAGAGCGTTCAAACTCGTCGCATGAAAGCTCATGCCGATTCCTGGCGAAGCGACGAACGCGCCTACCGCGAGGCGATCAGCGCAATTGAGGGACTCACGTTTTCCGCAGCGCATTCCGCTGGCAGACGGCCTGCCCTCGTGCCTGAACGCATGATCGGAGAGCCTAATACGATTCACCAAATGCAGAACTATGTCGTGTCGTTAGCGCCAGGAGGGCTCTACCTCTTGCCGGACGGCACGCTGGACGAAACTCGCAGTTTCCGGCGCTTGAACTACTTTGATCTGCTCACAAGTATCACGGTCCGAAATGTTGTCCAGGAGGGCTTAGGCAATCGTCCTGTTGATTTCGTGGCAGTGCGAATCGCTGCTGAGTCGTTGAAGTCCGGCCCGCGGCAGTATCTTGGCGCCGAAGCTGGTGTATGGCTTAACGCGGGAGAAGATCGCCAGCTTTTAATCTTGGCGCGCGGCAGCCCGGTTCAACTGAAGGTAGTGCCAGTGACACAGCTCCGAGAAGACGCTGTTGGCCAGATCAGCTTCGACAGCGCTGAATGGCGGAACGATCTGCCGCTCGAGTTGCTGGAAGATAGCGCCATCGCCGTTCCTGTTCCGAGTCGCGCAACTTGGCTATCATCCTGGCACTCGGAGCGCGACTGGTTGCGAGCCTCACACAAATCTGGCTACTCGAACGCAGTCATAGGATTGTTTGAACACTTCCATTACCCCGAACTTGAACGTAAAACCGGGTTTCATTGGTACCGCCGCGAGCTAGTCGAGGCCGATCTCCTGGTTCTGGCCCGCAAACATTGGAACTTCAACGTCCGAAGCTTCAACCCCGGCGGGAATCACGGTGGATTTTTTCGAGAATCCACCCGCGCGGTGTTGATGCTGGCCGGTGGCGCGGCAGCGGGGATCAGCCACGGTGTCTCGATCGAAGAGCCATACGACACTTTGAGCCTGGTACCAACCGTGCTCCGTTTGATGGGGCGTGAAGAGCCCAAGCTTCCAGGCATCCAGATCCGGGAAGCGTTCAACCTCGAGCAGACCAAAGAGATCGGTCCGCGATAAAGTCATCGTTCGGGGGCGGAACGCCACGTGCCGAATCCTGTGCGTTATGCTCACTCACATTGCGATGAGACTCGCGAAATTACTCATTGATTCATCATCAGACGAGATGGAAGCGACGCTACGATTCGAATACGGCAGCCACGTCGATAATCCCGGTTTTCAGGCGGTTTGAGGGCATGAAGCGAACACTTCCGTTGGCGGCGCTCCTCTGATCCGTTGCATGGTGCCAACGTCAGTTGTATCCGGCGGGCAAAGACGGCGGCAACTACATGCATAATTACTACCTGCCGCCCGCGCCTGGCTCATATCCATGGGCTCCTTCGTGGTCGCCTGACGGAACATCCTTAGTCATCTCGCTATTTGGGTCATTATGGAAAGTCGATCCAAGTACGGGCGATGCCGCTCAGTTGACGTACGACAAGGATTATCATTCATCGCCTGACTGGTCGCACGATGGAAAGTGGATTGTTCACACGTCCGACGAGAACAACCGGCGAATACAAATTAAGATCCTGAACGTCGCCAGTGGTGAGTCGCATTCACTGACGGGCGACGATCACTTGTACCTCGACCCGGTCTTCTCCCCGGACGGCAGCCGTCTAGCGTACGTATCCACGCAACCAATGGACACTTCAATGTGTATGTCCGACCGATCCGTGACGGCGCTTGGGCCGGACCTGCGATCGCGTTGACAAGTGACCACACCTACCGCAGCGATCGACTGAATGAGAGCGCCTGGTCCGCTCTCTATGCTGAGGGACCCTACTCCGACCTGCTCGACGTAAGCATGCCGCAGGCTGGTACGAATGCGATTCGTGTGTACGTGGGAGATCAGAAGATCCGCTCCGCTGAGTCGGCGCAGTACTTCATACGATGGGTCGATCAACTCAAGGCAATGGCGGAAAAATGGCCATCCTGGCGATCTCAGAAGGAACGGCAGCACGTTTTCAGCCAGTTCGAAGAAGCGCGCCGGGTGTACCAACGTCTCGCCATCGAAAGGCAGTAGCAATACAGAGGTATGTTTTGCGTTAAACTCCATTAATATCTATGCGCGTGCTCCTGACAGCGCTCGCCGTCTTCGTCTGCCTGCCCGCCGCGCTGCAGTCCGCGGCTGATCCGAAAGCAGCCTCGATCCACCCTTTCACAGGTGAGCGCGGAACCGTATTTACTGCGACCGTACGCGGCGCCGGACTAGCTGGCGCAAGGTCTGCTGTCCTGGATAATGCTCCGTTTCAGGTCACGGTAGATCGAGTTGAACCCGAGCCGGCGGACAGCACATCTGTAAAGCCGAAAGCACCCGTGGATTTGGTGATGCTGCGAATCCAGGTAGCCGCCGATGCGAAGCCGGGCCGCTATCCCATCCGTTTGATCACTCGGGGCGGAATTTCCAACGCTCTACCGATCTATATCGTCGACTCCACTGTCACTCCTGAGCCGCCCGGTCCGCACGAAACGCAGGAATCAGCGGTAGGGGTTTCGAACATCCCTGCCGTGTTCGCAGGACGCTTATCGCGTCGAGGCGAAGCTGACTATTACACGTTTCGCGCAGAAGCCGGACAGGTCCTCACGTTCGAGGTTATCTCCGGCCTGCCGCAGATCGCCGCGGCAGGATCGGCCGCCACAGTGGCAAATTTTGATCCATCTTTGTCGATTTATGATTCTGAGGGAAGCTGGTTTGATCCGAAGCGTTTGAAGCGGATCGCGTATAACGACGAGCCTATGTGGGTTTTCGGACGACCGACAGACGCTCACCTTACGCATCGCTTCACTAAGTCCGGAACGTACGCGCTACGCGTTGAAGCCTTCGCAGGTCAAGGTGGACCTGACTATAGCTATCAACTGAAGATCGCGCCTGGCGAGACCAAGCAAAAGGTGGCGACCACTCTTTCCGGTTGGGACGAGCGCGAATGGACCAGACGCCTGGATTCAAATCGCCTCAATCAGCTTGCCGCGCGCGGGGGAAAGCCCGGTGGCCAGAAGTCGATCGAAACATATCGCGGCTCCGCCGATGGCGCCGCGTTCAAGCTCCCCGGCACGGTGGAAGGAGCGTTGGTTCAGCCGGGCGAGACGCATCGGGCGAGATTTCATATCGACAGCCCGGCCGACATCGCCGTGGAACTGGAGACCCCTATGGCATTTCCTCCGTTCTTCAACCCAATCGCTCGTCTACTGAACGGTTCCGGCGAGGAAGTAGCGACCAACGTTTTCGCGGGCAAGGGAGCGTGCAGCGGAGCGTTAACTAAGTCGCTGCAAGCCAAGGCCATTGTTCCTCTGCGAGATCCCGGGGAGTATACGTTGGAGATTCGCGATGCGACGGCGGACCTGGCGGGTCCCGATTTTCAATACCGGGTACAGGTCCGACCGCAAATCCCTCATATCGGCGAAGTTCGTATTGATACCGACCATATGAATCTGACTCCGGGCGAGGCGAAAACGATCCGAGTGATGTTCGATCGTGAAGAAGACTATGAGGGTGTGGTGGCCGTTGTTGCGGAATCGCTTCCACCGGGTGTCTCTGCCGCAGTCGGAGCAGACTTCGAACCCGATAAGGATGCCCCTCCCGCCACGGGCAAACGGGAGAGGTACACACCTCGAACGGAACGGGCCGTCGTCGTACTGACGGCGAATGCTGATGCCGTACCTGCTGCTCAGCCGCACAAGGTGCGTCTGGTAGTGCGTCCTCTCACCGATGGCAGAATCGGTGAAGTTCTGTCGACCAAGACAATTTACCTAATGGTGATCGATAAGCCGTGAAACTCCTGCTCTCATTTCTCACCGCAACGATCGCCGCCTGGCCGGCTGCGACGATGGTATCGCTTCGGATCGCTCCCGCTCAAGCATCGCTGAAGGGCGCTTCCGCCACCCAGCAGTTCGTGGCGATTGCAAAATACGCCGATGGCACAGAGCGCGACGTCACTGACCAAGCCGAGTGGCGAGTATCGAACCCGTCTTTAGCGAAGTTCATCTCCACTGGAAGGATTGCGCCACTCGCGGACGGAACCTCACTCTGACTGCTGGAATCGGAACGAGCGAGGGGAAATCGTCGGTGCGCGTTCAAAACGCCGGAATGACGCGGCCCGTGAGTTTCACCCGCGAGATCAGCGGCGTACTGACGAAGCTCGGCTGCAACGGGGCGGCATGCCACGGCGGTGTAAAGGGTCAAGGCGGGCTGAAACTCTCCGCGAATGCACTCTATCCGAAGGACGATTACGAGTGGATCGTCAAAGGCGGGACTTACCAGGTCCTAACCGCCGAGGTTAAGGGTGAGCGCATCCCCAGGATCGATCTCGCGAATCCCGAGAAGAGCCTTCTGTTGATGAAGCCTACGATGTCGGTGGCCCATGCCGGTGGAAAGCGTTTCGCCATCGGCTCAGATGACTACAACACGATTCTAAGTTGGATCCGAAACGGAGCGAACTACAGCGACGGCTCCGGAAAGGCAGAACCCAAAGTCTCACGACTCGAAGTGTACCCACCGATGGCAATTATTCCAGCCGAAGGCCTTCATCATCTGCTGGTTACCGCATATTTCAACGATGGACACACAGAAGACTATACGCATCAAGCCCTCTTTACATCAAACGATCGCGAGGTCGCGTCGGTGACCGGAGCGGGTGTTCTCGAGGCTAAGCGCCGGGAGAGACTTCAATTCTCGTTCGCGCAGCGGGCCAAGTCGCTAGTGTTGGCGTAGGAGTCATCGGCCCGCCAATCGCCAATTACCCGAAGGTTGCGCGATCGAACTTCATCGATGAGCACGTGTTCGATAAGCTCCACAAATTCCAGATCATTCCATCTGAACTCGCAAGCGATTCAGAATTTCTTCGGCGTGTTTGCCTCGACCTGACGGGCACGCTTCCGCCGCCGCAGCGCGTCCGCGAGTTTCTCACCAGTACCGATCCTGATAAACGGAAAAAGGTCATCGATGCGCTTATCGCGTCACCGGAGTACGTCGATTATTGGACCTTCCGTTTCGCCGAGATTTTCCGGGTTTCGATTTTCGCGAATGGACTATCGCCAAAATGGAGCCAGGAATACTGGGAGTGGATTCGCTCCAACGTAGAGAGAAATCGCCCTTACGATGAGATCGCGCGTGAGCGAATTTCCGCCGAAGGATATAGCCCCGCGACTCGTCATTTCCTGCCTTATAACCAGATTGGCGCGCCAGCTGACGTCATGGCCGAGGAAGTTCGAGTCTTCATGGGACGCCGGCTGGATTGCGCGCAATGCCACAACCATCCGTATGAGAACTGGAGCCAGGATCAGTTTTGGGGGATGGCCGCTTTCTTCTCACGTCTGTTCAAAGTCGGCCCGGTGGTGATCGATCACCCTGCAAACATGGACCTGAGTTCAAAAGACGTCGGGGGAAGCATTGAGTTGCTGCATCCACGTACAAAGGCGATCGTAAAGCCGGTGTCGCTCGATAGTTCAATCAATACCGTTCCGCCGGACGGCAATCCACGGAAGGAACTCGCGCGATGGATGACCTCACATCAAGACTTCGCCGAGGCGGCTGTAAATCGCATCTGGGGACACTTCTTTGCGCGCGGGATTGTCGACCCTGTCGACGACTTTCGCTCGACAAATCCGCCTACGCATCCGGAATTGCTCGCCGCGCTGGCAACAGACTTTCGGGAGCATGGATATGATCTCCGTCACTTGATGAGGATGATTGTGTCCTCTCGTACATATCAGCTCTCTCACAAGCCGAATGAGACGAATCGCGAGGACGTCACGAATTACTCGCGTTCAGTGGCTCGCGGTCTGGATGCGGAGGTGCTTCTGGATGCAGTGTCCGACGTGACGGGTATCACTGAAACGTTTTCAACGGCTGTCAGCGACGGCGCGGCGGTTGGGCAAGCTCCTGTCGGTACCCGCGCGATTCAACTGCGTGATCCCGACACATTCTTCTCACGGTTCCTGGAACTGTACGGCCGAGCCAATCGGGGGGCTATCCCTGAGCGGAACAACAGCCCAAATCTAGGTCAGGCTTTGCACGTCCTCGCCGGGGCAACCTACGTGGATCGACTGAGCACGAAAAACAGCCGTCTGGGGAGGCTGCTTCAGTCCAGCAGGACCGACGAGGAAATCTTTGAGGAGTTTTACACGGCGGCATTGGGCCGGTATCCAACTGGTCTCGAGATCAAAGAGCTGAAGGCGATTCTTGCCCAGCGCGGTGACCGTGAGGCTGGATTGCGTGAATTTGTCTGGGCACTGGTCAGCTCGCGAGAATTTGCGGAGAATCATTAGGGGGAACGATGTCACAACACTGGGCTCAACACCCGACTACTCGACGAAGCTTTCTGAACGTGGGGTCTCTGGGCTTTCTCGGCTTGACTTTAAGCGATTATCTCTTCGCGGCCGCTTCGTCCAGTGGAAAAGCTCCCATCGCAGGAAAGGCAAATGCGGTCATTCTGTTTTGGTTGGAAGGCGGCCCGAGTCACATCGACACATGGGATCCAAAATCGAATAGTAACTTCAAGCCGATCTCGACCAACGTGGCAGGAATTCAAATCTCTGAGTTGCTGCCAAAGATGGCGAAGCGAATGGATAAGTTCGCGCTGGTCCGTTCGATGCACACTCGCGGCACCGACCATCCGCAGGCTACTCATTATGCGATCACCGGGCACGAGGTCAATCCGGCGATGCAGTTCCCCAGTCTCGGATCGATCATCACGAAGGAACTGGGGCCTCGCAACGCCGTACCGGCCCATGTTCTGGTACCCAAATGGGATCGCAGCCGGCAATACGAAGATTACTTCCGGGCGGCCTTCCTGGGCGGCGAATATGATCCGATGTGCATCCCCGATCCGAGCAAACCGGGTTTTGAAGTTACGGACCTGAGCCTTCCGAAGACCGTCTCGCAAGCTGCGGTTGAGAGTCGATCCGCATTTCTGAAAGCCGTCGACAGGCAGTATCGAACACTCGATGAGACGGTGCAACACGCGAACATGGATGCCTTCACCGCGCAGGCCTGGAAGATGATTCTGACACCCGCCGTGCGAGACGCGTTCGATCTTTCGAAGGAAAGCGATAAGATCAAGGAGCGATACGGCAAAGATGCGGTAGGTCAATCGGCTTTGCTTGCTCGCCGATTAGTCGAGGCCGGCAGCCGTTTCGTTACTGCGGCCGGCTATCACGGTAACTCCTGGGACACTCACAGCGATAACGACAAGGGGCATCGCGACCGGCTCGCGCCGACTCTGGATCGCACTCTTACCACGCTTATCGAAGATCTTGACGAACGTGGTCTACTCAGCACCACGATGGTTGTTGCCATGGGCGAATTCGGCAGGACGCCGATTATTAATCCGGCACTGGGCCGTGATCACTGGCCGAATTGCTGGTCAATGGCCTTAGCCGGGGCCGGCATCAAGACGGGTCAGGTAGTTGGCGCGAGCGACGAGCGTGGATATAACGTCACCGAGCGAGTCGTAACGATGGGCGATCTGTATGCGACGATCTACAAGACGCTCGGGATCGATTGGACGAAAGAGTACATGAGCCCAATCGGCCGCCCCCTGAAGATCGCTAATTCACTCGATGATCGAACCGGCGAGCCCGTAAAGGAATTGTTGGCGTAATTCCGCTCAAGAGCGGCGGCGCGTAGAGACACGCGTACCGAGTCAGATCCGACTCACTGTCGACTCCTGTCATCGAGTCTTTCCAATCTTCCGCACTGCGCGATACAATACCGCAGGTTGCAGTGTCGCGGAATAGCAGTAGCGGCGCTGAAATTAAGACAACCTACGTCGTTGCATCAACCAGGAGGCGACATGGGTGCTACGTCCACTCTTCACGGCCATCCGCGGCCAGCGTCGAGCAGTACAGCGCTCAGCATCACGCGATCTCGTCGCAAAGATACTCGCCTCGTCGGATGTTCAACTCGATGGAACCAGACCATGGGACATAAGAGTGCACGATCATCGATTCTTCGATCGTGTTCTATCTCACGGGAGCGTTGGGCTGGGCGAATCATACATGGACGGCTGGTGGCATGCTGAAGCGCTCGATGAGTTTTTTGACAAGGTTCAGCGAATTGAGTTGTATAAACAAGTAGGTAGATTAAACGCCTTTTGGCTGGCCTTGAAAGGGCAGATTATTAACCGTCAGACCGCACGCCGCTCTCAAGACGTTGGCCGTGAACACTATGATCTCGGCAACGATCTCTATGAGGCAATGCTTGGCGAAACCATGCAATATACGTGTGGCTACTGGCGCTCTGCATCGACGCTGCACGAAGCGCAGATGCAGAAGCTGGATTTGATCGCCCGAAAGCTCCACCTCTCTCCGAACATGGACGTGCTTGAACTCGGCAGTGGCTTTGGTGGACTCGCGAGATTCCTGACATCTGAGTATAGGTGCAGAGTAGTCAGCTACAACATCTCGGCGGAACAGGTAGCCTATGCGCGTGACCTATGCCATGGACTGCCGGTCAGGTTTGAGCAGCGGGACTACAGGGAAGCCGCAAAAGAGCCTGAAGATTTCGATCGCGTAGTCTCAATAGGGCTGTGCGAGCACATCGGGTACAAAAATTATCGCTCGTTTCTCAACTTGGTACACGCAAGATTAAAAGACGGCGGACTATTCCTTCTTCATACGATCGGCGGCAATGCATCCTACACTTCAACCGATGCCTGGATTGACAAATACATCTTTCCGAACGGGATGGTACCCTCCATTGTGCAGCTCGGCAATGCGATGGAGTACCACTGGGTTGTGGAAGACTGGCACAATTTCGGTCCGGATTACGATCGGACACTAATGGCGTGGTGGAACAACTTCAACCGTGCCTGGCCGGATCTGCAAAAGAAATACGGAGAGCGCTTCTATCGAATGTGGAAGTACTATCTCATGGCATCCGCGGGCACCTTTCGATCACGCAAGCTACAGCTATGGCAAATAGTCATGTCGAAAGGCGATGCGCTGTCGTACACGCCCGTAAGGTAGCACTTGCGTATGGATTGCACTTGGGACTCAGAAGCCGTTTACCGCGCATTATCTGCTGCTCTCGCCGAAGCTGTTCAGAACGCCGTAAAGCAAAAGGTCCCGATCGGCCTGAATAAATCGACCTCGAACCTTTTCCGTGAGAGAACTCCCGTTCGTAAATACAAGCTGGACGTCCGCCGTTTAGATCGTGTATTACGAATCAACTCCGAGACAATGACCGCCGACGTTGAGGGAATGACTACCTACGAGACGTTGGTGGAAGAAACGCTCAAGTTTGACCTACTCCCGACGGTTGTGCCCGAGTTGAAGACTATCACGATAGGTGGCGCCGTCAGCGGACTCGGCATTGAGTCTTCATCGTTCAAATATGGCTTGGTGCACGAGGCAATCGAAGAACTCGACGTCCTCATCGGGGATGGCCGTATTGTTACGTGCACCTCGTCGAGGAACCCGGATCTTTTCTTTGGATTTCCGAATTCGTATGGCACCCTTGGATACGCCTTACGGCTGAAGGTCAGATTGGTTCCCGTTGAGAGATACGTGCACGTTGCGCACTCGCGTTTCTCCCATGCTTCTGAATTCTTTTCGGAAATGTGCCGCTTACAAGAGGATCACGCTACCGACTTTCTGGAAGGAACGGTCTTTGGTAGAAATGAGATGTACATGTCGCAAGGTAGATTCAGCCCGGATGCGTCACAAGTGAGTGACTACACGCAGATGGCGATCTACTACCGATCCATCCAGCGAAGGGAGGATGACTGGCTAACGACAAAGGATTACATCTGGCGGTGGGATACGGATTGGTTCTGGTGCTCCAAACATTTTGGGGTTCAGATTCCATTCATCCGGTTTCTTGCAAGGGGAGCATTGCATTCACGGAATTACCAGCGACTCATGCGTGCCTCACAACGGCTCCTTCCTGAATCCACCGCGATGGAATCGGTGATTCAAGACGTTCAAATCCCCTCTGAACATGCGGAAGACTTCTTCAATTTCATCCTCGAAAGATCGGTATTACACCCGTCTGGGTATGCCCATTCAAGACTTCGGGTTCCTCCTATGACCTGTGCCCGTTCCAAAAGGAACACAGTTACATTAACTTTGGGTTTTGGGACCGGGTGCCGGCTATCAACGGAAATAGCTCGTATGTCAAGGCGATTGAGCACAAAATAGCGGAGCTCGGCGGCGCTAAAGCACTATATTCAACGTCGTGTTATGACCGAGATACCTTTTGGAGCTTGTTCAACAAGCAGCGTTACGAGGAGTTGAAGCGTGCCTACGACCCGTATGGGTTATTTGCCGACTTGTATACCAAATGTGTAGGCCGCGCATAACCTCATTAGTCCAGCTTCTTGCTGAAGCGTGCAGCGCTGAGCGCCAGGACGCTTATTCCGTACACGAACAGGGCAGTCATTTGAGGCCACAAAGCCGCCATTCCTGCTCCTTTTAAGAACAATCCCCGGACAATCTCCATAAAGTACCGTGCGGGATTTAGAAAAGTGAGCCACTGAACGACTTCCGGCATGTTGGCAATGGGGAAGGCAAAACCACTCAACATGAAAGCCGGCACGGTGAAGAAGAACATCGCCATCATCGCCTGTTGCTGGGTTTGCGAAATTGTCGAAAGAAAGAGCCCGGCGCCGAGCGTTGTCATTAGAAACAGCAGAGACGACAAGACGAGAAGCAGCACGTTGCCCCGGAACGGAACGCGAAAGACGAGAAGCGCCACGGTAGTGATCAGTACTACTTGAGCGAGTCCGACAAGCGCAAACGGGAGCGTTTTCCCTATCATCAACTCGATCGGCCGAATGGGTGTCACCATCAACTGCTCCATCGTGCCAATCTCCTTTTCACGCACGATTGCGAGCGCTGTCAGCATCACGGTAACAATCATGATGATATTTACCAGCACGCCCGGGACAAAGTAGTACCGGCTGCGCAGATCCGGGTTGAACCACACGCGGGTTTCAGGAACGATTTCCGGAAGGCGCAACTCATTTCGCTCGCTCGTTGAGCGTGCCAATAGCCGCATGTTCATCTGATCCCCAGTCCATTCGGCAGAGTAGGAGTTGAGGATCTGGCTAGCGTAGCTGGCGACTAACGACGCGGTATTCGAGTTCGTGCCTTCGATGAGGACTTGGACGCCTGCACTTCGCCCGCGCTTCAAGTCACGGCTGAACCCGGGAAGTACCCGAATGCCGGCCTGTACTGCACCATGATCGAGCAGCCTCTGCAACTCTTCGCCGGATTTCGGGGTTGCGATTACGTGAAAGCGGCCAGAGCCTTGAAATCGGGCCAGCAACTCGCGGCTGGCGGCTGAGCCGTCCGCATCCGCCCATGCCATCTTGACTGTATCAACGTCCAGGTTTACAGCAAATCCAAAAATGATGAGCTGCAGCACCGGCGGAACAAACAGCATGACTCGCATCCTCGGTTCACGGAGAACCGTTCGGATCTCTTTGCGGAAGATCTCGATGATACGCTGCCACATAGATCAAGCCAGCTTTCCTCGAAGCTTTCTGGTCGCAACCGCAAACACAACAGTCCCGTAGACCAGCAGAAACATCAGTTGAGGCCACAATAGTTCGATACCAATACCCTTCAAGAACACGCCTTTCAAAATCGTCACGAAATGTCGCGGGGCGATCACGTACGTGATGAATTGGATTACTACCGGCATGTTCTCGACGGCATAGATAAAACCCGACAAGAGGAAAGATGGTAGAAATGAGCTGAGAATCCCCATCTGAAAAGCCAGGAGCTGGTTTTTCGCGATCGAGCTTATGAGGATTCCCCAGAATAGGGCTCCGATCAGAAACACGCAGCTTGAAAGCGCCAGAAATGCGATACTGCCCCGCAGCGGCACATCGAAGATGGTGACACCCACCACCACTGCAACAATCGTGTCGACGGCTCCCAGCAAGAAGAACGCGAGCATCTTTCCAAGCACGATCTCTGCGGGACGGAGAGGTGTCGAGAGCAATTGCTCCATAGTGCCCATCTCATATTCCCGCGCGATCGTAAGAGAAGTGAGCAAGGCTGCAATGATCATCAGAATTACGGCAATCAAGCCGGGGACGATGTAGTTCTTGGACTGCATCGAACTGTTGTAAAGAACGCGCTGCCGGTAATCCACCGGCGGAATCTGGCGCATACCGGCGCCGCGATTTTGCCGGTCGGCCCTGAGTTGCTGGGAATGCTGCAACACCGCCGTCTCTGCGTAGCCCTTGGCTATCGATGCCGTGTTGGAGTCGCTGCCATCGATCAGGATCTGTACGTCTACGCTGTCACCTGCGGCGATACGCGCGCCGTACTCGCGTGGGATCGCGATTGCCATCAGCGCTCTTCCCGCGTCAATCTCTTGGCGGATCATTTCGTAATCGCTTACATATCGTTGTATGTCGAAGAACCGCGAGCCATGAAATCGCTCGAGCAACGCGCGACTGGCGGCCGATCCGTCTGCGTCGTATATCAAAGTTGGAATACGATCCACATCCAGGCTTAACGCAAATCCAAAAAGCAGTAAAAGCAGCAGTGGCATGAGCAACGCCATTCCCAGGCTGCGGATATCTCGTACTATATGCAGAAGCTCTTTTCGCAGCACCGCAATGGTTCTTCGCGCGCTCATGAGGTCTTCCTTTCCTCCGCTTCGATTAATCCGACGAACACGTCTTCCATCGAATTAAGATGGGCCTCATCCTTCAACTGCTCCGGTGTGCCGAGTGCAATCACTCGACCGCGATACATCAGCGCAACTCGGTGACAATATTCCGCCTCGTCCATGTAGTGGGTACTAACGAAGATCGTTTTGCCGGCCGCAGAAAGTTCGTAAATCAGATCCCAGAACCCCCGTCGGGCGATTGGGTCCACTCCGGATGTGGGTTCGTCCAGGAACAGAACCGGTGGCTCATGGAGAATCGCGCAGCCAAGCGCCAAACGCTGTTTCCATCCGCCCGCAAGAAGTCTCGTCATCGTTCTCCGCCGCTCTTTGAGACCCGACATTGCGAGCACATACTCTTTGCGTTCAGCCCGCTGATCAGTCGAAAGGCCGTAGATGCCACTAAAGAAGTCAATGTTCTCTTCGACAGTCAGATCGTCATAGAGCGAGAATTTCTGCGACATGTACCCGATGTTCTGCCGTACACTTTCGGGGTTTGAAGCAACATCGAAGCCGGCAACGGTGGCGCTTCCCCTGGTTGGGGTCAGAAGGCCGCAGAGTATACGGATGGTTGTGGACTTGCCGGCTCCGTTCGGCCCCAGGAATCCGAAGATTTCGCCTGCGTCCACCTGCAGGTTTACATTATCGACGGCAACAAAGCTGCCGAATTTTTTCACGACGTCGTTAACTTCGACAGCGTGCATTATGAGCGCTCCGCTTTTCGGATCAGTGCGATGAACACATCTTCGAGGGACGGGATGATCTCACGAAACTCGGCGGGGCCGGTCAGTTGCTGCAGCTTCTCAGGACTGGTGAGGTTTGGGATGAGGAAGACATGCAGACTTGCGCCCGCCGGCTCGGCACTGACAACACCCTCGGCGCTGCGCAGTCGTTCACGCACGAGACGAGGATCATTTGCTTTCACCTCGTAACAGGTTTCCATCATGCCGGTTTTCAGTCGTTCCGGCGTATCGCATCGAATGAGCTTACCTTGATGCATCAACCCCACGCGGTCGCAACGCTCCGCCTCATCCAGGTACGCCGTCGTAACGAACACAGTCATTCCGTCTTTGGCAAGCTGATTCAGAATGGTCCAGAAATCTCGGCGCGAGACCGGATCTACTCCGTTGGTAGGCTCGTCTAGAAACAAAACTTGTGGTTTGTGCAGGAGTGTACACATTAACGCAAGCTTCTGCTTCATACCGCCGGATAGCTTCGCCGCGTGCCTCTCACGAAACTGACCCATCCGCGTCATCTCGAGCAGCATAGACATCAGGTGAGTTCTATCCGCTCCTGACACGCCGAACAGATCGCTGTAGAAGGTCATATTCTCTTCCACGGTCAAATCGCCGTAGAGTCCAAAGCGCTGGGCCATGTACCCGATACGGTCTTTTACAGCGTCGACGTTCTTCGCCACATCTTCACCCGTAACCTCAGCATGGCCCTCCGTCGCGTCCATCAGCCCACACAAGAGCCGCAACGTAGTTGTTTTGCCGGATCCATCCGGTCCGACCAACCCGAAGATCTCTCCGGTCGAAACACCAAGTGTCAGATGGTCGACCGCGATGATGTCTCCGAAACGTCGTGTGAGTCCTCGTGTCTGAATCACAAAAGCCATGGCTACTGCTCGACGAGAACTTCTGCATCTGCCGGCATGTTGAGCTTCAATTCCTGATTCGGATTGTCCACGTCGATTTTGATGCGGTATACCAGTTTGACCCGTTCCTCCGCGGTTTGAATCTGTTTCGGCGTAAACTCCGCTTCCGACGCAATGAAACTCACACGTCCCCAGTATTGCTTCCCAGGGTAGGAATCAGTCGTCACTTTCGCCTTCGAACCGATCTTGACGCGTCCTAGATCCCGCTCACTTATGTACCCGCGCAACCAGGGGTGGTGGATATCGCCGATGATCAAAACCGTAGTACCCGGCGCTAGAATCTCGCCCACTTCGGCGGACTTCGTCAGCACGACTCCTCCGGCTGGCGCGGCCACTACACCATCAGCGAGCTGCGAGTCGATCATCGCGATCTGTGCATTCGCTCTTGCGATTTCTGCTACTCGAGCTGAGATCTCAAGCCGTCTACGCTGGACTTCCAACTCATTGGCATGTCCGACCTTTAATCCAGCGGTAGCACGTGCAACCTCAGCGCCGGCCGCCTCGATTACCTCTGCACGCGGACCAGCCTGTACCAGCGACAGGCGCTCCCGCGCTTGATGTAATGCCGCCTGGCTTGTCTCAAATCGCGTACGGAACTGGTCATATTGTGATCGTGAAATGTCATCTGCCTTGAAAAGGACTTGTGCTCGTTTCCAGTCACTCGCGGCTCGTTCGGACTCTGCTTCGGCGCTTTTCACAGCGGCCGTCGCCTCCTGTACTTCCTGCGGGCGAGCCCCATTTTGAAGTTCCTGAAGCTTGGCTCGAGTCGAGTTCAACTCCGCGCGCCTCTGGTCGAGATCGGCCTCGACCGTCTGCTGCTGCCATCGCAACGCAGTATCGGCCTGCGCCAACTGCGCCTCTGCAAGCTTGAGTGCGGCTTGATCCCGGGCGCGTTGATGCAGAAGTTGCTCCTGGTCCAGACGGGCGAGCACCGTGCCTTTCTGAACGGCGTCGCCCTCAGTCACCGTGCGCTGGATCAGTTTTCCCGAGTACTTGAAGCCCACATCGATTTCCGTCAGCTCTATATTGCCGGAGATTACGATTCTGTCTGTTGGCTTCTGTTTCCCGCTTCGATACACGTACATGCCGGCGACAGCACAGAGGGCGAACGCGGCGACGACGATGATAGTTCTCTTAGCCATGTTCGTTTCCTTTACTGGATCAGTCGCCCGATCACACCTTGCGCCTGGGCGAGGTCAATACGCGCAACGTTGTGATTAAACAGCGCATCAATGCGGTTTTCTCGAGCCCTCGCGAGACGTGTCTGAGCATCCGTGACTTCAAGACCGATTGCAACTCCAGCCTCAAATCGACGTCGCGCTTGATTCAGTTCGTTTTCCGCGAGTACGAGCCCCTCTGACGCGACCCTGAACTGCTGCTCCGCGGAAGCGATTGCGTCCAGTGCCACTCGTACTTCGAGTTCAATCTGTTCCCGCAGATCATTCGTCCGAACCCGTTCCTGGCGATACTGGGACGCGCTCTCGCCCCGCCTGGCATCACGGCGGCCACCGTCGAATATCGGAATCCGAACACTGATTCCGAAGGTACGCGTCGGCAGCGCATCATTCACGCCGGAGCCGATCGAGCCGTAATCGGCGAAGCCGACAATGGAGGGCACTCGCTCCATCGCTGTTGCGCTGCTCGATAAGCGAGCCGTATTCTCTCGTTCTTGCTGTGCCTTCAAGTCCGCGCGCGATTGCAGCGCTTCGCACTTCGCCGTTTCCGGCGCAATCTGCTCGACCGGATTGTACGTCAGCATATCGGTCAGTTCAACGTCTGTATCCAAACGCAACCCCACTTCTCTGAGCAGTTGAAGCTGTGCTCGCCGACGCTCGTTCTCCGCAACGAGCAGCCTCTGCTGCTCGTTCGAAAGCTGAACACGCGCTCTGGTGACCTCAATTCCGGTGCCGGTTCCAATGTTCTTCTGGTTTTGAGCCTGCTCGAAGACCGCCTGTGCAAGAGAGACATTCGCCTGCACTGACTCTATCTCGGCCTGTGCTCGTAGCGCTGCAAGATAGGCCTTGGCAACTCTTGCTGAAATCACATCTTGGGTGTTGCTGCGTTCGGACATTGCCGAATCCACCCCTACCTTCGAAGCGTGATACCGGCGAATGGCGCTGAAATCGAAAACGTTCTGGGTCACGGATGCACGTATGTCGAAGACGTTAAACGGACCGACGAATTTCGGGAATTCAACCCCGGGTATCGACGTGTTGAAGGAAATACCTACTGCCTCGAGATTGCGGGTCTGGCTCTGCTGTCCCACCACTGCTTCTAAATTGGGCAGCAGTGCCGCCCGGGCCTGAGCCGAACGCGACTGCGCCTGTTTAACAGATTCATCGGCAAGTTGGAGATTGGCATTCCCCTCCGGCGACACCGCGAGTTGCACTGCACGCCCGAGTGACAGTCTCATTGGCGCTCGGGGAGGCGGGCTCGGTTGAGCGGAGGCCATGGCTGCACTGGCCGCAAAGCTTACCAGGAGAGCGACGATACCGGAGATGCAGCACCGTGAGGTCGGTCCTATACAAAGCCCGGTAAGCTCGGCAACAATTCCAATCATCAGCGGGGTCACCGCAATAAACCTTGCTCCGTCCTTGTGCATGGTCGCGAGCAGCTGTTTTCCGTTCTCGTCGACGAAGTCATTATCGGTAAGGTCAACGACGATTTTTCTGCCCTGGGTCGTCGACCGCGCTCGCAACCAGCACCGCTCCAGTTCCTGCACCCAATCGCCTGCAAGTTTCCCTTCCAACTGCAGTCGAATCGAATCCGGCCCGTCGTGTATCGTGATCTTCAGCATCTTCCGTCTCGCGCAGCACTGGAATGCAAAGCATGCGCCAAGGCGGTGAGGCGAGCTAACTCTGTGGCTCTACAGGGACTCTTTGCGGGTCAGGATGATACATGCCAAGATCATGCTGCCAGTATGTTGGCAGCGTGCCAGCGCGTTGGAAGTTACTTCGGTCGTGAGATTCCAAGCTTGGTCATTCGAAATTGTAAGGTCGAACGTTTCATACCGAGACGAGCGGCCGCGCCGTTCGGACCTGCGACCACCCAATTCACTTCCTGAAGAGTCCGCATGATGTGATCTCGCTCGGCATCGTGAAGAGTCTGTGTCGATCGAACATTGTTCGATGGCTTCGCTCTCAGTTCCGCCAGAGGAACTCTCAAGACTTCGCCGGTGGACAGAATCACCGCCCGTTCGATAAGATTCTGCAGTTCACGCACATTCCCCGGCCAGGCGTATCGCGTCAGAGTCTGCATTGTCTCTGACGGAATCGTTGTGATGCGCTTTCTGGCTCGCCGAGCACATTGCTGAGTGAAGTAACTGACCAGCGGGGGAACATCCTCAGGTCGGTCACGGAGGGGTGGAATGGTGATCGGAAATACGTTCAGCCGGTAATACAGGTCGTCTCGAAACTGGCGATCCAACATCATCTGCCTTAAATCGCGGTTGGAAGCGGCCACAAGCCGAACATCAACACGCTGCGTTCTCGCGCTCCCGAGCCGCTCGAACTCACGTTCCTGTAAGACACGTAAAAGTTTTGGCTGCAAATCGAGTTGAATCTCACCGACTTCATCAAGGAACAGAGTCCCGCCGTGTGCCAACTCGAAGCGTCCGATGCGTTGTGCGATCGCTCCAGTGAATGCACCCTTCTCATGCCCGAACATCTCACTTTCGAGCAAGCCGCCTGGGATGGCTGCGCAGTTCAACTTGACGAAAGTTCGTTCCTTGCGCTGGCTCAGGTCGTGAACGGCTCGTGCGATGAGTTCCTTACCCGTTCCGGTCTCGCCGCATATCAGGACCGTGGAATCCGAGTGAGCCACCGTTTCAACTTGCCGCAATACCTCACGCAAGATCCGGCTCTGCCCGACGATCTCTTCAAACTGGAATTGAGTCCGCAACTCATCTTCGAGATAGAGCTTCTCTCCGGCCAGGCGCGAATTCAGTTGCTCGATCTGCTGCCACGCAAGAGCATTCTCGACAGCAATAGCGACCTGCCGCGCCACTTGGCGCATCATCTCAAGATCTGTGGCGCTGAACGGATCTATCTTCCTTGATGCGAAGTTCATTCCACCGACAGCGCCGCGAGCAGTTATGAGAGGGACCATGCAGAATGCATTCAAGCCCTGGCGCCGGATCACCTCAGTGACGGCTGGGAAGCGGCTTTCCAGTTCTACATTCGGAACGTAGAAGGGCATCCCCGTTCGTATCATCATCAAAGCAGGCGTCGCCTCTATCGGCAACGTCTGCCCGGGCGATACGTCGAGATGCATCTGTGTTTCGACCGAGAAGATCCTTACGAGGTTCTGCTCGTGATCGAACAACGCCATCGCAATCGCATCTGCCGGGATCAGCGTACGTAAGGAACGGCTCACCTCCTGGAAGACGCTCTGCAGATCGCGGTGCGAAACGATGGATTGCGATACGTCGAGCAAAGCCCGGAAATGCGAGTGAGTGAGGTCGACGGCGGGTTGTGTCGATACGTCCAAACCGAGTGCCTCCTTCAGGTTAGCGTAGGGCGGGTGCGAAGGGAAACCACACGCGTCTGTTCGCGCGCTATTACTATTGCTCCACTAGCATGAGAATTTCGCGGATCGCACTCACTATCGCGTCGGGTTTCTCGAGTGGAATCAGATGGCCCGAGTCCACTCGAACATGCTTGCCTTTCCGAGAGAAGCGGGACATCTCGGACTGAAGTTCGTCCTCGATTCGCGCTGCTTCGGCCTGCCGCGGGCCGGGCGTATCGGCGACAATCCACTTTTCGCTCAGCACGATAAGCGGCGTGTCACCGAAGTCTCGCGCGTGGCGGAGGGACTCCTCGGTCTGGGGCGTCGTTCGGATCTCAGCCGCCATCGCCCGCGCGTGCTTTGATTGCGCAAGAAACGTAATCTCTGATTCGGCCGCACTCGGCGGAAGATACTTCCGGAGTTCCGCAGCATATTCGGCGACTAGGGCGGGTCGAAACAGGCCACCGATAATCCGCGGCAACCCTGTAGGAGAAAGTACAGCCACTACACGGATCCACAGATCTAATCCATCATCCTCGAGAGGGGCGGCGGCTGGATTGCGTGTACGCCAGTCCTCGTGACCGGACGCAACAATCACAAGGCCGGCAACGTCACTTGCGAAACTGCTCGCAAACAGGCGTGCTTGTCCCCCGCCCATCGAATGCCCGACCAGAACATAGGGCTTTGAAACACCAGCGTTGGCGAGCATTCTGTGTAGATCTTCTGCCTCCGCGATACCCGTCCTGGGCTGTGGCGGCTCGTCGCTCCAACCGTATCCGGGACGGTCATAAGAACACGCTGTGGTGAGTTTCGCGATTCTCGGTTGCACAAGGGCCCACGCATTCGAACTCATGCCGTAGCCGCTTTCGAATACCACGGTGGGCGAGCCTTCACCGAGACAGTAAAGCTGCAACCGGTATCCACCTGCGTCCACCAAACGGCCTGGAGGAGGAAATAGCCGCCGTTCACGAGCAGTGGCAACGGCCTGGTAAATGGAACCGATAGCCGTGATGACAAGGAGCGATCCGCAGCCGACTAGGGCGGCGCGCCTCATCCGCCTGAATGTGAACACCCCAAATCCGGTACTCCGACCCGTCGTTAAGCCACCCGTACGGCCGCTGCTAACTCCTTGATGATTTCGCCGACAAACGCCTTCGCGTCGCCAAAAAGCATGAGCGTGTTCTCCATGTAGTACAGGTCGTTGTCGATGCCGGCAAACCCAGGTTTCATACTGCGCTTGACGACCATCACTGTACGCGCCTTATACGCGTGCAAGATCGGCATTCCAGCAATCGGACTACTGCTGTCGGTTTGAGCCGCCGGATTCACGACATCGTTTGCGCCAATTACAAGCGCTACATCGGTGATCGGAAACTCCGGGTTGATCTCCTCCATCTCGACGAGTTTGTCGTAAGGCACATCCGCTTCTGCGAGCAGCACATTCATGTGTCCCGGCATACGCCCTGCGACAGGATGAATAGCGAATTTCACATCGACGCCGCGCTTTGTCAATACATCGGCGAGTTCCCGGAGCTTATGCTGGGCTTGCGCAACCGCCATCCCGTATCCCGGGATGATGATCACGCTGCGAGCCGATTCGAGAAGAAATGCCGCCTCCTCGGCCACGGCTGAACGTACTGGGCGCTCCGTCGTTTTGCCGGCTGTCGCCTGCAACTGACCGAATGCGCCGAATAAAACATTCGAAAACGAGCGATTCATTGCCTTGCACATGATGACAGCGAGGATAAATCCCGAAGATCCGTCAAGGGCGCCGGCCAGAATCAACAGTTTGTTGTCGAGAGCGAAGCCCATAGCGCTAGCGGATAGTCCGGCGTATGAGTTCAGCAGCGCGATGACGGTCGGCATGTCGGCGCCGCCAATCGGCACGATCAGCAAGACACCAAACGCTAGTGCCAGTCCGGCGAAGATGGGAAACAGCGACGTCTGCTCCGGAGCGGCAATGAGCGCAATCGCAAGAATTACGGCACTAGCAAAAACGAGCAGGTTGACTATGTTCTGACCTTTGAAGGTGATCGGCCGCGTGGGCAGAACCTCCTGCAACTTGCCAAACGCCATCAGACTGGCGGTGAACGTGAGAAATCCGAGGAGAATTTCCAGCATGAGGGCGACCATAGTGATCGTCCCCGGAGTGTGGCGGTAATACTCGGCCGTGCCAATCAAAGCGGACGCGAGAGCGCCGCACGCATGGGAAATCGCGGTTCGCTGCGGAACGGCCGTCATCGGCATCAAGTATGCGAGCGGCACACCTACAGCAGTTCCGATGAAGAACGCGACCATGATCCACTGGTACTCGACGACTTCAAAGCGGAGTAAGGTGCCGACTACAGCGAGCAGCATCCCGATCTCGCCTGCGAAAACGCCACGGCGCGCCGTTGCGGGTGAATTCATCCATTTCAAAGCAAGGATGAAACCGGCAGCCGCGAGAAGATACAGCAGGGGGAGAATGATCTCCATCACTTCGGTCTCTCCTCTCCCCGTTTTTTGAACATCTTCAGCATTCGATCGGTGATCAGGTATCCACTGACCAGGTTGATCGTTGAAGCTGTTACAGCGATGAAACCGAGTGCCTTCGACAGTGGTGGCGCATCTTTCTCACCCGTTATGAGAATCGCGCCGACAACCGCGATCGCAGAGATCGCGTTCGTCAGCGACATCAGAGGTGTATGTAACAGAGGAGAAACATTTCGAATCAACTGAAATCCGAGAAAGGCCGCCAGCATGAAAATCCATAATCCGGCTTCGTATTCCTTCATGACCTCACCGCCTGCGCTTCCGCTTTATCTAACAACTCTCGAACTCTCGCATTTACCACCTGCCCGCCATGCGTGACGAGTGTCTCCTGAATGATCTGGTCGTCGCGGTTGATCTTAATCTCTCCGTTCTGCACGATGAGCTTAAGGAATGCAGAGACATTCGACGCGTACAACTGGCTCGCATCTCGCGGAAGGGCAGACGGAAGGTTTACCGGACCCATAATGGTCACACCTTGATACAGGAATGTTTGGTCCGGCTGAGTCAACTCGCAGTTGCCACCGCGTTCAGCAGCAATATCGACAATCACAGACCCCGGAGTCATGGCACTCACCATTTCAGTGGTAATCAGCACCGGAGCTTTTTGACCAGGTACGGCTGCAGTAGTGATAACAATGTCCTGCTCTCTCAGCACCTCCGTCAGTAGCTCACGTTGGCGTTTATAAAAGTCCTCATCCATGGCCTTCGCGTAGCCACCCTTGTCTTCCGAATCGCCGGTCCGAACGTCGAGTGTTATGAACTTCCCTCCGACACTCTCCACTTGCTCCTTCACAGCAGGCCGGACATCGTAAGCAGAAACCACGGCGCCGAGTCGTTTGGCAGTTGCTATCGCCTGAAGTCCCGCGACACCGGCCCCGAGCACAAAGACTTTGGCGGGAGCTATAGTTCCCGCCGCGGTCATCATCATTGGGAACATCTTGGGAAGCGTCTGCGCGGCGAGGATTACTGAGCGGTATCCCGCCAAAGTAGCCATGGACGAAAGCGCATCCATACTCTGAGCGCGCGTAATACGTGGTATCAGCTCCATTGCGAACAAGCTGACATTGTGAGCAGCGAGATCTGCACACGACTGTGGCGACGATAATGCTTCACCAAAGCCGACAATCAATTGGCCGCTGCGTAAAAGCGGTAGATCACCGCGGCCGACCTCGGGGTTTGCCCCTAGTGTTCGTACCTGGACAATGATGTCCGCGGCCGCAAACACTTCGGTGCGAGTAGGCATAGCCAGCCCTCGATCGAGGAAGAGCTTGTCCGCATAGCCCGCTGTGGCTCCAGCATTCTCCTCAACAAGGACGGTCATTCCAGTTCTTTTTAATGCTTCACATGCGCGGGGTGTGAGGGCGACACGGCGTTCGCCCGGGAAGGTCTCGCGCGGAATTCCAAGAGTGACGGGCACCAGAACCTCCGCTCAAGATATTACATTGCTTTTACCAAAGATGGTCAAACGGGTATAGAATGTCGTCGTCGTGAAACCGACCGACGTTCAAAACCCGAAGTACTTCCATAAAGTTGTGGATTGTCAGTGGGCGTGCCCTGCCCACACGAATGTCCCCGAGTACATTCGCCTGATCGCGCAGGGCAGATACACCGACGCCTATCTGCTCAACCGGGAATCCAATGTCTTTCCGGGGATTCTGGGTCGTACGTGTGATCGACCGTGTGAGCCGGCATGCCGCCGGGAACGCGTGGACGGCAAACCCGTTGCGATTTGCCGCCTGAAACGCGTGGCGGCGGATCTCCGCGGCGAGATCGGGCACTTGCTGCCGAAGATCCCCTCGAAGAAGAACGGAAGCGCATCGCTTGTATCGGCGCAGGCCCGGCATCACTCACCGTCGCGAATGACTTGATGCCGCTTGGCTATGAAGTCTCGATCTTTGAAAAGCAGACAAGCCGGGCGGGCTGATGCGCACCAACATCCCGTCCTTCCGGCTGCCGGAGACAGGTGCTGTACGAGGAAATCGACTATCATCGTCGATATGGGCGTGGAGATCCGTACAACACGCCCGATCGACAGCATGAAGGGCGCTGTTGGATCAGGGATTCGATGCGATCTTCGTAGGCCAGGGCGCGCCTCGCGGCAAAGAATCTCGATATCCCGGGCCGGTACGATACGGATCGCATCCACATCGGAATCGACTGGCTGGAATCGATCGCTTTCGGACATGTCAGATTCGATTGGCGAGCGGGTGCTGATCATTGGCGTCGGCAATACGGCCATGGATTGCTGCCGATCGTCCCGGCGTCTGGGCGGCAAGGACATCAAAGTCATGGCGCGTCGGCCCGCGGCTTTCTTCAAAGCTTCGCCGTGGGAACTGGAGGATGCTGAAGAAGAAGGAGTCGAGATCATCATCAATCATGCGCCCAAGAGTTTCGTCCTCGAGAACGGACAGCTGAAAGGCATGGATTTTGAGCGCCTGGAGTGGGATGCCGAAGCCAGACGCTCGACACTATCGACAACGATCTTCCTGCCGGCCGATGACGTGATTCTCGCCATCGGGCAAGAGAACGCATTTCCCTGGATCGAGCGCGATCTGGGAATCGAGTTCGATAAATGGGACATGCCCGTTGTCGATGAACAGACCATGCAATCGCACGCGGCCCGGCGTCTTCTTTGGCGGCGACGCAGCGTTTGGTCCGAAGAATATCATTTGGGCCGTAGAGCACGGCCATCAGGCCGCCATCTCGATTCACAACCACTGCCATGGCATTCCGGTCACCGATCGTCCCCCGTATGGCATGAATCTGATCAGCCAGAAGATGGGCATCAGCGAGTGGAGCTATCACAACGATTACAACCCGGTCGCTCGGCAGAAAATGAGGCATGTGGACCTGGTCGAGCGCTTCGAACAGCTCAATATCGAAGTGGAACTCGGGTTTACGCGCCGACCAGACCGCGAATGAAGTGGCAGCGCTGCCTGAATTGCGATGTGGAGACGGTTTTCACGCGCCCACGCTGTATCGAATGCGATGCCTGCATAGATGTTTGCCCGGTGCAGTGCCTGACGATCACGCGGAATGGCGAGGAGCCGGATCTGCGCACGCGGCTTTCGGCGCCGGCCCTGAATCTGACCAGGCGCTCTATGTGTCCGACCCGCTGCCTCAAACCGGCGCGCATCATGGCGAAAGACGAGGACGTTTGTGTCCACTGCGGTCTCTGCGCGGAACGCTGTCCGACGGCGGCTTGGGACATGCAAAAGTTTGAACTTCTTATATCCACTACGCAGGTGTAACGCTCGTGCACGAATCGGCAACCAGCGCATAAACGATTTTGCCTTTAAGCTGGCGAACGTGAACGGAACTGGCTCGGCCAGCGCTAACGGTCTGCTCATGCAGGCCATCTTTCGCATGGGAATCCCGGTATCCGGGAAAGAATCTTTTCCCCTCCAACATTCAGGGCCTGCCCACCGTGGTATGAGATTCGCGTCAACAAGGATGGCTACACGGCGCGAGCGCTCGATTATGATCTTGATGGTTGCGATGAACGCGCAGACCTATGCGCGTGACATTCGAGAGGTCCGGTCGCGGCGGTTATGTGCTCTATGATTCCAGCTGGCCGCTTGATCAGACGCTCTATCGAGAAGACGTCCAGTTTCTGCGGTGTCCCGCTCGCGCAGATGTGCAATGAGCATTTCCGTGACTCCGCGCGAACGCATGCTGATGAAGAACATCGCATACGCCGGCGCCCTGGTCGCCATTCTCGACATCGACATGCCAATCGTCGAACAATTGCTGGCCGAGAGATTCGCCGGCAAGAAGGCCTTACGCGAGTCAAACACGCGAGCACTGATGCTCGGATATGAGTACGCGCGAGAGCATTTCGACTGCCCGCTGCCCTTCCATCTCGAGCGGATGAATGCCAATGCCGACAAGATCCTGATCGATGGCAACACAGCGGCCGCGCTTGGCTGTGTCTACGCGGGCGCAACCGTAGCGGCCTGGTATCCGATTACCCCGGCCACGTCCGTGATGGATGCGTTCAAGGAGTTCTGCGAACGATACCGGAAAGATCCAACAACCGGACGCAACAATTACGTTATTCTCCAGGCAGAAGATGAACTAGCGGCGATCGGCATGGTGATCGGCGCAATGCTGGAACGGCGCTCGCGCGTTCACGTCCACCGCCGGCCCTGGCATCTCCCTCATGAACGAACTGCTTGGGTTTGGCCTATTACGCAGAAATTCCCGTCGTTGTTATTGATGTTCAGCGTGTCGGTCCATCCACGGGCATGCCGACGCGTACCCAACAGGCTGATATTCTCGAGTGCGCTTACGCATCGCACGGGGATACAAAACATATCCTGCTGTTCCCGGCAAATCCGGCCGAGTGTTTCGAGTTCGCGCCTCATGCCTTCGATCTTGCGGAGCGTTTTCAAACGCCCGTGATCATGCTTTCTGACCTCGACATAGGTATGAACGACTGGGTAGTGCCGAGGCTAAGGTGGAACGAAGCCTATCGGCCGGACCGTGGGCGAGTCCTGGATTCTGAAGAGTTGCAGGCGATAACCACATTCCAGCGGTACATGCCTGAAAACGGAAGTGCCGTCGCTGCCCGCACTCTTCCGGGCGTACATCCGAATGGCGCATACTTCACTCGTGGTTCGGGCCACAACAAATTTGGCGGCTACACTGAGGTGCCTGACGAGTATCAGGAGGTGATAGATCGTCTTCTGCTGAAGCACCGATCGGCGGCGCCGAGCATCCCTGCTCCTGTGATCGAGTCCAGGCCGGCAGCCCGTTTTGGCGTTATCACCACGGGAGGTTGCGATCTTGCAGTCCGCGAAGCTCTTGATCTTCTCGACAGGAACGGTACTCCGGCCGGCTATATGCGCATACGCGGCTTTCCGTTCTCGGATAAGGTCGCAAACTTTATTGATCGCTATGAGTACTGCTACGTTGTCGAGCAGAGTCGCGATGCGCAACTTCGTACGCTGATCCTGAATGAGACATCAGCGGGGAAAGAGAAGCTTCGCTCAATCCGGAGTTATGGCGGATTCCCGCTCAGCGCCTCGCAAGTGGTCAGTGGCATTTCGAGTTACGTGGAGGCCAAAGTTGCCGTCTATCTCTAAACCTGTTGCTGCACATCCCAGCCTTCAGAAAAACCAGCTTGGACTCACAATCCGGGATTACGAAGGTGCGATGTCGACGCTCTGTGCCGGTTGCGGGCACGATTCGATCACCGCCGCTATTGTGCGTGCGCTCTGGGAGTTGTCAACCCCGCCTCATATGCTTGTAAAGATGAGCGGTATCGGCTGTTCATCAAAAACCACCGCTTACTTCGTTAGCGGCGCGCACGGGTTTAACTCGGCACATGGGCGGATGCCGCCGATCGTAACCGGAGCAAATGCGGCCAACCGCGGTCTCGTCTATGTAGGTGTATCCGGCGATGGCGACTCGCTCTCTATCGGCCTGGGTCATCTTTGCCATGCGATACGGCGAAACGTCCGGATGGCTTACGTCATCGAAAACAATGGCGTATACGGATTAACAAAAGGACAGTTCTCCGCGTCGGCTGACGTAGGATCGAAAAGCAAAAGAGGCGAAGACAATCGAATGTCGCCCATAGATCCAGTGATGCTGGGCTTGAGTCTGGGCGCTACATTTCTGGCGCGGAGTTTTTCCGGAGACAAGGAACAACTCGTACCCATACTAAAAGCTGCCCTCGCGCACCGGGGCTTTGCATTGGTGGATGTGATCTCGCCGTGTGTCACATTCAACGATCACGCGGGCTCGACTAAAAAGCTACCTGTACACACGCAAACATGCTGTCCCTCTGACAGAGACCGACTTCGTGCCTGGCGCGCCGGAAATCGTCGCTCGAATCGGCGCCCACAAGAGCACCTCGGTAACAATGCACGACGGCAGCGTCGTCCGGTTCCGGTCTGTCCCTAAAGACTACGATCCGACCAACAAGTCTGCAGTCTTGGAATGTCTGCAGGACCATCAGAATCGCGGGGAGATCGTGACCGGACTCTTGTACCTTAACGAAACGGCCCCGGACATCCACGAGTTGAACCAAACTCCCGATACACCACTGGTCGATATTCCGTTCGAACAACTGTGTCCGGGTTCGTCGGCGCTGGATGCGCTGCAGGAAGAATATCGATGAGATTGCGCAGGTAGCGCTGGACATGTCATGACGGTGTCCGCTGCTGCCGGGTCAGGCCAGGATGGAAGTGTAAGAACCCGATTGACTACTCAGCTTCGATGATCGTTGGCTCGACGAACTGATCGGGCTCGCTGCCAGATTCAACTTGTGCCTGCCGCACATCGACCTCTACCACCGAGCACATGCCCCGAAGCTTACCGCCACCTTCCAGGTCTACGGTCAGATTACACTCGCCGTACGGCAGATGCATGCCAACGAGATCGTTGCCCCTGAGGCAAGCTCGCCACCCATTCGTCGGAAAGTCGAACATTACGCCGCCTGATTGAACACCCCAGGTAGTACCGGCTGTGCCTAGGGAGAGGGTTCCGCGAACAATCCTGTAGGTTGTCATGACAGAGGATATTGTAGTTCTAAACGCTGGCGTTTGGGAGGGGTATTCGCATCATCGACAGCCGCCGGTATGATGGAGTGTCGGATCCGCGAACTACACCCGGATTACCGGGCAGGGCGATTCCCGGATGATCGAGTATGAGCTGGTCCGAAGCCTTCCGGCCGGCGCGGAAAGATGCCCCCTGCCGATAATTACCAGGTCTGCGTTAAGATCGTGAGCTGCTCGCCGCATCGCCGCTCCGACGGGTCCAAACGAAACTACCAAAGGAAGGTTGCTTCCGAGATCCTTTTGCAGTTTGGCCCACTCCTCTCGGGCTAACTGATTGAGGTGTTCACGAACCTTGACCAAGCCTTCATTCATCGCCTCCCCTTCCACGGCGATGGCGTGCACCGCGTGCAGGTTTGCATTCTGCTCTTTCGCAAATCGACGATGACCATCGGACCACCTCACCTGTCTCGGCCGACAAATCTACCGCGGCGATAACCGTCTGGGCAGGATAGCGCGCAGGAACGACGTGCTCACTGTGGGCATTGGACCAAACGGGGCAGGGAGCATCATGTATCACCTTGGCAGCAACCGACCCGAGAAGAAGTGACCGGAAGGCGCCGGATCCGTGAGTAGGCATCATGACGAGGGAGACCTCTTCTCGCTCGGCACAACGCACAATTTCGGTTGCCGGATCACCTTGCGCGAGCAATCGCAGGGGGCGACATGAACCAAGCTCATGGTCCAGGTAGGAATTGAGTACCTCCTGCCGCCGCTCTTTCATGACTGTGATCTCAACAAGCGTAGAGAAGCGAGCGGCATCTGTCTCGCCGTACCGCCACGGCGGATACTCCATCACGTGCAGGAGGATCAGTTGCGCGTGCGTCCCTCTGGCCATCGCAGAAACATAATCAGCCATAGCGGTGCATTGCGGAGAAAAGTCAACGGGAAACAGGATGCGGCTGAGCACAAGTATCCTCAGTAACCTGAAGCGATTCTAGCGCCGTCTACGAACCGATTGCTGGTGATACTACAATACGATGACCGCGGCCCCGCGCAGGCCATCGGCTTTGATGGCGGCGAGGGCGTCGTTCACGCGGTCAAGCGGGAATGCCGTTGTTTCCGGCCGGAGACCGATCTTATCCGCAATGTGGAGAAAGTCGTGCGCGTCGGCCCTTGTCATATTCGCGACACTCCGGATTTGACGTTCTCCCCAAAGCAGACGATCGTAGTCGAATTGCGGCATACGGTCCAGATGAATGGCATTTATCGCTACGACACCGCCCTTCCGTAGGCTCGCCAGGGCAGCAATGACCACGTCTCCCATAGGCGCGTACGTGATTGCCCGATCCAGGGGCACGGGCACATTCTCATTCTCTTTACCGACCCACATGGCGCCGCAGGGATGCTGCGAATTCCCGGTGCGCTGCGCCCCGCGTGGACACGTACACCTCGCAGTTCCAAGATTTCAGGACCGGAAGGGTAAGATGCGCCGAAGCTCCAAAGCCGAATAATCCCACGCGATCACCAGGCTGAACACCTGCTACCCGAATACTGCGGAATCCGATGATACCGGCGCATAGCAGAGGCGCCGCGCGCACATCGTCCAGAGCCTCTGGGAGCGGGATCACGAAGTCGGATCGAGCGCTGACGTATTCCGCGAACCCACCGTCGACGGTGTACCCGGTGAACGTTGGCGAATCGCACAGGTTCTCCTCTCCCCTGCGGCAGTACGGACATACCCGTCGGTGCCGCCGAGCCATCACACTCCTACCCGAGCGCCCTGAGGGAGCTCTGCCGATCCGCCGGCAACCACCTCCCCGACGATCTGATGACCAGGAATCAGCGGGGCGCGGATGGCCGGCAGATCGCCTTCGACGATGTGCAGATCGGTACGGCACACGCCGCAAGCTCGTACGCGCGGCAGGACATAGCCGCTGTGATGGCCGGTTCGGGTACTTCAATGACCTCGAGCCGGTGAGAGTCCCGCATCGCGTAGCGGACTAAGAACGGCGGCCTTCATTCGGCCCCTCTTCCCAGCGGACCGCGACATCAGACCTCCTGACGTTGATGGCCCAATCATCAGCAACCTCCCTTAAAAGCTGAGGACCGGGCATGGACAGTCGCGGATGATGGCATAACTATTCGTTCGGCAACCTGCCGAACGACTTCTGGAATCCCGACCTCGCCCGATGATGACGAGGTCAGCGTGGTGAGTCACGGCCGCATCATGCACTGCGTTGGACACTGCGCCGCCATCGATGCAGACTTCGAGGTTCATCCTGAGTCCCGCTGCATGTCCATTATCGCCTCGCGACTCGACTGGACCAAGAATCGGCGAACTCAGTGTCGAGGTCTTGCGTCAGGCCGCGCTCTGTCGCGCCAATCGCGTGAACGAATTGAAGCTTGGCGTCGTATGGCTACGAACTCGACCGCGCGCTTGATCAGATCGGCGCTCGCCCGGCGATAAGTCGATCGCACAAAGGACGCTGCGACAGTCGGCATGCGCCTGAACCGTCAGGTTCTTCCTTATGCGCTGCCGTCCAGACCGGCATCTCGTCGTGGGCCACCTTCGCAGCTACAGAGCCCAGAAGCAAACGCGCGAAACTCCCCATCGCCATGTGTCGGAATCATGATGAGATCCACGCGTCTCTTTCGACAAATGACGAAATCATCATCGCCGGATCACCTTCCTCGACAACCTCCAACATTTACATCACCAGGAAGTCACGGAGACGTCGAGTTTCTTTTCGGCGTCCTCGCGGAGAGGAGCAATGTCCAGTGGTACCCTAGAGAGGATACTTCCATGCGCCATACCAACTTACCGGAACCTGCACGACATGCAGGAGCGTGAAGTTTGCTCTTGAACCGTGAGCCATTGCCAGCACGTATGGTTTGGCGGCGAGGCATCGATCAGAAAAGTCGACAGGGAACAGATATGTTCGAACAAGGCCATAGTGACTATTCCTTCAGCTAAGAACGATCGTCTACATTCATAGGCGCTTCGACGTGAGCAAACCCTATCTTAAGGTCGGTCAGCCGAAGTAAATCCGAAAAACACATGTGAATCGCATCGCGGTGTGTTCCGGCGTTGAACGCGATGTAGTCTTTCCTCCGCCGAGTCGTGAATCAATGTAGACAGTCAAGCCGAACAACGTGCCCAGTGGCGGCATCGTCGCAACTTCACAGTCCGGAGAGTTCGCAATTTCACTTCAGTGGCCGAAACGGGACATGCCTCAGTTTCAGGCGTTGTTCGCGACTTCTTCCAGATCCAGCAAACGATTCGGCCGGCAGAACCGCCATTCCATAACCAGCGTCGGATGAGAAAATCACCGTCTTCGCTAGATCTGCAAGGAGGAAGATGTTCAGCGGCAGCCACATCACGGGCGCGATACTGCATTCGCATGTCGCGTATGGGCGTATGGGATGTCGTTGTTATCGAGAAACGCGATACATCGTTTTAAGGTCGTCATAACAACACCTCCATCAAGAAAGAGGAGCAATCGCTCGACCAATCTCAAGACAGATATGCGGATGGCGCGCAATGTCTTACGATCGATTCCAACGACACAGCCGCCCTGAGGCAATCGCCACGTGGGTGAAAACGCTTAGAGGAAAGGTACTCGCCGGGTCACGAGGTTAACGCGTAGGGTAATCCGAGTCCTGCATAACACCCTTCATATAGCCGATCGCAAGACTCTGCCCTGAATCGCATAACCCGGGCGGTCGTTCGTTTCTTCGTCGAGTGTAGGCGCGTGGTCGGGTCGAATCGGGCCGTTAAAGCCGACTTCATGATACGTTTTCAGCATCTTGACCATGTCAATTCTTGGTTCATCGTGGAAGGTCTCCCAAAAATGGTCGCGAGTCCCTGCGATATCGCGGAAGTGAACGA
>CAWGVL010000007.1:0-22799 GCA_963825845.1 Bryobacteraceae bacterium | reverse complement strand
ATCCCTAAGGAACAGCGTCGCGGAACAAATCCATCGAAAACCCACAATCATTCTGATTTGTCGCCCTTTGTGTAGTGTATTGCTTCTGATGGGTCGGTGTACATCCGGTGTCGATCGATAAAATATCCACCGATGCACTCGCGTGGATTTTGTGACGGGTTCCGGCATCGCGACCGCGCTCTCGGCTCCTCGCGTGCTCGCCGCCAATGACCGGCTCAACCTGGTACTTATCGGATGTGGCGGGCCGCGGCCGTTATGTGGCGCGCTTCATCAATGAAGCTCCGAATGTGGCCTACACTGCCGTAGCAGACATCTACAAAGTAAACGGCGAGAGTGGGCGGGCCCCGACGCCAGATTCTACCGGGATTCCCCTACGATTCTGTAAAGGACGTTGACGCCGTACACATTGCGACACCTGATCGCTGGCATGCCATTGCGTCATTCCTTGTCTCTCAGGCCGGCAACGACGTCTACGTTGAAGCCGGCATCGCTGACAATCTGCGAAGGTCGCGCGATGGTGGATGCGTTGCATGCAAGAGCAAGCGTATCGTCCAGGGTGAAACGCGCCCAACATCCTTCGGCGCCTTATTTTGTGTGAAGATTCCCGAAATGATCCAGCGGGGTGACATCGGCGAAGTGAAGTTCGTTGCGTTCGGAGTACGCGAACCACACGCCAAACGGAATCGGCCGGCGGCCGAACGAACATCCGCCGTAGTGGTCGGATTGGGATACGTATCTCGCAACTTCACCCAAAATCCAGTACAACCGTAAACGCTTCTTGAGTACATATCGGTATTTCTGGAGATTACTCCGGCGGCTGCATCACCGACTTCGGCAACCACCTCTCTATGCCGAAGATCATCAAAGATGACAGCGAGACTCCCGAGTTCTGACAGTCACGTATGAGTACGACAACTTCATCGTGACGTACGAAGGCTGCAATCTGAACACTCACGGTGTGGTGGCAGAACATCGGGCCCGTCTTTTCAAGGCTGGCTGTATTGATCACGATTGCGCCCGCAAAGCAGGGAGAAGCATCAGAGTGGGCGAAATGTCGGCGACTTCTTCGTCCAGATCAGCCGAAACTGATTGCGCCCGGGGAAGTCGCCACGATTCTTTGGCACATGGAGAACGCCACGCGAGTTGTCATCGAAGAGGTTCGGAGTTCGACAGGTAAACTTCGCAAAATTGGCGAACTTGCGGCGGGGGTAGTATGGAATTACGCCCAGTTGAAGACCATGACATACGTTTTGGATTGTGAGGGAGCTGCGCGCTACTCCTGCGCGTCGGTATCAATCCGCGTACGCGAAAAAGAAGAAAAGTAAGAGCGTGATTCGATCTACTCTCGATGCCGAAGATGTCAATTAAAACTCTTTGACACGGACGATCTGGGCCCGATCACTCACCCTCTGCGTTACGTCGCGCAGATGCGAATAACTAATTGCAAACAGGTGACCGTCCTATATGGCGCAATATCATCTGCCGGAGATGCAGTTCAGGCAGGTCTGGGGGGCGCCTGTCACTTTGGTGTGGTGATTACATTCAAAGTGCCAGAGGGTAACTCTATGGAAGTAACAGCAGAATATCTGAGCGATTGGAGATTCGAAATCGTGTCTCGTCGACACCGAGTAGTTTGTGATCAGCCCTATGAAAATGGTGGGGCCGACGCGGGCATGTCACCACCGGAATTCCTGCTCGCATCGTTGGCTAGCTGCGCGGCGTATTATGCTGTCCAATATCTAAAAGTGAGACATCTGCCGGTAGGCAATTTAAAGATCCGGGTTACCGCAGACAAGGCGCGTCAGCCGGCGAGGCTGGATTCATTTCGGATCGAGGTGACGGCCCCCGGTCTGAACGAACGGCATGAGACCGGAATTGTACGAGCCGTAAAGGCCTGCCTGATTCACAATACTCTTTTGGCGCAGCCAAGCATTGAAATCGTCCTCAATACTACGGCTATGGCGAAGGCATAGAAAGTAAGGACGGATAGACGGTTTCCCCTGAAACAGGTATGTGGCGATCAGCGCCGCACAAGCGCGCAACCCGCGAGTACGCATCACGTTCCCGTTACCCGGACTGTTCGAATGTTCGAGTACTTACCAGACGCACTTGAAGACAACACCCATACGTCGAGCGGCCCCAGGTGTCCTTGTACATCTAAACCGGCATTTCAGTAAGACCGTTGCACACGCCAACTCGTCTGCCGAGACGTTTCTGTGAGCTCGTGCGTTAATAGCCTAGTCGGCGCGCAGTGTCGCGGAGAATCTCGGCTGAGCGCCGGGAGGGCGATCTCTTCGGCCTCGTTATAGCGCACGGGTAACAGTTCGCCCGCACCACTCCGTCTGACAAAGCGAGGTACTGAAAGACACACATCCTCAAGGAGGGGATGCCCCGTCATGAGCCCGCTCACCGTCAGGACACTATTTTCGTCCCGCAGCACCGCCTCTAGAATCCGAGTGACCGCGAGCCCCACGGCCCAGTTCGCCCCCTTGGCGGCGATAACTTCGGCTGCGGCATCGCGTACTCCGTGAACAATCGCATTCCGGTCCGCTTCGGTCAGCGGCCGGCCCGTCTGCCGCTGCGACAGCGTCCAGAGGAGCACCCGCGATTTGGGCGCTCGACCAGTATAGCTCCGCACCATCTCCGTGTTCGCCGACGATATGAGCATGCACGTTTCCGATCGCAACACCCAAACGTCGCGCAAGTAGTGAACGAAATCGCGAGGTGTCGAGCACGGTTCCGGAGCCGAAGACCCGCTCCGGAGCAACGCCGGCAATCCGCAAGGAGAGATATGTCAACACGTCGACAGGATTGGAGACTACAAGAAGCAGCGCCTCTGGAGCGGCGGAAAAAATGCGTGGTACAAGATCGCGAAAGAGCGCCGCGTTCGTCTCAACAAGTTGCAGGCGCGTCTGGCCCGGCTTCTGTTTGGCCCCGGCGGTGATCACTACAACGGATGAACCTCGGACGTCCTCCAGGGCTCCGGCGATGACACCAACGCTCGGCACGAACATCGAGCCGTGCGTCAGGTCTTTCGCCTCGGCCTCGGCTTTGTGTGGAACGGCATCCACTAACACGATTTCGTGCACCAGTCCGCGCAGCATCACGGCATACGCGATCGTCGATCCTACGGTGCCGGCGCCTACAATGGCCAGCCGGCTTCGTTCCGTTACCATTATGACCTCCCGGTCGCCGCGGCAGGCTCTTGCTAGAGAATCACGGACGCGCAGGCCGCGACTTTCATTAAAGGGTAGAAAAGTCGCCATTGATGTGAGCAATTCGCCCACCAGATGCATGAACTGTGCGATACCGCAATCCGGTTTCGCATTTTTGACGCGATGCCCCACTGTGCCATTGAAGCGCGCCTAAGCATCCGAGGTGTGTTCTCTGCTAAGTTCCCCTTCGATTTATTCCTTCGACAATCCCGGTAGCTCGCCTAGGCACTGCCGTCCCGAAACGGCATAAACATAATGCTGGTCGTGCGTACGTCAAATGGATAGTCGTTCGATCTTCAGAAACGAGGATATTGGCTGACCCATCCGGATTTGAATCGGGTCGTGAGCAACAATCTCGTCGCCATGCCCATGCAAGCGCGGCAACGCGGCCTGCGTCAAAACGCGCAACATACACGTACGGGCACCGGCACATACTTAAACTGAGTTGCGTACGATCTCGGCCTCAGTCCAACTCCAGCGGTAACTCCCGTCGATTTGCCGCCATGCTGCCTGATTACCTTGCGTCTGCCAAGTCTCGCGATCCCTTTCAGACCCGTCAGGCACATGGAGTTCTGTTCAGCCATGCGTCGGTACGTCGGAACACATCCTCGGAGCGGTAGTTCCGGCCGTTGAGTTGCGGATGTGCCCGTTCGGATACAAGTGCCGGTGCGGTAACGTCCCCGTCCTCTATCCGCAGCCAACAGGAGTGCGGTCGTGAAAGCACTTCGCAATCCCGAGTCAGAACTCGTATCTTCTCGACACGATGTCCAACGCTGAACCCAAAACGGAGGAGGCCGTTTTCACTTTCACGTCACCCAGCCCAGGAGTTCGTGGCTGAACCAAGTCAAACGATTCTTTTCTTTGATCACGGGCAGGATAAGCGCCGGTGCACGTTCCACAGCGCGGACGAGCTTGAGCAGGCGACCTATAAGTGACCCGCCTAATGGAATGGCTCACCTACTCCGTTCGTTTTGGACCCAGCCGTCGTGATTCCGATCCAGAGCACTCAGCACGCGGGCAGCATTGGATATTTCCGCCGCCGACAAATATCCGTTGCGGTCGCGATCAAGAGCGGAGAACAGCGCGATTCCGATGGTCGTTCGTCTCTGCAGCCCGGAGCCGGCTTTCAGTCCACACTCTTCGGCAGTCAACCTGCCGTCATGATTGTTATCCAGGCTCAACAGCCGCTCCGGAGCCAGACCGATCTCACTTGCCGACAAACGCAGATCCAGATCACGATTAATCGAATTGACTAGCAGGTCCGAAGTATACAAAGCGCCAATGCTGGGTGACAAAAGGACAGGATGTGGTTGGCGGGAGCGGGAAGCATTCTGCGGCGCAGAAGCATACATGCCATCGTTTCTCGCATTCAACGCAATCGCGTCGGGCTCGGCGCCGGATGTCACTCCAAAAGCGGACAGCATCCTTGACCAAATGCTCCGCGCCGCTTTACCCAGGAACTGATCGTGCCTCAGGCTGCCGGTCTTCAGCGCGCGCCGCCTGCTGCGCCGAGGGGCCAGACGCCCGAATCTGTACGGGCGGAGGATACAGGCGACTATCCACGAGACGATGCGCGCCACCGAACTCCAAACGCGCCATTCGATGATCCCTTGCTGGTGACATCATGAAGCTCAAACCGAGCCACGCTAGAGCCGTTGCAGCACATCCGTTTGCCAGAATCAGTAGCGAAGGTCGCGAGTTCTCGATGCCGGCGAAAAGTGGTCCGCCGTCCGGGTTGTGCCGAAGTGAGGATACGGCGATACCCGAGCCGCCGCGCAACACATGCTGCCTGAAAGCCGAAAGGATCGCATCGAAGATGAGCGATGCGCGACCGCGCGAGTCAGAGACATCGTCATAGATGAGTAGCATTTCGTCCGCGAAGCGATCTCGGAAGGCTTGCGGATGGAGCCGGACCAGAAAGGTGTACAGGCGTCGTAGCATTCAAGACCTCCGCGGTTTGGCGGGCTGCAACTGAAGCTTCGCTTGGACAATAACCGCCTCCAGTCGATTGATCTCGGCAGACAGGATGGCGCGCCCGAGTGATGTCAGTCGGTAATAGCGGCGTCGCGAGTCCTCTTGCGGCCCAGGGTCCACGTCCATCACGACTCCCTGCGCAGTGAGCCGCTGAAGATTGTCATAGAGCGTTCCCGGGCCGATCTTGTAGCGTCCTTCGGATTGGCGTGCTACCTCCTGCATGATGCCGTAACCATGCAAATCCTCGCCCGCCAGAGCGAGCAGAATGTGCAGGGTTGCCGGCGCCAGGGGAAGATAACCGTCGACTTCGTGTTTCATGACTCGGATTCCGTTATATCGGATTCCGACTGTTGAAGTCAATAGTCTTTATGGAAGCGTCTACCATGGAACAAGTGAGCCCACTCGAAATCGTGCAGCGCGACATCGTCACATGCAATATTTGTACGCGTCTGCTCGACCACTGCCGAGCCGTCGCCATCACCAAGCGGCGAGCGTATAAGGATCAAACATATTGGGGAAGGCCTGTCCCGTCCTTCGGCGACCCGAGCGCTCGACTGCTGATCCTGGGCCTCGCTCCTGGAGCACACGGCGCCAATCGTACGGGTCGCATGTTTACCGGCGATAGCAGTGGCGACCTCCTGTATCGGGTTCTTCACACTACTGGCTTCGCGACTCAACCCACCAGCTGTTCCGTCGACGACGGGCTTGCGCTGATTGACGCATACATCACCGCGTCCTGTCACTGTGCTCCGCCGGATAACAAGCCTGCGCTGAACGAAGTGAGCGCCTGCCGAAGCTATCTGGAACGCGAGTTGAAGCTTCTGGATCGAGTCCAGGTTGTCGTAGCGCTCGGAAAGTTGGCCCACGACAACTTCCTGTCCGTGCTCAAGGTGCAGAACCGAATTGCCAGCCGAACGCCCTACGTCTTCGGACATAATGCGACCCACTCGGTTTCCCCGGTCCTGATCGACTCGTATCATCCGAGCCAGCAGAACACATCGACCGGCAAACTTACCGAGCAGATGCTCACCGAAGTCTTCCTCAACGCCAGGAGCTTACTCGTATGATTCAGTTCACGGAAGATGATGTCGTGCGGTTGCTCCCCATGACCGCGGCTATCGAGTCCTTGCGAAAGGCATTCACCGCATATGGAAACGCAGAAGCGCAGAATCAGCCTCGGCGGCGGCTCATTCTCCCGACAGGCGCGGTGTTGCACTCCATGGCCGCAGCTTACGGAGGTTACTTCGGGACAAAGGTTTACGCAACGCATCCGAAGCACGGAGCGTATTTCACCTTCCTGCTGTACGATGCCACGACCGCCCGGCCGCTGGCGCAGTTTGAAGCAAATCACCTCGGCCAGATCCGAACCGGCGCGGCGAGTGGATTGGCTGCCGATCTTCTCGCCCCGGCAAAGCCTCTCACTGTAACGGTGATTGGAAGTGGCTTTCAGGCAAGGACCCAACTGGAAGCTGTGAAGGCCATGCGCACCGTTTCCCGGGCTCGTGTTTGGAGCCGCTCTCAGACCCGGCGCGAGGCATTCGCCGCCGCGACAGGTTCAGATGTTGCGACTTCGGCGGAACAGGCTTGCGAGGGAGCCGACGTAATTATCACGGCCACGCACTCGAAAGACCCCGTCGTAAAGGCGGATGCAATCCCTCAAAACGCGCTGATACTGGCGATGGGTTCAAATATCGCAAACCGGCAGGAGGTGCCTGCGGAAGTCGTCGAACGCGCACGCATCGTCGTGGATGACGTGGAGCAGTGCCGTATCGAGGCCGGAGACCTGCTGTTGGCCGAGATCGATTGGAATGCTGTGGAGCCTTTGTCAGAAATCGTCAAAGCAAACACGAAAGCCGGCGGAGATCGCCGGCTCACGTTATTCAAATCTGTCGGGATTGCTCTCGAAGACCTGGCCGTAGCGGCCTATGTCTACGAAGCTACTCCTGGGCGGTCATCTGCTGATCCGAGTCGCGCCACGCGCTGATCTTCAAACGGCGGCAAACCCAGCATAGATTCTCTGTGGACGTCGGCGCGGCCTCGCTCCCGCAGATCACGCATTTCGATGCAGTAATCGGTCGGTCCGACTGTAGGGCCAGCTTCGCTTTCCGGAGGATCTCTTCGTCGATCACTACCGGCTCTTCAATCGTCTTGTTGGTTTTCTTCATTCAACTGGCCTTCTGTCCAGTGTACATCTTATCGGCCGGCGTACGGTTATCGGTTAGGCGGCACGGTCGACACGCAGCACGTAACCGGCATCCAGCGATGACGAGCACCGGGCGCACTTCTGCCCCGGCGTCACACGAGCGGACCGCGGAGTATAGGTGATCATGGCATCGACAGTATGAGTGCAGATCGGGCAGTACACGGCGCCTTTTACCTCTTGACCAGGGGCCGCTTTCTTTTCCATGGTGATGGTGGGCATTTCGGTCTCCTCCGATGGATATTGACGCAAGTGGAGGGCCAAAGGATGCGACGAAATAAAACACCAATGAAGAAAGAATTTGGGCTGCCCAGCCTGGCAGGACAGCCCTTGCAAAAACGTCATGGGTGCAAGATTTGCTTGAACCCCGGCGCTCCATTGTCCCGTTAAAGAAACGCGGAGTGCGGTATGCGAAAAGCTCAGTCACCCATCGCGGGAGCGCTGGCCGCTTGTGGAACCGGCCGGCGGTGACGGCGGATCCATTCCTGGAACTGCTCGACATACGAGTAACCCACCGGAACGACGAGCAGCGTTAGCAGCAAGCAAAGCATCTGGCCGCCGATAATCGTGACGGCTATGGCAGAACGCTGTGAGGCTCCGGCTCCGATACCGACAGCGGTCGGTATCAATCCTGCGACGATCGACAGCGTCGTCATCATGATGGGCCGCAACCGGACGCGGTTGGCCTCAATAACGGCGTCATGAACCGAATAGCCCTCACCGCGGAGGCGGTTCATGTAATCGATCTGCAGAATCCCGTTCTTCTTCACGATTCCCAGGAGCAACAGCACACCGAGAGCGCTGAAAAGATTCAGTGAGCGGCCGGTCGCGATCAGCGAGAGGAGGGCGAACGGAATCGAAAGTGGCAGAGTCATCAAAATCACGAACGGATGCGCGAGGCTCTCGAATTGAGCGGCGAGAACCATGTACATGAAGATGGAGGCCAAGCCAAAGGCCAGCAGCATGTTCGTGGTCGTTTCTTCCAGTATCTTCACCTGGCCGGAGAATGCCATGCTGTATCCGGGCGGCATGGCTATGTCCTTCACGATATCCTGCGTGGCAGCCGCCGCTTGTCCGAGTGACTTCCCTTGCGGCACGTTGCCGTAGATGCCCACGGCAAATTGGCGGTTATAACGATCGATACGGCTCGGCCCAAGACCGCGCTCGAGTCTGGCGATTGAGTCCAGGCGAATCAGGCCCTGCCTGGCTGAAGGAACCAGCAGCCGGCTGAGCGCTGCGGGATCGTCTCTTTGTCCGGGCATCAGTCGCATGGTGACCAGATACTGCTCGGAACCTTCCTTGAAGGTCGATATCTCATCCTCGCCTGACATCAACAAACGAACCGCGCCGGCGACATCGGACACCCGAACACCCAAGTCTGATGCGAGTTGCCGGTCGATGTTCACCTGAAGCTCCGGATTGTTCAGGTTTAGATTCGCCTTAACGTCGGTGAGATCCGGATGATTCATCATCTTGGCGCTGACTTCCTTCGCCATGTCCACCAGAGGCACCATCTCGGGCCCAAGCAGCATGGCTCGAATCGGAGCGAACGTATCACGCCCGCCCAGCGCATTGGGGAAGGTGATCCTCGGGCGGGCGAATGCGTAATCCTTGATCACTTCGCGCACCTTCTGCCCCATCACGCCGATTTCGTCACGTTTCGATGGATCGTCGAGAAGCAGCGTAATCTGCGCCATCGTCACGCGCTCGATGAAAGTATTCGAGCTTTGTGTAACAACAGCACGCACACCGGGCAATTTCTCCAGCTTCTTCCCAGCTTCGATCGCGAGCTTCTCGGTCGCTTCGATGGACGATCCCTCTGGTAGCTCGAGCCATATACCGAGTTCGCTCTGGTCTTCCTGTGGCATCCAATCGCGGCCGATATACTTGTTCACCACGAAGGTCGAACCCAAGGTGACCAGGCAGACCATCACGATCGCCCATCGATGAGCCATCGACCATTCGAGACTCCTCACATACACCCGTTCCATCCACCCGCCGTGATGACCATGCCCCTCGTGTCCTTTGCGCTTGATCTCCCTCTTCAGCAAACGGGCGCTCAAGGTCGGTGTAAGCGTGAACGCTACGAGCATGGAAACCATGATCGAGATAGCCATGGTCCATCCGAATTGATTCATGAACCGCTTGGCATAGCCCGACATGAACGCGATCGGTACGAAGATGATGACCAGCGAGATAGTGGTCGCGATAACCGCCAGCGCAATCTCCCTGGTGGCCTGAATCGCCGCCTCCCGCGCGGGCAAGCCCTTCTCCTCGATAAAGCGGTAGATGTTCTCCATTACGATAATCGCGTCATCGATGACAATGCCCACGGCAAGCGTCAAGCCTAGTAGCGTCATCGAGTTCAACGTGAAGTCCATCAATCGCATGAAGGTGAAGGTCGTGACGATCGACGTTGGAATCGCGATCGAACTGATCAACACCATGCGCCAGTCACGAATAAAAATCCAAACGATAAACGAAGCGAGTAGGCTTCCGAGCAGCAGGTGCTCTTCGAGAGCGGAAACCGAGGCTTTGATGAAGGTCGCCTGCTCTTTTACGACATCGATTCTTACGCCGGGCGGCAGCGTCTTGTTGATCTTTTCGAGCTTCGCGGTGATTTCATCGACAACCTTGACGACATTCGTGCCAACCTGACGCCGGACGTCAAGCATAACGGCCGGCTTTCCTTTGTAATACGCGAACGTGCGCTTCTCCGCCATGCCGTCTTCCGCACGGCCGATGTCACGAATCCGGATCGGCGCTCCCCCGACGTTCTTGACGATGATGTTGCCGAACTCCTCGACCTTTTCAACCCGGCCTAGGGTTCGAACGCCCATCTCGCTGGGTCCGCGCACCACGCGGCCGCCAGGCGTTTCGATGTTCTCCGTCTGGATCGCGCGCTCCACTTCCTGTGCGCTCAGGTTGTACCCATTGAGCTTGTCCAGATCCATGTAGATGTTGATCTGGCGATTGCGTCCGCCGGAGATGTCCACACCGCCCACGCCGTCAACCGTCTCGAGGGAGCGTCGAATCTGCTTGTCGGCGATTTCCGTCAACTCTCGAACCGGCCGGTTCCCGCTGACCGCCATCGTGATCACGGGATCGCTGTCCGGATCGGACTTGGCGACTGTCGGCGGCAGTACGTTCGGCGGAAGCTTCCGCATCGCCTGGGATACCTTCTCGCGAACATCCTCGGCAGCTTCTCCGATGTTGCGCTCCAGGACGAACGTCACAATGATGTTGCCGCTGCCTTCCGTCACCATCGCGCGCATGTCTTCAATACCGCTGATCGCCGCGATCGATTCCTCGAGGGGGAGAATTACCTGCGACGTGACTTCCTCAGGGCTGGCGCCCGGCAGGCGAACCCGAACGTTGACGGTAGCCGGATCAGTGCGGGGAACAGATCGACGCCGAGGTCCACAAAGCTGAATACTCCTAGCACCACCAGGAAGAGAATCAGCATGAAGGCAAAGACGGGTCGTTGGACGCAGATTTCAGATAGTCGCAAGAAGAACTCCCAGAAGAGAGTAGGGCGAACGCAGTATAGTCCGAGGTTACTCTTATTCGGCCCTAAGTGCCACTTAAAATAGTGATTTCATGAGCAAAACTGCATTCTTGTTCCCGGGACAGGGCTCCCAGTTCGCCGGAATGGGTAAGTCTCTGGCCGAAGCGTATCCCGAGGCGCGGGAGACCTTTGAGGAAGCCGACGACGCTCTGGGTTTCGCAATCTCCAGACTCTGCTTCGATGGCCCCGAGGAGGACCTGAAACTCACTGAAAACACTCAGCCGGCGCTGCTGACCGTATCGATAGTGGCTTTCCGGGTACTAACCGCTCAGGGCCGCAAGGCTGATTACGTTGCCGGGCACAGCTTAGGCGAGTACTCGGCCCTGGTCGCGGCGGATTCGGTTCGTTTCGCAGATGCGCTGCGGCTCGTCCGCAAGCGCGGACAGTTCATGCAGACGGCGGTGCCGGCGGGCGTTGGCGCGATGGCCGCACTTCTGAAACTTCCAGAGGGCAAACTGGAGGGCATCCTGGCCGAAGCGGCGGAGGGTGAAGTCGTGACGGCAGCCAATTTCAACTCGCCCGACCAGGTAGTCATTGCTGGGCATGCCGGCGCGGTCCAGCGGGCGATGGATCTGGCGAAGGCGGCGGGCGTAAAACGGGCCGTATCTCTCCCTGTCAGCGCGCCGTTCCATTGCCCTCTTATGAAGCCGGCGCAAGAGCGGATGCGCGCCGAACTGGATGCCGTGCCGTTCGCGGATCTGACCACGCCGCTCGTGAACAACTGGCAGGCTCGCGAGATCCGAACCGGAGCCGAGGCGCGGGAAGGACTGTTCCAGCAGATTCCAAACTCGGTGCTCTGGACGCAGACAATCCGTCACCTCGCTACAGCCGGCGTCTCTTCCTTCATTGAGGTTGGGCCGGGAGCCGTCCTGACAGGATTACTCCGCAACATCGACCCGAATCTCAAAGGCGCGAAGTTCGGAGAGGCTTCGGATCTCGAAAAACTCTAGGCGGCTACGCTCGCCTTCGCCAACACGTACGGACCTTCGGGCATCAGAGCGATGCTGGAGTCGGCCCCGAGACCCTCAGTGAGTGCTCGGACAGCATCTTCGGGCTTTGAGAACACTGCCCCCCAAAGCGTCTTGTGATATTCGCCGGGTAATCCAGGAACGTAGAACAGGATGTCGGCCTTCTGCGTTACTAGTGCAAGCTTTTCGAGCTGCCACTGATCGACCACAACGGGAGCTTCCTTGATCAAATCCAGGAAGCTCGCGCCCGAATCGGTCTTCTTCAGCATGTCGCAGAATTCCGCCGCTCCGGGTCCTTCCTGGCACTCGGCTACGAGCAGGATGCGGCCGCCCTTTTTCACGATGTGTTGTGCAGCCGTAATGCCCTTGATCGCCTGATAGAAAGTCAGATCGAGCGGGTATCCCGCGCAACTCGTGATCACTGCGTCGACCGGGTGCGGGAGTTGTTCCAGCATGACCCGCGATACGAACTGCATCCCGGCGGCATGAGCCTGCACGGGCTCGCCTGCGAACACGGCGGCAATCTGCCGGTCCCGAGTCAACGCGACATCGACCATGAAATGATGCCCTGCCATTTGGGCGATTTCCAACAACTCGCGGTGGAGCGGATTCCCTTCGATCGAACCCTCGACGGCTTTCGCGTCGCGCATGAACTTCGGGCTGTGCAGGACCTTGATAGTTTCCTGAGCCGCCAAGCCGGGCGCGACCAGTTTCCTCGCGCCGGAAAAGCCGGCCATCAGATGCGGCTCGATAAAGCCAAGCGTAATGTGCAAATCGGCCGCTACAAAATCCTCGGCGACGTAAACAGGAGTGCCCGATTTCGTGTTCCCCAGAAACCGGTGCTCAGAGAGTTCCCGAGCGTTGTGGTTGACGATGCGATACGTCGACGCGATCGCCGGTGAGAGAATCTCATCCAACTCGGCCTGGGTTGCCAGCCTGTGCAGACCGGTGGCGATCAAAATCGTAATGTTCTCTTTCGCAATCCCGGCCGCGTGAAGGCGCTTCAACAGCGGCGGCAGCACGATCTTGTTCGGAGCTGGACGCGTGATATCACACACCGATATCGCGACGGTCGTCTTTCCAGTCGCTAATGCACTCAGCGCCGGACCCGCAATGGGCGCATCCATCGCGGCCTCGATGGCTCCGATTTGGTCGGGCAGGGGAGACGCCGATCTGGCTTCAAGTAGCTTGTAATGGAAGCCTTCCGGCAGATCGAGGGTCAGTCCAGCCTTGCCGAAAGCGAAATGAGTGCGCATAAGGTCATTGTAGTCGCCCGCGCAGCAAATCCAGCGCATTCTGCGTGGCCATCGTACGGACTCGGGCGCGGTCGCCGAGGATCTGGAAGCGTTTCACTCGCGCGCCGTCCGGACCGGCGATCCCGATGAAAACGGTACCCACGGGAGCGTCCGTCGCGCTCTCTGGGCCCGCTTCTCCGGTGATTGAGATAGCCCAGTTGCTGCCCAGCTTTTCTCGGCTTCGTTCTGCCATAATGCGCGCGGTCTCTTCCGACACGGGATTCGCATCTTCGGCCACCCCGAGCAGCGTATGCTTCACTGCGGTCGCGTACGAAACGAACCCACCGAGGAAATACGCCGAACTGCCGGGGACCTGGGTGATCCGCTCCGCCAGCATTCCTCCTGTGCAGCTTTCCGCCACGGCCAACGTTTCGCCGCGGCGCGCCAGCATCGCGCCTACGCAAGCCTCCAAGGGTTCGCCGAAGCACGAATACAGCCGGTCTCCGAGCAGCGGTTCGATTTGGCTGCCAACCTCGGCCAGTAGCGACTCCGCCTCTTCGACGGTCGAGCATCTCGCGCGCAGATGGATTTGGATATCCGATAGCGCTGCCAGAATCGTCGTTGCGGGATTCGTGTACTTCGTGTACACGGGGGCGATCAGTTGGTCGAGGTCGGACTCGCCCATACCTGCTACACGGTAGAAGCGCGTCCGGATGACCATCGGCGGCATTAGCGCCTGAAGCCGCGGGAAGACCTGCAGCTCGTACATTGCCGTCATCTCTTTCGGCGGTCCTGGCAGCATAACGATCACTCGCCCGTCCGCCTGCACCCATTGGCCCGGCGCTGTGCCGCGGTCGTTCGGCAGGATCTCGGCTCCCTCGATGACCATGGCTTGGCGCAGATTCACCTCAGCCATTCGGCGGCCCAGCCGTCTGAACCGGTCCTCCATCGCTTGGACAACTTCCGGCGAGAGATACTGGGCGCGCCCCAGCACCATTGCAACGGAGTCCCGCGTGATGTCGTCCTCGGTTGGTCCCAGGCCGCCAGTCAGAATGACGAATTCGTTATGACCGAGCGCATGCGCAAGCAGATTGGCCAAACAAAGCCGGTCGTCGCCAACGACAAACTTTTCAGCAACCTCGATGCCGAGCGCGTTGAGTTGATCGGTGATGTAGAGCGAGTTGGTATCTGTCTTATCAGCGGTCAGCATCTCCGAGCCGACAGCGATGATCGTCGCGTTCATCAGGGTAGCGGCTTGCCGGCAACGTTTACGTCGACGCGGTAAAGAGCATTCGAAGTCGCAATTGCGAGCGCCTTGGAACGCATGAAAGCCAACCCGACAATATTCGGCCCGGACAGGAATAGTTCAGCGTTGCGGTCCTGATCGATCCGCACGATTCCCCGTCGGCCCGATAGCGATGCCGCAACATACATCCGGCCTTCGGCGTCGAAGGCAATCCCTTGCGGTCGACCTAGCCCGCGATAATAGCTCTCGACAGCTCCGTCCGGAGTTACGCGGTGAATGCAGTCAAAGCTCGACGTCGTGGGACCCGTCACATAGAGGTGGTCGTCCGGTCCGAACGCGAGGTGATACGCCGCGATAGACGGCTCAACCGTGGCAAAGACGTAGATCTGGCGCTGTGGGCTGATCTTGAAGATCGTCCCGCTGCGATCTCCCACGTACAGGTTGCCTTCGCGATCGAATGCCAGACCGGTCCCGATGCCCATGCCCTCGACATACACGGATAAGTTTCCGGTCGGAGTCGCTTGATAAACGGAGCCTTCACTGCGGCTGGAAATGTAAAGAATTCCCTCGCGGTCGAATGCGAGTCCGGTAGCGTTCAGAAGATCCGTGACGAATGGCTTCGATTGGTAGTTCTGGTCAATCTTAAAGACCGAAACCGGAGTTTTCTGTCCTCTGGACCCGCTGAAGGTCACAAAAATGTTCCCTTCCGGATCGACGGCCGGGTTCGCCACCGGGTGAAGGCCATCAGCAATCTGGATTCCCACATCGCAGATCCATGGCTTGCTTTCATTGCCCGTCTCACCGATGGTGATCTCGCCCACGCTTGCGCCTTCGGGGACGCGGGCTACGACGAGTGATCGAGAGCCGACGATTATCGGGGCACTGACATCACCGATGCGCACGGAGGGCCGACCATTTGAGGTGAGTGACCGCCCGCGTATGAGGAATTCGCCTCCTGGGATTGCGGCCTTTGGTGTTACCTCGACGATCTCAGGTGCGGTGCTGCCGGACGTTTGCGACTTTGCCATGTTCAATAAAGTTTGTAGAATCCTGCTAAATACAAGACTACCGCGCCGTAGACTCCTGCCATCAGGTCATCCGCGATAATGCCGGTTCCCATGGGCAGTCGTTCGAGTTGGCGGACGGGAGCAGGTTTCCAAATGTCGAACAGCCGAAACAAAACGAACCCAATCAGGTAGCTCTTCCAGTTGAATGCCGTTGCGCCCGCGAGCGTGATCCACTGTCCCGCCACTTCATCGATGACGATGTGTCCAGGATCCTTTCGTCCGCTTGACTGCGCTTCAATGGTCGCCGCAACGATGCCGATGAGGCCAACGAGAACGCCGGCGATCCCATTCGTTACGCGATCCCAACCGAGGAAATAGGCAATCACGACCGCCGCTGCCGCTCCGACGGTCCCTGGAGCGACGGGCGAGTAGCCGCATCCGAACCAGGTGGCCAGGATACGCGCGAGGCTATTTTTCATCGATGCCGGTCTCGGGCAGGTCGGTCTCGAGCTCGTCTTCCGGTTTGATCGGCGTTGAGATGACGTACTTCTCCGTGGCCCACGCGCCGAGGTCAATCAACCGGCATCGTTCCGAGCAGAACGGGTAGTCAGGCCTGCCCTGTTCAACGGGCTTCTTGCAGATCGGACACTTCATACGTTCGCGAGGATGCGAAAGGTATCGGGCTGAGGGACGGGCGTGAAGGGCGCCTCGTCGATAAGTTCTCCGACAAGGTCATAATCGTGGGCTTCCGTGATTCGGATGCGCCGGAACTGCCCCGGCGCTGCGATGCCTTCGCCCAAATCGTTGATGTAGCAGGCGCCGTCGATCTCGGGGGCTTGCGACGGCAACCTGCATTCCCACAGCAGATCCGTTTCTTCCGAGGGTCCGTCGAGCAACACCGGAAACTCCCGGCCAATGAGCTTCCGATTGCGCGCGCGGGAGATCTTCTTTTGAAGCGACATCAGCTTGCGTTTGCGGCTCTCGATGGTGCGCTTGTCAATCTTTCCGTCGAGGTGATAGCTCGCCGAAGTGTCCTCGTCCGAGTAGCTGAATACGCCGAGCCGGTCGAATTGCGCGGCCTGCACGAACTGGAGCAGCTCTTCGAAATCTGCATCCGTCTCGCCAGGGAACCCGACGATGAAGCTGGTGCGGATCGAAACGCCAGGAACCGTGGCTCTTACTTTTTCAAGGAGCTTCAGGAAGATGTCGCCATTGGCTCCCCGCTTCATGCGCTTCAACACCGGCGCGCTCGCGTGCTGTAGCGGCATGTCGATGTATTTGACGAGAGAATCGTGCGCGGCCAGTGTTTCAAGAAGGCGGCTGGTTACACGATTCGGATACGCGTAGAGAAAACGAACCCATTTCGGCTGAGCGGTCGGGAGGTCAGCAAGCCGGCTAAGCAGGTGCGCCAGACCGTCTTTGATGCCCAAGTCTTCGCCATAAGCAGTGGTGTCCTGGCCGATGAGGTTGATTTCACGGATTCCCTGAGCGAAGAGGCGGCTTGCTTCGTTGATCACTGACTCCGGGCGTCGGCTTCGATTGGCGCCGCGATACTGCGGAATTACACAGAAGGTGCAAGGGTGATCGCAACCTTCCGAGATCTTGATGTACGCGTAGTGCTTCGGCGTCGCAAGGACACGCGGTGTTAGATCATGATACAGGTACGGCGCGAAAGCGTTCGACGCCGGCTCCTCGCCCTGACAGAGCGCGACCACTTTGTCGAGTTCATTCGTCCCGATCAGCGCGTCGACTTCGGGCAGGTCCTTCTGGATGTCGCCGCGATACCGCTCGACAAGACATCCCGCGACGATCAACTTCTTCGCCTGTCCGGTCTTTTTGTGCTCGGCCATCTCCAGAATGGTGTCAACGGACTCCTGCTTGGCAGGATCGATGAAACTACAAGTGTTGACGACAATAACTTCAGCTTCCTCAGGACGCGGTGTGAGGACATGACCGGCAGCCGTGAGCTGCCCCATCATCACTTCCGTATCGACGAGGTTTTTAGGACAACCGAGACTGACAAATCCGACTTTCAAGCGTGAGTATCCGGGGAATAAGAGGAGTGCTTCTAAAAGGATAGCACGCACACGGTGTTGGGCCGCCGATACTTCGCTTAAATGATGCCCGCACTGATCGGTGGGGAAATAAGACGGGCTTGATCACTACTCTACGGTATGTCGGCTTCAATGAGGCCCGAGCCTCATATGTAATAGTTGAGATTGACCTTGCACATTCGCGTGTCCAATGAACTCACCCCCGTTCAGATATTCAAACCGTCGAGCCGGTCACCCGTGTACCTCTACCTGGCTGGCGACTGGATTCAGCGTGATCCGGACTGCGCACGTCCGCCTGGCAGCCTGACCCCGCCTTTGATCAAAAAGTCAACCCTGCCAACGTTGCGGATGTGGGACAGCGGGTCCCCCGCCAGTATCACAAGATCCGCCAGGTTACCGACTGCGATCTGACTAGATCCTTGTCACGACCTCTAGGATTCGCTGAGCCGTCAACGTCGATGCGCGGAGAGCTTCCGCAGGTGTCATCCCTGCCTCCACCAACAGCACCAATTCCAGTTGGCTTGCGACGCCGGGCACGACAACCGGCACGCCTCTATCCGTGCCGGTCACAACGGGAATGCCCGAGTCGGCAACGCGCTTCAAATTTTCTCCGGCAGCGCACCCCGGAAGCGCGCCTGGGCCTGTGCAAGAGCGTGCGGATCGCGAAACGCCTCGTAGATACTTTCACGGTTCAGGTGGCGCCGATCAAACTCGGCCTGCTGCGTGACGAATCCCGCGATATCGTGGAAGGATTAGTAGAGCGCCAGAGTGGACGTGTAGAGGCTGCTGCGTTGTTTCATTAGCGAGAGGAATTGGTCGTCCACGGGCTCGTCGATGATGCTGTGGACCGAAGCCGTCACCGCCAATCCGGAGGTTGTCCCGGAGACGTAGACGCCGGACATCGACCGGGTCCTCGAAACGGCACAACATAGGAACCGGCGGCCATCCGGCAGGAACTGCGGCCACCAGTGCACAATCAGTGTTTCCGAGTGACTGGTCGCGCGATGGTGCTTTGATTTCTTATACGGCGTAGACTCGCAATCTACGGTCTGCAGTCTGAATTCTGCCCGTTGGCAGTACGGGTGCGAATGCGCCGTTCGCGCTCACGGGATCGGATCACAACGCCGACGGAGCCGTTTTTCATCCGGGGACGGCGGGCCGTACATCGCGGTGGGTTGCGTACACATCGGATGAATCGGTTCGGGACGAAGTTTACGTGCAGAGTTTCCCAACACTGGCCCGAAGACTCCAGGTCTCGGTCGCAGGAGGCAACCGGCCCTTGTGGCGAGCCGATGGAAGGGGCTCTTCTTTGTAGAACCAAAGGGGCGCCAGATACCGTCCGGTTATCGATCCAGAAAGCATGGAATCAGTGAGCCAGTCCCGCTGCTAACCCTGCCTTCGCCGCATGCTGCCGCCCTGATTTCTCATCGAACTACGCCCAAATGTCTCATGGCTGCGCGCAGCTCAGCTTCCCTAACGTTTGGTAGGTCTTCGATCGTACAGAGGTCTGCGGTTGAGCCGCGCTGGCCACGTGTGGCTCATATCAGCGCTATTCTCGCACCCGCATGAATGCACTTTGCGATGGTTCCCGCAGCATAGAAGCTCTCATCATCGGGATGAGCGAAGATAAACAGAATCGAGCGCATCACGCAGCTGATTATCGAACACGAATTGCGGAAACTTGTTGGGGAAAGCCGCGTCCCAGCACGCGATCGGGCTCCGGTCATTCAGCGAGGCAGGCGACAAAAGCGACAGTTTGGACCCCCGTTCAGATCACCCGCCGGGGTAACGAATGACGTAAACCACCAATTCAGGTGTGGTTAGCTGCCTCTTCCTCAGCGGATCCGCTCCAGTGAATCTCGGTTCAAAACAGACTCCGTATCGTTGGAACAATCGAGAGTGAACTGGAGAGCTGGTATCGAAAGACTCAGGACAACATCGGCGTGGAGCTTGCGCGCTTCGCCCTGAGCGCTCCGCAATAGCGCGTGTTTGCGGATGGCAGTGCCCTTCTTCTAAACGAATCCGTGGCCCCAGCATTAAGCCGGTTACGATTTTCCAGCAGCGGCACCCCTCGGCAGAATACTCGGAACAATCTCCGGTAAGCTCGTTTTAGCTCGACATCCGCGATAGTCCGAACGTGCACGGATTTAGAGTTGAAAATGGCGAGGACTGCCCGTGCGCCTTGGAACGCCATTTACCGCACCGAAAGCTCGGCGCTATCTCGATTATGACCAGAGTAGCCGCTCGCGAGCCAGCTATCTAAACATTGGAACGTTTCCACAGCCGAACAAACCAACTCGTCATTTGAAGAATCCGTATGCGAGGTCAGAATATCTCGGAACTGCGCCCAACGTGCGCCAGTCTCCTCACCATAGGCATTGAAAAACGCCGCGCCTGAACCGCTGTCGATGCTAAGATGTTCCGCCAGACGTCGCGCAATGAACTTCGACCCTAGCGTGGACCCCTCCAGTACGTACATGCAGCCGAGCCCTTGAGACGACGTGTGTAACTGCGGCAACTGAGGGCAGCGGTCTACCAGCGTCGGGTCGACGTGAAACCTTCGCAGGTCCATCTCCAACAGATGGGCCTTCAGTCTCTCGTCGAGCGCTAGCGCCGGATTGCGAAGCTCCGGCAATCGCTTTAGATTGGCCTCAATCGGCTCCCAAAATCCGTAAAAATGCCGCAATAGCCCTATATATCGCGGTAAATCAAACCCTGCACTGAACACATTCACCCGTTCTTCCACGCGGCGATGAACACGGGCTGTCGTGTCCTTCAAGCGCCGAAGGAGATTCGCCGAAGGCACATTCGCTTCCATCATCTATTTACCGTGCGGGAAGCGTGAACCAGAACGTTGCGCCGCGTCCGCTTTTTCCTCCGCTCTCCGCCCAAATGCGGCCTCCATGTTGTTCCACGATGCGCCTGCATGTCGCTAGACCGATTCCACTGCCCGGAATATCCTTCCCATGAAGCCGCCGAAAAGCTTCGAAGATGTAATCCGCTTGTTCTGCTTCGAAGCCTTGCCCGTTGTCCTGCACTCCTATGCGCCACATTCCACCTTCGCGGACAGCTGAAATGTGTACATGTAGCGCTTCCTCCCGCTTTCGATACTTAATGGAATTCCCAATTAGGTTCTGGAACAGTCGCGATATGTGCTCCCGGTCAGCAGTCAGCACCGGCAGCGGATCATTCCTTACCGCCGCGCCGGACTCACGAATGGCTTCGTTCAGATTCATGATCGCTGCCTCTAACACTTCATCCAGGCTGATCGACTTACGTTCGCGCCTTGCGCTCCCACCAACCTGCGCAAAGCCCAGCAATGCAGAGATTAAATTGCTCATACGGCTTGCCGCCGATTCCATCATCTTAAGCAACTCTTTCTCTTCATCCGTCAACCGACTGGCCGCACGCCGAGCGATCAGTTGCGAGTACGCTTGCAACGTCCGCACAGGTTCCTGCAGATCATGGCTCGCGGCGTACGCAAATGCGTCCAACTCGATATTGCTGCGCTCCAGTTCCAGATTTAGTCGAGTCACTTGCGCGTTTTGATGCACAAGCAGCACTTCTGCGACCGTATTCCTCATAGCCAGAGCAAGTCTCGTTCGTAATCACACCATGGCTCCGAACGACCTCCTACGTTTTCTTCCAACGCTCGAACGATAGACGAGGGCTGATCCGTTTTCCTTTCTCAGTCTCCTCTACAGGTTTGGACGGATTACCGGCCCATTCCACAACCTTCGTCGCCGGCGGTCTGAACCACAAGATGAAATCGCGGTCGGCCAGCGCACTGATCGATAACAGCCCAGTCGCATCAATTGCCGAACTCGTCACTCGGACAATGCTCGGAGAACTTATCCGTGTGAAAGACGTTTTCCTGTTGGTTCGCATCCAGCCATTGCCGGATAGTGTCCACCTCTGGGCGGCTGGGAGTATCGCCGACAGGTTGATCTGATCCCCGATACAAATTGCGATGCCCTGCCGGATCACGTTCGCAAGCTGAGCCCCTTCCTCCAGCAGAGCCATCCGAACATTGGGCGCGGCACGCAACCGCTTGGCAAAACTGCCGGCGAACTCTCGAAGGCTCGCCCAGCCTCTTCTGGTGTCTTCCTCCTCAGCAACTGGGATGTGGGCGGAAAAGACACGCGCAAGAATCTCACAGCTAACGCGGACCTGATATGGAATTGTCTTAGCTGTCGTATGATGACATGCGATAAGTCCCCATAGGCGTCCGTCTTTCACGATCGAAACCGACATCGATGCCGCGACGCCCCATGTTTCGCAGATACTCCACATGGACCGGTGACATGGCCCTTAGCACGCAATGGGTCATATCAAGCGGCTGCCCCGAGTCCGGATTTAACAGAGGAATCATTGGCGACGGCAAAGCTTTCACATCCGCCTTCAGTCGTAGTGCGTTCACAAGATACAAACGCCTTGCCTGCGAAGGAATGTCCGACGCCGGATACCGTAAGCCGAGATAAGGCGTAAGGTCGTCCCGGCGATTCTCGGCGATGACGGATCCTGTGTCATCGTCCAGAAAACGGTAGACCATCACACGATCGAAACCGGTAATCCGCCGGACGTCAACTGCGACGCGTTCGCAGAGATCGACAAGAGAGAAGCGGCCTTCAAGATCGGCCAACGCATCGGTGATTGCCGAATATATGACTGTCTGAGCCGCGCCCGTCGGATCCACAGCAGGCTCAAGCTCGATAATCAGAACGCCCTGATATCTATGCAATGATGCGTCAAAACTGCGCGCTGAACCACGGACACGAACTCCGCTGAGAAATCTCCGCTTCTCATTCAGTTTTCCCACGCCGATCTGCTGCCGCAGCGCAGCCAAAGAATCAGCATCGAAAAGTTCATTCAGCTGCAAACCTAGCAATGCTTTAGCGGCAACGCCGATATGAGTCGCGACGCTTGCGCTGACCTGCGTGATGGTCGTTTCCGGCTCTCGGAATGCTAGTAACACACCATTCGCTTCAACCGAGCCTGGTATGTGAATCGGTTCTCGGTCGCAGATGCTCAAGTCCGGACCGTCAGCTGCGTTTTGCTGAGGAGCAGAGCTCATCCGTTCACTCTAGCCCATGTCGAAAGTCGCACGGAATTGGGATGGTTCCGAGTATGCGCATAGCCTGCCCCTGCCATCATTGACACCAATTGGGGATCGGGCTCCGTCTTTTCGAACAACCGGTGCTCTCTCGCAGACACATGTGCATTCATTTTCCTCATCGGCTACGATCGAAGTGCAATCCCAGCCCTACACGCATGAGGTCCTCCACGGTGATGTTTCTCGTACTGATCGCCGACAACACCGCCGAATCCACCA
>CAWGVL010000006.1:0-34776 GCA_963825845.1 Bryobacteraceae bacterium | reverse complement strand
CTACTGTGCACGTTCAACCGTCTTCCAGCGTTTCCACGGTTAGCGGTATCGCGATTACCTGCCCCGGGTTGTACTCGATCCGCGATTGCGGCTGCTGGTTAGCGCGTGCGCCCCTGGTTCTGACGCGCATTGGTCTGGCGCGCCTGCATGGAATCGCCACGGGCCGTGCCACCGTACTTGTTGGCGGTATTTCGGTCGGAATAGGGCGCGCCGCCGCGGTGCTGCGGATTGTGCTGCCAGTTGCTGTTCCCGCCTGCCGTCGTTGACGTTGTTGCGATTTCCACCGTTGACGTTCTGCCGGTTGCTGTTGTTGACGAAATTATTGTTGTTGTTGATGGTGACGTTGTTGTTGCCGCCCCATCCGCAGTTGTAGCCCCAGCCTCCGCCCCACATCGCGCCCATGGCAACGCCAACGCCGAACGAGATCGCCATGCCCGCCGCGTAATATCCCACCGGCGGATAGGCGATTGGGGGATAGGCGTAAACCGGCGCTCCGTACACCACGGTCGGGTTGTAGCTCGGAACGTAGACCACCTGTGGGTTGGCCTGCTCGACCACGATCACCTGCTTGCTTTCGACGGTCTTGTCTTCGACCTTCTGCTGTTCAGTGGACTTCAGATTCCCGGCGTCCTGCGCCTTCTTGCGCATGCGCTGCACCGCATCCATGACGTCGTTCTGCTGCGCCAGAAACGCGTTGCCCAGGTCCGTCGTCCACTTGATGTTCTCGGACAGGAGCTTGACAACATCGGGCAAGGCAGCCAGTCCCTGGATGCTTGGGTCCCAGTCCTGCTTCTTTACGGCTTCGGCCAGCTGCTTTCTCATTCATCCCCTTGTTCTGCGCCAGCCACTGCTGCAACTGAATGACCTCGAGAGGATAGGTGGAAGCCACCAGCACCTGGCTGAGCATCGGATCGGGATAGAGCGCGATCGGAGCCACCAGCGAATCCAGTTGGTCGGCTGGCAACGTCGCAGCGGCTGGAGCTGCCGCGTCCTGGGCCGCCGCCGGAAGCGCACTCCCGGGCAGGAGGACAGCCGCGCACATTATTGCAGTGAACTGTCGAACGAATGATAGGAATTTACTGCGCAGAAGCTGTTTGAGATTCATACGTTCACCTTTCGCACCGCCGCACAACAAAACGTCCAACGCAACCTAACGCCTCTGAGCCGAGCAGAGCGGAGTACGCTCTGTGGCGGGCTCTTCCGAAACACAAGTATTTTGCTAAGGAGCTTTATGCACCTTACTCCTTGAAGCTGGCACTTCCAAGTGTTTTGTAAAGCAGAGGAGGAGCCTCGCCACATGCGTTCTCGTCCAGGGTAAGCCCCGGCTGAACTCGTGCCATCTCCCGTGACCGACACCTTAAGATACGATTAGCCCATTCACGGGATCATCATTGCGATCGCCATACATGCCGGAAACGATAGCCCTTGCCGGACACGTTCGCCGTGCAGCAGTGGAACACAAACGTAGAGCCAAGCAGCCGCTGGAAGTATCCATGCAAATTGGCCTGGCCGCTCTGCTTGTCATCGGCTGCCTGCCCATCCTGCGGCCATTCGTGCCCCTCATCATGTGGGGAATCATTATTGCGATCGCGTCTTATCCCACATTCACGAAGTTCGAAAAGGTTCTCAAAGGGCGGCGGGCACTCGCGGCGGTGGACTCTGGTGCTGGCGATTCATCGTGCCCCTGGTGTTGCTGGGACAAAGTATGGTGCAGGGAGTGAGTCCAATTGTCGCCAGCCTGAGGAACGGCGCCTGCGTCCTTCCAGCTCCACCGGCAAGCGTGGAGACCTAGCCATCACCGGCCACTGGTTGGCTAGGACATGGGCTGCAGCCTCAAGCAATTTTGTGCGTCTGCCTGGCTCGGTTCCGTATTGCATGGCGGAGCCGGGGATGCCGCTGATGATCTCGCTGCGGCTGATCCTGCCGAGCACGCGGTGGATCCGTTCCTCGGCGAGGCCGAACCAGTTGGCGCGCATGCCGATCTGCAGTACGGGGTGGCCGAGGATGGCGGTCGTCCACTCGATGGTGTGGATCTTTCGCGATAGGGCAGCGACCACCAGGCGGGCCTTGTCGAACACCTGGTCGTCGCTCCCACGCCGGGTACGCCGCATGCAGCACGTCGCAGACGGCGTTGTGCTCGCGCATGAACAGCGTGTGCAGCAGCTCGAGGCCGACCCACCAGCCGTCCAGGCCGCCGGAGCTGCCCAGCACGCCGGGTCGACGTCGATCAGGCCGTCGCGCCGATCGCGACCTTCCGGGCCAGCTCCGGACGGCGGATCGCGCTCTGGAACTCGGGAGTGGCGCCGTAGACCTGCGAGGCGTCCCCCAGTGAGTCTCGGTGTTGACGAACGTGCACGGCAGATCGCCCTCGGCGTGCGGGTCGCGGGCGGTGGGCGGCAGCAGGATCGGGTCCGCGGGCCAGGTGTCGCCGGTCGGGCGGAGGCACCGCGAACGGGCGCTGCGGGTCGGTGCCGTGGCTGAACCAGTCGCGGGTCTGGAACTGCAGCCACGCGGCGGCGATGACGTTCAGCGTCGTCGGCCGGGTGATCTCCTGCCCCGCGCCAGCAGCGCCGTGCTCACCAGCCGCGGGTTGGGCGTCATCAGACCGCGCGCCCGCTCGGGCTCGGTGAACCGCGGCGGCACGTTGCGCCCGAACCGGGTGCCTGCCATGCCCATCGCCGGGAACACCAGATCGTTGTACGGCCGTCGACGGTGCGGGCGACGAGCGCGCGGGGCGGCGGCTCGGGGTCGAGCTTCGGCGTCGAGACGTGTCGTTCGTGTCGTATGCAGTTGCGGGCCCGCATCGCGCGGACGCCCAGGATCAGGGCGAGTGCGACCGGCACGCGGAAGCGGTCCCAGCGGCGGCGCTGATCGACTTCGACGGCGAGCGCCACCGAACCGCCGGCTGAGGGCGTTCAGTTCGGCCTCCTCGGGACATCCGGGCGAGGTGGCGCCACGGACACGCCGGGCAGGAAATCGCCGGGGCGATGGCGGTGTTGCGGTCGGCATCTGTTCGCCGAATGTGGAACCTGCTGTGGTTGGTGGACGCATTTGCTATTAAATTGCGCGGCATCTACGCCTGATGCAGAGTGACGCATCGACACCGCTGATGCGGCAGTACCATGCCCTGAAGCAACAGGTCCCGCAAGCACTGTTGATGTTTCGTCTCGGGGATTTCTATGAGTTGTTTTACGACGATGCGGTGACAGCCGCGCGCGAGCTCGAGATTACGCTCACATCCCGCAGCAAGGACAAAGGGCAGGGATCCCGATGTGCGGTGTGCCGCACCATGCGTCGGAAGGATACATCGCGCGTCTGATCCAACGCGGCTATCGTGTTGCCGTGTGCGAGCAGATGGAGGACCCACGCTTCACGAAGAAACTGGTGAAGCGCGAGATCGCTCGTATCATCACTCCGGGCACTGCAACCGAGTCGCATCTCCTTCGGTCGCATGAGAACAACTACCTCGCGGCCGTGGCTCTTCGGAACGGTCGGGCTGGGCTGGCGCACGTCGATGTGTCCACGGGAGAATTTCGCGTTACGGAACTCGATGAGCATGAGGTGGCGCCTGCGCTCGAAACTCTGAATGTCCGCGAGGTCCTGCAGGACGAATCGGCTGCGCTCGAAGCCGAGTGTCTGCAAACCAGGCTCGAGGGATGGATCTTCGATCATGATTATTCGGAGCGAGCACTTCGCGAGCATTTCAAGCTGCTGAGCCTGGACGGCTGTGGGCTTGCTGGAAGACCGCTTGCTATCGGCGCGGCTGGCGCCGTCCTTCATTACTTGCGCGATACGCAGCGAAGCGCGCTCGATCACATCGACCGGCCCTCCTATTACGATCGCTCGGGCGCAATGGTGCTGGATGCTGTATCTGTTCGTAATCTGGAACTGATCGAGCCGTTGTTTGCAGGGGAGAGCCGCGAATCGACACTGGTCCACGTTCTCGATCAAACCTGCACCGGGATGGGCGGCCGTTTGTTGCGGAGCCGTCTCCTGCGACCATCGATGACACTGTCAGAGATCGAATCGCGACTCGAAGCCGTTGCGCAGATGGCCTCGCAAACCATCGAGCGCTCAGAGATCAGGAAAACACTCAGCTCAGTGTTGGATCTCGAACGGCTGCTGGCGAAGGTCACCATCGGTACGGCGGGTCCTCGAGACGTGCTGGCGCTTGGGCGGTCGCTTTCGCTCATTCCATCCTTGCGTCTCAGCTCGGGAGGTTCAGGCCGGCTCGAAGATATCGCTGCTCGACTCGACCCCGTGGAGGATGTCAGTTCATGCATTTTGAAAGCTATCTCGGATGAACCTCCGGTAAACCTCGCGGATGGCGGGACCCTTCGGGACGGCTATCATCCCGAGCTCGATGAGCTTCGTGACATCAGCCGCAACAGCCGTCAGTACATCGCCCAGATCGAAGCGCGAGAGCGAGCCCGCACCGGGATTGCCTCACTGAAGGTCCGGTTCAACAATGTTTTCGGGTATTACATCGAAATATCCAAAGCCAATCTGCAGCATGCGCCTTCCGCTTACGAGCGTAAGCAGACACTCGTGAATGCCGAGCGGTTCACGACGCCCGAACTGAAGGAACTGGAGGCCAAGGTTCTTTCGGCGGAGGAGAAGATCCTCGATCTCGAGCGACAGATCTTCGCCGAGGTCCGCTCCTTCGCAGCGCAACATGCAACGCGTATCCGAGCCACTGCTGCCGCTATCGCCGAGTTGGACCTGACAGCCGCACTCGCCCAGCTTGCAGTCGAGAACCGGTACGTCCGGCCGCGGTTCTCAGAAATCGGGGAGATGCGAGTCGTTGCGGGGCGCCATCCCGTTATCGAGAAGCTCGCGGAAAAGCAGGGAACACGGTTTATCCCGAACGACATTTACCTGGATAGCGAGCGCTTCCTGGCTGTAATCACGGGTCCAAACATGGGCGGCAAATCGACGTATCTCCGCCAGGCCGCATTGATGAGCATCCTGGCGCAGACGGGTTCGTTCGTGCCGGCGGACCAAGCTCTGCTGCCGTTAATCGACCGTGTCTTCACACGAATCGGAGCAGCCGATAATCTCGCGCGTGGGCGATCGACCTTCATGGTGGAGATGACGGAAACCGCTGTCATCCTCAATACAGCCACGTCTCGGAGCCTCATCGTGCTCGACGAAATCGGACGAGGAACGTCCACCTACGACGGGCTTGCGCTTGCGTGGGCGGTGCTCGAACACATTCACGAAAATATTCGGGCCAAGACCCTGTTCGCCACGCACTATCACGAGCTGACGGAACTCGAGCACCAATTTGAAGGCATTCGGAACCTGCATGTTTCGGTGAAGGAGGCAGGAGACCAGATTCTCTTCCTCCGCAAGGTTGAACCGGGGGCCGCCAACCGCAGCTACGGCATTGAGGTCGCCCGTCTTGCCGCGCTTCCATTGCCAGTGATCGATCGCGCGCAACAGATTCTTGCGCTGCATGAGCGTACGGAACATCAGGTGACGGAGGAGCTATCTCCCCGTCCTGCGGGTCCGGTTCAGATTCAGCTATTCGAACCGGTCAATTATGAGATTGCTGATCGCATACGTCGCATCAACATCGATGAACTGCGGCCAATCGAAGCTTTGAAGCTTCTGGCCGAATTGCAGCAGGAATTGAGGAAACCATGAGAGTCGCGGGTATCATGAGCGGCACCTCCTTGGATGGCATCGATGTGGCCATCGTAGACATTGAAGGCACGCGGATCAATGTCGTTACGCACTGCACGTTCCCATACGCCGACAAGGTGAGAGAACACATCCTGGCAGTATCCGACGCGACCGCGCACACGTCGCGTATTTCACGCCTGAACTTTGTGCTTGCGGACCTTTATGCAAAGGCTGTACGCAAATGCGGAGTTCCTCTGAACACGATCGACCTGGTTGGATCGCACGGGCAGACCGTGTATCATGAGCAGCAAAGCACGCTTCAGCTTGGGGATGGTTCAGTGCTTGCGGAAAAGCTCGGAATACCCGTCGTCTCCGATTTCCGCACGCGAGACATGGCTGCCGGCGGCAAAGGAGCGCCGCTCGTTCCGTTCGTCGACTATATGCTTTACGTCGATTCCGAACTGGGGCGTGTTGCTTTGAACATAGGGGGCATCGCAAACGTCACTGCCATTCCGCCGGACGGCAGGCCGGAACAGGTAGTCGCGTTCGATACCGGACCGGGCAACATGATCATCGATCAGCTCGCTGCGATTCACACGCGGAACCGTCGGAAATACGATAGTGGCGGGCAGATCGCCGCGCGTGGCAAAGTCAATCAAAAGCTTCTGGATAGCCTCGTTCGGCGCACTTATTACCGCCAGCCGCCGCCCAAGACGGCCGGACGTGAGCAGTATGGACAAGAGTTCGTGCGCGATCTGATTCGAACGGAGGTTCCGATGATCGACCTGATTGCGACCGCAACTGCGCTCACACCGGCCACCATTGCGTTCGGCCTGAAGAAGTTCATAAGGCATCAGGTGGATGAGATCATCGTGTCCGGCGGCGGGGTCCACAACCGGACGATGATGGCGTATTTACAGGCGTTTCTGCCGGCCGTTAAGCTGCGGACGTCCACGGAGTTCGGCATCGACAGCGACGCGAAGGAGGCCATCGCTTTCGCAATCCTCGCACACGAGACCTGGCATCACAGGGCGTCGAACCTTCCGTCCGCCACGGGTGCTCGTCACCCCGTCATCCTGGGAAAAGTCAGCTTTTAGAACTCGGGACTGTCATGCAGACTCCCGATTTGCTTGCACAAAGAGATTTATAACTCTCGCGAAAACAAGCTAGCTAAGAATCCGGCGAGTCCGCCCCCGATCACCAGATACACAGAATTTACACGGTAGCGAATGACCGCCAACGCGCTCGAGGCAGCGATAGCAGTCGTTAGCCAGTCGATCAGCGCCGATCGACCGAGTTGCAGGGTGACGACGGCCATTAGCGCGAGTGATGCGGCGTTCACCCCATCCAGGAATGCCCCGGCCCATGCGCTTTGCCGTATTCGCGGCACAAGCGGTCCGCTTATCGCGACGAAAACAAACGCGGGTGCGAAGATTCCGAGTGTCGCGACAATTGCGCCCGGCGCCCCACCTAGCAGATAGCCAATGAATGTCGCCGTCGTGAATACCGGTCCAGGCGTGACCTGTCCCACGGCGATCGCATCGAGCAATTGCGCTTCCGTCAGCCAGTGCCATCGTTCCACGAGATCCGCTCGGACGAAAGCGAGCAGAACATACCCGCTGCCGAACAACACGGAACCGACTTTCACAAAGAAAGCGAACAATGGCCAGATCGCAAATGGCCTCACGTATGTTGCAGTGGAGAGCATCAGTATGGGAGACAGACTCAACCCAGAAACGTCGCAGAAGATTTGACGAAGGGTCACGGGCGATGTCCTGAGCATTGCCAGTAGACCCGCGCTCCCGATTACAACAAGCTCATGTACGCCAACAAGCACCGCTCCTACAGATGCAATTGCGATGACCGCCATCCCGCGATTCGTAACCGCCGTCCTCGCGAGTGAGTAAAGCGCTTGGCAAATGATGGCTATAATGGCCGGCTTCACACCATACAAAAGGCCTTTCACTTTTGGAATTGAGCCGTACGACACGTACAAGTGGGCTGCAACTCCAACGATCAAGGCTGCCGGCACGATGAAACAAGTTCCGGCGATGAGCAAACCTGGCCACCCTCCCCGTCTGTGACCGATGTGAATTGCCATCTCGGTTGAGTTCGGGCCCGGGATGAGGTTGGTTGCGCCGAGCAGATCCAGAAAATCCTGCTGAGTGAGCCATGACCGTCGACGGACAACTTCATCCTGCATCATGGCAATGTGCGCGGCAGGACCGCCGAATGCAGTGGTTCCCAGCCTCAGAAAGAGTAGCCCGAGTTCTCGTAGCGTGGTCATCGGGGTCTCAGCGAAATACTGCTTCATTCTTGCGGCAGCGACAGTGTCCCTTGACTGTATACCTAGCTGTAGGGTTTACGATAGTTAGAGAAGACGTATGGTGTCGCGACGGCTGAAGATCCGACAGGTGGCGGCGATGGGCGGGCTAACCTCAGCAACTCGGATTCACGCTCGCAGAAATCCGCGAACTGTTATCGTTGCGCGTCGACCGTGACGGGGATAGCTCGGCTATTCGTCTGCTTGCGAGGCGAAAGATAAGCGAAATCGAACAAGAGATTCATACGCTGCAAGCAATGAAAATCGCCGCTGGAGCATCTCACAGACAAGTGCTCGGGGACGGGCCCTGCGAGCGAGTGCCCATCCTCGAAAACATCGATTCCGGCGAGGCTCTTCGGTGAAGCTGATTCGGCCAAGATCGAACATTTGTTGGCTTTCCGTCAACGTAGTGTTGCTTCTGATTAGCCTCACGGCCGGCTCGGCTAATTGTGTTGCTCGATGTGTGGGCATATCTTGCCATGAGAAAAGTGAGTCAGCGGAAAAAAAGCCTCCACCGTGCCATGGTGAAAAGCCTGCTCAGCACAGTGCGCCAACTCAGGCATGTAAGCATCCGATGCTCGCATTGACCGCTGCCGGGGTCTCTGCGCCGATAGCGACCTTCACCGAGAACGTGGATATCGGTCCCGTCGAAAAGCGTATTTCACTCACAAGAATCGAGATATACAGCGAGAATGTCTTGACAGGCTCTTCGCCCCCAGTATCGGCGGACTCGTGCTGGTCCGTCGTTCTCCGCATTTGACATTCTGTGTCGCCCCATCGTCCGGCCCGACTAGTTCGCTCCGGACCGTGTGCGCTCGCGGTGTACGCAGACTAAGAAAGCGATTCAGAAAAGATTTGGAGTTGAAATGCGGATAAATAGAAATGTTTTAATGGGTGCTCGCGCCGGCAATGTGGCAGCTCTGTTTTTGTGGGCCGTAACGACGCAGGCACAGGGTCCTGAAATGCAAGCGCAGCATCAACATCAGCATGAGCACTCAGCGGGATCTAAAAAGGCTGCTGAGGATCCCCATGCCGGGCACTCAATGCCGTCCGATGCCGACGGACACCATCACGCAACCCCAAATATGACGGGCATGAACCACAGTTCGATGGACCATTCGACTCTCAACTCGGCGGGAACTTTCCTGATGGGCCAGAGTTCAGGCACAGGATTTCAGCCTTCCGCGTGGCCGATGCCGATGCTGATGACACAGGCGGGCGAGTGGAACCTTATGTGGATGGGGCAGGCATTCCTCGTCGGTACTCAGCAGAGCGGACCCCGTGGAGGCGACAAGGTTTACTCAGCCAACTGGGGAATGCTCGGAGCGGTACATAGATTGGGGCGAGGCAGTATCATGCTGCGCTCCATGGTCAGTCTCGATCCGGCAACGGTATCGGATCGCCGGTATCCGCTTCTTTTCCAAACCGGCGAGACTGCTTACGGGAAGCCGATCGTAGATGGACAACATCCGCATGACTTGTTGATGGAACTCTCCGTTCAATTTGCGCATCCCATCGGCGATAAGGGCATGTTCAACGTCTATTACGCTCCTGTCGGAGATGCCGCGCTCGGTCCCGTTGCTTTTCCTCACAGGGCAAGCGCTATGGAGCTACCGCAGGCCACGCTCGCGCATCACTGGCAGGACTCGACCCACATAGCGAACAACCTCGTAACGGCAGGTTTGTCATGGAGTAAAATCCGTATCGAAGCGTCGGGATTTCGCGGCAAGGAGCCGAATGAGAACCGGTGGAACATCGACATGGGCGCCATGGATTCATGGTCGACTCGGCTATCGATTTTTCCTGCCAAGAACTGGTCTGCGCAGTTTTCCGGTGGTCACCTGACACGGCCTGAGCAGTTCCACCTTGACGATGTCAACCGTATGACAGCTTCTGTTCATCATGTGCTACCGCGCACAAGCGGGAACTATTGGGCATCGAGCTTTATATGGGCGCGAAACTACAAGACCATCGCGGAGCAAGCCACGCAGGCGATAACCGCTGAAACTGTAATACCGTTCGGTCGTAAGAACTTTGTCACCGGACGATTCGAGTGGTCCCAAAGGGACGAACTCTTCGACTATGATCATGACCTTGCGCATGAGATCCAGGATAAAACCGGAAAGCACGCCTTCAATGTTTCCGCTATGACGCTTGGCTACACACGAGATATTGCGCTTTTAAGAAATGTACAGACGGGTGTCGGAGCCAACCTTACGGCATACGCAATCGACTCGGCTCTGAAGCCCTATTATGGCGACCAGCCGTGGGGAGTAAACATGTTCATTCGATTCCGGCTTAAGCCGAGTGAATGAAGATCTATCCAGTCGTTTAGCTTTTGACTGATTCCCGATCAACTTGATGATAAATTCACGATAAACAAGGGCCGCCATAACTTCCGTGTCGGATTCGAGTTCCAGGATATCCGCTACCAACAACAAGGAGAGGTAAACCCGCGCGGAAACTTCAGCTTCAGCGGGTATTTACCGACCCGCAGGGCACTACGCAAGCCGGAAACGCTCTCGCCGACTACCTTCTTGGATTGCCGAAACGAGCGCAAGCAGGGCTTGGCTCCGGCGACGTGTTCTTCAACTTCCAATCCATGTCGACGGCCATCTTCCTACAAGAGGACTCGCGAATCACGCCCACCCTTACGCTGAAAATTGTATTGCGATGGCAGTATGGTCGGCCGTTCCGAGAGTTGCATGGCGTTCGTTCGCGTCAAAGAACGCTCATCCGGTCTGGCTTCGGCTCTTTCTATCAGAATACCAATGCAAAACGAATTCCAGTTCACCGGATTGCTGCCGCGTTCTACGGCATCAACACACTGATCTCCGCGCACGATGAGCGACATGTTCCCGGATGTTCGAAGTCTGACGTCATTGCCGGCCGCGTTCAGTGTGTTTCGCCGCGACCGAATTCCGTACACAATGCAGTGGAATTTCAGCATCCAACATAAGCTTTCAGAAACAATGCTGCTGGAACTCGTCGATCAGGGTTCGGGCAGTCGTAAGCTGCGGCAGTGGTTCAACCAGAACCAGGCGACACCCGATCCGACCGGACGAATTCCCATTGAGCAGCGCGTGCGGTTTCCGAAATTCCAGGCCGGCCTGCTTACTAGCGGACGTGACGCAAACGCAACCTACAATGCGTTCACTGCGCGGCTCGAGCAGTCATATCGCGCAGGGCTGAATTTTCAGTCCGTATACACCTTCTCCCGCAACATCGACACGAACTCTGGCGAATTTGAGGCCAACCGGATGCGGTACCGTTGGGATAAGCGTGCCAACCGCGGATTGTCGCGATACCACCAGAAGCATCGCTTCGCCTCGAGCTTCGGATATGAACTACCTGTCCGGCCAGGCAAGAAGTGGCTGGCCGGTGGTGGACTCAGCGGCAAACTGTTGCAAGGCAGGCAGGTCCAGGGAATCCTGAGTCTTGCCACTGGCTTTCCATTCACTCCGACCGCGAACATAGTCCACGGGACCGGGTCATTCGTTCCGCAGTTCGCGGATCGTATCGGGGATGGCAACCTTTCTAGCGATCAGCAGATCAGTAGATCCTTCGTTCGACACGGGCGCATTCCGCCGACCGGCGGTCGGCACATTCGGAACGTCCGGAAGGAATGTACTCATCGGTTCGGATGTCGCCAATCTTGATTTCGCGCTGCAGAAGAATATCACGATATGGAAAGCAATTACTCTTCAGTTCCGTGCCGAATCGTTCAACATCACGAAAAACGCGCAGTTCTTCGAGCCTGTAGCGAACGTCGAGAGCCCAATATTCGGTCGTGTCACCAGCGCGGCAGATCCGAGGCGAATCCAATTCGGACTCAAACTTCTGTTCTGACTCGCAGCATTTCAGGTTTGTCAAATCTATTCATCAAGTTGCAGGGCTACGATCGAACTGCCTGCCGCGATGGCCACGACCTGTTTGCCCTTGCTGAGGAAGGTCACGGGGTTTGCACGGATCATGCCACCCAGGTTCAATCGCCAGCGCTCTTTCCCGGACTCCGCATCCAGCGCGAAGAAATACCCTTCATCGCTGCCTCCGAAGACCACCTTTCCTGCGGAAGAGAGCACTCCGGCCCATGGTTTGGTGTGGAGCTTGTACTCCCATATTTTTTCTCCCGTCTTGGGATTGAGCGCTCGAATAGCGCCATGACCGGGATCATCCGGCAGGTCAATCAGAGGGACACTACCGATGTACCGGTTGCCCGGGCTGTACTCTTGTTCGCCTTTGCGGTACACGCTGCGGTTCTCCCACGCAGCCAGATAGAAGAGCTTGGTTTGCGGATTGTAACTCGGCGAATACCAGTTCGTCGCTCCTTGCACTCCCGGGAATATGTAGGTTCCCTCTGGCGTGGGATCGATGTCTGGTAGACGAATCGGCCTTCCGTTGCGGTCGAGTCCTTTGGCCCACGTTTGAGTCGCAAACGGTTTACCGGTCAGAAACTTTCCGGTTTCGCGGTCGAGCACGTAATAGAACGCGTTTCTATGAGCCCAGTAAACAAGCTTCCGCGGCTTGCCTTCCCATTCATCATCCACCAGCACGGGCACTTGAACCGCATCCCAATCGTGAACATCATGAGGCACAAACTGAAAATGCCACTTGAGCTTGCCCGTGTCCGCATCAAGCGCGATGGCGCTGTCCGTGTAGAGGTTATCGCCCATTCGGGAGTCGCCATTCCAATCCGGAGACGGGTTTCCGGTTCCCCAGATGATGAGGTTCTGCCCGGCGTCATAGGCTCCGGTCACCCAAGTCGGACCACCGCCGGTTTTCCATGACTCGCCAGACCACGTCTCGTGGCCTCGCTCTCCGGGCGCAGGAATAGTCCAGAACCGCCAGATGCGGCGCCCCGTCTTCGCATCGTAGGCGTCCAGAAATCCTCTGATACCGTATTCGCCTCCGCTGATGCCGCAGATGACCATATCCTTGACGACTAATGGGGCAACCGTAATGCTGTGACCGGTCTTATAGTCAGCCACCTCGACATCCCAAAGGACGTCGCCCGTACGAGCATCGAGGGAGACGAGATGCGCATCGACTGTTCCCACGAAGACCTGATCGCCCGATACCGCAACGCCTCGGTTGACCTGTCCGCAACAGACATTGATTTTGGACGGCAGCGCTCGGCGATACCGCCAGAACTGTTTGCCTGTTTCCGCGTCTACCGCGACAACGTTGCTCGGAGGTTCGGTGAAGTACATCACTCCATCAACGACTAGCGGTGTTGTTTCAACCACATGGGTTGTGGGCATCTGATACATCCACTTGACCTTCAGCTTGTTCACGTTCGCACGGTTGATCTGGTCGAGAGGACTATAGCGCCAGCCTTTGTAGTTCCCTGAATACGTCAGCCAATTGGCAGCATCCTTGTCGGCGTTAAGAATTCTTTGATAGCTGGTCTCTCCGGCGACGGAAAATGCGATCACAAACGAAAGCATGAGCAGCCGCATCATTTCTCACCTTCCGTATTGGGCCGCAGCGAGGACAGATACGCTACGACATCGTCGACTTCCTTCTTCCCAAGACGATCTTTATAGGACGGCATCTTCGAAATTTTCTCCACTTTGTAACTCTTCAAACCGGACTTCGCATAGGACTGGAGCTGTCCGGAGGAGTTGATGAACTGGACCGAATAGGTATCTTCGTTCATCAAGAATCCGCTAATGCTCTTGCCTTCATCAGTGATCAAGTCGACGACCCAGTAACGCTGGCGAACGTCGGCGCCGGGATTGGTGATCGCTTCGCGCAGGTGAGGAGCTGACCGCATCTTCCCGACATTGGTGAGGTCGGGGCCCGTCAAGCCGCCTTGCCCCTGTATCCGGTGGCAATTGGCGCAACCCGACGAGGCGAATAGAGCCCGCCCTCTCGCGCGATCTCCCGAACGCTCAGGCGACGGGTGTTGACTAAAGGATCGAAGATACGCAATAACCTGCCACACACGATCGGATGAGTAGAATAACCCTGGCATCTCAGTACCGGGTATTCCATTCGAGATATTTTTCAGCAGATCCAGATCGGATGATCCGTGGTAGAAAACGCCGTCCGAGAGATTCGGTCCACGGCCGCCTTCGCCGTTTAGGCCGTGACATTCTGCACAGTGCGAACGAAACGTCTTCGCTCCTGCTGTGACGTCGTCAGCGGTCATCTTTGGCGGCTGCGTGCCATCCGTCTGCCCGAGCAGCGCGATGGCCCACAAAGCCGCGGCAAATCTGCGCATCCGTTCCTCCTGGTTGGGTCGCATTGTATCGCGACTGGAAGAACAAGAGCGGGCTCACTTGAACCACTCAGGGAAACGGGGCGGATTTACGGCGACTCGTACGAACTCGAGAGTGGTTTAATAGTGCGCATGGTGAGCACAACCGAGATTGCGTCAAACATCTACCGCATCTCCATCTTCGTTCCGGAGATCAACCTGGAATTCAGTCATTTCCTGGTGCGAGATCAGGAGCCATTGTTGTTCCACGCTGGACTCCGAAGCATGTTCCCCGTTCTGCGGGACGAAATCTCCCGATTGATCGACATCTCGAAGCTGAGATATATCGGCTTCAGTCATTTCGAATCGGACGAATGTGGGGCTTTGAACCACTGGCTGGAATCAGCACCGACGGCCCAGCCCGTCTGCGGCTTGATTGGCGCTCTCGTTAGCGTGAATGATTTCTCGATACGACCCGTTCGCGTCCTGACCAAGGATGATAACCTCTGCACCGGCCAGTATCGTTTTCAGTTCATCCCCACGCCTCACGTCCCGCATGGATGGGACGCCGGAGTTCTCTTCGAGCAGTCTGAGCGCACATTATTTTGCTCGGATCTGTTTCACCAGTGGGGCCACCGGGAGCCCGCAACGGCTGACAGCATTATGGGCCGATGTCGGGATGCCTTGCTGGAGTCCGAAGCAGGACCGTTTGCGAACTATGTTCCGTACACCCACCACACGGGTCGTATTCTCGAAACGTTAGCAGCGTTGCAGCCGAAGACGCTGGCAACCATGCATGGATCCACTTACTACGGCGATGGATCGAAGGCGCTCCGAGAACTTGGAACGGTCATGCGAGAGGTGCTGGGCCCTAAAGCGGAACATGGTGAAACTACCTCGATCGGTACAATCGCAGGTTGAAGCGGAGTTGCGTCCGGCACATCGAAAATTCGTACATCAGTTCGTTCAGGCGCAATTCGCCGTCGGCGATTATTGGGAATCGCACTATAGCCGGCATGTGACTGCCTTTCCGACTTACTTGTCAGCGCTCCACGCACATACGATTGATTCAATCACGTCCCGCTATCTCGTTTCCAATCTGTCCGACTAGGAGGGCGGGCAGTCCAACCACCCCACGTTTGGTTGGACTTCGCCGACGCGATACGTGCGACCCGGTTGTCGAGCAGACGGGGCCTTGGAAAGAGACCATGCAACTCGTGGAAGCAGTTCGTGCGAACTGCCGGGATCGCATCACCGGCTAGCTTTTCGGCTCCAACTCAGGCCATTGCTGGTTCCACAAGCTCGTGACGAGGCACCTGTTTGTGGAAAGAGATGCTCAGCCGGTTCCAGCCGTTGATTGCGACGATCGCAAGGGTCAGATTGGCGACCTCTGTTTCTGTGAAGTGCTCGCGCACGACACGATACGTTTCGTCGGGCACATCCTGATTCGTCAACTTCGTCACTGCTTCTGCCCACTCCAGAGCTGCGCGCTCACGAGGACTGTATCCCGGCGCTTCCCGCCATGCGTTCAGCAAATATAGATGAGGCTCGCTTATCCGCGATGACCGGAGGTCCTTCCAGTGCATATCAATACAGAACGCGCACCCGTTGATCTGCGAGACTCGCAAATACAGGAGATCAAGTAGCTCCTTCTCCAGGTCCGATTGCTTTTCGAGATAATCATGAAGCGAAAGCATGGCTTTGTATGCGGCTGGCGCCGTCTTGGCCCAGTTCAATCGTTCGCTCATTTTGTAGTCTCCTTTGCTGTAAATCGAATTTTAGTTGGGGTACAGGCCGCGAGATCGGTGGAAACGCTTTATTGCTCCACGATCGGTTTCCCGGCCGGCGCGACCATGAAGGCGAGAATTCTCGTTTGCTTGTCGGCGAGAGCATTTCCCGCAATGGAATGTACGGCTCCCGCGGGCTCATAGAATGTCTCGCCGGGGCCGAGTACGCGCTCCGGTTCACCATTGACGGCAAACCGAAATCGGCCTTCGAGCACATAGCCCAGGACGAAGCCGGGATGACGATGCTGAGCGGAAGCAGACCCGGGTGGGAACGTAACTTCAACAGCGGTTGCTTCCAGCCCAACAAAGCGGTCTACCAGAGCCTGCCTGCGAAGTACCTGCGCGGACGACTTCGTTGGCGCAAAAGCCCAGGACAGTCGTGAATGCAAACCCGCAGCGAGCAATGCGAAGAGTTTTGTTAACAGCGTTCGTCGTGGCTCCATGAGACTATCGTAGGCTCCTTTGGTAGCATCGGTAGTCCCATTCTGGTGAAATGGATGATACCAATTAGTCGTGTCTAAAGTGTTGAGGACGCCTGAACTTGCATTAGCAGCTCGACCAGCGGGTGTGACGCTGACGCGATGGCTGTACGATGAACTTCGCAATGTCATTCTTGATGGCCGCCTGAACCGCGGAACACGCCTGCCGGCGACTCGCGATTTCTCGCTACAGTACGGTGTTTCCCGTCGCGTGGTAGTGAACGTTTTCGAGCAACTCCAAGCAGAAGGTTATATTGTGAGCCGCGTTGGTTCTGGAACGTGCGTGAGCGACGAGCTCCCGGAGGACCTGCTGGAGGCCTCGCGCGTGTCCAGCGACACGGTAAAGCTGAAAGCATCGCCGCGGGTGCTGCCGGAATGGGTTCGGCCGGCACAGCCTTTTCGGCCGATAGAGCCCGCGTTGAGCAACTTTCCTGCTGATGTTTGGACCCGTGTTGCGGCCCGGCGTTTGCGCCGTGTTTCTCCTTCTTTACTTGCCGGTGGAGCCTTTACTTGCCCGTGGAGCCGTGCAGGGTTACGCGCCACTGCGCGAAAGCATCGCTGACTACCTGGGAACTTCACGAGGTGTCGATTGCTCGGCCGATGAGGTGGTCGTTGTGTCAGGTGTCCAGCAAGCGCTGGACCTGGTGGCGCGATTCCTGATCAAGAACAGTGAACCTGTTTGGGTCGAAGACCCCGGATACCTCGGAGCCGTCTCGGCGTTCAAGAATGCCGGCGCTCGCGTGATTCCGATTCCGGTCGACGAGGACGGCATCGATCCCACGAAAGGCGAACGTGCATGTTCGGCGCCAGGCGCCATTTATGTCACGCCGGCCCACCAGTTGCCTCTCGGGATGACGATGTCGCTCGACAGACGCTTGCACTTGCTCTCTTTCGCGCGGAGATGCAGAGCATTCGTGATCGAGGACGATTACGACAGCGAGTTCAGATTTTCAGGACGGCCCGTGCCTGCTTTGCGCAGTCTCGACAAGACGGGAACGGTCATTCTGGTGGGAAGTTTTAATAAGGTTTTGTTTCCTTCGCTGCGGCTCGGCTATGTCGTTCTACCGTCTTCGTGCATTGATGAGTTCCTGTCATATCGCTTCCAGGTTGACGCATATCTTCCAGCCCTTTCACAGGCCGTGCTGTGCGACTTTATCACGGAGGGCCACTTCGGGCGCCATCTTCGCCGTATGCGTGAGCTCTATGCATCCCGGCTTTCCGCGCTGAGGGAAAGTTCGGCTCGTTATCTCGACACTTTCGTCGAACTGCCGAACATACAAGCAGGACTGAATATACCGGCTCATCTGAAAAACGGGATGAGTTCCCGCGACGCGTCCGCGAGGGCCGCCTCTGCCGGAGTCGAGGTGATGAGCCTCGACCGTTTCACTCTATGCGGACGCGATCCAGGAGGGGTTTTGGTAGGTTTTGCCGCGTTTGAAGAATCCGAGATCCGGAAGGGCGTGCTTACATTGGCGCGAGCTCTCGAAACGAAGTGATGCGTGAAAAACTTCTACTTCGATGGGCTACGTGTCACGTCGTGTGATATCGTCAACGATCGTGGAGGGTCGCACATTCGTTATTTCTCTGCGGGTCGCTGGCGTTCGAAGTGTTACCGAAGGCTTCGAGTGGGACATAACTCCGCTTGGACTCTCAGCCGACAGCAGTTCCGCGAGATTCATCTATAGGATGGACGCATAGACATGAACAGACGGCAGGCATTCAAGAATCTGCTTGGTTTTTTCGCAGGGTCTCCGCTGATCCGGGCAGATCGCAAGTATAGCGAGGTCCAGGATCCAATTTACGGCGCAGCTAACGTCTTTGACATGGCAAAGCTCTGTAAAACAAAGTTGGACGCGCTCGCGTGGGACTACTTGGACGAAGGCTCGGAGGACGAAGCGTCATTGCGCGATAATCGCCGCGGATTCGACAATCTCGTTATTCGGCCCCAGTTCCTTTTGCACGACGTTAGCAAGATCGATATTTCGACGACGCTGTTCGGGAAGCGCCTGGAGCACCCCATCTTTTTCTGTCCGACCGGCGGAAAAAATTGTGTATTCCCAAATGGTGAGGCGGACACTGCTCTAGCCGCGGGCGCCTCGAAGACGATGATGATCACGGGTGGCGCGATCAGCAACATTCTCGAATCCGACAAAGGTCCCAAGGTATGGTGGCAGTTCACGACTGCGGCCGAATTCCGCACGAAAGAACAGATGGCGAATTTCGCCACGAAGCTCAAGGATCAGGGCTGCACCGGCATTTCCGTTACTGTCGACATTTATCACGTGTCTCATCGTGAGCGAAGTGTTCGCAACCGTCTTGTGCGCACGTGGTGCAATGCGAACGGCATCCCGAGGAACGCCAAGGGAGAGATCGTTTACAAGCCCGACGATATCATCTGGACTACGGGCGACTACCCGGCTCCTCGACGGTTCCCTACGCCGACTTGGGATACGCTGCAGCGCCTTCGTGAGACGACGGATCTTCCCGTGATTGTCAAAGGTGTAATGACGTCAGAAGACACCTCTCGCGCCGTTAAGTACGGAATGTCAGGCGTTGTTGTTTCCAATCACGGCGCGCGCCAACTCGATCAGGTTGGGGGAACCATCGAAGCCTTACCCGAATGTGTGGAAGCAGCAGGGGGCAAGATTCCGGTACTGCTCGACGGCGGCATTCGGCGCGGTACTGACATTCTCAAAGCGCTAGCACTCGGCGCGTCCGCGGTTGGTATCGGCAGACCATATTTGTGGGGCTTGGGCGCGTTCGGCCAACGCGGTGTCGAACGTGTAATTGAGTTGTTGCGAGCTGAACTTGCTGTCGATATGGGGATGGCTGGTATTGCGAAATTATCGCAAATTGACCGCAGCTTCGTTCGTATCCGGAAGTGATTGCAGCAGTCCGAAGCAGAATAGCTCGGGAACCTTGTCGACTGTCATGTTTTTCTCTATGACATCCCGAAGCGACGGCAGTGAATCGTGAGTCTTCACGGGTCGTGATTCCAGCGCGGCGGCGACTCTCGCAATCACGCTGGTCCGCGGCCCGAAGGCTTCAATTGACGTCGGAGTTTTAAGCCAGCGCGCGATTGCGTTGATCTGGCTTGCCTGGACTCCGAGAGGTCGATCGCCAACCGATGATACGAGCAGTGCGAACAAATAGTCTCGCTTCGCGAGCTTCGATTCGCCGAAGTAGAAGGGATCCACGGCCACTACGCGTTTGCCCTCGGATGTAAGCTGCTGGATTTGGGACGCTAGCGCGGCTCGCCCCTGGTCACCGATAACGATCACGGTGGACGAGGCGCGATCTGGCGATATGTCTACGGCTGGAACGGTCCAGTCATTGCCCAGCTTCAATCGCCAGTGTTTGATTGTGAGTCCGTCTGTTACGGCTGACGAGACTTCGGTTGCCAATACGTTGTATGTCTTTGCACGAACCACCTGAGCGAGAGTTTCGCTGCCATTTTGGCGCGCGTCGCGGCTGAGCTTCAGGGCAATCGTATGAAAGTCCAGATTGTCTGGGGGAATCTCGACATGTAGTTGTTCCGCGGTCCTCACTTCGTCTTCAGAAGGGATTTCGGCGATCGTAAAACTATCGCTTCCGGGGTAAAAGTTGTCCCGCAAAAAACGGTAAAACGCTTCCCGGTTGTCCTGACCATAGTTGTGTCCCGCATCGAAATTGATGTGGTAATTCAGATGATCTTCTGCCTTGTACAAGGCGAAGAACGGACGCGCCGCCCAGATCAAAGGCGAGTTTGCATAGTCGCCTCTAAAGCAGCAGTTGTCGTAGGCATTATTCGTGATCAGCGTTGGCCGGGGCGCAAGCATCGCGGTAAGTGTCGTGTAATCGGCGACACTCGCGAGATCAACGGGTGTCTGCTCGGAATCACCGAGATCCTGTTCCGGAAACTGAGATCGCGTCACGTAGCTCGAATAACCGGCCACAGGGTTCGCGATCTTTACTCGCCTGTCCAGCGAGCTAACAAAGATGGTCTGCCACCCTCCACCGGATAGCCCAGTAACAGCGAGGCGTTGCGGATCGGCATTCGGGTGAGCGAGCAGAATGTCGATGGCGCGAGTCTGGGCTAAATAGTGAAGCGAGACACCACTTGTGCCTGTGAGGTCGATCTGATTCAGACGGGTATGATCGAAGTTGTCCGTCTTGAGTTGGCCCATCCCATACCATTCGAAATTCAACGCGACTATGCCACGTTTGGCAAGGTTGATGCATCGAAGCTGGATATACGGTGTCGAGACACCTGTGCCCTCATGCCCGTTGACGTTGAGAACGATCGGCGTCTTGCCGTCGAGCTTCTCGGGCTCATACAGCAGCGCTGGGATCCATAATCCAGGGATCGCCTCGTAACGAAGCTTTCTAACGCGATATCCGGGCCCGGCCAGGGTATCGAGCCACTCGACGCGAGTCTTCGCTTCGCTCCACCGTTTTGCCTCTCCTCGCAACACCACCTTATCGAGCACTTCCTTTCGCAGTCGTTCCGACTCCTCGTCCCACTGCTGTGCCGTGGAAATCATCGGCATCGACTTTACTCGCGACGCTGTATAAACCTGAACTTCGATAAGAGGCTGGTTCTCAGGGAGGATGGACTTTGACAAGGCCGTCTGCACGACGGAGTCCTGAGCGAAGGCAGGAACAAGGAACAAGAGAACGGACCATTTCTCCATGAGCTATTCTTTCTGAATGCAGTATAGATGCTCGGCCGTACGAATAAAGATCTGATTGTCAACCGCTACGGGGCTGGCCAGGGTGTGACTGTCCAGCTTGTTCACACCGAGAATCTCGAACTCGGGTCCGGCCTTGACCACCGTAGTGGTTCCCTCCTCATTTGTGCAGTAGAGTTTGCCGTCGGCAAGCAGCGGCGAAGAGCTGTAGGTCCCGTTTTCGATGCGTTTTCCTTCGTAGACCGGCTTGCCCGTTTCTGCTTCCAGGCAGTGTATGATGCCGATGTCGTTCAGAACGTAAATGTATTTGCCGTCGGTTGTCGGGGTAGGTACGTCAGCGCCAAGGTTGTTCTTCCAAAGCTCACGTTTACCCGTGATGTCACCGGAACCGCCCGCACGGAAGGCAATAAACGGCCGGCCACGCGTACTCGTAGTGAAGACATTACCGCCGATCACGACGGAAGACGCAATGGTTCGATTGAACGAATTGTCGGTAGGATTGAAGCCGCCGATCCGCCATAACTCTTTACCCGTTGTCAGATCGTGCCCAGTGACGTAATCCGCTCCGGAGATCACAAGTTGCGGCTTGCCATCGACGGTTGCAATTTGCGGCGTGGCGTAATTATCGGGCGACTCGGTTTTTGCATCCGTGGGCGTTCCACCTTCCAGGTAGTCTTTCCCGTGTTCTTGTCGACCGCGAAAACGTACGATGGATCGTCGGTCTTCATTCCGTGCAATACCTGCACATACAGCCGGTCTTTGTAGAGCAGGGGTGTAGAAGCGTAGCCATGATTGAGGCCAAAGGCCCCATATTCCGCCTGAATGTCCCGCTTCCAAAGCGGCTTGCCTTCCATCGTGAAACACGCGAACTTGCCGTTGCCGGTCATGATCCAGACTCTTTCGCCGTCGGTGATCGGTGATGGAGATGCGGAGTTCTGTTTTCGGTACAGGCGATTGCCGCTATCGATTTCATTTCGCCATCGAATCGATCCGTCTTTCCGATTCAGCGCTAGCAAATAAATCTTGTCTGGATTTCGCTTATCCGGCCCGGCCTCGCCTCTTTCACCAAGCCGTAAGAAGCCCTCCTCCGCTGACGTGATGAAGATGGTATCGTTCCACACAATGGGAGTTGCTGCGCTCCAACTCGGCGTCTTCGTACGCCAGAGCACGTTCTGCGTGTGAGTCCATTTCACGGGGAGAGATCGCGCGTCAGTTGCGCTGCCATTCGAGTTTGGTCCCCGCCATTGTGGCCAGTTTCCCCACGCTGAATCGGCCAAAGCGAGTAAAAGGATGAGATTTGCAGTACGCATTAGACGCCTCAGCAATAACTTAACCCATCAGCCCTTGTCTGGTGAGGGGTCTCCATCTAACGGAATGTATCACTTCCAGAATCACGGCGTGTGGGTGATTCGTGACCAGCTCTCAAAAACCGTTGAATCTTTGTAGCTAATTCACTAGGCTGCCGCCGTGCCCTTGTAAATCCCACGCCGAGGTTATATAACAACACAGAAAGCGGACCAGCTTAATCAGGAGAGAAAGTGAAGTCGAAACTAACGGTATGTTCCTTGTTGCTCGCCGCCTGCGCGTTGTCGCAGGAATTTCGGGCAACATTACAGGGGGATGTCATCGATCCTTCGAAGTCAACCATAGCCGCGGCCGAGGTGACACTCAGAAATGCGCAAACCGGGATAGTGCGTTCCACGAAAACGGACGCTGCAGGTCACTATATCTTCCAATATGTAGTTCCCGGCGAGTATTCAGTCACGACTAAGGCTCCGGGCTTCAAGACTGCGGTAAAGGAGGGCATCCAACTCAGCTTGAACGACAACATCCGCCTTGACGTTGACCTCGCGCTCGGCGCAGCCGCCGAGACCGTTTCCGTGACGGCAGAAGTGAGTGTAGTGCAAGCGGACACGTCTTCGCTTGGCGCTGTGGTGAACCGTGAGACCATCGATCACCTTCCGCTGAAAGGCCATAGCAGTCTCTACATATATAATTTGACGCCCGGGGTTGTTGGGAATCGCTATCTGGAGGATGTGCGCCCAAGTGATACGGGATCAAACGTGCTCTTCTCGGCAAACGGGGCTCCAGTAGCGAGCGGTGATATCGCTGTAGACGGCGTTACGAATACCGTCAATGTTGGCCGCGGACTGAGCCTCTCTCCGTGGGTGCCTTCCACAGAAGCAGTCTCCGAGATGAAGATGCAACTCGGCACACTTCCCGCCGAGTATGGCCGGGCCGGCGGCTACTTCACGAATATCGTCATCAAGTCCGGGACGAATCAGCTTCACGGCTCCGCCTATGAGCATCTTCGGAATTCGGCGATGGATGCGAACCTGTTCTTTCCTCGTGGCCGAGGCCAGGACCTTGTCCCATATGGCGCTCACGTTTTCGGCTTCACTGTGGGTGGACCGGTGTATATCCCAAAGCTGTACAACGGCCGGAATCGAACGTTTTTCTTCTTCAGCTATGAAGGTGGACGTGAGGGTAACGGGCAGAGCACCACCACCAGCGTGCCAACGGCAAGAATGCGTAACGGTGATTTCTCGGAAGTTCCTGCAACAATTTTTAACCCGTTCTCAGTTCGTACCATCAACGGCGTTCCAACGCGAGATCCGTTCCCGGGCAATATCATCCCGCAATCGCTGCAAGATCCGGTTGCCAGGAACCTGATGAAGTATTGGCCTGAGCCAAACAACCCCAATGTCAATCCGGCGACACCGTGGGTGCAGAACTTCGTTCAGGGAAGCAAATGGCCGCAGACCCGCGACGCCTACGTGATGAAGTTCGATCACCAGTTCAATGCAAACCATCTGATGTTTGCCCGGTTGAATGTCGGCGACGCCTACTTCAACTTCAACTATGATTTCGACGGGATTGCGACGCCAGGTCGGAATGTGGTCAATCGTCCGAATAAAGGCATCGCCATCAACGATACGTTTCTGCTCAGCCCGCAGACCACAATCGACACTCGGGTAGGCTACGCGTTCGGCAAGGAGCAGCAGCGCCCGTACTCGGACGGATTCGATCTCGTATCGCTGGGTTTTCCTGCGGCGTTTGCAAACAGCGTTCAAGCCGCCGCTATCCCGACAATTCGAGTCACGGGCTTCCAAGGATTGGCCGGAAGCGGGTACAAGGAGCAGCCGGGTTATACGTATTCGTTCCAATCGAGCGTCTCGATGTATCGGGGCTCGCATTTGTTCAAGACGGGCGGGGAAGTACGCGTGCTTCGCGGCAACTACCTGACCAACGACAACCCCTCGGGCAACTTCTCGTTTGCACAGGCGAACACCGGTGGTCCGCGAGCCGACACTCCAGCGGGTGGTTTCCCGATGGCATCGTTCCTTACTGGATACGGCACTGGTTTCATCGACAACAACACAGGTGTGTCGATTCAGAACGTCTATTACGGCATCTATTTCCAGGACGATTTCCGTGTGAGTCCGAAGCTCACATTGAATATGGGAGTCCGTTACGAATATGAGACGCCGCGTACAGAACGCTATGACCGTACTACGCGCGGCTTCGCCTACGACGCGGCGAGCCCGCTGAAGGTCCCTGGTCTCGACCTGCGAGGTGGACTCTTGTATGCCGGTGTGAACGGCGTGCCTCGAGGGATCTACAATCCGGATCGAAACAACTTTGCTCCGCGTTTCGGCTACGCGTACAGCCTGAATCGGAACACGGTATTTCGTGGTGGCTACGCTTGGAGCTACATCCCGCTGATCGGTTCCGTCTACCCCGTTGGGTACAGCAACCAGACGCCGCTGGTCAGCTCGCAAGACGGCATCACGCCTCTGAACCTGCTTAGCAATCCATTTCCTAACGGGCTGCTACCCCCAATTGGCAATTCGCAAGGTTTGCTGACGCTGGTAGGACAGAACGTATCCTACGTCGAGCAGTCGGACCGCACCCCGATTTTCCACAACTGGCAGTTCAGCATTCAGCGGGAGTTCATCTCTCGAACCATGATTGAAGTTGCTTACGTGGGAAGCCGAGGCATAAGACTTGCAGCGCCACCCAGCGACTTTACAGGAGCCATCAACGAGAATAAGAACCAACTCGATCCGAAGTACCTGTCCTTGGGAACGCAACTCACTCAGCCGGTGGCGAATCCGTTCTTCGGCATTCTCTCCGGTCCGCTGGGTGGACAAACGGTGCAGTACTCGCAGTTGCTGCGCCCTTATCCGCAATATACCGGGGTAACGCGAAATTCGCCCACGTTCGGCAATTCCGTCTACCATGCATTCCAGATGAAGGTGGAAAAGCGGATGTCACATGGCCTCACAGCGCTCGTCGCATACACGTGGTCGAAGAATATCAGCGACTTGAACACACCGCAGAATGCGTACAACCGCCAAGTCGAACGAGCGCTCAGCGACTTCGATGTGCCTACGCGTCTGACTATCACAGCAGCTTGGGAAATTCCGGTTGGAAAGAGACGCCATTACTTGTCGAATGCCCCAACCATCGTTGATTACGTTGTTGGAGGATGGACTTTGTCCACGTTCAACACGTTTCAGGGTGGGTTTCCCATGGCATTCGGTTTAATTAGGCCGGCGGTCGGTTCGGGCAGCAATCGACCTAACGCCGCCGGCGATCCCTCCGAAGGCGTTACCGGATCGATCGGCGACCGCCTGTCTCGATATTTCAATACGGCCGCGTTTGCACAGCCGGCTGACTTCACGTATGGCAATCTCTCGCCGCGAATCGGAACGGTTCGCTCTCCCGGTATGAACAACGTGAACGTTACCTTATCCAAGGAGTTCAGGATCACTGAACGAGCAAAGTTCGATCTCCGCGCGTCAGCCTATAACTTCCTGAATCATCCAGTATTCTCGGGGCCGAATACGACGTTCGGCGACGCCAGCTTCGGGCGTGTGTTTAACCAGGTGAACTTGAGCCGGCAGATGGAGTTTGCGGCCAAGATCGTATTCTAGAGCTTACGCTTCAGGTCGCGGCGACGTAGCTCAACAGGTCGCCGCGAACCCGAGCGAGTTCCCTCAGGCGAGCGTAGTCCTTTGCCATGCTACACAGTTGCAGTGTGGACGGGCACGCAAGGTCGGCCGGATCCTCATCCCCAAGATACTTCGTAGAAACCTCGATGGCTTCGTCGAAGTATCCGAGCCGCGCCGCCAGATTGACATAGAGTTGCGCGGCCACAGTACCGACTTCGTCCGGATTGCTTTCTTCTACTTTCTTGCGGAAGTGTTCCAGCCTGGCTTCTAAATCATCGCCGAGCACCGCACGGATATACTCGCCGTAATCGACGTATGTATTCTCAAACGGCGGCTGCCCGCGTAACTGAAACATCGGTGAAAGCTTCTTGCCGTACTCACAAAGATCTTCTAGTAGCCGCAACGTATCCGGGTCAGTTACTTCCATCGAATACTGCAATAGGGATTGCAGGTGCGAAGTATCTACATACGTATCGTATTCGCCGAACAGCCAGTCTCTGCCCGCAAAGAGCTCAACGATCGTACGCGCGGCAGGGCGTGTCCCCTCCACCGATTCGACCGCACGGCCCATACGTTCCATAATCTCCGCGTGGAGATTTCGGACAAGCAAGCAGATGCATTCGGCTCGGCCCTTCTCCACTGCGTACATCCCGAATGCCGTAATCGCTTGGCACATCCCGTGCTGCTTCAGAATGAACTCGAGACCTTTCGCCGGGTGAACACCCTCGCGGAACGCGATATCGATCAGACGATCCACCGATTCGCCGGGATCTGCATTCTCGATAGCCTTTGCGATAGTAGCCGGCTCGCCGATGGCTCGGAAGTAAGGCCACGCTCGTGCAATGTCACCCCCTTCAAGCGCTAGAGTCCCCGTCTCACGAGCTGCTTCGATCATCGCCTGATCATACGCGCCCCGAAGATCCGGCGGAAAGGCCGACGATGCCTCACTTTGAATCAAAGGCAGCCCAAGTTCGAGGCGCTTTTTCATTAATTTCGCTTCGAAGAATAGATGTAGGTTCGTCGTCTGCCGGAAATGTTCGATCAGGTACTCCAAGCCGCCGGCACGATCACCTGCCTGGAGGTAGCGGTCTAACACATCGAACGTTTCGTCGGGCATCGTGCCCATCATATCCCTCCAGCACGCGACCGACAGATCAGGGGCCTGTTCCCGCGCCGTTGCAACGGCTGCCGCTCCCTCTCGGAAGCTCTTCGAAACCGGCATACATTCTGATTGCGATCCAGTTCGAGGAACGCGACCTTGTCCCGATGCACGGCCAGAAGTATCGGAAGTATCACAAAGAAGTTCCGACGATCATACCCGGTGTACGGCCGTCCCCGAACACTATCGATCGACCGTCGGCGAAGCGCGCCACTGCGTAGGTTAGCTGCCATATCCGAAGTGCGGTGAGATCTCACGGACTTTTGCGGGCTCTCCAGGTGAGTCTGCCCGGTCCTCCTTGCAAATGTGACATAATCCCGTGTACAAAACCGCCGTGGCGTTTTCTTTGTAAGGAGGGCAGTATGGACCGAGTCGACTCTTTTCAGACCAGGCGCGGCATGATGCAACGTCTCGCAGTTGGAGCAGCTTGCTGGTCAGTTCCGGGAGTTTTCGCCGCAAAGCTTGTGGAAACGGCTCCCATGATGGAAGGGCCATTCTATCCCGACAAACTGCCGCTCGATACCGATAATGACTTGGTGATTATCAATGATTCGTTAACGCCAGCCGTCGGCGAGATCACGTATTTGACCGGCCGCGTATCAACTCTGTCCGGCGAACCCGTTCGCAACGCTTTCGTTGAGATCTGGCAGGTGGATGCCAAAGCATCCTACCTGCATACGAAGGGCGTCAATCCGAAGGAGCATGATGGCAATTTTCAAGGATACGGGCGCTTCTTGACGGATTCAAAAGGGCAGTATCACTTCCGCACCATTAAACCTGTTCCGTACACCCTCGGCGGTACGACCCGAACTCCACATATCCACGTCGCGATCAGCAAGAACGGACATCGAATCTACACGACGCAGGTCCACATCCGGGGCCATGAAATGAACTCCAAAGACGGACTTCTAAAGCGGATCAAGGATCCCCGTGCCCTCGAGACCGTGCTGACGGATTTCAAGCCGCTCCCCGGCTCCAAGATCGGCGAGTTGACGGCGAACTTTGACGTCGTCATGGGAAAAACCTTGCATGAGATCGAGGACGGGAAACTTGGCATCGGCAAGCCCACCAGCGGTTCGCGCCCATCGGGTTCTGCCTAGTTGAATCTTTTGTCACGGTTGTCACATCTACTCCGTAGAGAGGTCCTAACGGGCCTTGCTAACCACAGGTACATCCCTTGACCAATCTAGAAGTTCACGGAGACGCTATGCCCGCGGTGCAAAGCGTCCAGCACCTTAACGAGTTGTTTGATTTGCCCCTCGTCGTGCTCCTGAAGCATAGTCTGACGTGTCCCATCAGTGCTGTTGCCTATACGGAAGTAGCGGCGTTTTTCGCGGACCGGCCAAAGATCCCCGCCTACGTCATTCCTGTACAAACGCACCGCAGGGCGGCGGAAATTATCGAGAAACGCACCGGTGTGCGGCACGAGTCTCCTCAGCTACTGCTGATCCGAGAACGTGAGCCGGTTGCCGTTGCATCGCATTTCGCTATAACGGGCAAATTATTGTCGGACCTGTTCCCCTCGGACTAGCGCGTCGTTCTGCGATTTGCTTCCGATCTACGTTCGGGTTTACCATGACCCTGACTCGATCATGAGGAGGATGAAGGATGAACCGGCGCTTGTTTTTGTCCACCGCGCCCGCAATGCTCGGAGCCGCCAGAATCTCTGCTGCTGATTCTCATTCTCAGGCGCCGACGGTTACCCGGCCGCGCGCAACGGCCGGCGATGAAATAGAGCCCGATTGGGAGCAGCGCATCAAGATCAACGGTGGGTCCGGAGAAGGCCGATATCACGGGTTCCGATCACCGTGTGATCCAGGCGGCGGTCGACTATGTCACTGGGCTTGGAGGAGGAACGGTCCATGTCCTGCCAGGTACATATCGCTTCCGGAATGCAGTGCAATTGCGATCCGGCGTTCGGATCGTAGGTAGCGGGATTGACTCCGTATGTGTCAAGGAACCTTCCGTGAAATCAGCGCTGCTCGAGAACTCCGACTGGTATGACCGGGAGGTCACGCTCACGAATGCGAGCGGTTTTCAGATAGGAGACGGCATCGTTCTCCGCACGAAAAACCCCGAGAACGGCAGCGTCGATACTTACAAACGCACACTGGTGGCACGAAGCGGCAATCGGTTCAAGCTCGATCAGATGCTGGTAGAGAACTTTTGGACGAAAGGGGAGTGCGAGCGCCGCTACATTGTTTGCGCTCTTTGACGGCTTCCGTGTCTCGGATGTCGCGATCGAGAATATCTGCCTCGACGGTAATAAGGCCAACAACGAGTTCTTGAATGGGAACTATGTAGGGTGTATCTTCCTACGGGAAAGTAATCGCATCAACCTTAAGAAAGTGACCGCGCGCAACTTCAACGGAGATGGAATCAGCTGGCAGGTCTGTCATGACGTGCGCGCGGAGGATTGTCATAGTCATGACCACGCCGGTTATGGACTGCATCCGGGATCGGGTTCGCAGCGGACCGTGGTGACGGGTTCTAAACTCGAGAGGAATGACATCGGTTTCTTTTTCTGCTGGGGTGTCAAGTGGGGCCTGGTGGAAAATAACTCGATGCTCGATAACAAGCGGTTCGGTATCTCGGTCGGGCACAACGATACGGACAACATCGTTCGAAACAATCAGGTGCTGCGCAGCGGGAAGGTAGGCATCTATCTGCGCCAGGAGCATGGTCCGACTTTTGCCCCTAGCCGGAATCAAATCGAAGCCAACCGTGTCGTGGATAGCGGCGGAGAAACGGGCGTAGCTGTTGACATTGAAGGCGTGACCGAATCGGTCCTATTGAAGCGAAATGTTTTGCTCGAGACACGTCAGCCCGCCGGGCGTGTCGGAGTTCGCATCAGCAAGGAGGCGAAGCAGATCGCGCTCGCGGAGAATCGGATCGACGGTTTCTCGACTCCTGTAGTGGATCTCGGGAAATAGGGCTGTTGCCTTCAATCAATCGGGCCCGGGTTTTGGGGCCGAGGTCCGTACAAGGGCGCGGGTTGTCCGAGTTCGTAAGCCCCGAGGTCCGGTGACTTGCCCGTGAAATCATCGTTGATGTTCGGCAATCGGATCCCGGAGTCTACAGCCTTGCTGCCGGACTTCAGTGCGAAGTTCAGGTCACGCGCATTGTAGACAGCGTGCGGCTTGTCGGTATTTGGGGCCCGTAGATTCTCGAAAACGTCATAGTCCACCTCCAGACCATGTGCTTCTTGCGCGGTTGCGGCTCGCAAATCGGCCAATGACCCGAAGCGCTGGGCTCGTGCGCGGTCGAGCGAGTAATCGCGCATCAAACCCTGTTGTGGTGAGGTCCAAAGGAACTGATCCTTGGCGTTGGGGTTCAGGCGGTAACCGTTGTAATCGTACGTTGAGTAGGACGTCGCATTCGAAAAGCGGATGACGGAGCGGTCAGGCGCATCAGTACCCAGGAACAGATTATTGCGAAAATGCGTGTTCGAGAAAAGGTCGCCAGGCAGTGCCTCGGCGATGATGGTGTTGTGGTATAGCACCATGCCCGACGGCTTCACATTGAACTTCAATCCGCAACCTGTCGGTACATGGTAGAGCACGTTTCTGATGTAGTAAGCCGGACCGCCGTACACGGGTTGCGCGCTCAGCCCACACTGTCCTGCGTTCACTCCTCGATTTCTCATGATCCGAATGTTATGAACGCCGCCGTCGGCCTCGATGAAATCATCGGCCATTAAATGAATGTCGTTGTTGTAAAAATCGATGGCCGTCGCACGATGATCTTCTTCAGGATCCGGTGAGCCGTGCGTGCAGACGGATATGCCGTCATGAAAGTAGGCAATGTAGTTATGGCTCACAACGTGCCCCGACCCATAGACCTTCACCGCGTAGTAGCTCTTCAGCCTGTTTCCGCCGTAGACACCTGGGTTGTACCATCCGAGCAACCGGTAGCGGTCATCGCGGCCGACCATGACATTGTCGGTGATGTAGAAATCGTGCGACCCGGAGAACTGCGCGTTTACCGCGATGCCGACATCCTCTAAGCGGCAGTTGCGGACGGTGAGTCCCTTCGCGCCGATTACGTCTTTAAGGCCCGCCTGGAACGCTACATCTGCGTTGCGGATCGTGAGTCCCTCGAATATGTGGTGATCGGCAGCCATCACGTTGAACAGTTCATGAGCGCCGTCACCGTCGAAGATCACCTCGCCATCGCCTGCTGCCCGAATCACGATCGGACGTTCGGGAGTGCCCTTAGCAGTCAGCACGTACGTGCCATCGAAGTCCAACCCGAGCGGGTGCGAATATTGGAGCCTATCTCCTTTGTACAGTCCTCCATGCACCAGAATGACGTCGCCTGCGCGAACTTTACGTTCGCTGAGCACCGCCCAATCCCCATTCCCCGATCCGAAATATGCCTGCTTCAGGCCTGTGTACGCGGGTTCCTGTTTCGGCCCTTTCCAACCGAGGGGATAAACGTGTAAAATTCTGGCGTCCCGCGCCGCCTGTGGTTCACCGCGTGTGGATGCCTTTATCGCCTGGACTGCCTGGCCGCGGACACCGTCGGGATCCCGCATTTCAAACCGTACTTCGTACTCCGTAGCGGGTTGGAGGTCGAGGATGCTGCCGGCAAACATCTCGGGCACGGTGTAGTCGAGTCCGAGGTCCTTCCGGAAGACCTTTTCGCCGCCGATACGGAACAGGGGCATGCCTTCTGTCCACCGATCTACTCCGACCTTCCGATATTTCACCTCGACCGTGGAATTTCGGTTCTCGTCGCCGGCAATCCGCCATTCAAATCCAAGGCAGATCAAAGTGGGACGCTCGATCGTGAACTTGCCTGGGCTTATCGCGTCCGTAGCCGCAAAGGTGGGTAAGGCGAGTAGCAGGAGAGGGCTGAAGGTCAACGCAAAGCGCATCGCCCAGAAGCTTATCATCGCCGGACCGCCTTACTTGCCGGGCGGCCGATTTACGAACCGAACCCAACCGAAGGACTCAGGGACGTGAAAGTTAGGCTTTTCGGTCGTTACAGGGGACCAGGTGCTGTACTGCGCGTTGGTCTTCCCTCCCGCCCGGTTAAGATTCAGCCGCCAGGTGTCCCCCACCTTCGGCGGGGTGTTCGCGGCATCCTTTTCAAAGTTGCGGAAGGGAATGGCCAATTCCAGAATCCAATGATCATCATCCGGTGAGTCGTGCTTTATAGGTTGGCCGTGAAACGATGTTCGATAGCGGACGCCGGTGGGCTCCCAGTTGAATGGGCCGTTATACCAATCTGCCCGGAGGAAATTGAGCATCGTGCCGAGCACATTTATCTCAAATCCGTAATAGTTCCGGATTTTCTCCGGATTCGGGCTGATGAAAGCCTCGGCACTGTCATCGAGCGACACTGGACCATGCCGTTTGACGACTTCCCCGGAGATGTTCTTGTCTTGGCAGTGGAAGGCTACGTAGAGGTTCTCGTCGTCCCACAGCATTTTGGCAACTGTCGGCTCTTTTGCGCCGGCCGACCACCAGTTGAAGTGAAAATCTCCCACAGGCGGCGCCTGCTTCCACGCCGCGTCATCGAGCTTTCCATCGATCTCAATTGGTCCTGGGGTTCGGAAAATATCGTATCGGGGCAGGGATTCTGCGAAGAGCGGGAAGGTGGCGCATGCGCAAAAACAGCCAATGCAGATTCGAACCGCTTGTATCGTCAGGCGTGTCATCTCAAGAAACACTTTGTCACGTGCCACTGAAAGTCACAAGTCCTGTCCAGCGTCCGCTGAGCCGTCATACCACACTGCTGGGACCGGCGGTGTTACATAAAGAATAGGAGTTCCGAGGAAAGTCGGACTCACAGCCGTAGCGCAATGTCCACCATGCTTGCCCGCGAACTCGTAATGTCCTATGGCTGGAACGCGACATGCTATCAGATTCTGAATCCCGGAATTGAACACTGGTTTTCCTCGACAGCTCCGGGGGTTGTAGGCTACACTCGGCGGCTTGGTGTTTTGTTGGTCGCGGGCGCTCCCGTTTGCGCCGCCGAGACGTTGCCGGAAATTTGTGCGGAATTTGAAGATTACGCGCGAGCGCAAAACTGCCGGGTCTGCTATGTCTGTGCAGCGGAGCGCTTGCGTACGCTGTTTGCCGATTCATCAGAGCACTCCATCGTGACACTGGGCGCGCAGCCGGTGTGGGACCCTCGCGACTGGCCGCAGCTTGTTCAGGATCACTCTTCTCTTCGGGCGCAGTTGAATCGATGCCGCAACAAGGATGTCATCGTGGAACCGGCTGTGCCGGATGAGGCCGCGGGTGATCCGGAACTCAGGCGCGTGTTGCAGGAATGGTTGAGCGCTCGTAGCCTTCCACCTCTCGAGTTCCTGGTTGAACCTGACGTGCTGGATGGAGTCGTCAGTGAACGAATGGTTCTCGTTGCAAAACGGAACAGCACTCCGATCGCCTATCTGGTTGCATCTCCCATTGCTGCCAGACAGGGTTATCTGGTCGAGCTAGTCGCGCGAAGTCGTTCAGCGCCGAATGGCGTGAGTGAACTTCTGATCGATGCTGCCATGCAGCGATTTGCGGAAGAGGACAGGCTTTATGCCACGTTGGGACTGGTGGCGCTGGCAAGCGCGGCTGAACCCGGGATTCGAGAAAATCCGTTCTGGCTACGGTCGCTGATGCGGTTTGCGCGATTGCATGCGAATCGGTTCTACAACTTTCAGGGTCTCGAGCAGTTCCGTGTCAAGATGGCTCCTTGCGACTGGGAGCCTATCTTTGCCATTTCGAATGAACAACGATTCTCCGCATTGACGCTGTACGGTATGGGGGCGGCGTTCTCGGGTATATCGCCGTGGCTCGCTATCGGAATCGGCGCTATGAACGCAGTCCGTGAGGAGATCCGTCGATACAGGAGGACAGATGCTGGCCGTTAAGCTGGGTAGGCATGATGGGTGCCGAGTGGTCCACGGTTCTTGTTCCCTTAATCCTGTTTTTAGCGACGATCATCCGTTCCTCTTTCGGGTTTGGTGAGGCGCTGGTTGCGGTGCCTCTGCTGGCTCTCGTGACCCCTGTCGAGATAGCCGTTCCTGTCGCGGTGCTCGCCTCGATCACTGTAGCGTTGATCGCGGTTGTGCAGGATTGGCATCTCATCCACTTCCGTGACGCGTCGAGGCTCGTCCTTTCCACGATTGTAGGCATTCCAATTGGGTTATGGCTCCTCAAGGTTGTGCCGGAACCGATCATTAAAGGCGTGTTGGCGGTCATCATCATCGCATTCTCAACATATTCTTTGCTGAGCAGAAGGCAACAGGAATTAAAGACCGACAGGTCCGTCTGGCTGTTCGGGTTTACGGCAGGAATCCTGGGCGGAGCTTACGGCGTGAACGGTCCGCCCCTGGTCATCTATGGTTCACTTCGCCGGTGGTCGCCTCAACAATTCAGGGCCACGTTGCAGGGATACTTTCTTCCTGCCAGCGCGCTTGGAATGTGTGGTTTCTGGATTGCGGGTATCTGGACGCCCACCGTGAACCGGTTCTATCTACTGTCGCTCGCGCCGGTCGTTGCAGCTACATTTCTGGGGAAGAGTGATCAATCGAAACATCAACGCGCGTCAGTTTGTTGTTTACGTG
>CAWGVL010000005.1:0-12492 GCA_963825845.1 Bryobacteraceae bacterium | reverse complement strand
ATGTCGTCTACTTCATTCATTCATCTTGTCCACATCAGCGCCGTCTGCCCACGCTTCGGTTCTTTCGCATGGACATCCGCGCCGGCGCCAGCAGCGCCTTCACTGCCTCCACTTTCCGGTCGCGACGCAGTCATCAGCGGCGTTTCTCCCCCTGGCAGCGCGGAGTTCGCATCGGCTCCGGCCTTTAGCAGTAATTCGATCATGGCGCCGCTTCCGTTCGTGCAGGCGAGCGAGAGCGGTGTCACGCCGTAGCGATTCGCAGCTCTGACGTTGGCTCCGGCACGAACCAGCATCGCCGCCGTTTCTAAATCGTCTCGCTCGGCGGCCCAGTGCAGCGCTGTGGTGCCGTCGACCTGCGACGCATTTACATCCACATGTTGGTCGATGAACGCTCGAACCGCCGCTTTATCCAGCTTTTTGGCCGCGTCAGCCACTGCGCTTCGGAACCGGCAGCATCAGGCTGGTCACGCCGATCAACCACATCATGCCGTGTAGGTACATCTTGGTCTCCACCATCGATCAGAGCGATAGCGGCTCCAGCAGTTCCTTGATCTTGCCTTGGCTGTCGGCAAAGGCGTCCACACGCACCCCCACTTTGTCGAGCAGTGTCAGGTGCAGATTCGCCAGCGGCGTCGGCTCCGCGTATCGGATGTGACGCCCGCCCTTCAGCTTGCCCGCGCCGCCGCCCGCCACCAGGATCGGCAGGTTCACGTGATCGTGCACGTCGGGATTGCCCATGCCGCTGCCGTACAGGTACAGCGAGTGGTCGAGCAGCGAGCCGTCGCCATCCGGCGTGGCCTTCAGCTTCTCCAGGAAATAGGCGAACAGCGACACGTGAAACGCGTTGATCTTCGCGACCTTCGCCAGCTTCTCCGGATCGCCGCCATTGTGCGTCAGCGGGTGATGCGGCTTCGGCGACGCCGATCTCGGGATAGGTGCGGGTGCTGGTCTCGCGCGCCAGTTGGAACGTGATCACGCGCGTCACATCGCCTTGCAGCGCCAGCACCTGAAGGTCGAACATCAGCCGCGCGTGATCCGCGTACGCCGCCGGCACGCCGACCGGCCGATCCAGATCGGGCAGCGCGGAATCCGCCGTCTCGCGCCTCCGCTTTCTGAATGCGGCGCTCCACTTCGCGAACGGTATCGAGATACTGGCTCACCTTGGTGCGATCGGCTGGGCCGAGCTTCTTCTGCAGACCGCGCGATGTCCTCCGTCACCCAATCCAGCAGGCTGGCGCTCTTCCGCAGCTCCGCCTGGCGGTCCGCCGCGCTGCCGCCATCGCCGAACAGCCGCTCGAACGCGATGCGCGGGTGCGCCTCGGCGGGCAGCGGCGTGGTGGGCGACGACCACGAGAGATTGTTCTGATACACGCACGCGTAGCCGTTGTCGCACTGGCCGACCGTGGTCAGCAGATCCATCGCCAGTTCGAGCGACGGCAGCCGCGTCTCCTTGCCGATGTGCTGCGCCGCGACCTGATCCACCGTGGTGCCCAGGTCGTAATCGCGTGCTCTCCGTCCATTTGGCCGTGGCCGCGCTCAGGAACGCGGCGTTCGATGTCGCATGCGTGCCCGGGATAGGCGTTCCTCAACTCGATGTTGGTGATCACCGTGAGCTGATCCATCACCGGCGCGAGCGATTGCAGTGTGGGCGACAGCTCGCGTGAGCTTGCCCTCGCCCTGCGGGCGTCCACTGAGGCAATGTGCGCGCCCATCGGCATGTAGACAAAGCCCAGGCGGCGCACCGGATTGGCCGGGTGTCGCCGCCAGCGCGGTCATCGACGGCACCATGGCATCCAGCAGTGGCAGCGCCAGCGTCGGCGCCCACGCCGCGCAGAAACGTTCGCCGCGGCAGAGCCTTCTTCGTGATGATCATTGTGACCTCCTCATCTGAAACGGTGTGCTGTTGACGATTCCCAGAATGAACGACGAGAACCGGTATTCGTTCTTGCCCGGCTTCGCGCACGATCTTGCGGACGGCCGGCGCGTCGTAGTACTCCACGCCGCGGCCCAGAGCGTATGTCAGAAGCTTCTCGGTGAACGTCGCGGCGAAGACTTCGGGGCGGCTCAGCAACGCCTTCTGCAGTCCGGCGACGCCATCGAACTTGGTGCCGTCGGGCAGGCCGCCGGAGGCGTCGATCGGCTCGCCGTTCATCGACCGTCCGCCAGCGGCCGACCGCATCGTAGTTCTCGAGCGAGAAGCCGACCGGGTCCATCAGCTGGTGGCAACCCGAGCAGGCCGGATTGTCGCGATGCTCGCGCCATCCGCTCGCGCATCGAGAGGTCTTGCTCCGATCCCGCGTGTTCTCTTTCAGCGCCGGCACTTCGGCGGGCGGAGGCGGCGGAGGCACTCCCAGGATGTTGTCGAGGATCCACTTGCCGCGAATCACCGGCGAGGTGCGGGTGGCGTACGACGTCACCGTCAGCACGCTGCCCTGGCGCAGCAGCCCGCCGCGCACGTCGTCCTCGGCCGAACGTGACGCGGCGGAACCGGCTGCCGTAGATGTTGGGAATGCCGTAGTGCTTCGCGAGGCGCTCGTTCACGAACGTGTAGTTCGCCCGCAGCAGGTCGAGCACGCTGCGATCTTCGCGCATGATGCTCTCGAAGAACAGCTCCGTTTCCTTGCGGAACGCCTGACGCAGATTGTCGTCGAAGTCCGGGAAACAGCCGCATGTCCGGCGTCGTCGATGCGAGGTTGCGCAGGTACAGCCACTGCTCGGCGAAGTTGTTCACCAGCGCGCGCGAGCGCGGATCCGCCAGCATGCGCCGCACCTGCTGCTCCAGCATCGGCGGGCGTCTGCAGCTTTCCCTGCGATCGCCGCGTCCAGCAGTTCGTCGTCCGGGATGCTGCTCCATAAGAAGAACGAAAGGCGCGATGCCAGTTCCAGATCGCTGATGCGATAGGCCGTGTTCGGCGCGACGCCGGCAGGGTCCTGCTCCACGCGGAACAGGAACTCGGGGCTGACCAGCACCGCGCGCAACGCCATCTCGATGCCCGCTTCGAAATCGCCCGTCGGCGCGCGCTTCCTGATAGAACTTGAGCGGCACCTGCATGTCGGCATCGGTGACGGGCCGCCGGTAGGCGCGGCGCATCAGGGTTGTCAAGAATGCGCTTGGCGCAGGCTCTTCCTCGTCCGGGCTTCGCCGGCTTGCAGACCAAAATCCGGCGGCGGCTCGGCGTGTCGCCTGGACCTTTTGCCTCGATACGGGCCGTTGACCGAGATCGAATATACAGCCGGCGTGAATCCGCGGGATGCCGGTCCATGTTGAAATGCGCCTGGTATGGCTGGCGCTCGGTTTCGAGCAGCGGCGACGGCTTCTTGGGGAACGTCGCGGCCACCACGTGCGGACCGGCCTTGACCGGGATGCGCGCGTTCAGGTCCTTGTCCACGAGTGAGTGATCCTTGCCCGGCGGCGGCGGCTTGCACTGTGAACAACTTCACGCGTTCGCCATCCAGCATCAACTCGACTTCGTGCGGCTCGCTCAATCCTTCGACATGCTCGTTGCGGTCGCGCTGCAGGCGGATCTGAATCGTCGTACTCCGCATCCAGCGGGAAAGTGTATCGAACAGCCATTCCGCCGCGCGTGCCCAGAGGCAACTCGTCGAAGTGCTCTTCCTGTGTGAGGTCCGGCGGAAGTGTGACGGTCTCGCCGCCGGGGGAACGAATCGGGGTTCCCATCGCCAGCCGGCTGATTTTTCGGGCGGCTGACAGATATCGTTCCAACAGGGTAGGCGATAGATCCCCGACGGTGACGTTGTCGAAACCGTGGCTCGATTCGTCGGAGGGCAGCATAGACGTGACATCCACTTCGATCGCGAGAAGGTCTCGGATGGCGTTCTGATATTCGGTCCGGTTAAGACGGCGGAAGGTATCCGTACGGCCGGGATTCGGCTTCGCGGCGGCGGCGGATCAAGTGAATTTTCGAGTGATGATAATAGCGTTGTGTACGTCCGCTCATCGGGTCGCGGCAGTCCGGCGGGTGGCATTGATCGCGTTCGCAGCTTGCGGACCACCTTCTCCCAAGCCTCCGAGTTCTGCCCCACGTTGTGAATGTCGAGCGAGTCGAACGCCAAGCCTGACGTCTTCACTCTAGTGTTGTGGCACCCGACGCAGTACTTCGTCACCATCGCGTGATCGGGTGAGGGGGGCGCGTCGGCTGTCTGACCTACACAGACTGCGGCGCCAGCTAGTAGAGCCGGGATCCAACGCGGAACCCAAACGGAATAAGTCATTACTTTGCAGCCAAGCTTTCCGGTCGAATCCAAGTCTGCCCCATTCGGGACGCCCTCGTATGTTATACCGGGATGTCTTTATCAATTATCGGTCGGATTTGGTCTTCGGGCAAATCTCCGCGAGCCCGGCGTCAGCGGTCTGTTTGGTCCAGAATGGGACAGGCTCCCGGGAGAGATTCAGGATGCTGCAAAAAGGACCGGCGAAGAAGGTGACGATCTACCTGAATGAGGATACGCGTCACCATCTTCAGCCTTTGTGGGTTGCGATCTTCGACTATCTGCGCCATAAGCGTGTTGCAGGCGCAAACGTTTGGGTGCCACACGTCGGTTTCGGTGGCCAGGGACGTGTCCGAAAGACCGAAGCGGCGGAGATGCCGGAACCAACAATCCGGATTGAGTTCATCGACACAGCGGAGCGCATTGAAGAAGTGTTGCCCACTCTCTATGAGATGGTTACCGATGGTTTGATCGAAGTGCAGGATACGACGGTCCTCAAGGCAGTTCGCAAAGACAAACCACTCGCGGGAGGATCTCGACGCCAACGGAAAGAAGGGCCGGCGAAGATGATGCGGGTCTTCCTCGGCGAGGCCGACAAGCTAGATGGCGAGCCGTTGTACGAGGCGATCGTGAAGCGGCTGCGTATGATGGATATCGCCGGCGCGACCGTTTACAAAGGGGTTCTCGGATACGGCGCAAAAGGCCATACCCACAAAGCCGGGATGCTTCATTTTTCCCGCGATCTCCCTATCATGATTTCCGTCGTCGATACCGAGGAGAAGATCAAAGAGGCTTCTGACGCGGTTGAAGCCATGCTCGGAGACGGACTTCTTGTTCTTTCGAATGTCGACCGCGTCCGCTTGATCCACGAGCCCGAATCGGAGGCGTCCACGAATGCCGATCACTCAGCGAGCTAGACTGCTCGAAATCCACATCGGCGGAGGTCATCAACAAGGCGGAATGCCCTTGCACGAGGTTCTCGTTGCAAAGTGCCGGGACTTGGGTGTCGCGGGCGCCACAGTTTTTAAAGCCTTTGAAGGATACGGCGAAACGGCAACGATACATCGCAAGCACTTGCTCAGCAATGACCAGCCAGTAGTAGTCGTGATCATTGACTCTGAGGAGAACATCGCGCGTATTTTGCCGGCGATCGAGAATCTGGTAGATACTGCGATGATTACCAATTCACCGGTGAATACGAGACGTGTGCAAAACACGCGCGCTGACGTCGTCCCGTGATCGCTTGCAGACTGGGATTCGGGTCACATTCCTTTGACGGGTTGACTTTCACAAAGTGCCCTGCTGTAACATTTCATATGGGATCTGGAAAACTCGCTTTGCTAATGGGGGTTCTGTGCCTCGCGGCATCAGGACAAACATTCAACACAGGAACCTTTCTCGGAACTGTAACGGACGCCTCGCAGGCAGCGGTGGCTGGCGTTACCGTTCGCATCGTTCGAACAGATCAGCCCCTGCAACGTGAGGTGCTCACGGGCGAGGATGGAACCTTTTTAGCCCCGCAAATACCCGCCGGAGTTTACCGCATCGAGTTCGATAAGAGTGGATTCCAGCGGCTGATTCGGCCTGACATAAGCCTGAGCGCGGGTCAGTCCCTTCGCGTAGATGGCACGCTAAAAGTCGGCGCCGTATCAGAGTCCGTGGAGGTCGATGCCAAGGTCGCGCAGGTCGACACCGCGACGGCAAACGTCGGCAATACGATCTTCGGCACGCAGGTTCAGGAACTCGCGCTGAATACGAGGAGTTTCACCCAACTGATGACGCTGCAGCCAGGCGTGAACTCGAGCCAGGCGCAACAACCCGGGTTCGGCTCGAATACCAGCGTTCCTTTCTCTTTCAACGGAGGCCAGACCAGTTCGAATAATTGGACACTGGACGGCGGCCGCAATATCGACACATACAACGGGAACAACCTCAGCATCGTCAATCTCGATGCAATCGCCGAAGTCCGTATCGAACGCAATGCGTATTCGGCCGAATATGGCAGGAACTCGGGCGCGCAGGTGAACGTAATTACAAAGTCGGGCTCAAACGATTTTCACGGTACGTTGTTCGAGTTCTTCCGCAACGACAAACTGGACGCGCGGAACTTCTTCGCCGCAAGCCGTCCAAAGAACCGTTACAACAATTTCGGCGGGACGTTCGGAGGACCGATTGTAAGGAACAAGGTCTTCTTCTTTCTGTCGAACGAGTACCGCCGCATATACCAGAACACAGGAGTACGCACCGGCATTGTGCCTACGGAGGCGCAGATTGCGGGCAATTTCGCCGGTGGACGCGTGATCACAAATCCGGCAACGGGGCAGCCCTATCCCGGTAATATGATCCCCTCCTCGCAGATCGATCCCAATGCGGTGAGGCTGATTCAGACGTACTTCCCGCGTCCGACTCCAGGTTTCAGCCAAGGCGGCCTGAACTACACATCCTCGGAGCCCGATGGGACGAAGTATCGCTCCGGTCTGGCGCGAGTGGACTATAACATCTCGCCCAACCTGCTTCTGTTTGCACGTTGGAACATTGACAGCACCCGGTTACTGAGCCCGTACGGTTTGTTCGCGACGAATGTTATCCCGAATGTTGCGGACTCTGAACAGTCGCACGTCATGCGCCTCTGGAACGCCTCTCTGAACTGGGTCGTAAGCCCCACGACGGTGAACCAGGTGACCGTAGCCTCTTACGAGCCTTCCCTCGCGATATCTACCTCGCCGAATGCGGCGAGAAGCCGTGCGCCGGGATTGAACATTCCCACCGTCTACAACGCGCAGACTGACTCTTCCAGCTTTATTCCTTCGCTCAGCCTCGCCAATGGCTACACGGGCGTGTCGATTATCTGGCCGCAGAACATCGGCGGCTACACGTACGAGGTTATCGACAACCTGTCCTGGATCAAAGGACGGCACAGCATTAAACTCGGCGGGTCCATCGATATGGAGGAGAAGGCGCAGAACAACAGCAACCCGAACAACAACGGCACGTACACATTTAATGGAAGTGTCACGGGAGACTCGTTGGCTGACCTTCTGATCGGCCGAGCTTTTCAGTACAGCGAGAACTCAGCCCACGTTTTCGGAAGCTCACGCTGGACCAACTATTCGCTTTACCTCCAGGACCAGATCCGAGTCAACGATCGCCTGAATCTGACCCTCGGGTTGCGGTGGGAGTATTTCCAGCCTGAGCAAGATAATGACGGACTGTTCTCGATATTTTTGCCCTCTCGTTTCGATCCATCGAAGGCTGCGGTCGTTCAGCCGAACGGTCAGATCGTGACAGGCACGCAGAATTTCAGCAATGGCATCGTGCTCTCGGGCACGCCTGAGAACCCGTTCGGGAACGCTGCTTTCAACTCGACGAAGAATACGTTCGCGCCACGAGGAGGGTTCTCCTACACGCTGAATAAGAGCGCCACGACCGTGCTGCGCGGAGGCTTCGGCATGTTCCATGACAGGTGGTCGCAATTTGTCTCTGCTCTGCGCAACAACTATCCTTTCAATCAGAATGCTCAGATTTTTTCGACGCAACTGAGCAATCCCGGCGCCGGAGAACGCCGATTCTTTCCGATCGGTTTGACCAACTTCACCTCCCCGTGGAATATTCCATATCTGATGAAATGGTCTTTGGGTGTCCAGCAGCAGCTTCCGCTCGAGATGTTGCTGGATGTCAGTTATGTCGGCTCACGAGGTGTGGCCCTGCTTCGCACTCGCGACATCAATCAGCCGGTTGCAAGTTCGCAGGTTGCGGCAGGAACGCTGAACGTCAACGCAGCGCGCCCCTACCCTGGATTTGCCGGGATCTCCTCCTATGAAACCTCGGGCAACTCCATCTATCATTCCCTGCAGACTTCGCTGACACGGCGTTTCTCGAGCGGTTTCGCGTTCCAGGGGAGCTACACGTGGAGCCGCACGATCGACAACGCCGTAACGCCGATCAACTCGTATGCGGCGAATGCGATGGAGCGCGCCGTGGCCTCGTTCGATCGCACGCACGTTCTGGCATTGAGTTATGTGTATGAATTGCCGTTCGGGCGTAATTCGAAATGGGCTGGCGCGTTACTTTCTCCAGGGTTGGCAGATCTCGGGTATTAACAGCATTCAGTCGGGCAATCCGCTGACGGTTACGATCCCGAGCGACCGCGCGGGAGTCGGTTCCACAAGTCAACGCCCGGATATCGTTGCGCCGATTACAACGGACAACACGCTCAGGCGCTGGTTCAGCCCCGAATCTTTCGCATTGCCGGCGCTGGGCATGTTCGGCAATGCCGGACGAAGCATTGTGCGTGGCCCCGGCATAAACAACTGGGATGTCTCCTTCAGCAAACGCACCCAGCTTTCGGAGCGTGTCACACTTCAATTCCGGGCCGAGTTCTTCAACCTGCTGAATCACACGCAGTATTCGGGAGTGGGAACTTCATTCGGAGCCGCCACCTTCGGTCAGGTGACTTCGGCTCGGGACCCGAGGATCACACAGTTAGGGCTGCGGCTGCAGTTCTGAAACCACATGGCGTGCGTCGCGAAATGCGGCCCACGCCATGTATTTGCGCGTTGGCCATTTAACTGCGTTGACGACTACATGGCCGAAAAAAAAGCCATCGACCCCGTCGATTTCGCCGTGCTCCGTTCGACATCCTCATGAAGCCCACCTTCCTTGGTTGACTACATCACGGAAAGGCGGACTTCGAAGTCGCAATTTCTTAAGCAGAAACAAAGAGGAGATAAGCACAATGGAAACCAAACCCACCCACGAACAAGCGCAATTGCACTTGCAGGTATACGAGATGCGGCGCGAGGCGCGACTGCGGCAGGCGCGCGATTGGTTTTTCAAGAACTATTTCGCGGACAGCCTGGACGAGTCTATGCGAATCGCGGCGCCAGGCACGGAGACAGGCGCCTTTGTAATGATGGTGTTCAGTTATTGGGAGCAGGCCTGTGCGCTGCTCAACTATGGTTTGCTGCACGAAGACCTGTTCTTTGAAACGAGCGGAGAATTTTTTGGCGTGTGGGAGCGCGTAAGACCGATTCTCCAGCAGGGCAGGGAGAGATTCGGGAATAAGCAGTTTCTTGCGCATGTGGAGAAAGCGGCGACCCGCTACGAAACCTGGATTGAAGCTCGCTCACCGGGGAGCCTGGCTGCTATGCGCGAGTTTTCGAAACAGCTTCGCACGCAATTAGCAAAGGCCGCTGCATAGCCTCTGACCGTAACGGGCTCTTAATCGCCCGCACAGCCTGCGACTGCCGGGAGCCGAAGTGCTCCTGGCACCGCCGGCCAGGCCAACAAAGCCGTGAGTAATAACACGCATGTCACATGTTCAGGTATTGCCTCTGAGTGTACTCGGGTGTAATATCGCCTGAACAGGCGCGCCGTAGTTTTGGCGGCCGATGAACCGACCTCGTTTGTTCCAGCCACAGGCGCCTGTTGAGGAGGCTGCATGTGGAGATCCCTGACAACAACTCTGCTGTGCGCGGCTTTGCCTGCGGGCCCTTGCTTCGGTCAAACATCCAGCAAAATCGACTTTGCCCGTGATGTATCGCCGCTATTGAAGCAAAACTGCATCAGCTGTCACGGACCAGCCCAGCAGACCAACGGGCTGCGGCTCGACCGTAAGAGTTCCGTCCTGAAGTTCGGCCTTCGCCGTGTCGTGCCCGGGAGTAGTGAGAATAGCTTTCTTTATCACCGGTTGATCGGCACAGAGTACGGCATGCAGATGCCGCCAACGGGCCCTCTGCATCCCGAACAAATCCAAGTCATTAAAATGTGGATTGACCAGGGTGCTGACTGGCCTGACTCTCTTGCCAACGAGGTTGACCTGCCTCCCGTCGACACCGAGGCAGCTACCCTAGTCGAGACTTTGCGAGCAGGCGGCCTGCGGCCGTTCCTGAAGACGGTAAAAGCCGATCCGAAGCTCATTAACTCCCGCGGACCGGGAGGCGCTACCCCTTTCATGTACGCAGTACTGTACTCCGATACGGCAACGCTCGAAAAGCTGCTAAAGCTTGGCGCGGATCGAACAGGCGCAACGACGTCAACGCAACAGCCCTGATGTGGGCAGGCGGTGACCTCGATAAAACTCGCCTCCTGTTGGACCACGGTGCTGACGTGAACGCTCGATCCGATGACCTAAGGACACCCTTGATGATCGCGGCCCGAAGACCTGGAGCGGACGCAACCGTGCGGTTGCTGCTCGAGAGGGGCGCCAGTCCCAACCCCAACGCGAAGCCGTTCTCCGAGTCATCTCCACTCATTGAAGCAGCGACCGCCGGCGAGCCCGGCATCATGCAGTTGCTCCTTGAGCACGGCGCGGAGCCGAAAGCTGCCGCCCAGCCAGCTTTGACGATGGCTGTCACCAATGGATGTTCAAAATGCCTGGACTTGCTTGTCGCCCGCAAACTCGACGCATCTGCTTATACAGCCGCGCTGGCGGACGTTGCAGTTCTCGCCGACGTGAATACGGTACGCGTGATGTTAGATCAGGGCGCGAATGTTAATGTATTTGACCCACTCGGTCGCACACCGCTCATGTACGCCGCGGCGTCAGACGCGCTGCCGCTGGATGTCGTCAAATTGCTCATCGAACGCGGCGCTGACGTAAACGCGAAAAGCAAGCACAAGCTGTCAGGGTGATGCCGGACGTAACTGCCTCGATATCGCGAAACTGCGCGGGGACACGCCGATCGTGGATTGGCTAGTCAAATCCGGCGCAAAGGCAACGGATGCCGCCTCGCCCGCTCTGAGGGCGGTGCGCGAAAACTCCATCCGTAGTGCCATTGATAGGAGTATGCCGCTCGTACAGCGCTCGGATTCATCCTTTAGCGCAAAGGCCGGGTGTGTGTCGTGTCACAATAACAGCCTGCAAGCAATGGCGGTGAGTGCATCCAGGAAAGCCGGATTCCGCGTCGATGAGGCAATCGCAGCCCGAACAGGTCAAAGCGAACACAGCGATGCTCGAGAAGACCCGCGAACGACTATATCAAGGCTTTTTCGTTCCGGTCGGAGACATGTTCGGTCCTTTCATTTTTGGGTACATTCTTACCGGCCTTGCAGGTGAGCAATACCAGCCGGACCTAACGACTGATGCCGTCGCTCTGTACCTCAGAACGCGCCAGGCGCAGGACGGCAGTTGGCCATTCCCACAAAGCGACAGCCGGCCGCCGTTATGTTCCAATCACATCTCGCAGACTACTTTGTCTCTCCGCGCGCTTCAGCTCTATGCCCGAAGAACGAACAAAAGTGATTGGGATCGAGCGATCGAACGCGCTGCAGCGTGGCTCGCCAGAGCTCAGACCAAGAACAACGATGACCGGGGATGGCGGTTGTTGGGACTTGCCTGGTCAGCAAAGGACAAAAATGCAACGCAGCAGGCATTGCGGGAGTTGTTGGGCACGCAGCGGCCCGACGGCGGTTGGTCCGACATCCCGTCAACTGGCAGTACTGCGTACGCGACCGGGCAAGCGCTCTCCGCGCTATATACTGCTGGCCTGCCCGCCTCGGATGCGGCTTACGAACGCGGAGTTCAGTTCCTGCTCAAGACCCAGCAGGAGGACGGCTCGTGGTACGTGAGGACGCGCGCACTCGGGTTCCAACCCTACTTCGACGCAGGCGTTCCATATGGCTTCGATCAATGGATCTCAGCGGCGGGAACAAGTTGGGCCACCATGGCGCTCGCCACCGCAGCCCCGAAGCTCGCGCCTTCGGCGAATTCATCCCGGACGCGAGCTTCACAGGTCCGACAGAACCAGACCGGATCGAACAGTAATACGGCAATGAGTGCTCGCGACCTCGGCCGTTGATCCGGCCGCGCTCTTTGTCTATCTCTCGGCACGTCACGGTTTGAGGTTGACGTTCTTTCGCGGGATTTCTCGCCTTGATGAGGCGAGGAATAATCATGGCGCTAAGAACTGCAGCAATCCAGATGATCTGGCCGGACGACGAGGGTTCCTTCTACCGGAAGCTAGTGGATACGCTCGGCCAACCCGGATTCGCGGGTGTGGATCTGCGGCTTGCTTCAACCGGAACTAAGTTACTTCCGTCAGGCGAGGTCGAATAATCCGGGTTACAGCCTGAAACCGATCGTCATCGGGTCGCATGGCCTATCAGATGCCTTTCATACCGATCTCCGCGTACGAAACGCGAGTCCGCCGCCTAGCGCACAACCACCCACCCGTTCCACCCGTGGCACGGCCGCCAGCCTCGAACTCGTTGCGTACAAGAACGCATGGGGTGAAGATTGGGGCTACTTTTAGAACAAACATC
>CAWGVL010000004.1:0-33751 GCA_963825845.1 Bryobacteraceae bacterium | reverse complement strand
CGTATTCGGTTTCTTCTTTCGAAGGATTGGTGTCGTCCATCCGGAGATTGCACTTGCCACCAAACTCCCCGGCTAGACCGAAATCGAGGCAGATCGCTTTCGCGTGTCCGATATGGAGATAGCCGTTGGGCTCCGGTGGGAACCGCGTTTGAACACGTCCCGTTGTGTTTTCCCGACGAGAGGTCGTCCATGATGATGTCCCGAATGAAGTTTGAATGCGCCTTGGACTCAGGTCTTCGCCGGTTTCGGGTTGCAACTACTCATAAATTCTCTTTCTGCGGATCCTTTGGACGCGTTCCCGAGCGCCTGCTCGATGCGCTTCAAGGATGTTTCGCGTCCGAGCACTTCGAGCGTCTCAAACAGCGGCGGAGCGGTTTTCCGGCCGCATACTGCTACGCGGATGGGCAGGAACATTTGGCCGGTCTTGACTTTCAGGTGCGGCCGCTTCGCGCAGTGCTGATTCGAGCGCGTCGTGCGTGAACTCAGACCGCCTCTAAGAACTTCAGCGCGCCTTGTCTAAGCACGATGACCGCCATTGCAGCGTCGCCTTTTTGCGGGATCAGTTCGTCGGGTCTAAGGCGGCAACTCATCGACAAAGAACAGGTCAGCGACCGTAGTGACTTCGTTCAGAACGCGGATCCGCTCTTGGATGAGAGGCGTCACCTTCAGCATTTTGGCTTCATCGCGCGTGCCAGCCGGCCGCACGCACGTATGGCAGCAGTTTGGCAGCGAGTTCTTCCACCGGCATCGTGTGGATATGCTGCGACGTTCAACCACATGGCCTTCGGATCGATTGGGTCTTCTTCGGTGAAGTTGACCACCGCGTTGCTGCGGTTAACGCCTTCCAGCTTGAACGCCTCGATCAGCTCTTCCACGCGACATCTGCTCACGATTGTCTTTTGGGGTCCAGCCGAGCAGACAGAGGAAGTTGACATAGGCGTGAGCAAGGAATCCGGCATCGCGGTAGGTCGTCACGCTGACGACCGGCCCGTGTTTTCGCTTGGACAGCTTGGCGCCATCCGGAGCGATCAGCAGCGGCAGGTGCGCAAAGAGTGGCATCTGACCACTAAGCGCCTCGAAGATCAGTACGTGCTTGAACGTGTTCGTCAGATGGTCTTGCCCGCGAATGATGTGCGTGATCTTCAGATCGAGATCGTCCGCGCAGGACGCCATATGGTACGTCGGCATGCCGTTGCTTCGGAGCAGCGCGAAGTCTTCGATGTCGGCCGTCATCTTCGATTGGGACCGAACACCTGATCATCGAACGTCACATCCCGCCCGGTTTCACGAGGCACACGGAAGCGGAGAACAAAAGGCTCGCCCGCGGCGGCGCGGCGGTCGCTTTCTTCAGCGCGACAATTCGCGCATCCCGGCATTGAACAGCCATGGCCCTCGCGATGTGTGTCTCCTCACCCGAGTGGGCCGGTGTGAATTCGCGATACGCCAGACCTTTCGCGAAAATCGCCTCGGCAGCGCGCCGATGCAGATCGAGCCGGTCAGATTGCCGGTACTGCTCATCCCAGCCGAGTTCCAGCCACTTCAGACCTTCGTAATCGAATTCAGCGATGCTTCGTATTCCGCTCGACGTCGGTATCGTCGATGCGCAGAATGACAGTCCCGCCATTGTGGCGGGCGTACAGCCAATTGAAGATGAATGTACGGGCGCTACCGATGTGGAGATATCCGGTAGGAGAGGGAGCGAAGCGAACTCTCATTGAAATTTCAGTATACGATCCCGTAAATCGGCCAACTGCGCGACGGAGAGTTGTTCGGCACGCAGGCGAGCCTCGGTTGGGCGTCGATTGCTTCCTTTGGGAACGAACCGGCGAGATTATTGCGCAACATCTTACGCTTTTGGCGGAAGCAAAGTCCGGCGAACTGGACCAATCCGGCAGGATCGTGGGTGATGGGGTACGCCGCGGTTTGAGCTCGACGACGGCCGAATCGACCTGCGGCGGCGGACTAAACGCGGACGGGGGGACGGTAAACAGATATTTCGGCTCGGCGTAAACCTGTACCTGGACGGATAGATACCCGTAGTCGCGGCTCCGGCTGTGCCGCAATCCGTATCGCGACCTCCTTCTGGACCAGAAAGACGGCGTGCAGCAGATTCGGGCCGAGCGCGAGAACACGCTCGATGATCGGCGATGTGATGTAGTACGGCAGATTGCCGGCCACCTGCACCGGACCCCATTCGCTCAGGTCGGCTTTGAGAATATCGCCGTGTTGGACGGAAAATTTGGGTTCGTTTCGGAACTTCTCCTGAAGGTAATGGACGAGCACCTGATCCGACTTCAATCGCGTGGACGTGCGGCGCAAGTTAACCAAGTACTCGGTTAGGCGCCCTTTCCCGGGGCCGATTTCGATAACGGTTTATCCGGAAAGGGCAAGCCGCGGAGGCGATGCGTTGAAGCATCGGACGCTTTACCAGGAAGTGCTGACCGAGCCGGCGTCCGGCCATTCCAGCCGGCTTAACCCTTTACTTCGATGCGGCTGCTCTGGAACGAGATCCGCACCTTCGCCTTCACCGGCTGACCGAAATTTCGTACGGGAGTGAACTGGGTGAACAACAGATAATTCTCGATGCTCCGATGAAGCGCGGGGTCTTTCGACGGGCCATTCGGCAACGAATAGTCGATCACGCGGCCATCGCCGTCAATTGTGACCTCGATGGTAATGTTCTCGTTGTAAAGCCCGAGCGGGATGATGAGCGAACCGAAGCCTCGGTGTACAGAACGGTGGGAACATCGTTGCCGGGCCGCGGCGCCGCGTGTTGTAAGGCCGGGAGCGAGCACAGCGAACAGCAACAGCGCCGAAACGAACCCACCGGCGGTCGGGATTGCCAGGGGCCGCATCAGATTGTCGGCGAACAGGCGGAAATCGAGATCCACGTGCGCAAACTTTGCCGAAGCGACACACGGGCATCTCCGGCGGGCGCTTTCGTGTGACGCAAGCACACGCAGACGCATCGCCAAGTCCGCCGATGGGCGGCGTTGAGGCAGCACGCGCAACATTCGCCGGACATCATCGGGATCCGAACTGATTATTTTGACCCATCATCCTTACCTGGCCGGCTCTGGCGTGAACTGAAGAGCCGGTTCCGGCCGGAACCTGGCTCGACTAACGCCTTCTTCAGTGCTTCTCTTCCGCGCAGAATTCTGGACTTCACAGTGCCGAGCGAGACCTGTAAAACTTCGGCGATCTCCTCGTAACTGAAATCCTCGATATCCCGGAGCACAACCGCCGCCCGAAACGCCGGATTCAGACCCGTCAGCGCCTGCTCAATTAAGCGCGTGCGTTTCGATATCCGAGACGAGATCGAAGGCGGACCGTCCGGGATCGGACAGCACGTCCTGAAATTCATCGACTCATCGTCGTCTTTCTCCAGACCTACTTCCTGTTTTCTATGACGAATAAACCACCGTCGATGGTTATGGGCCTCGTTAAAAGAAATGCGGTAGATCCAGGTTTTCAGGCTGCTGTTGCCGCGGAACGATCCGATGTTCCGGAACACTTTGAGAAACACTTCCTGTACGACGTCCGGCGTTTCCGACGGATCGTCCATCAAGCGGTAAACCAAGTTATAAACGGGCTGTTGGAATGTGTCGACAAGGCGCTCGTAGGCCTCCGGCGACCCGGCGCGCAGGGCTTCGATCAGACGTTCATCTTCCCGATGGACGTCAGCGCCGGTTACGCTTGCGCCAGTTTCGAAATCGAGACGTAAAGTGAAATCGGCCACGGCCTTCCCACCTGATTCTATCCAAAATATTTAGACACTGCCGCGGTCATGCAAGTTCCCGTGTAATCTCATTGATATCCACCATGGTCCAACGATTACGTGGACCTCAGCTACGTCGATTACACGATTCTGGCGCTCTACTTCGGATTCGTTTTGGGCATCGGGTGGGTTGTCAAGAAACGCGTTGCCACTTGCGAAGACTTCCTGACCTCGGGCCGCTCGGTGCCGGTCTGGATCACGAGTCTGGCGTTTATCGCGGCCAACCTGGGCGCTCAGGAAGTGATCGGGATGTGTGCTTCCGGCGCGAAATACGGCATTATGACCGCGCACTTCTACTGGTTGGGCGCTATTCCGGCGATGCTTTTCGTGGGTGTCTTCATGATGCCCTTCTACTACGGGAGCCGCGCTCGAAGCGTTCCCGAGTACCTGAAGCTGCGATTCGACGAAAAAACCCGTGCTTTCAACGCGATGACGTTCGCCGGAATGACGGTATTCTCGTCGGGAATCTCCATGTACGCGCTCGGGCTCCTGTTTCAGCTTGTACTGGGCTGGAGTTTCACGGCTTCCGTGCTGCTGTCCGCCGCTATCGTCCTCGTTTACACCCTTTTAGGGGGGCTGACGAGCGCGATCTACAATGAGGTGCTGCAGTTCTTCCTCATTGTTCTCGGGTTCGCTCCGCTCGCGATTTTGGCGGTCACGAAGGCTGGAGGCTGGGCGGGGATGTCGGCGCACCTCCCGCCCGTGATGACGCATTCCTGGAAGTACATGGGCGATCCATCGCAGAATCCGATGGGAGTCGAGTTGTTCGGCATGGTCGCGGGACTTGGGTTTGTTTTGTCGTTTGGCTACTGGTGTACGGACTTTCTGGTGATTCAGCGCGCGATGGCGGCTGAATCGATGTCGGCTGCCCGTCGAACTCCGCTGATTGCCGCATTTCCCAAGATGTTCATGCCGTTTATCGTGATTCTGCCCGGGATCGCAGCGGTCGCGCTGATGAACATGAACATCGGGTATTCGCTGCCCCCAAAAGGCGCCGGATATGACTACGATCAGGCGCTCACGACTTTGATGGCGCAGTTTTATCCGTCGGGGATGCTTGGGGTCGGTCTGACGGCCCTGATGGCTTCCTTCATGTCTGGCATGGCCGGTAACGTGACCGCGTTCAATACAGTCTGGACCTACGACATCTATCAATCGTACATACGGCCCAATGCTCCGGATTCCCACTACCTGACCGTCGGCCGAGTGACAACGCTGGTGGGCATCCTCCTATCGATCGGGACGGCGTACCTCGCGCAGCAATACAACAACATCATGGACCTGCTGCAGCTTGTGTTCGGGTTTGTGAACGCGCCGCTCTTCGCCACCTTTCTCCTCGGAATGTTCTGGCGTCGGACGACCGGCCATGCAGCTTTCTTAGGCCTGATTAGCGGCACGACCGCGGCAGCGATTACTCACGGGCTAACAGTCGCCGAGGGTAAAGGCGGCTGGATCGGCAGGGTCACCGAATTCCCTTCCACCATGGCGCAGAACTTCTGGATCGCGATCTTCGCATGGACGACGTGTTTTGCAGTGACCGTGGTCGTCAGTCTCATGACAAAGCCAAAACCGGAATCTGAACTCAGGGATCTGGTTTATGGTCTGACCGAGTTGCCCAGCGATGAGGGAGTAATCTGGTATAAACGGCCTGGCCCGCTAGCAATCGTAGTTGCCGTGATCTGCATTGCGCTGAATTTCCTGTTCTGGTAGTCGATTTCGGACTTGATATGGACCTTCGCGTACCCTCAGGGTGTTTTTTTCTTTTGCTCGGAGCAATTTTGATCGGGATGGGCGCGCTCAGCAGCGCCTCAGCTCCGCTGACGTCGATTAATGTCAATCTTTATGCCGGTATCGTGATGGCAATTTTCGGAGGATGGATGCTTTGGCTGTCGAAACGGACGTCGTAAAAGAAGCATTTCAGAAGGCGTTTGGCGATACCGCTCCTGCTCGGATTTTCCGTGCTCCCGGTCGCGTGAATCTGATCGGGGAGCACACGGACTACAATCTAGGATTCGTTTGCCCGATCGCGATTCATTTGGCCTGCTTCGCGGCAGTGGGCCCATCGAAGACGGGCAAATTGCGGGTATATTCGCAGAATCTCGATGACCTGCGTGAATGGCCGGTCGAAAACCTGGACAGCCTCCAACCCGGGAAGCAGTGGAGCGACTATATTATCGGGGTCGCCAAGGAGTTATTGAAACTCGGAAAGCGGATCCAGCCACTCGACATTGCGATTTATAGCACCGTACCGGTGGGATCGGGATTGAGTTCGTCCGCATCGATTGAGGTCTCGTCCGCACTTGCAATGCTATTCGGCCAGGACATCGACAAAACCGAGCTTGCGCTGCTTTGCCAACGCGCGGAACGAGAGTTTGTCGGAGTACCGGTCGGCATTATGGACCAGTACGTATCCGTCTACGGCGAGGAGAATCGCGCGATCAAGATCGACTGCCGGTCCCTTACGCACGAGACGGCGCAGCTTCCCCGGGAGGCAGCGATCATCGTGGTGAACTCCATGGTGAAGCATGAGTTGGGCGATTCGGCGTATAAGACACGAGTCAGAGAGTGCGCCGAGGCAGTCGCGGCGATTCAGAAGTCCCATCCTGACGTGCAGAGCTTGCGGGACGTCTCCAGCCAGCTGCTGGACTCACTGCAATCATCGATGCCGCAGACGGTTTTTCGCCGGGCCCGTCATGTAACTACGGAAGATGAACGAGTCGGAGAATTCATGCATGCAGCGGCGGCCGGGGACTTGATGCGCATGGGCCGCTTGTTTCTGGCTTCACATCGCAGTTTGCAGCACGATTATGAAGTCAGCGCGGAGGAACTGGACTTTCTCGTAGACACAGCCTCTTCATTCTCCGGAGTGTATGGGTGCCGCATGACGGGCGGCGGGTTTGGAGGATGCACGGTCAACCTGGTGAGTCCGGAGCGGGTTGAACTGTTCGAGACGCACATCGCTGAGGCATACCGACGGAAGTTCGGGCGTACGGCGCATATTTATCGCTGTGAGCCTGCCGCGGGCGCGGGCGAGGTCGCGTCGTAGGTTGCCGGTGTTGCGTTCTTCGCGACGACACGGTCGCTCGGTAGCGCTTCACCGATTGGAATAGTGAAGCGGAAGTCAGAGCCGGAGCCGAGTTCGGATTCAACCCAGATTCGTCCGCCGAACCGTTCGACGATCTTTTGACAGATAGCAAGGCCCATCCCTGCGCCGGAATAGCGATATCCGTTCAGACGTTTGAAGATTCCGAAGATCTGCCGCGCGTACTGAGGATCAATGCCAATTCCGTTGTCTGAGATCGAGAACATCCACTCCCCGTCGAGTGGAGTCGCTTTGACGTGGACGCGCGGATGACGATCCGGGTGCCGGTACTTCACAGCATTGCTGACCAGGTTTTGGAACAACTGCAGGAGCGGAGTCTCGCCGGCCAGAACGGTCGGGAGTGAATCCCGAGTGATGCCCGCATTTGTGTCGCGAATTGTGGACTCGAGATTCTGAAGGGCGCGGTTGAGGACGGCGTTGCAGTCGGTCCACAAGGGAGTGCGGTCGGTGGCTTCACTCACCTGCCAGTAGTCGCGCAAACCTCGCAGAAGATCTTCGATGCGGCGAGCTCCGGTAATCGCGTAGTACATGTATTGACGGGCGGTATCGTCGAAGTAAGCGCCGTAACGCCGCTCCAGCAATTGGGTATAGCTCGTGACCATGCGAAGCGGCTCCTGCAAATCATGGCTGGCCGCGTAGGCGAACTGTCGGAGATCCTCATTGGCACGCTCGAGGGATCGGTTCAGTTCCTGCAATGCCCGTTCAGACTCCTTTTGCGATGTGATCTCATCCACAACGATGCCGCAATAAAGGACATCACCGTTGGACTTCACCGGGAAATAGCTCGTCGCCCAGTGCCGCACCTTGCCAGGGACCGCGGGCGTAGTTCCACTCACCTCGAGATTCAGCAGGGGCTCACCGCGATCGAACACAAACTGGAACGCCTGCACGACACCGTTTGGGATGTCCGGAAGCAATTCGAGTAATCGATCGGTCGAGATGCGCTTCCTTCGGAAAACCCGTGATCTCCGTGAGCGCACCGTTCAGACGAACGAAATTCAGCCCTTTATCGCTTACGCCTAGCCCGATCGGAGCATTATCGAAAACGCTATCCAGCAACGCCCGGCTCTCGGCTATCTCACGAATCAGGCGTTCCCGTTCGAGCTCGGCTCGCTTCTGAGCGGAGATATCCGTGAATGTCGCGACTGCGGCGACGATGCTGCCCTGGGAATCGCGAATCGGGGCAGCACTGTGGGAGAAAACAGTCAAATCATCTGGGCTGCGGCGATATCTCACTTCCAACTGCTTTGTGACGGCTCCTTCCCTTAAAGCACGCGTGACAGGAAGTTCCTCGGGAGACATTGGCCGGCCATCGGGATGCTCAGGTCCAAACGGAGTCGTCGGACTGGGGATGACGACCTCATGTTTTAGAAGCCGTTCGGCCTCCTGGTTGTGAAGCACAATCTGCAACCGTGTCGGTTCCACAATCACGACACCCACTGGCATCTGGTCGAGGACAGCGCCGAGGCGGCTACGCTCTTCGGCGAGTTTTCCGATCAGTTCCTCACGCTCCATCTCGGCAGCGCGGCGACTACTAATGTCGGTGATGAAGCTGACTGCTACGTGACCAGTGCGGGTTTGCACTGCGCTGAGACTGATCTCGACTGGGAACTCGGATCCATCCTTTCGCCGTGCGCTGAGCGCCATTCCAAGACCCATAGGCCGATCGTGCGGGTTGTCGAAGTACTCTTTACGGTGCGCGATGTGGCGATCTCTCAGGTGTTGCGGTAGGAGGAGCTCAATCGGTTCACCAGTCATCTCCTGTCGCGAATACCCGAACAAGCGTTCGGCCATGGCGTTAGCTAGCACGATCCGGCCGTCAGGATCTGAGCCAATAATTCCCTGGGCGGCAGATTCCATGAGTGCCCGCGTAGTCTCTTCGCTGGCACGCAGCGCGTTCTCTACGGTTTTGGCTTCGGTAAGATCACGAGTGATTTTCGAAAAACCGGTCAACGCGCCGGAGTTATCTCGAAGGGCCGTCAGCACAGCCTCGGCCAGAACTGTGAGCCGTCCTTCCTGAGCCGCCAACCCTCGGCGCGAAACGAACCGACATGGCCCGCTTCGACAAGAGCCTTTTCCGGCTCACCTTTCCGGCGTTCTTCGTCGGGAAACACGAACGATATATTTCGCCCGATCACCTCCTGCAAATCATAGCCATACAACCGGGCCGCGCCAATATTCCAACTCACGACGCGACCGTCCGCGTCAAGGGCAAAGATGGCCGTCTCGAGAGCGCCGTCAACAAGGAGACGGAAACGCTCTTCGCTTTGCGCTGCGCCTCGCAGCGCTCGCAGTAACTGACCGCAGACGACGCTGACCGTCACACAGACGCCAACGAACAGGAGCACACTTGCTCCCTGCGCAACTGTGGGTTCCTGCACGAAGAAATAGGTGCCAATGAAGGTGCTAACGGCGGTGGCGAGAAGGCCCGGACGTAATCCTCCCACATAGGCCGCCACGCTAACGGCAAGTGCGAACACGAGCAACGGCGCATGCCCACCCAAAAGCGGCGCCAACGCAACGCGAAGCGCCCAGGCAACGAGCACCGCCAGCAAGGCAATCCCGTAGTCGCGTATCTGTCTTTTTCTGGAGGCTGTATGAGAATTACGGCCGTCGGGTACCACCATTAGGTTGTACACTCCACTCCGTTAATTTTAGGCACGGACATTACGACCCGGGCATTCCTCCGACTGCGTCGTGGTCCGTGCTTTACTTTACCAATAAATCGAGTGGCGATTTACTTTCTTTCTCCACCTGTTTCATTGTGCATTGTTCCGGCTTTTTATCCGGACGCCAACGAATGAGTTTCGTGCCATGTCGAAAACGTCCGCCGGTGAAGTGATCGTACTGCACTTCCACCACGAATTTTGGACGAAGCGGCTGCCACTCCGTCGATCGTTCGGTAGCCCAGCGGCTCGGGCCGCCGGGTGCAGCGCCAGTGAATCCGGGCGGCTCTTTGATGTTTCCAACTTCCGGGTTAGAGCCTCCCGTTCCGAGACCGCAATTGCCGATGTGAAGCCGACATGATGAAGTAACCCGCCTTCGTCATAGAGGCCCAAGAGCAAGGATCCGACATATTTCCCTTTTGTTGCGTAACGAAAGCCACCAACAACGCAATCCGCGGTGCGAAGGTTTTTAATCTTTTGCATACCTTCACGGTTGCCGGATTGATATGGAATATCGAGTTTCTTTGCGATTACGCCATCGAGCCCGCCGGCCATATCGAAGAACCATTTCTTTGCCTGCTCGATATCACATGTCACCGGAGACAAATGGATCTGGACATTGGCTTTCAGAAAACGCGCCGCGAAAGACTCCAGCGCTTTTCGGCGGTCTCGCAGAGGACTATGACAAGAGAGCGCCCCGTTTCATCTACGAGAAGATCAAAGACCACAAGCTCCGCTGGAGTTTCACGGGCAAGGCGCTTGATTCGCGATTCGGCCGGATGAATTCGCTGGAGCAGTTTGTCAAACGCGAGATTGCCGTCGAAAGGCACAACGATCTCCCCGTCGAGGACAAAATATTCCGCGCGAAGCTTGTGCACAGCTTCGACGATCTCAGGGAAATAGCGACCAAGAGACTGCCCGGATTTCGAACGAATTTCAATGATGTGTGCGTCACGGAATACCAGCGCGCGGAAGCCGTCCCACTTTGGCTCGAATTGCCAGTCGGGACCGTCGGGAATTCGTAAAGCGCTTTTGGCCTCCATCGCCGGATAGTCAAACGGTATTGGCAGGCTCATAGGACCGACTCGAGTTGGAATCGCCCGCGCTGCTGAAGAAGCGGCTTAAAGAGATCACCTTTGTCGCGCACGCGTGCGGGCACGTTATCAATGCGAAAACTTTCGAGGCGTACTCCGCGTTCGATCTCGTCCCAGGTGACAGGAGTGGAAACCGTAGCGCCCGGTTTCGGCCGAACAGAATAGGCTGACGCCAAAGTTCGCCCCCACGCATTCTGGTTGTAATCGACCAGGACGCGATCCGCCGGCCGCTTTGCGACGCGATATTCGGCCGTAATCAACTCAGGATGTTGCTTCGCCAATGATTGAGCGAAATGTTTCGCAAAGCCCCACACCTGCTTTTGCAATGGACCGCGAACGATCGGCACATAAATATGGACGCCTTTCGAGCCCGTTGTTTTCGGATATGTGCGCATTCCGAGTTCTGCCAGCGCATCTCTTACCTTCAGGGCCGTTTCGAGCACTTGATCGAACGTGGCGTCCGGAACGGGGTCAAGGTCGAAGTGCAGATAATCCGGCCGGTTCACGTCGTCACACTTCGCGTACCACTGATTCAGATCGATGCATCCCAGGTTAACGATCCAGAGCAGGCAGGCGAGATCATTGACAATCGGGAAGTCAATGATGTTTCCCGATCTGTGCTCAATCGTGCAGACGTCCGACCCAATTGGGCTTGCCCGCAGGCGCGCGTTTCATGAAAAAGAACTCGCCTGCTATCCCGTTCGGGTACCGCTTCATCACCATCGCGCGGTCGCACAAGTGCGGGATAAGGACATCAGAGACGTCGGCGTAGTATTGCAGGAGATCACGCTTGGTGATTCCTTCGTCGGGCCAAAAGACCTTGTCGAGGTTCGTCAGACGCACTTTGCGGCGTCCAACGACGACGTCGCATTGCTTGCCCGACTTTGGAATCTCGACGGTCATTCAGGCTGGCAGGATTCGGGTGGTCGTAGAACGCTGCGGAAATACACGGAAGCTAACGCGGTAGACAGAAGCTGCATAGCAGGCGTCCATTCGGGGTCCGCCGGAAGAAGAATCTGGATCAGCAGAGGTCTCTGCTCGACGTCCAGCGCTTCGCAAAACTCCCCTCCGAAGAGAACATCGAGAACATTCTCGCGGAACACTTCCAACATCATCCGATCGGCTTCGGGATCCAGGCCGGTGAGAAGAACGCTAATGGCGGCCGGTTCGCCAGATGAGAACAATGAGGCGAGAGCAACGCCTCCTGTAGCCGCGGACCAATCGAGTTCGATGTCCCCTTTGCGCAGGAACGGCAGCTTATCTCGAAACGTAGCCGGCCGATCCGCGAGGTAGCGCCGGAAGAGATCACATACGGCCTCACCTTGCGAATTCGTTGGCTGCAGCTCGAAGCGATTTGCCTCGATGCGTCCCTGATCCGGATGGATGCATCGGACATGGAACATCGACGCGATTGTAGCAGACATGCGGTTTTGGCCCTGTGATCGCGTTAGTTTTAATGAACGAGCGATTCGCTAGTGTTGCCACGCGCCGCTATGCCCGAGTCCAAAACTAGTCCCAGGTAGCCTTCGGCCACCTGTGCCGAACCGATCGGTCCGTCTGTGATGAAAGCGAATCCATGACCGTACCGGAATTCGCACTGGATGACGAGATATCCCTGGAAACCAGGTGTCGGTGAGATTCCGTGACTGCCGCCCGACGAGAGGACAAACGCCATCGTTGAGCCGGCCTCAATCGGCGTACTCGACTTCTGCGGCGCTGGCGCGGCTCCCCCTTGCGGCGTTGCGCCGTAGTAATTGATCGTGCAGGGTCCGGACTGCAGCCGCAGAGCGTTGCCGAACGGATCTCGTGAGGTATTCGCTACCGCGATACCGGTATCGAATCCCGCTTGATTGGTTACGAATGGGAACAGCAGGTTAGTTACACAAGAGTCGATCCGGAACGCGTTGACCGCAGTCGTCGAATCGATGAAGCGGGGGATTGGCAAGCTGGAACTCATTCGTCCCGCATCAGAGCCTGCCGCGTAGAAAGGCGCGAAGTTTCCGGAGACCGACGCGAGGCCAAGACCGGGCAGTTTACTTGGTGTGTTCGCCGCAAACGCCACGGCAACTCCGAAAACGGCGGATTCGATCGCAGCGGGGTTAGCGGCCGTGATTTCCCAAACTGCGCTTCCCGATCCGTTTACCAGTTGGATCTCCGTGCCGGCGAATCCGTCATTTCCGGCGAGGGGGCAGAAAAGGTTGACCGTGCTGCCGGTAGCGGCGCCCGCAACGAGCGTTGCGCCCAGTCCTGCCGTGCTGCCGAGACTCGGGCCTGTCGTTACGAAGAGTCGTGTGCCCGGAGGGATCTTGGCAAACCGGGCTACTAGCCGGGTTCCTGTGGTTGCGCCACCCACTTCGTATGGCAGGTCGGGAGTATGTAAGAACCCACTCTCGGAGTTGTAGACGACGCCCGGCGTACTCGGGTTCTGCCCGGCAGCGATCTGCGTCTTAAATGAGGTCTGGAATCCTTCCTTAAACCTGACGGCGAACTGCAGATTTCCCTCCGTGCCTCCGACGAGGTCATGAGGGGACGCTGCATTCTCACCCACGCACTGGACGAGCTGAGCTGTTGTGCCCGAGGCAGTGGCATTGCAGTTGGTCACATCGAAGACGAGTCCCGGCTGAACATAGCCGACGACCTGCTGGGGTGAACTGAGAGGCAGCGAGTTGCTCGGCGAAATCGACAAGAACGCAATCACTTGTGTGGGGACAAGCGAAGTGGATGTGCCGAGAGAAGCCGCGTTCGCTCTGACGTTGGTGATGCGAAGTACTCGTTTACCACTCGGTCCTGGGGCGGTGATCTGAACATTCGTCCACACGATTGCATTTTCAACCTGGGCAGGAACGGCACGGTACACCGCCGGAGTGGTTGCGCCGGATGGTGCGTTGAAGCCGAGTTCGTCGACGATCAGCAGCGCTTCGCTCTTTCCGTCAACGAGGCGACTGGTAATCGGCGTATTCAGAAAAACTTGAACGTTAATCGCGCTCGTCTGACCGGCGCCGCCTCCTGTGCAGATGAGAAGCAGGTCACCTGTAAGTTCGGTCAAACCTTCAGCTCGGAGAAGAGGCGGGACGCCAGCGTTCGTAATACAAGTCAGGGGCTGCGCTTGTCCGGGAGGCAAAACGACAAAGCCGTTGGACAGAGCGGCAACCTCGGCGCCGGTGGTCACGCTCACTGTGCGAGATCCCAGGACGGCATCCCCAGTGATAGTGATGACAGCCGTCAACGTCGTCGCATTTGTCACGCTCACTGAGTTGACGGTGATGCCGGACCCAAAGCTTACCTGGGATACAGCTTGCGAGAAATTCGTTGTTAAACCTACGATCCGAACGCTCAGGCTTTGCCCCTGTCTACCGCTGTTCGGATCGATGAGTGTGAGGGCCGAACCGGGAGTTACAATCGTCACTGCAGCACCAAGCGTTGATTGCTCTACACCAGTCGTAACGGTCAAGATACGCGAGCCTGGCGCCGCGTCGGAGGCGGCTGTGACTACGGCTGTGATGGAGGTTGTGGAATTCACTGTCAGGGACCCAATCGTCACGCCTTGACCTAGGTTCACTTGCGTCAAGCCTTGCTGAAAGTGCGTGAACTCACCTGTGATTGTCAGTGTGGCCGTCTGCCCTTGCGTCACGACATTGGGAGTGACTGACACGAGTCGCGGAGCTGGAGTGACTGCAAACAGCCCGATGCCGGTGAGAGGGATGCCATTCGTCGTTACAGTCACGTCTCGGGGACCTATGACCGCGCCGGGTGTAATCGTGATGTTTGCCGTGAGGCTAGTCGCCGTGGTGGATGCAGCGGAGTTGACCGTGACCCCACTTCCGAAGCTCACAGTGGATCCGGCGTTGAAGTTCGTGCCTGCGCCGGTGATCGTGACGGTAAGACTATCCCCGGGATGGCCGGAGCCTGGAAAGGCGCTGCTCAGACGCGGAGGCTCGACCACCGTGAAGAGACTTGCGCCTGTGACTGATGATCCATCGGTGGTTACCGTCACATCCCGAGCACCGAGTAGCGCGCTCGGCGCGATGGTGATATTCGCGGTGATGATTAAGGTTCCGTTTGCAGCCACCGAATTGACAGTCACGCCCTGTCCAAAGCTTACCGTCGAGGAAGACGTGAAATTCGTGTCCGCGCCTGCGATAGTCACCGACAGTGTCTTGCCCTGTTCGCCTGTAGGTGGATTGACGGATGTGATCTGCTGCGGAGGCGCTGGCATGACAGTGAACAATCCGGATCCCGTGACGGGGGAGCCGTTCGTCGTTACAACAACATCACGAACACCGAGCGTCGCATTGGGAGCGATCGTGACATTCGCAGTCAGATTGTCAGCGCTGTTGGCCGTGACCGAGTTGACGGTGATGCCGCTACCGAAAGTTACGGAGGAACCCAGAGTGAAGCCTGCATTCTCGCCAACGATTGTCAGTGAAATGGTTTGACCTTGCGGAGCCGACGGAGGCGCAACCGACAGGATCTTCGGTGTGCCCGGTGTCACGCTGAACCCTCCCACTTTGGTGACGGGGATCGCGTTTGTCGTGACGGTCACGTCGCGTGGTCCGATAGTAGCGCCGGATGCGATGTTGATGGTTGCGGTCAGGCTCGTTGCGCTGCCGGCGTTGATCGAGGTGACCGTAATCCCCGGGCCGAAGCTGACACTCGAGCCCGCCCCGAAGTTGGTGTGCGATCCCGTGATCGTAACAACCAGTGAGGCCCCTTGCTGTCCTGTACCAGGTGTTATCGACGTGATCTCGCCCGGCACTTCGATTACGGAGAACAGCCCGGAACCAATGACTGGCGTTCCATTCGTGGTCACCGTCACGTCTCGAGCCCCGGGCGCCGCTCCTGATTGAACACTGATGTTGGCCGTGAGACTCGCAGCGCTGTTGAAGACTACGCTGTTGACCGTGATACCGGCGCCGAAGTTGACGGTAGACAGGTTTGTGAAGTTAGTATTAGCGCCGGTAATCGTAGCTGACAAGGTTTGGCCTTGAGGCGCGCTTGCCGGGCTGACACTCGTGATCTGGGGAGCAGTGACCGTGAACGGAAGGGAGTTACCGCTGACATACCCGGTCGCAGCAACAGTGACACTATAAGTGCCTCCGGCGGAGCCTGCGGGCACGGTGAAACTTATCTGTCTGGTCAACGTGGTTCCGGTTGTCGAACCCGGGACGTTGACCGGCGCGCCTCCGCCTTGGTGCGTCAAGGTGACTGTGAGCGCAGGAGCAGTCACTCCGATTTCGAAGCCTGTGGCAGTGACACTGACTCCGGCGCCCGCGACTCCGCTCGGCGGGAAGATACTGTCCAGCGTCAGCGTGCGCGTGCCAGTGATGACGGTGAATGCGTTCGCCTGCGTGATGATATTCAAGCCGGCGACAGTTACGGATCTGGGACCCGGCGCCGCACTGGCATTTATGACTAATGTCGCGATGGCCGTCCCGTTCGGCTGCACGGCGACGGGTCCGTCCGCGCCTTCCGCTGCACCGCCCACCGAAATTCCAGCACCGAAGTTGGCTGTCGTTGCTCCCACAGGGAATGTCGTGCTCGCGCCCGTGACTGTGACCTGAATAGTGGCTCCCTGCGGGGCTGACGTCGGACTCAGAGTGAAACCGGGCGTACCGCTAATCGTGAACGGAAGAGAGTTTCCGCTGATATACCCGGCGCCCCCCGCGGTAAGTGTGTAGAGCCCTGACGCAGATCCGGGAGGCACGATGAAGTTGATGGATCGACCTGTGGCCGTGCCCGTGACCGTCGCACCAGTTGTGATCGACGCGCCTCCGCCTTGAGGCGTGAGCGTAATCGTAAAGGGCGGCGCGGCAACTCCGACTTCGAAGCCCGTAGCCGTAACAGACACTGGACTAGCGACAGCCGCGGGATTTGGATCGGCGTTGATCAGGGTGAGTGTTCGCGGGCCGGACGTGACGATGAAGCCGTTTGGCAGAGAGAGTGTATCCGTGCCGTCGACCGTAACCGTACGCGCACCAACCGTCGCCGCTGGATTGATGATGAGCGTGGCGATCGCCGTTCCATTCGGTTGTACCGATACTGGTCCACTCGCACCCGCCGGGGCGCCGCCCACTGAGATACCCGCGCCGAAATTGGCCGTGGTCCCACCCGGCGGGAAGGTCGTGTTCGAGCCTACGATCGTTACCTGAACCGTCGCCGCTTGCGCGCCACTGTTTGGGCTGAGGGTAAAGCTGGGTGGGCCCGTGATGGTGAATGGGAGTGAGTTCCCGCTCACGTAGCCTGTACCGGATGCGGTGAGAGTATATGCGCCCGCCGGAGCCCCGGGAGGCACGACAAAGTTGATCGAGCGCCCAACGGCCGTCCCGGTCACAACGGCGATCGTGTTGATCGGAGCACCTCCCCCTTGGGGCGAGAGCGTCACCGTAAAGGCCGAAGCAAGCACTCCTACTTGAAACCCCGTCGCAGTGACCGACACGGGTGTGCTCGCCACACCGGTAGCCGGATCGACATTGATGAGCGTAAGAGTTCGAGTTCCGGAGGTGACGGAGAACGCATTCGGAACAGTGATGGTGTCGGCGCCGTTGACCGTAACGTTACGCGATCCGATGCTTGCGCCAGGACTTATCGCGAGGGACGCGATGGCCGTTCCGTTCGGCTGAACGGCTATGGGGCCTGTCGCGCCTGCAGCGGCGCCGCCTACGGAGATGCCGGGACCGAAGTTGGCGGTGGTTGCTCCAGACGGAAACGAAGTGTTCGAACCAAAGATCGTCACCAGGACATTTGCGCTTTGGGCGGCCACTGTTGGGAGCCAGAGTAAAGTTCGGCGGGCCGGTAAGCGTAAGAGCTAGTGAATTAATGAATGTTAACCCTGCCCCAGACGCGGTGACCGTGTACACACCGCCCGGGCTGGAAGGCGCAAAGAAGTTGATGGATCGGCCTATACCGGTTCCTGTGACGGCACTCGCAACCGTAATGGGAGACCCACCGACTTGGGGCGTTAGCATCACGGACACAGATGGCGCCGGGGTGCCGGCGGTAAAGCCACTCGCTGTCATGCTTATCGGTGTATTTGGACTCGCCGTGCTCGGGTCAATGTTTATAAGCGTGATATTTTGCGCGTATACGGGTGTGAACCCCAGCGCGGCGAGCAGAAACGTAAGGAAGACGACTCCGCGATCTCTGCGAATCGCTGGCAAGGACCTGCGCTGGATGGTAGACAATGTTCTCCCGGGTTTAGAACAATCAGGGATCGACTGTAAGAAATACTGCCGGATTATAGCCATTCCTTACTACAGCTTGCAAGGAATATCCTATGGGGATAGGATTCCCCCTAGGTGTTGGGATAGGATTTCCCCGTGGCGGTACCCGCGTTTGAGGTGAGCGCCTAAAAAGCGTAAACATTAGGTCCTGTTTGTGGGTTACGATTGTAAAGCATCGGACATGTCATCGAACTGGGCAACAGTTAAAGGGTTGCTCGAGGAGTGCCTCGAAAGACCCTCAGCCGAGCGCGCGCGCTACCTGGAGCACGCGTGTCCCGACCCTGAGCTTCGGGGCGAAATTGTGTCACTGCTTGCCGCACACGAAGATGCGACGGACTTCCTCGAAAAGGGTGGGCCTATCCAGGGCGAGTTCCTCGCGGCCTTCGATGCAGGCGCTTTGGCTGGTCACCGGATCGGTGTTTATCGCCTCGTGGAAGAAGTGGGTCGCGGCGGTATGGGCACGGTTTACCGCGCCGTCCGTGACGACGACGAGTTCCAAATGGTCGTCGCGATCAAGATCGTCAGCCGAGGGATGGACACCGATATGGTTCTGCGCCGATTCCGGACGGAGCGGCAGATCCTGGCGTCTCTCGATCACGCGCATATCGCCCGCATTCTGGATGGCGGCAGTACCTCGTCCGGCTTGCCGTACTTCGTTATGGAGTATGTCGACGGCCTGCCACTCACGGAATATTGCGACAAGCACCGGCTAACCGTCACCGAGCGGCTTCGGTTATTTCGGAAAGTCTGCGATGCTGTGGCGTACGCGCATCACAACTACGTTATCCATCGCGATCTGAAGCCCGGAAACATTTTAGTCACGAGCAACGGAACTCCGAAGCTACTCGATTTCGGTATCGCCAAGATCGTCAAGGGGGGAGACGATGATCCCACCGTGACTGGAGCCGCTATGGCGACTCCCGCGTACGCCAGCCCCGAGCAGATTCGCGGCGGAACGATCGGACCGGCCAGTGACGTCTATTCTCTCGGCGTAATTCTGTACGAGTTGCTTACGGGACATCGGCCCTACCGGCTGCCGATGCGTGACTCCGAAGAACTCGCGCGCGTAATCTGCGAGCGAGAACCGACCCGGGCGAGTACGGTCGTCGGTATACGGGAGAAGGTCGAGCCGAGTGACGGAACGACGATCACCGTCGATCCAAGTGAAATCTCGAACTGCCGGCGCACGACCGTGGAGGCTCTTCGCCGGCGGTTACGAGGCGATCTGGATACTGTGGTCTCGGTCGCTTTGCGGAAGGAGCCCGAACGCCGCTACGCGTCGGTCGATCAATTTAGTGAGGATCTCGGCCGTTATCTGGAAGGGCACCCGATTCGTGCCCGAAAAGATACGGTCAGTTACCGGATGAGCAAGTTCACAACTCGCCATCCGGTGGGAGTGGGCATAGGTGTGGCGACATTCCTGTTGCTGTGTGTCCTCTCCCTGTACGCATCCTGGGAAGCCCGGCGGCTATCGAGGCGCATGGCGGAGGATCACCAACTGGCGAGCACGTTCCTTGTGGAAGTGCATGATGCGATCGCCAACCTTCCAGGAGCTACACCTGCTCGTGAGAAGCTGTTGCGGAAATCACTCGAGTATCTGAACGGTCTGACCCGGGATGCAGGCGAAGATCCGGGTCTTCACCGGGCCCTTGCGACGGCATACGAGAAATTTGCCGAGTTGCAGGCGGGAGCAGCGGGCGCAGGTCTCGGTCAGTCCTTCGCGGCTCTGGAAACGACGAAGAAGGCTCAGGTGATCCGCGAGATGCTCGCGAAGGGATCGAAAGATCCTGCGATCCAATTCGATCTTGCAAACAACTATCTACTGACTGCGTTTCTGATTGGACGCGCCGCAACTTCCGACGAACGCCTTCAATACGACCGAAAGGCGCTCGCTATCGCCGAAAAACTTTTTGAGACCGATTCGAAGAATCAGGACCACATCGACCTGCTGGCCAGAAGCCATACGAGCCTCGGTTACGCGCTCACGTTTTATGATCGTTGGGAAGAATCGCGCAAGCACTTCCGTCGTGCGCTCACGCTGCGGACCAATAGCCTTGGTTATGCGAAAGACAGTGTCAAGGCTCAGCGCGATCTTGCCCGGATCCATTATCGGTTAGGCGCGGGATATGCCCAAGCGGGACAGTCAGTCGAGGCGATCGGATATCTGAGACAGGCGCTCGCGCTTCAGCGGCCGCTGAGCACAGCTTCTCCAAACGACGAATCGCTGGCGACAGATACAGCCGGAAGTTGCCACTTCCTCGGAATGGCATTGCGGGGAACGGGGGAGTATAAAGAAGCCATCGAAGTTTTGAACGAAGCGATCAAGATCCGGGAATTGAGCCTGTCGCGTGATCCGCAAAATGCGCGGTCCCGTGCGCTGTTGGCGGGGAACATTGCCGAGCGCGGGTCTACATTCCTTCAGGCCGACAAGCTAACCGAAGCGCTGCGAGATTTCAACAAAGCGGTCGAGCTACAGACATCGATCATCGAAGTGGACCCGAGAGGAACGTCTGCCAGAACCGCAATGGCCGATTTTCAGAATCGCCTCGCCTCCGCGTACGCGGCGCTCGCGGTGCGGACGCCCTCGAAGGCTCAGCAAAACTGGCGTGAGGCAGCCAAATATTATCGCCGCGCCGACGCGCTATATACCGCGCTCGAGGGAGACGGCCTTCTGCGGTCTCCGCAGCTCAAGGCGGGAGCCAAGCGGGCCCACGACGGCGCAGTCGACGCAGCGGCCCAATTAGGGGAACCTCTGAATCAGGACTGAGGTACGGGCGCCGGATTGAACCCTACCGGAACCGTTGGCGCTTTCGGGATCACAATCCACGCGACTATGTAACCAATGATGCCGGCGGGCGGCAATCCAAGCGTCAGCAGCACCCACAGGAGCCGCATCATGACCGGGTCGGCGTCGAGGTATTCGGCCAGGCCTCCGCAGACACCCGCGATTTTCTTATTCGTGACGCTCCGTACCAGGCGCCGTTGCGCATACGGCGACTGTCCTCGCACCGTGATAGCGCCGCATCGGTAGCAGAAGTGGTCGCGCTCCTCCAACTCAATCCCACATTTGGTACAGAACATTGGTTTCACTCCTCATTCATAGTTACGAACGGAGCCGCGTCGAAGTTCCCGCGCGGTGTATTCTCTAATCAAGTAATCCATTCGCCATGTTTTGTACGAATTGCATAAACCGGGAGATTCCGCTGCCGGCCAATGCCGGAATCCGTTGAGTTGCCAGCTCGGAGCCGCCGACCATCGAAGAGGAGGACGTAACTGGCTACACCACCTTTTACGAGAACGACGTCTAGAGGGCAAGAAAGCTGTGCGGTCCAACTTACTGCTTCCTCCGCGTCAGGCGTCGCCGATGGCGGTAGCCTGGACCGGCTTCCCGATCAGCGTGCTTATCAACTAGTGAAGCCGAAATCTAGTGCAGCCGAAATCCGAGGCGAAGTACGTCAGATTCGTATCTGTGTCGTAGCCGGACCAGATGTCGCGAATTGCGGCACAGCCCTGGTACCCGTTACCGGGCTAATTCGTTGTGAGCGCCGCGAACTCGCGCGTTGCTTTCGTCAAGCCTCACTATGGGCCCCCGGTACATGTCACTGATGAGGACGTCGTTACGACCGAATCCCTCATGTTGGGTCGCGCTTCCATAGAGATTTGCCGTGTGACCTGAGCATCACACCACCGCAGCCGTGTATCCGGTTGCCACATCCTTACTAACTTACGACCGCAGTTTCCGACACGGCCTCTCATCAGCACCTCAACGGCAGCATCTGAAAGCCTTCGCGTACTTGTCTCGGATCACATACTTGGCGTGTTTCGGAATCGCCACCGCAAAAAAAAATGCACCTTTGAATGACTGATTGCTGTCCGAGCGTATCAAGGCGATCATCGATCGCGAATCTTCAAGGAGCAACTATTATGAACTCAACCACTCTTTCCAGGCGCTGCGCAGCAGAGCTTGTTGGAACGTTTTGGCTAGTTTTCGGGGGCTGCGGTAGCGCAGTTCTCGCAGCGTCGGTTCCCGTGGTTGGAATCGGCCTTCTCGGGGTTTCACTGGCATTCGGTCTGACAGTACTAACAATGGCGTACGCAATCGGACACATCTCAGGCTGCCATCTCAATCCCGCTGTGTCGGTCGGACTCGTCGTCGGTAAACGATTCCCAGCATCAGAGCTGCCTGCGTACATTGCCGCTCAGGTGACGGGAGCGATCGCCGCCGCGGCGGCCCTCTACGTAATCGCAAGCGGCAAGTCCGGCTTTAGCCTATCTGATGGCTTAGCCTCCAATGGGTATGGAGCGCATTCACCGGGTGGCTACACGTTAGGCTGCGTGCATCTTTGCTGAAATCCTGCTGACTTACATGTTCCTTATGATTATTCTTGGCGTGACCGACAAGCGCGCGCCCCAAGGATTCGCTCCCATTGCCATCGGTCTCGGGCTGACACTTATCCATCTAATCGGAATTCCTGTCACGAATTTGTCCGTCAATCCTGCTCGAAGCACTGGACCAGCTGTCCTCGTCGGTGGTTGGGCGCTCGCACAGCTTTGGATGTTTTGGGTGGCGCCGATTGCTGGAGCAGTGGCTGCCGGTCTCGTTTACCCAATGATAGCGGGAGTTCCTGAACCCGAGCCGCCGCTGTTCCAATCATCGGCGACCGCCAAAGCCTAGCGCGCAGATTGAAATGACAAGTCAAAAGAGAGCACAAGATACTGAAAGACTCTGAAGCATTCGAATCAGAGGCAACGTGCTCGATCTGTCCATCGCAGCGATCATTGGCGCCGCATTCGATACCGTTTAGTCCTGAATCCTGACGTTAGCGGCTAGTTAGGGCTTCAGTGCCTCTGGTTATCGCCCGGAAGGCTACAAGGAAGAATAGTGAGTATTACACTATATCGGTCCCGGTCGCTGCGAAGCGCTGTCCCAAACTGCACCTCACAATCGGGCCCATACGCCACCATTTGAATAGGTAGGAATTAGTAGATCTATGTCACCACTCACGATAAAAAAACTCGTCGTACTTTCGATCACCGCAATGGCTCTGCTAAGCACCGCATCGGCAGACCAGATCGTGCTGAAAGATGGAGATCGTATTACGGGTGAGGTAATCAAGAAAGACGCTGACAAAGTCAGCATCAAAAGCAAAAACTTCGGCGAAGTCACGCTCAAGTGGGACGATATCGCTACTATCAAGACCGACCAACCGCTGAACGTCGTGCTGTCGGGTGACCGGACCATTAGGGGCAATCTCGAAACTCAGGGCGGCCGCATCCAGGTGGATGCTCCGGGAGCGACGCAGACGGTAGCTCCCGGCGACGTCGTTGCTTTGCGAAATGAAGCCCAGCAGAGAGCATACGAGCGATTCATGAACCCTGGATTCCTCGATCTTTGGCAGGTGACGGGAAGCCTGAATCTGACCGGCAGCAGAGGAAACGCGAGAACATCTACTTTGGTTACGCCTTTCAGTTTCGTGCGCACCTCTAATACGAGTCGTACAACGGCCTATTTCAATTCCATCCGTTCGACAGCAACAGTAGATGGAGTAAGCGCTAAGACAGCGCAGGCGGTTCGCGGTGGATGGGCGTACAACCGCAATATCACGAAGAAGCTTTTTTACACTGGCTTCAATGACTATGAATACGACCTATTCCAGGCTCTCGACCTTCGCGTCGTTCTCGGCGGAGGTTTGGGATATTCACTGTGGACCGGAGAGAACGGCCATTTTGCTCTCGTAGGTGGCGCCGCGTGGAACCGTGAGAGTTTCAGTCCCGCCGCACCGGCCACGCCGTTTACAAGAAACTCTGCTGAAGCGTATTGGGGCAACGACTTCAATTTCAAGCTAAACACTCGAACAACGCTCGTACAAACGTTCCGCATGTTTAACAATCTTTCGAACACCGGAGAGTACCGTATTAACTTCGACACCGGGGCAACGACGGTGCTCTTCAAATGGCTCATTTGGAACATTGCGCTCAGTGATCGGTATCTGACCAACCCGGCTCCCGGACGCAAGAGCAATGATTTCCTCTACAGCACGGGATTTGGCTTCACGTTCGCTCGTTAAAGACAGCTACTCACCGCGCAGCGGTTCGCACTAGCGACTACTGCGCCAAGCCGCATACGACAAATTTGATAGCTTATTCGCTTACCTGCGCCTTTATTTTCCCTTGCGCCAATCGAATCGCTAATTCCGCCCCTACTGTGACTTGGGATGGCGACCGAACTATGTTTCCGGCGCTGTCGTGCACGATGGCATATCCACGTTCGAGAACATTAAGCGGACTGAGATGAGAAAGTTGAGTCGAAAGCGATTCCAATCGTGAGCGTGATCCCTTCATCAGAGTCGCAACTCGCGTCTGCATGCATTCTGACAGCATATGGTGCCGGCGCCTGGCTTCTGAGAGCCGCAGCCGCAGATCCATCCTCCGGAGCGCTGAATCGAGTTCATGCCATCGCAGCCGTTGTTGACGCAACTGCCTGCGGAGAGCATCCGCCGAGCACCGCTCCAGTTCATCAACTCGTTGGAACCCTCGCCCGATGGAGCGGTGGACGATGTTGCTCACCCGGTCCACTCCACGCTCATGCATTCGTTTGGCGGCGATACTGATGCGATACCGCATCTGTTGTTCGAGCATGCGTCTGCAGTTCGAGATCGATTCAAGCACCTGCTCGCGTGTTCTAACGACAAGCTCGGCAGCAGCAGATGGCGTGGGGGCCCGCAGGTCCGCCACAAAGTCTGCGATCGTGAAGTCGGTTTCATGTCCGACAGCGGACACGACGGGCAGCCGGGACTCTGCAATCGCACGGGCAACCTCCTCTTCGTTGAAAGTCCAAAGGTCCTCGAGCGATCCTCCTCCGCGGGCCAGAATTATGACGTCCGCCCATTCGGAATCTGAAAACCAGCGGATCGCACGGCACACCTGCTCAACGGAACCTTCGCCCTGCACTTGCGCTGGATATAAACGGATGTGAAGTCCGGGGAAACGGCGCAATAAGATGTTGAGCATGTCCTGGATCACCGCGCCTGAAGGGGAAGTGACAATAGCGATCCGTTGAGGATACTTCGGCAACGGACGTTTCCTTCCCGAGTCGAACAGCCCTTCTGCAGCGAGTTTCTTCTTCAATTGCTCGAATGCGAACTGAAGGGCGCCATAGCCTTGAGGTTCCAGATGTTCAACGAGGAGCTGATACTCACCGCGAGCGTCGTACACGTCGAGATGCCCGCGCGCAATCACTGCCACCCCGTCGGCAGGTTTAAACCTCAAGTATCGGGCGGCCATACGGAAGCAAGCGCACTTTACTTGCGCGTCACCATCTTTTAACGTGAAGTAATAATGCCCGCTGGATGCCAGGCGAACACCCGAAATCTCGCCGGAAACCCAAATTTCCCCAAATTGCTCGTCCAGTACCGCACGGATGCGCGAATTCAGTTCTGAAACCGTGAAGACCCGTCGTCGGGGCTCCAATTCTAGCAGGATCTGCTGCATAATCCGTTGTCATCGTAACAGTTCAGACATTTGCCGCGATTCCATTGACCCTTTTCCCCGGTATCAGATAAGCTAAGCACTTATTAACACTGACGTTTCGTCCATCGCGCCGAACGTTAGTCTCTGGAGGATAGATGAGCCCGAAGGAAGTACTGGAATTTGCGAACCAGAACGACGCGCGGCAACTCGACCTGCGCTTCACCGACCTGCCCGGCCTACAGCAGCACATCTCCTATCCAATAGGCATGCTGAAGGAAGAAGCCTTCGAAGAAGGCTTCGGAATCGACGGCTCCAGCATACGGGGTTGGGCAGCGATCAATGAGAGCGATATGCTCCTCATCCCAGACACGTCAACCGCTTTCATGGATCCGTTCAACGAGGTTACGACCCTGGTAATGACGTGCGACGTAATCGATCCGATTACTCGGCAACATTACGACAGGGACCCTCGATGGATCGCGAAAAAAGCGGAACTCTTCCTCCAGAACAGCGGCATCGCCGACACGGCGTACTTCGGGGCCGAAGCGGAGTTCTTTATCTTCGACAACGTGCGGTTCGATCAGAACCAGCACTCTGGCTTCTACTTCATCGATGCGGAGGAGGGCCGCTGGAATTCTGGCCGGGAGAAGGACAATCTCGGCTATCGGCCTAGATACAAAGAGGGTTACTTCCCCGTACCGCCAACCGACCATTATCAGGACCTGCGCGCTGAAATGGTCGAGGTCATGATCAGATGTGGCCTCGACATCGAATGCCATCACCACGAGGTCGCAACGGGTGGCCAGTGTGAGATCGACCAGCGCTTCGACACACTCATCAAGTCGGCTGACAACATGATGCTGTATAAATACGTCATTCGTAACGTGGCGAATCAATACGGCAAATCTGTGACCTTCATGCCGAAGCCTTTGTTCGGAGACAATGGCAGCGGTATGCATTGTCATCAAAGCCTTTGGAAGGGAGGCAACCCGCTCTTCTCAGGCGATGGATATGCGGGTCTCAGCGAACTGGCTCTACACTATATCGGTGGTCTTTTGAAGCATGCGCGGGCTCTCTCGGCCATCATCGCTCCGACGACGAATAGTTATAAACGGCTTGTTCCCGGATATGAAGCCCCGGTGAATCTAGCCTATTCGCGGCGAAATCGATCAGCCGCGGTGCGCATTCCGATGTACTCGGCAAGCCCCAAAGCGAAGCGCGTGGAATTTCGTCCGCCCGACCCGTCGTGCAATCCGTATCTGGCTTTTGCCGCGATGATGATGGCGGGTCTCGATGGCATTCAGAACAAGATCGCTCCGGGCGAACCGCTCGACAAGGACATTTACGATCTTTCACCCGAAGAGCTGAAGATGGTTCCTTCTATGCCCGGATCCCTCGACGAGGCTCTCACCGCGCTTGAGGACGATCACGGCTTCCTCCTCAAAGGGGACGTATTCAGTGACGAGTTGATCGAGACTTTCATCAGCTACAAACGTCGCGCCGAAGCCGAAGCAGTCCGGCTCCGGCCACACCCATACGAGTTCGCTTTGTATTACGACATCTAGGCGTCTCTTGGCCGCCATGGTTTAGTCTCGTTTCGTTCGCAGAATTCGCAGTTTCTTATTCACCGCAATTTGTCTGCGAGTTTCGGCGTGAGCCCACTCGCAGACGGCCTGCCGCTCCGGCGCAGTCAGCCGAGCCTGACCATGGAGCAGTGTGTACTTCTCCGGCGGCATACGGCCGCTGCTCACGCCGGCACACATTGCCATCAGCGTTCCGGCTGCGCTAGCCGGGGTTCGGCCCGCCTGCACGGCCCACTCCGAGAAATTGATCGCCCTTCGCGCGCGTGCGACATCGGACGTGACGCCCCAACTCAGCGGAGCAATATGGCTGTACCAGGGCCATCGCGTCTCGTTCGAGTGACAATCCATACAGGAGCGCCGGAGCACATCTTGGACGTGTCGGGGAACGACGGCGTTGTCAAACAAGGATCGGCCCGCCACCACGGGTGGGTTCGAACGCTTCGGGCCGGGCACGAACTGTAGCGCAGTTATCGACAGGGTTCCGATGAGTATGGTCGACTTCACTGCACGCTTCCACATGACTGCAGTCTAGGTGGAATGCACTGTGAAAGTCGTTATGGATTTGTCAAAACTTGCCCCCGAGGAATTACACAACAACCTCCCCTTGCCGCGTCGGTGTTCCGTTCCGGTCTTGGCTCTGCTTCAATAGAAATCGGTGGCTAGAAGGATACGCGCTCGCTGGTCGTTCAATTGCCGGCGAAAGTTTAGAAGGCTTGCATATGCTCCCGATTCAACGAATCCTGTTTCCAACTGACTTTTCGACCAAGTCGGTCTCAGCGGCTGATTATGTTGCCGCGTTGACACACCGGTTCAGCGCCCAGGTAACGGTGTTGCATGTCTCCCACGCACACGCAACGTATTCGGACGTGAGTGACGTCTCGTTACCCCCGGCGTATGCACTTGATCTCGCGTGGAGTCAATTGCAGGAATCGCAAGCTGCCGAAAAGATGCGCAAATTCGTCTGTTCATCGATGCGTGATGTCGTGGTTGTTCCACGCTTACTCACGGGAGATCCTGCGACCACGATCATCAACGAAGCCAATGATTTGAATTCTGATCTGATTGTGATGACGACTCACGGCTCCGGGGTCTTACGCCGGATGCTACTTGGGTCTGTTACGGCGAAGGTCCTCCACGACGCCAAGTGTCCCGTCTGCACGATTCCCCATGTGGAACCGCCAGCCCCGATGCAGCGCGAGTTCCGGCACATCCTCTGTGCGGTTGATGCGGACATGCGACAGCAGCGGGCTCTCCGCTGGGCAGTGGATTTCAGCCGGGAAGTGCGAGCGCAACTGAGCGTTGTACACGTCATGCCGGAACTTGCCCAAGGCCACTCGGCAGATTTCGATGTCGGCTTACGAGCAAATATGCGGAAGAACGTGATGAACCAGCTTCGCCCTCTACTCGATTCCGTCGATTACCACGACGACGTCATCCTGGACAGCGGCGCGGTCGCCTCGAAGGTACGAGCGGCGGCACAGCTCAAGCAGGCCGACCTGGTCGTCGTCGGCCGGCATCTCGGGTCAGGAATCTGGTCCGGATTGCACGATGAATCATACGCGATCATCCGCGAATCGCCGTGCCCGGTCGCTTGCATCTGACAAGCCGTAGCGTTTGATCGCGCCCTAGTGCACGAACTGACTTACCCAGGCGCCGGCGAAGTACGATACCGCGCCGGCAGCTCCACCGGTCAGGAGCATCTCCAGTCCGTTCCTCCACCATGGATGACGCACAAGAGTGCTTCGCGCGGCTCCAATCGTGAACAGCGTCACTGCGGAAGCAATGGCTGTGCCGGCAAAACGGTGATCCGGCGTGGAAAACGGAAAGTATGTGACCAGCAGAGTGCTGCCTGCGCCCGTAAAGGCGATGAACGTGCGCCAGACCGTGCCGGAAAGGATAAGGCTCGGAAAGCGTTGTCGTCGTCTCGAGTTCCGCGAGGCCCTTCGACCGGATCGCGAGATAGTTGCTGGCGGCCATTGAAAACCCGTCTGCCAGCAGATTCGCTATTCCCAGGACGAGCACAACATTATCCGACAGACTGGCCCCTGCAACACCGGCAATAACAGCAAACGTGGTAACGATTCCGTCATTGGCGCCGTAGATGAGATCACCTAAATAGTGCAGAAGGACATCCCGCCGTGACTGCAAATGCGGATGTCCGCTCGTATACGCTGTTCTCACAGGTGTTGCCCACCCTTCTCTCGGCGCTATCGTTCGAAGGTCAGATGCACAAAACCGGGCAGGGCGCCCGCCGCACTATAGCGTACGCATGGCTCCCCAGCCGTCCCCACATTTCCGGAGCTCCGCCACGGCCGATCACGATGAGATCCGCCTTATGTTCGCGCGCGGCACGCGCTACTTCGCGTGAAACCTCACCCACGCGCACGCATGTCTTGGAAACACCCGGTACGCGACTGGCGGCCTCCTCCAGTTTCCTGCGGGCAGCTCAAGAGAAACGCACGCGACCCTCGGCATCGGCCATCTCCAACAATCAGCTTCTTCCAGAGGAGCGAGGCGTGGAAGGCTGTCAAGTTCGGCCCCGAGATGCGCCGCTAATGCAGCAGATCGGCTCGACAGGTGATCGCTTTCCCAGTTCAAAGCGACTGAACACAAAATCCGCCGGAGCGCAAACCAGTCAGCCGTATTGATTGCGACGTCCATATGCGGACTTGTCCACACCGGGCATCGCGCATGTGGAACGCCTTGGCCGTGACTGAACCGAGCAGCATGCGCCGGAACGGGCCGTACCCATGGGTAGGCATCATGTAAGTGACTCCCGGCTGTCCACCATCCCCTGCGAAGACGTGATCGCCGTGGCGGGGATTCACCGCAAAAGTACGTGGGTCTCCGCGTAGGCTGCGGAATATACTGGCTTCGAAATGCTTCAGTGAGTCGCGCCCCGCGATCTTTCGATTTTCCATTTCCCGCTCAGCGTCCGTGTGAAGCCGGTCCCAGTCGGTGGAGCGCCGGCGGCTGATCTTCCACAACGTGAAGTCGTATCAAGCTTCGCGTCGTAGACACTTCGCCACTGCTCCAGGTACCCGGCAGGCAGCGGCATTATGGCTGGAAAAGTCAACCGGAAAAATGATCTAACGGATTGTAGTCGGCACTCCTTTGATAGTAACGGCAAGCGACTGACGTTTCAGTTAACGTTAGCAGTTTTCGGTAGCTGCCCGGCGAAATCCTCGACAATCCTCTCGAGTGCAGCCCAATCGGTATATTCATAATCTCGCGACGTATCCGTTGCGCCTCCGGCTTTCTTGGCAATGCGCTTAAGCACCATCCGAACCAGCGGATTGTACTTGGTATAGAACAATGCGCCTGCCACACCATGAGCCTGATGGGGCGTCCACCCGGTCTCAATGAAAAACGTATCCATGAGTTTTTGCTTCACCGCCGCTCAGGCTATTTCATGATCCCGTTGCGAACCTTGCGGCATGTCGACGCTCGCCTGAGTCAGCGTCACTGAAATGAAGCAGTTCAAAATCGATTAAGATCAGTCACATGCGCTTTGACGAACCTGATCATTTCACGTCCGTGCTTCGCCGGCATATTACTGAAGCGGCTAAGATTGCCCCGGAGTAATCACTCAATCGAGGGTCTCGATCGCATCGTCGTAGCCACGTTCAGTGTCTTTGACTCGTAACCGATTTCGGCAAGGAAGATGACCTGCAACGCGCTCGGCAATTTTTCTGGTTTCGCCTTCACGTGTTGCATACAAAACGGCAACGGGTTTCATAGGTATATCTCCTTGACATAGGCCTCGTCATCACCACGATGATGCACAGTCGCGCGAATCACGCAAAAACTGCTCCCACAACAACATGCAAGCTTTGAGCCAAATTTTCACCATGGACGACTGCCCTTAGCTGCGTTCGCACCACGTCTGAGGGCCACCTTTCCATCTTGTGCTTATGCAATGCGTGACGACGCACAAAACGTGCAATAGTGTGCGCTTTTCGCGCAGCGGCGGATTCACCGCCCAAAATGATCATGCAAGCTGTGTACGATACGCCCAATGAACACGCTCATCTCACTGCTTTATCGACTGTATACAACTTAGGATTACGAACCATTTACGCTAAAATTACGGTCCGACCGTTTACCCGATACGCCTTCGGCGAACGCCATATCTTACCGCGCCTAACGTTCTGTCGTGGACCAGGAACTTGGCTCATCCGTTCACAATGCAAACTTACATCAAGCGTGTTCTCACTACCGTCCTTCTTCTTCTGGCAGTCATAGGCTTCGCAGCTAAAGCATCATGTCTCAGCAACGTACCCAGGTGAGGAGAAAAACCGGGACAAAGCAAAACCGAGGCAAGTGGGGTGGGCCGTGTGATCAGCGTAAACGTTGTGGAAGCAAGAGACGGACGAGTGCCGGATCGCGTTAGATCACTGGCGCTTTGAAGCCGAAAAAACAGGTGGACATAAGCTCCAAGGTGACCGGCCGGATCATGCAGATTGCGGGTGAGGTCGAGCCAGCTACATCGTCGTGGTGACAGGGGTACCGCCAGCCTGGAAGACTCAGAGCTGGTGCAGCAGGTCCGCCGCGCGACAGCCGCGCAGGCAGTTGTGAGCGCGACGCTGCAACAGCGGCGCGCCGAATTGGGCAGCGCCAAGGCCGATGTGGATTGAGCGAAGCTGTTGTTACTCCGGTCTTATTGCTCGGCAGGACTACGATGCGAAGGTGACAAACTACCGCGTGTTCCAGGCGCAGGTGGCGCTCACAGAGGCTCAGGGCGAGCAAGCCGCAGCGGAGCTCCGTACGCTGAACATTCAGCAGGAGCGGGATGGCCATTTTAAGGCTTCTATCTCCGGGTTTGTTGCTCAGCGATACGTTGACGTCGGAGCGGTCGTGAGCCCCACGACACCGATTGTGCGCCTGGTGAATTTAAGTACTCTCGTGACCGTAGCGAATGTTCCGGAGCGCCAGGTTGGTAAGATCCGCCAAGGAATGCGTGCACTGGTGCACGTCGACGCTCATTCCGATACAGCTTTCGAAGGCAGGGTTGCGCGGATTGCACCAGTACTCGACCCAGCTACACGTACGGCGTTTGTTGAGATCGAAATTCCGAATCGATCCAACCTCCTGCGTGCGGAGATGTTCGCGCGGGTAACGCTGAGCTCGAGTCCCTGCGGAAGGCTGTATTGATCCCGCGCGAGTCGTTGGTGTACCGCGGTACCCAGGCGGGTGTCTTCGTCGTTGAGGAAGTCGTCCTATGTTTCGACCCATAGAAACCGGGGCCGCCGAAGGTCAAGAAGTGGAAGTTCTGGGAAACCTCGCGGCCCGGCGCCGCTGTTGTAAGTCGCGGGGCAGCAATGGTCAGCGAAGGCGATCGGATCAAGATTCTCGAGCAGGAGGAAGCGGATGGCGCCGATGGCGATCGTTCTCCTCGACAACCCGTCAAATGGGGAAGAGTAGGTCCGGTAGCTGGTGCACTGCTGGTTCTTCCCCCGGGCATTCAGTGAGAGGCTAGGCGCATCGGACATGAACTTACCCGCTGGTTCCGTTCGCCGCCCCGTCACTGTCTTGATGGTCACCCTGGTGGCTATTCTGCTCGGTGGCGTATCGTTTCTACGGCTGCCCATTGACCTGATGCCGGATATCGAGTACCCGACGATCAGCGTTCGTGCGGAGTATCCCGGAGTCGCCGCCTGAGGAGATGGAAACACTTCGTAGCTCGGCCGCTCGAGGGAGGCGTGAGCTCGGCTCCGGGCGTAGAGGAAATTTCTTCGAGCGCGCAGGAAGGCGTTGCCAACATCCGCGTCTCCTTCGCCCAGGGACGAACCTCGACCAAGCGGCGAACGAGCTGCCAAGTCGTCTCGACCGCCGCCGAGCATTACCGGGAGGACATCGAGCCGCCGGTAATGTACAAATTCGACGTTGCCAGTCCGGTAGTCTTCCTTACCGTGGGCGTACCGAACATGGAAGCAAAAGGACTGCGCCGATTTGTCGGAAAAGCAGATTAGTATTCGGCTCGAGCGAGTTCCGGGGATCGCGCAGGTTTCCGTTCGCGGAGGTCTTCGGCGAGAGATTCGTATTCAATCCTTCCCGACGTAAACAAATTGCGGAGTCTGACCTTTCTGTGAGCGATGTAGTGAATGTCGTTCACACCGAAAACATCAATCGTCCCGTGGGGCCCGTGCAAAGAGGGCAACTACGAAGTCCTGCTGCGAACTCAGGGACAGTATCGCAATCTCGAAGAGGTTCGAAATCTCGTGGTGTCAACCAGGAATGGCGTGCCGGTGCGGCTCCACGACGTCGGCACGGTGGAAGACTCGCATGGACGTAGCCGAGCTTGTCAGGCGTACAACGGCACTCCTGCCGTACAGACTGTATTAAACAAACAGTGAGGCTCCGACGCCCGTCGAGGTAAGCAACGCAGTCCGGCAGGATGCGCCGCATCCGGCGAGATCGCCGGCGTCGCGATAACTATCACGAGTGACAGCGCAGATTCATTCAGCACGTCGATGAACAACGTGAAGAGTTCGGCGATTCGAGGTTCCGCGTTGGCCGTCCTGATCCTTCTCGTGTTCTTACGAAGCATCTCCAGCACGATGATTATCGGAATCGCGATCCCCGTATCGGTGATCGCGACCTTCGCCTTGATGTATTTCAACGGCATGGCGTTGAACACCATTTCGTTCGGCGGGCTCGCCCTTGGGAGTCGGCATGCTCGTAGATAACGCGATCGTAGTTCTGGAGAACATCTTCCGCCACCGCGAGAATGGAATGAGTATGTTCCAGGCCGCAGTAAGGGAAACCTGAAGTGGCCCAGCGCCATCGCGGCTTCCCACTCTCACGACCCTCGCGGTATTCGTTCCGGTGGTTTTT
>CAWGVL010000003.1:0-59202 GCA_963825845.1 Bryobacteraceae bacterium | reverse complement strand
ATGTGCATGAAATGATCTCGTCAGGCAAGATTATTGATGCGAAAACGATGCTTGGATTTTTTACGTGGAAAAGGCTTAACTCCCGGCGTAAGTAATCCTAAGTTTGATCGCGTACTTAGTACCAACGTCTTAACCCTAAGTACTAACACCAATTTCGTACAATCGGATGTGCCAGTATACTTTGCTCACTGGCTACGCGTTTGACGTCGTAGCCTGCGAAAAAAGGACTAATCGAACATCAACTCATGTCGATATTACGAAACTATTCTCTCAACATCGGAGCATCGCTCTGCGTGCTACTCGCGACACTTGCAAGTCCCGCCGTGCCGCGATCGTTTTTGATAACGGAGGTCCGAAGACAGTCAAAGGCTGGTGTCTTGCATTCGAATTCTACAGCCATAATTTAGCATCGCCTCGAATACCACCATCGGCAGCGTCGGATTTTATTTCCAAAATTACAACGGCATAGCCGGATGGAACCAGGATATTCATACGCGTTCCTGGCGGACAGCGGTGGTTCCCCTGGCAGCGTCCTCGCCAGCGGGGCCGGACAAAACGTAGTTGCTGTCGATTCAGGCCAACCCTGGTGCTGCGGCGGCGGGAATGCGTACCTTGTCACCTTTAACCTGCTGAATCCCTTCAATGTTGCTGCGGGAGTCCGTATCGGCTGCAGTTGAGCGGTGCGACTGCGGCAGCGCTGCCTGGTGGGTTACTTCCAACGTACGGGCGCGTCTCTTCCGGGCTTGACCCGGGGACCAATTCGCGTTTTATTTGAACGACAGCAAGACCTAGGTGTCCCGGAGCCGGGCAGCCTGGCTCTGCTGAGTCTCGGAGGTTCCGCACTGGCGGTACTTTGGGCGACGTCAGGCGCCTAAGCTGTAGTTACTCCATTGCGGGTCAGCGAGCCTGGCCCGCCGACCATAATTTCAGAACCGTGGTACTAATTCTCAGCCAGCCATCAGGCTGGACTTTCGTGTTTCCGGAGACTTTGTTTTCACCGGCGGCACGGTTTCGATAGTGGATCGTATTTCGGCGATTCGCAGCTTTTCTTCGACCGCCCGGGCCTGGATTTCGACGGTCCATCCGTAGTTCCGCTCCTTCATGCCGAGCCTGTTGAGCGCGTCGCGGCGGATGGCACGGAACGGGACCCAGATCGGTGTAGCGATAGCCGTAGAACAGGCGGACTATCGTGATCGCTACCCAGTTCCCGAACATCTGGTGCGGCAGCAACGCTCCGGGATCGGCTTCGCCCATCGTCCGGCTGCCCAGGACAAGGTCATGCGTCTCCAATGCGTTCAAGAGATCCCGAGCTTCGCGAGCATCCTCGGACCAAGTCCGCCTGCATGAAAACGAGCGCTTCGATCTCAGGCGGCAGGGTAGCGATCGCCTTGAGGCAGGCCGCTCCGTAGCCCCGCTCTAGCTCGTGGACCACGGCAGCGCGGCGCCTTTCGGGCTATTTCGGCCGTCCGGTCAGCGGACCCGTTATCAGCGACGATGATGAGTTGAAAGTACCTGGCGGGATCGCGTCCAGCATCTGGCCCAGTACCGGTTCTTCGTTTAAAGCAGGTACGATCAGCGCGGTTCGCATCCCTTGCATTAGAATAAGAGGGCGCGTTCCGAAGTATGGAGAACCCGTCCTCGTCCACTGACCACCCGGCGCCTGTACTCCGCCGCTCGCCCCTCGTGACGCTGGCGAGTTGGATACGAGACCTTTTGTATCCGGTTCCTTGCCATCCTGGTGATCTTGTTCCTGTATCAGCCGGTGAAGGTGGAAGGGACCAGCATGATGCCTGCCCTCGTCGACCAGGAGCGGATCTTCATCAACAAATTCGTCTACCGGTTTGGTATGGGCGACATTCAACGCGGGAACATGGTAGTCTTCTGGTTCCCGATGGACCCGACTAAGTCCTACATAAAGAGAGTGATCGGTGTTCCTGGCGATACGGTCGAGGTTGATAACGGAGCGGTCATCGCTGAACAATTAGCGGCTGGAAGAAAGCCATGTGCTGAATGAGTACTGCGACCGTCAAATCGATGGCTCCGTTCAAAGTTCAGTCCGATGAGTACTTCGTCATGGGAGATCACCGGAGTTCCTCGAATGACAGCCGTTCCTGGGGTCCCGTGCCGCGGAAGTATATCTACGGGAAAGCTGTGTTCATCTATTGGCCCATCGAGAAGATGGGCGTAGCCAAGTAGCTTCACATCTACTTCCGGCGTTTCTGAAACTTAAGTCCATCCAAGGGTAAGCCACGATTGTGGCGGGATTTTTCCGTTGCATCGCTACTGCTGCGAGACTTGACAGCTGGTTCGACAGAAATCAGCGAGGTCTCGGAAAAGGAGTACGCGACGAAACGCTTCGTCCTCGCAATTGGACTTCTTGCCTCGATCCAACTGGCTGCTCATAGGATCAAATCAAGGCTACGGTGCGGTTTGATTTTCGGATGGGTGAGGTCTTGATGACTGCCTGCGAATATGACGTGATCCAGTCCGGTCTCCTGGTCACCATGCGCAGCGCACATGGCAAACCCACCTCCGCTTCGTACTTGACGATTCCGGCTTCCGCTGATCCTAATCGAGACAAAGGATCCCTGGTGTTCAACCGATATGGTAACGATTACTTTCTCACGAAGGTTGTCGCGCCGGATTCTTCGAATGGCAGGCTAATCCCGAAGAGTAAACAAGAAAAGAGCTGATGACCCGCGTCCGCGGCGTAGAAACGGCCAGCGCTGATCGATTTGAGAAAGTAAGATCGGATACGAAAGTGTATTCGGCCTGCGGCAGCAGAATGGCGTTCCCTTCTGCTGCCGCATCTCTCCCACACCACAACGAAAGGCAACACCCATGACTAGCCGCACATGCAACCCGGCGCAGTGCGACGGCTCGCTAACCTATGATCACAACGCGCGCCGAGGGGTACGATCGCCGAGGCACATGACCCCGATCTCCGTCCGCGTGCGCGATGACATGCGCACACAAGGGTGGCCTGTGCCGAACAAAGGCGATATCACCGAGCTCCTCTATAAGTGGCGCGACGAACACCGGGACGCTGAGGATCAGCTCTTCGCCCTCGTGCTTCCTGATCTGCGGCGGCTCGCTCACTATTTGATTAAGGGCGAACGCAAGGGTCACTCCCTACAACCGACGGAGCTCGTCGATCAGATTTATTTCCGCCTGGTCATCGCCAAGAATCGCGATTGCACAACCGGCAGCGCTTTTTCGCTATTGCGGGCAGAGCCATCGCCGTCACCCGATCGACCATGGACGCGGCTGGCGGAACGCGGAATCGGTAGCTATCGAGGGGATGGAGAACTTCATTCATGGCGATAGCGCGAAGTAGCTTGCCCTGACGGTGGATAGTCTATTAGACAAGCGGCCGTCGAAAATCCCGAGTGGCGCACGCTTGTCGAGGTTAAGTATTTTCTCGGACTCACGGATGAAGAGGTGGCCGAACTTAGGTTCGAAGATCCGCACCCTGCAACGCATGTGGCTCGAAGCCCGTAAGTGGCTGTTTGAGCAGATGGGATCCGGAAATGAAAGCCAAAGCGCAGGACGATGACTTGGTGATGGGTCTGGTGGAGAAGCGCTGGCCTCTCCGCCGGATGACACCGAGAGCTTTCTGCGAGAAGCGTGCGGAGACGATCGTACGCTCTCCACAGGTGCGGAGCTATGTCGAATGGGAACAACGGATGAAAGGTTTTTGCGGAGCCACTCTATCCCAGAGGGTTCCTGGAGCATCCCTTCGAGCCGGGTCAACTGCTGGAACATCGCTTCCGGATCATTCGCGAGATGGCACAAGGCGGCATGGGAATTGTCTATGAGGCGCGCGATGGGAAGCTTGATTGACGCATCGCCCTGAAATGCGCAAAGGCCGGTTTTCGTAAGCGGCTACCTCCCGAAGTTCGCAACGCAAGTGACATCAGCCATCCGAACGTTTGTAAAATCTTCGAGATTCACACAGCGTCAACCGAACATGGCGACTTAGATTTTCTGACGATGGAGTTTCTCGACGGCGAGACACTGTCGGAGAGACTTCGCAGGGGACCATGCTCACACCGCGAGGCTCGAGTCATCGCTCTGCAACTCTGCGCGGGATTAGCGGAAGCACACCGTAAGCACGTGATCCACGGCGATCTCAAGAGCAGCAATATCATCCTGGCGAGGGAGGGTGATGAAACCCGAGCCGTTATTACGGACTTCGGTCTCGCCCGACGTCCGGAGGCGACGCAGCGAAGCTTGCAATCCGGAGAGATGGCCGGCACGCCAGACTACATGGCGCCGGAGCTTTGGAAAGGCGAAAAGGCTTCCGCTGCTTCCGATGTTTATGCTCTCGGAGTGATTCTCCGCGAGATGGTTGTTGGGGTGGCTCCGGATTCGCGGTGGAACCGTGTTGTGCAGCGTTGTCTCAACTGGGAACCCGCGGAGAGGTTCGCGAGCGCGGGCGCGATAGCACACGAGATCGCGCCGCCGTCGCGCCGATGGTTTATCGTGTCGGCAGCGGCAGCGGTCCTGGCTGCAATTTCCGGAGTAGTGACCTATGAGACCACCACTGCGCCGAGTGAGTCAGTACGTCTTGCGATGTTACCGTTCGAGCGGGGATCCGAGACATTGTCTCGAGAGATCGCGAGGCAGCTTGTTAGCGTCAAAGGAAGTCAGAAGACACGACTGACCGTTGTTCCGTTCAGTCAGGTACTCCGCAATCATGTAGACACTCCCGAAAAGGCTTTGTCAACGTTGGGCGCCACTCATGTACTGCACGGAACCATTCAGACCACCAATGACAAAACATCGTTTGGGCTTATCTCCTAGACGTGCGTTCCTCAGGGCGTGTCAGGGAATTTAGAGGAGAGTACGCAGCCAGTGAGTCTCGCTACATTCCTGTGGCGTTAGCCGGATGTCACCGGTACGTTTCATCTTCCGGCGTTGGATAAGACCGCCGCGATGAGTGCGAGAGGGCAGCAGTATTACCTTGACGGACTTGCATACATGCGGCGGGATAGCAGTGTGAACTCGGCCCTTGATGCTATGCAAAAAGCGGTCGCGGCCGACCCTGATTCGCCACTGACACACGCGGGCAATGCGGAGGCGTGGTGGTGGAAGTACTTTGTCACGAAAGATAAGAAGTATCTTACCCTGGCTGAAGACTCGCTACGAGAGGCGCAGCGCCGGAACGAAGACTTAGCGCCCGTACATCGCGTGGCAGGTCTTCTCAGCGCGAACAAAGGCCAATATGAGCAGGCTGTAATCGAATACCAGAGAGCCATCGAGTTGGAGCCCAATAACTCGGACAACCACCGACGACTGGGTATCGCGTTTGACAGCGCCGGTTATTCGGATAGGGCGATTGCGGAGTTGCGCCGCGCAATCGAACTCGATCCGGAGAACCACCGGAACTATCAGGCGCTGGGTACGCATTATTATGAGAATGCCGAGTACAGAGAAGCCATTCAATACTTCAAGAAAACGGTTGAAATTGCGCCAAACGAGTCATCTACTCATTACGCATTGGCCACGTCCTACATAGACTCGGGCGACTTTGCCGACGCGGAGAGAGAACTCCGTACTGCGCTGGTTCTCGGTGAAACGCCGGCTGTCCTCAATAACCTCGCGGTAACGCTTATGTATCAGGGCAGGGATCAGGAAGCTATACCTTACCTGACGCGAGCCTTGGGCATGTCTCCCGAGCGGCCGCTTTGGTGGCTGAATCTCGGCATCGTGTACAGAAGGGTAGGACTCACCGGTGAGTCGGAAGCCGCGAACCGGCGCGGCCTTGCGTTCGCCGAAGCGGAGTTGATAAAGAATCCGCGGAGCGGCTTTCTTCGGAGTTGCATCGCCTATCTGTCGGCGCGACTCGGAGATCGACAACGAGCGCAGTTCGAAATTGCACAAGCCTTGAGTATCGGGCCGAAAGACAAGCAGATTGAGTGGATGGCCATGCTTACCTACGAAGCTCTTGGCCAACGAGACGACACAATCAAACTCCTCGAGGCAACTTCGTACGCTGTCCTCGCCGACGTGAGCCGTTTCCCTGATTTGGCGGATCTCGCGAGGGATGCTCGCTTTCTTTCACTACCAGGTCTCAAACGAGACAAATAAGAGGAGTTACTAGGATGGTGATTCGCTACGAGATCGAGTTCGACGGTCGTACCCTGAGCGTTACGCAGGAGATCAATCCAGATGGTTCCGCGATCGCGATTAAGAAGCCAGAAGGGCACGTAAAGCCGAGACCGGAAGAGGAACAACCTTCTTTCTCGCGTGGGGCGGAAGGTGTGGATCTGCCGGCGCATGCCGGACAGCAGAATCCGCTGCTGACGGCTCAGCAATCGCAATCCGCAAAGCCGGCGTCCGGGGCTCATAGTGAGTCGCCGAATCCGGGAGGCGGAGCCAATCCCGGATCACCAGGCCCAGGAGGAGGCGGTTCGCTAAACGGGCTGGTGATCGTCTTCGGACCGGTGATAGTGCCACCGCCGGGAGGACCGGGCGGAGGCGGAGGCGGGAATCCTGAGGGTCCAGGTCCGGGCTAACCAGAGATCTTCCACGAGAGGCAGTAAGACATGCCATTCGAGATCGAAACTCAACTGCAGGACCAATGGTGTTGGGCCGCTGTGTCGGCGAGCATCGAGAAATACTATGCCGGCCCGAACAACTGGACTCAATGCAGCATTGCGAGCTATGTTCTCGGTTCAAACTGCTGCGGCGATCCAGGCCCATGCAATACGGCGGCGTACTTACAAGACGCTTTGCAGCTTATCGATAGGCTCAGAGGCATTCGGCTTCGCAGCCTTACGTTCGACGAGGTTTGCGCTGAACTCAGCGCGGGCAATCCGGTCGGCGTTCGCATAGCGTGGGAAGGCGGCGGAGCGCATTTCGTGGTGATTCGGGGGTTCCGCAATCCCGCAGGCTTTCAACTGCTCAATATCGCCGACCCGTGGTACGAGGACTCAATCCAGGATTTCGATGAGTTCACGTTCACGTACCTCGGGCAAGGACGGTGGACCGACAGCTTCCTGGTCGGCCAATAGGAGCCGGAGTCGGTGAAGGAGGTAAGTATGAGGGTAGACATACCGGAAGCTCCCGCCAGTTTCCGGCAGGCGCTCAGGGAGGGCGCTCCTGTCTTTACAGACCATGAGCGCGGTATGGCAGAGCTGTTATCAAGCGCGACTGTGGGCTTGCCTCTCTTTACGGCATCGCTTGATGACGTGAAAAACGGGCAGAAACCGAAAGAAGAACCCTCGACGACATGGCGGTTCATGGCGCGTGATCCGGAAGGCCATGTCATTTTCGGTGAGGTGTCAAATTTGAAGGGCCTCCCGAAGCTAGTCAGGGTATCGAAAGATCCGAGATCGCTTCTGGTTCTCAACGCCACAGCCGACATCAATCAGCGGAGCGAGCTACCCGACGACCACTATCAGTTGCGTTTGTCAGGGTATCGGGTGTCCTCGTGGAAGCGCTTTGGCTCCACTCGACGACGGGGAAGACGGACTGGTTCTTCCCCGTACTCTCCGCATCGAACGAGTTGCGCATCAATCACGCGTATTCGTCCGACGAATTCTTCGCGAGACTCCGGGACATGAGTGAGCGATTCCGGCAATTCGAAAAAACCAGGACCGACGAGCATCGCACCGAGGCCTAATCAACACCTACCCGGGCGCTCGGGCAATCGGGCGCCCGCAACCGATTCAGCATCGACATTGGCCGTACCATAACGTAATGACTCGTCGTGATCTGTTTGGCCTCACGGTGCTGCCTATGTATCATTCAATGGCCGCGATCGCGCAATCCACTGTGCGGCCGAAAACGAGGATAGCGGTTTCAACTTATTCTTATTGGCACTTTCGGACGGAGAAGTATCCGATTGAACGGGTGATCGAACATGCGGCTCGCATCGGGTTCGATGGCGTCGAGATTCTCCACCGTCAGATGGCGGAAGAATCGCCGGCGTACTGCAATAAGCTGAAGCAACTCGCATTAAGAACGGTCTCGCGCTGCCGATGTTGTCGATTCACCAAGACTTCGTTCATCCGGACGCATCGGAGCGGCGCGCGCAGATTACCATACCGAGAAATGCATCGAAATTGCAGCGCGCCTCGGAATTCCTGCCATTCGTCTGAACTCGGGACGCTGGAAGACGATCAAGTCTTTCGATGACTTGATGAAAGTCAAAGGTGCTGAGCCGCCGTTGGAAGGCTACAACAACGATGACGCTTTTCGTTGGGTGGTGGAGTCTATCCGAAGTTGCTTACCTTCAGCGGAGAAGGCCGGTGTCGCCATGGCTCTCGAAAACCACTGGGGGCTGACCACAGACATAGAAGTGCTGCTGCGAATCTGGCGCGAGGTGAACTCGCCATGGCTGGTCATCAATGCGGATACGGGGAATTTTCCGGGCGACCCATATGAAGGTATTGCCAAGTTGGCTCCGCATGCCGCCATCGTGCAAGCGAAGACGTACTACGGAGGCGGCGAGTGGTACACGCTCGACCTCGACTATAAGCGGATTGCGACCATCCTGAAGGATGGCGGATTCCGGGGCTGGGTATCGCTTGAGATGGAGGGAAAAGCGCCTCCCGATTCGGCGGTTCCGAAGAGCCTGGAAGTGTTGCGCGAGGCGTTTGGCTGATAAGGAACGATCAGGGCCGCGGTTGGGCGCCGTCGATGCCGCGAGCAGCATGTTGAGGATATTCTCGACATCCTTCTTTTTAGCTTCCTGGAGTGGATGGTTGCCCGATGCGCATGGAGCACGCCGCCGAACGTACAGTGTTAACCGGGGCGGCCAGCCATAAAAGCGTTAATCGATCTTACGAAACGAACTCAGTCGCAAGTGTCCTCAGCGCGAACCTCTCCGGCACTCGCCCGAAGGAAACATGACCATGCAAACTAACCGCTGCGGGCGGACCCCAAACCGTTGACGGCAAACCCGCTGATCCGGAAACGCCATACAGCACGGAATAACCTCGAACAAAATATCCGTGCTTCAAAAGGAAAACCCTGCGGCTTGGGCGGAAATGCGTGATATGTGTGTCGAGCAATTCCGCCCTTCCACTCGTTACGAGCATTCCAGGCTTGAAGAGATCGACTTTGCCAGGTCGGCGTCCTGAAGCGCCTCTGGATCACCGAAAACACGCTGCACGATGTCGAGATGGACAACCAGGCTGAGGAGTTCGCTGAAACCTATGAGCATTCCATCGGATGAAGCCGTCCGCCGCACGCTGGCCTATCGCAGCCTCGCCGATAAGACCAACACTCCGGAGTTACTCCATCGCCGTCAGACCAGGCACGAACGAGCTCGGCGACAACGAGGCCGCCTGCGGTCCGAATGACCTCTCCGGCAATCCAAGCCGATTCCTTCGATGCCAGGAACACTGCCAAGGGCACAATATCGGTAGTGCCGCCAAGCGGCCGAGCGATGTCTTCCGAGCCGGGACATCGCGGCGCCACCTTCAAACGTCCCGGCCGTAATATTGCCTTACGTTTCTGTATGGCCGGTTGCAATGGCATTGACTCGGATCCTGCGTCGCGCGAGTTCAGCGCGAACCCCCTGGTCGGCGTTTGATCGCGCCTTTCGTGGATGCTTACAGCAGGGCTCCTGCGACAGGATGCGAGCCGACGATCGCCGACGGCGCCGGTAGATTCGAGCCCCACGACATCGCCGAAAACGATCTCCTCACCATCAACTACAGCAGCGGTACAACGTCTCGACCGAAGGGCGTGATGATCACGCACCGCAACGCCTACATCAATGTCGTCGGCAGTCTGATCCACGTACCCCTGACACAGCCGACCGTTATCTCTGGACACTCTCCATGTTTCACGCTAACGGCTGGACGTTCGTATGGACGATAACGGCCGTTGGCGCTGCCCACATCTGCCTTCGCAAAGTACAGCCCGCGATAACGTACCAGTTGATGAAAGAGGAAGCCGTGACGGTGTTGTGCGCGGCTCCCACAGTGCTGATCATGCTGGCAAACGCGCCGCAGGAATCTCGCGCAGGCGCCCCCCGCGGAGTGCGAGTATTAACCGCGGGAGCGCCGCCCGCTCCGGCCACGATTGAGCGTGTCGAAGGCGATTTGGGTTGGCAGGTAATCCATCTTTACGGCATGACCGAGACCTCGCCGTTCATCCTTGTTTGCGAGCCGCGCGAGCAGCACGCTTCCCGACGCCATCACAGCGCGCCGCAATCAAAGCACGTCAGGGAGTCGAGCTCGTTACGTCGGGCGAGTTGCGCGTAGTGGATGTCGACGGCCGCGAGGTGCCGCATGATGGCCAGACATTAGGAGAGATCGTCGCCCGCGGCAATGTGATCATAAAAGGCTACTTCGAAGATCCGGCCGCCACGGCGGAAGTCCTTCGCGGCGGCTGGATGCATACCGGCGACGCCGCCGTGGTCCATCCCGATGGCTACGTAGAAATCCGCGACCGTTTCAAAGATGTAATCATCAGCGGAGGCGAAAACATTTCGTCGGTCGAAATCGAGTCCTTCCTACTCACCCATCCATCCATACAGGAAGCCGCCGTCGTCGGAATCCCTCACGAGAAGTGGGGTGAAGCGCCGCACGCATTTGTAGTGCTCAAGGCCGGAGCGGCCGCGACTGAAGCCGAGCTCAAGCAATTCGCGCGCGCGAACATGGCGCGTTTCAAGGTGCCGGACGGCTTTACGATTTTGCCGGAGTTGCCGAAGACGGCAACAGGCAAGATTCAGAAATACGTTCTCCGCCGCGGCCGAGCCGCGATCGACCGACAATGAGACAAGAGCGCGAGAATGCGCCCGCGCTGAATGAATGAAGCCATTGCCTGTACGTTGTTGCCTCGCAGTCTGACACAGGGAAGCCTGGAAACCATCGGGTAATTGCCATGCGGCGGAGGATCTAACACTGCTCTATTTCCGCGGTGGAGACGCAGCGAGCCATCGACTTTCTTTCTCGTACTCTCCGCCCTCCGTGACCGAGAACCGATAGAAAGAACCGGCATTTGCCAGGCTCGATAGCATCGGATATCCCGACCCCCTAATCGTAAATTGTGCCGATAGTTGCTCGTGATATTGCCGATGCGCGATGCCCGTATCAAGTACGCCAATATGCGGGACTCTCTCTTATCAACTTTCGGAGTCATCTCCCGAATAGCGTTTCTCAACAAACGGTTTTCAACTTTCTCTAAGAGCGACGCCGGGCGGACTTTACGGGAAGCCAACTTACAGGCGTTTCACGAAAACCAGCGGGCCCGGTAGGCGCGGGCGGGATGCTCCCACGTACTCTCGCGCCCTCTCCATCATCGTTGCAGGTCGCCCCTCGTCTGTATGCCGGCCACTGGACTTTCGCGAATGTCCAGACAGCTATAGCTACCGTACGGAAGCCCGGCAACCTGCACAATCCGAGCACCCCAAACCCTGGTGGTCATATTGCTGCTCGACACCCGCCACACAGAAACACAATCCCGCCAATGCAAAGTCCATCGCGTCTGCCGCGACATCGGCCGTCCGTCTCCATGCGAGCCGGGCAGCCGGAGGCGCGGTCTGGTCGATCCATCTCTGAGCATGGCAGTTGCAACGTCCGAAAAGTATCCCTGCTCCGGGCGACGGCGGACACAATCTTCGGGGAGTTTGATCCCCTCTGCAGGGAAGAAAGAGGACATTGCGCAGGACGGACCCGCTGTCTCAAACCCGGAGAAAGTACCCGTTCGGAGCGAGGGTTTTTCGGGCGAAATCCTCGCATCATCGAACTCGTGAAGCGTACGATTTCGATCCTCGCGCTTGCTGTCACGATGGCGCGTGGCCAGTCCACTGGCAAGGCAGAAGCCGTAACCATCGACGCGGCCATTCAAGAAGCTGTGGAGCACAACCTGGATCTCGCCGCGGAACGAATGAACATCAGCGTCGCCGAGGCCCGGATTATCACTGCGCGTCTTCGTCCGAATCCCGTTCTGACGGTCTCCGGGCAATCCCTCGACCTGCTCGGCGCAACCTACTCGCCGAACACTCCCCTTCGGACCGAATCAGCTCAACGTTCATACCGATATTCCGTTCGAGCGCGGCCGTAAACGCGAAGAGCGTGTGGCCGTTGCGGAAGCCGAGCGATCGTTGGCCGAACTCGGTGTGCGAGAAGTGATGCGACAAGTCATTGCCGGTGTGCAGACCGCGTTCGTGGATGCGCAGTATACCAAAGAAAACCTGAAACTCGCGCAGGAGAACCTGAGAAGCCTCGAAGGCGTCGTGTCGATCAACGAAGCGCGACTCAACAGCGGCGACCTCGCTCAAGTGGAGTTGGATCGATCGCGCGTAGCGGCACTGCAGTACAGAACCGCTGTGCAGCTGGCGGAACTGCAACTTGACCAGGCGAAATCACGGCTGCAATTGTTGATGGGCCAGCGCCAGAAGTCGGCCGATTTCGATGTGACAGGCGAGATCCGGAACGATGCGGCCGCCCCATCCGCGTCCGATATCGAGCGTCTCGCGCTGAGCCGCCGTCCCGATTACCTGTCCGACCAGCAGAGCCAGGCGCGCTCCCGCGCAGACCTTCGTCTCCAACTCGCGAATGCCAAGGTCGATTACGTCATCGGCACGGAGTACACGGCCAGTCCGCGTGGGGTATCTCTGGCAACTCGCTCGGGCTGTACTTCAGCATGCCGTTGCGGGTGTTCAACAGAAACCAGGGTCAGATCTCACGAGCCCAACGGGAGATCTCGCTCAATGCCGCGCGTGCCGAAGCCCTCGAAACCGGTATTCGCACGGAGGTCGAGACCGCATACCGGCAGTACACGGTTTCGAGACGGCTGCTCGCCTCGGTGGAGACGGAAATGCTCGCGAAAGCCAGAAGCGTTCGAGACACCACCGAGTACTCCTACAAGCGAGGTGAAGCCAGCCTGATCGAGTACCTGGACGCACAGCGCGCGTTCAACGATGCCATGCAGACTTGGAATGAGGCCCGGGCAAACTACAGCCGCAGCCTTTACCTCATCGACACGATTTCCGGAGCGACCGTCAGCGGCTCTTGAAAGCGATCTCATGAACGAAACAATACACAGATGCGCGACGGCAATCAGCCTTGCCGCACTGTCGCTTGCCGGTTGCGGCGGCAAACAAGCCGGAGACGCCCAAACCAGTGCGGCCCAGCCTACCCCGCAGGCCAGGCAAATGTTGTCGGTCTCAGCAGTCCCCAACTCGCTCACATACACACGGCTCCTGTCGAGACCGCCGTGGTCCCGATCGGTATCGTCTCGACGCCGGGTAAGGTGGAGGCTAACGCGAACCGGCTCTCTCACCTCGTGCTTCCGCTCACCGGACGTGTGAGCAGGGTGTTCGTGCGCCTCGGTGACTTTGTACGTCAAGGTCAGCCTCTGCTGATGCTGGAAAGCCCTGACGCGGATGCCGCCACTTCCGCGTATCTGCAAGCGCAGGCCGGCGTGACGCAGTCGAAGTCGGCGATGGCGAAGGTGCAGATGGACCTCGATCGTGAGCGGGATTTGCTCGCGCACGGGGCCGTCCCGCAGAAAGATGTCTTGAACGCGGAAAATCTTCCGTACAGGCGCGAGCCGGTGTGGAACAGGCGGAGGCGGTTGCCGAGCAGGCGAGACGGCGTCTGCAGATTATCGGCATCACACCGGGCACGTTCGGCAACGAGTCACCGTGCACGCGCCCATCTCCGGCAAGCTGCTGGAGATTGCCGTGGTGGAGGAGAGTTTCGAAACGACCTCAGCGCATCATTAATGACCATTGCCGACCTCAGCTCAGTATGGGTTACTTCCGACGTCCCGGAAACGGCAATCCGGCTGGTCAAGGCTGGCGAGCCTTCACTATCCACCTCGCGGCCTATCCCGGCGAAACATTCCGCGGGCGTGTCACTCAGGTCGGCGACACCGTGGATCCCGAGACTCGCACGGTCAAAGTGCGTGCGGAACTGCCGAATCCCGGTGGCCGTTTCAAGCCGGAGATGTTCGGCACGATCCAGCTCGCTGAACAGACAGAACTTCGGCCGGTGGTCCCGGCCGCGGCTGTCATCGCTACGGACCGGCAGACTGTTATTTGGCGAGAAGTTGGTCACGGGGTGTTTGAGAAAGTCGCGGTCACAACGGGAGTGCAACTCGGCGACCGTATCGCCATCGTTTCAGGCCTAAAGCCAAACGACCGTGTCGTCGTAGACGGTGTGATGCTGCTTGTCGTAAACGATGCGCTCCCCACACAGGAGCCTTCCAGGTGATTGCACAGTTACTCAGGTTCGCGCTCCGCCAGAGGTTTGTTACGGTCCTTCTCGGACTGACCCTCATCGGCGTAGGACTTTGGGCCTTTTCGCAATTGAAGATCGAAGCCTACCCTGACATCTCGGATACGCAGGTGGTCGCCATCACTCTGTACCCTGGCAGGGCCGCGGAAGAGGTCGAGCAGCAGGTCACCGTTCCGATCGAGAGGGCGCTGAATAGCGTGCCCAACGTGATCGCGCGTCGCTCGCGCACGATCTTCGGTCTGTCGGTCGTCGAGCTGACCTTCGACTACGGAACAAACGACTATTTCGCGCGACAGGTGGTGCTGGAAAAGCTGCGCGATGCGGATCTTCCCGAAGGCGTAATGCCGTCGCTCGGCCCGTTATCTACACCCATCGGAGAGTTGTACCGTTATACGCTCTCCGGCGGCAGCCTCGATTCAATGAAGCTGCGTTAGCTTCAGGACTTGGTAGTTACACCCCGGTTTCTGCAGGTTCCTGCGTTGCCGATGTGACGCCATTTGGCGGACTAGTCAAACGTTATCAGATCAACATCGATCCGCTGGCGCTGACAAAATACAACCTTTCAATCGGCGACATCGCGGACGCCGTGCGAGCGAACAACAGCAATGCTGGGGCGCCGTGCTCGACAATCTGCAGCAGTCGATGGTCATCCGCGGTGTCGGACTCATTCAGAACCCAGCCGATATCGGGAACATCGTTGTCACGAATCGAAGGGCGTGCCCGTTTTCGTGAGAGACGTGGGGCGAGTGGAGGTCACCGCGGCGCCGCAGACCGGCATATTCGGCGCCTGCGGATCAGACCGGGGGGGTGGAAGGGATCGTGCTGATGCGCCGCGGCGAGAATCCTTCTGACGTCCTCACATCCGTCAAGGCGGCTGTCGACGATCTGAACAAGGACCGGCTCCCGCCTGGAGTGCGTGTGAAAAGCTATCTACGACCGTACGGATCTCGTAAACAATACGCTGCGTACCGTGTCGCGCACGCTGCTGGAGGGACTCCTGATCGTGGTGCTGGTGCTGTTTCTGCTCCTCGGCAGCATCCGCGCAGCGCTGCTGACGGCGATCACCATCCCGTTGTCCCTGCTGTTCGCGTTCATCTGCATGCACTTCTCCGGAATCCCGGCGACCTGCTCAGTCTTGGCGCCCTGGATTTCGGTATTATCGTCGACGCGACGCTCGTGATGGTGGAACATGTCGTCCACACGTTGCACGAGCGACAGGGCCGGCCGGGCTTCATGGAAAACGGCGGTGTGCTCTCAGCCGACCGCGACGCCGCGCTCGAAGTCGAGCGGCCATCTTCTTTTCGCTACTGATCATCATCTCCGCCTATATCCCTCTCTTCACGCTGGAGCGGGTCGAGCGGAAGCTTTTCACGCCGATGGCCTTTACAGTTTGCTACGCCCTTCTGGGATCGATGCTGCTTTCGCTCACGCTGATCCCTGTCCTGGCAACCTACCTCTTTCGCCATGGCGCGAGCAAGCCAGGGAAGGATGGGGTTGTCCCAGCTTTTCGTGCCATGGCGAAAGAGGTAGGTTGCCAGGACAGGGATCAGCGTGAGCGCAAGCAGCATTGATCCCAGAAGGGCGTAGCAAACTGTAAAGGCCATCGGCGTGAAAAGCTTCCGCTCGACCCGCTCCAGCGTGAAGAGAGGGATATAGGCGGAGATGATGATCAGTAGCGAAAAGAAGATGGGCCGCTCGACTTCGAGCGCGGCGTCGCGGATGGCTGAGAGCACACCGCCGTTTTCCATGAAGCCCGGCCGGCCCTGTCGCTCGTGCAACGTGTGGACGACATGTTCCACCATCACGAGCGTCGCGTCGACGATAATACCGAAATCCAGGGCGCCAAGACTGAGCAGGTTCGCCGGATTCCGGAGAAGTGCATGCAGATGAACGCGAACAGCAGGGACAACGGGATGGTGATCGCCGTCAGCAGCGCTGCGCGGATGCTGCCGAGGAGCAGAAACAGCACCAGCACCACGATCAGGAGTCCCTCCAGCAGCGTGCGCGACACGGTACGCAGCGTATTGTTTACGAGATCCGTACGGTCGTAGATAGCTTTCACACGCACTCCAGGCGGGAGCCGGTCCTTGTTCAGATCGTCGACAGCCGCCTTGACGGATGTGAGGACGTCAGAAGGATTCTCGCCGCGGCGCATCAGCACGATCCCTTCCACCCCCCCGGTCTGATCCGCCGCGCCGAATATGCCGGTCTGCGGCGCCGCGGTGACCTCCACTCGCCCCACGTCTCTCACGAAAACGGGCACGCCCTTCGATTCGGTGACAACGATGTTCCCGATATCGGCTGGGTTCTGAATGAGTCCGACACCGCGGATGACCATCGACTGCTGCAGATTGTCGAGCACGGCGCCCCCAGCATTGCTGTTGTTCGCTCGCACGGCGTCCGCGATGTGGCCGATTGAAAGGTTGTATTTTGTCAGCGCCAGCGGATCGATGTTGATCTGATAACGTTTGACTAGTCCGCCAAATGGCGTCACATCGGCAACGCCAGGAACCTGCAGAAACCGGGGTGTAACTACCCAGTCCTGAAGCTCACGCAGCTTCATTGAATCGAGGCTGCCGCCGGAGAGCGTATAACGGTACAACTCTCCGATGGGTGTAGATAACGGGCCGAGCGACGGCATTACGCCTTCGGGAAGATCCGCATCGCGCAGCTTTTCCAGCACCACCTGTCGCGCGAAATAGTCGTTTGTTCCGTAGTCGAAGGTCAGCTCGACGACCGACAGACCGAAGATCGTGCGGGAGCGACGCGCGATCACGTTGGGCACGCTATTCAGCGCCCTCTCGATCGGAACGGTGACCTGCTGCTCCACCTCTTCCGCGGCCCTGCCAGGGTACAGAGTGATGGCGACCACCTGCGTATCCGAGATGTCAGGGTAGGCTTCGATCTTCAATTGCGAAAAGGCCCAAAGTCCTACGCCGATGAGGGTCAGTCCGAGAAGGACCGTAACAAACCTCTGGCGGAGCGCGAACCTGAGTAACTGTGCGATCACCTGGAAGGCTCCTGTGTGGGGAGCGCATCGTTTACGACAAGCAGCATCACACCGTCTACGACGACACGGTCGTTTGGCTTTAGGCCTGAAACGATGGCGATACGGTCGCCGAGTTGCACTCCCGTTGTGACCGCGACTTTCTCAAACACCCCGTGACCAACTTCTCGCCAAATAACAGTCTGCCGGTCCGTAGCGATGACAGCCGCGGCCGGGACCACCGGCCGAAGTTCTGTCTGTTCAGCGAGCTGGATCGTGCCGAACATCTCCGGCTTGAAACGGCCACCGGGATTCGGCAGTTCCGCACGCACTTTGACCGTGCGAGTCTCGGGATCCACGGTGTCGCCGACCTGAGTGACACGCCCGCGGAATGTTTCGCCGGGATAGGCCGCGAGGTGGATAGTGACAGGCTCGCCAGCCTTGACCAGCCGGATTGCCGTTTCCGGGACGTCGGAAGTAACCCATACTGAGCTGAGGTCGGCAATGGTCATTAACGATGCGCTGAGGTCGTTTCGAAACTCTCCCTCCACCACGGCAATCTCCAGCAGCTTGCCGGAGATGGGCGCGTGCACGGTGACTCGTTGCCCGAACGTGCCCGGTGTGATGCCGATAATCTGCAGACGCCGTCTCGCCTGCTCGGCAACCGCCTCCGCCTGTTCCACACCGGCTCGCGCCTGTACGGCAAGATTTTCCGCGTTCAAGACATCTTTCTGCGGGACGGCCCCGTGCGCGAGCAAATCCCGCTCACGATCGAGGTCCATCTGCACCTTCGCCATCGCCGACTTCGACTGCGTCACGCCGGCCTGCGCTTGCAGATACGCGGAAGTGGCGGCATCCGCGTCAGGGCTTTCCAGCATCAGCAGAGGCTGACCTTGACGTACAAAGTCACCGAGGCGCACGAACACCCTGCTGACACGTCCGGTGAGCGGAAGCACGAGGTGAGAGAGCCGGTTCGCGTTAGCCTCCACCTTACCCGGCGCCGAGACGATACCGATCGGGACCACGGCGGTCTCGACAGGAGCCGTGCGTATGTGAGCGAGTTGGGGACTGCTGAGACCGACAACATTTTGCCTGGCCTGCGGGGTAGGCTGGGCCGCACTGGTTTGGGCGTCTCCGGCTTGTTTGCCGCCGCAACCGGCAAGCGACAGTGCGGCAAGGCTGATTGCCGTCGCGCATCTGTGTATTGTTTCGTTCATGAGATCGCTTTCAAGAGCCGCTGACGGTCGCTCCGGAAATCGTGTCGATGAGGTACAGGCTGCGGCTGTAGTTTGCCCGGGCCTCATTCCAAGTCTGCATGGCATCATTGAACGCGCGCTGTGCGTCCAGGTACTCGATCAGGCTGGCTTCACCTCGCTTGTAGGAGTACTCGGTGGTGTCTCGAACGCTTCTGGCTTTCGCGAGCATTTCCGTCTCCACCGAGGCGAGCAGCCGTCTCGAAACCGTGTACTGCCGGTATGCGTTCTCGACCTCCGTGCGAATACCGGTTTCGAGGGCTTCGGCACGCGCGGCATTGAGCGAGATCTCCCGTTGGGCTCGTGAGATCTCACCCTGGTTTCTGTTGAACACCCGCAACGGCATGCTGAAGTACAGCCCGAGCGAGTTGCCAGAGATACCCCACGCGGACTGGCGCGTGTACTCCGTGCCGATGACGTAATCGACCTTGGCATTCGCGAGTTGGAGACGAAGGTCTGCGCGGGAGCGCGCCTGGCTCTGCTGGTCGGACAGGTAATCGGGACGGCGGCTCAGCGCGAGACGCTCGATATCGGACGCGGATGGGGCGGCCGCATCGTTCCGGATCTCGCCTGTCACATCGAAATCGGCCGACTTCTGGCGCCGGCCCATCAACAATTGCAGCCGTGATTTCGCCTGGTCAAGTTGCAGTTCCGCCAGCTGCACAGCGGTTCTGTACTGCAGTGCCGCTACGCGCGATCGATCCAACTCCACCTGAGCGAGGTCGCCGCTGTTGAGTCGCGCTTCGTTGATCGACACGACGCCTTCGAGGCTTCTCAGGTTCTCCTGCGCGAGTTTCAGGTTTTCTTTGGCATACTGCGCATCCACGAACGCGGTCTGCACACCGGCAATGACCTGTCGCATCACTTCTCGCACACCGAGTTCGGCCAACGATCGCTCGGCTTCCGCAACGGCCACACGCTCTTCGCGTTTACGGCCGCGCTCGAACGGAATATCGGTATGAACGTTGAGCTGATTCGGTCCGAGGGGAGTGTTCGGCGAGTAGGTTGCGCCGAGCAGGTCGAGGGATTGCCCGGAGACCGTCAGAACGGGATTCGGACGAAGACGCGCAGTGATAATCCGGGCCTCGGCGACGCTGATGTTCATTCGTTCCGCGGCGAGATCCAGGTTGTGCTCCACAGCTTCTTGAATGGCCGCGTCGATGGTTACGGCTTCTGCCTTGCCAGTGGACTGGCCACGCGCCATCGTGACAGCAAGCAGCGCGAGGATCGAAATCGTACGCTTCACGAGTTCGATGATGCGAGGATTTCGCCCGAAAAACCCTCGCTCCGAACGGGTACTTTCTCCGGGTTTGAGACAGCGGGTCCGTCCCCTGCGCAATGTCCTCTTTCTTCCCTGCAGAGGGGATCAAACTCCCCGAAGATTGTGTCCGCCGTCGCCCGGAGCAGGGATACTTTTCGGACGTTGCAACTGCCATGCTCAGAGATGGATCGACCAGACCGCGCCTCCGGCTGCCCGGCTCGCATGGAGACGGATGGCCGATGTCGCGGCAGACGCGATGGACGTTGCATTGGCGGGATTGTGTTTCTGTGCGGCGGGTGTGGAGCAGCAATATGACCACCAGGGTTTGGGGTGCTCCGATTGTGCAGGTTGCCGGGCTTCCGTACGGCAGCTATAGCTGTCTGGACATTCGCGAAAGTCCAGTGGCCGGCATACAGACGAGGGGCGACCTGCAACGATGTTGGAGAGGGCGCGAGAGTACGTGGGAGCATCCCGCCCGCGCCTACCGGGCCCGCTGGTTTTCGTGAAACGCCTGTAAGTTCGCTTCCCGTAAAGTCCGCCCGGCGTCGCTCTTAGAGAAAGTTGAAAACCGTTTGTTGAGAAACGCCATTCGGGAGATGACTCCGAAAGTTGACAAGAGAGAGTCCCGCATATTGGCGTACTTGATACAGGCATCGCGGCATCGGCAATGATCACGAGCAACGTATCGGCACAATTTACGATTAGGGGGTCGGGATATCCGATGCTATCGAGCCTTGGCAAATGCCGGTTCTTTCCATCGGTTCTATGTCACGGAGGGCGGAGAGTACGAGAAAGAAAGTCGATGGCTCGCTGCGTCTCCACCGCGGAAATAGAGCAGTGTTAGATCCTCCGCCGCATGGCAATTACCCGATGGTTTCCAGGCTTCCCTGTCTCAGACTGCGAGGCAACAACGTACAGGCAATGGCTTCATTCATTCAGCGCGGGCGCATTCTCGCGCTCTTGTCTCATTGTCGGTCGATCGCGGCTCGGCCGCGGCGGAGAACGTATTTCTGAATCTTGCCTGTTGCCGTCTTCGGCAACTCCGGCAAAATCGTAAAGCCGTCCGGCACCTTGAAACGCGCCATGTTCGCGCGTGCGAATTGCTTGAGCTCGGCTTCAGTCGCGGCCGCTCCGGCCTTGAGCACTACAAATGCGTGCGGCGCTTCACCCCACTTCTCGTGAGGGATTCCGACGACTGCGGCTTCCTGTATGGATGGATGGGTGAGTAGGATGGACTCGATTTCGACCGACGAAATGTTTTCGCCTCCGCTGATGATTACATCTTTGAAACGGTCGCGGATTTCTACGTAGCCATCGGGATGGACCACGGCGGCGTCGCCGGTATGCATCCAGCCGCCGCGAAGGGCTTCCGCCGTGGCGGCCGGATCTTCGAAGTAGCCCTTCATGATTACATTGCCGCGGGCGACGATCTCTCCTAATGTCTGGCCATCTTGCGGCACCTCGCGGCCGTCGACATCCACTACGCGCAACTCGCCGGACGTAACGAGCTCGACTCCCTGACGTGCTTTGATCGCGGCGCGCTGCGATGGCGTCAGGGAAGCGTGCCGCTCGCGAGGCTCGCAAACAAGGATGAACGGCGAGGTCTCGGTCATGCCGTAAAGATGGATTACCTGCCAACGCAAATCGCCTTCGACACGCTCAATCGTCGCCGGAGCCGGCGGCGCTCCGGAGGTTAATACTCGCACTCCGCGGGGGCGTCTGCGCGGGATTCCTGCGGCGCGTTTGCCAGCATGATCAGCACTGTGGGAGCCGCGCACAACACCGTGACGGCTTCCTCTTTCATCAAATGGTACGTGATCGCGGGCTGTACTTTGCGAAGGCAGAGGTGGGCAGGGCCAACGGCCGTTATCGTCCAGACGAACGTCCAGCCGTTAGCGTGAAACATGGAGAGTGTCCAGAGATAACGGTCGGCTGTGTCAGGGGTACGTGGATCAGACTGCCGACGACATTCATGTAGGCGTTGCGGTGCGTGATCATCACGCCCTTCGGTCGAGACGTCGTACCGCTGCTGTAGTTGATGGTGAGGAGATCGTTTTCGGCGATGTCGTGGGGCTCGAATCTACCGGTGCCGTCGGCGATCGTCGGCTCGCATCCTGTCGCAGGAGCCCTGCTGTAAGCATCCACGAAAGGCGCGATCGAAACGCCGACCAGGGGGTTGGCGCTCAAACTCGCGCGACGCAGGATCCGAGTCAATGCCATTGCAACCGGCCATACAGAAACGTAAGGCAATATTACGGCCGGGACGTTTGAAGGTGGCGCCGGCGATGTCCCGGCTGGAAGACATCGCTCGGCCGGCTTGGTGGTACCACCGATATTGTGCCCTTGGCAGTGTTCCTGGCATCGAAGGAATCGGCTTGGATTGCCGGAGAGGTCATTCGGACCGCAGGCGGCCTCGTTGTCGCCGAGCTCGTTCGTGCCTGGTCTGACCGCGATGGAGTAACTCCGGAGTGTTGGTCTTATCGGCGAGGCTGCGATAGGCCAGCGTGCGGCGGACGGCTTCATCCGATGGAATGCTCATAGGTTTCAGCGAACTCCTCAGCCTGGTTGTCCATCTCGACATCGTGGAGCGTGTTTTCGGTGATCCAGAGGCGCTTCAGTGCGCCGACCTGGCAAAGTCGATCTCTTCAAGCCTGGAATGCTCGTAACGAGTGGAAGGGCGGAATTGCTCGACACACATATCACGCATTTCCGCCCAAGCCGCAGGGTTTTCCTTTTCAAGCACGGATATTTTGTTCGAGGTTATTCCGTGCTGTATGGCGTTTCCGGATGAGCGGGTTTGCCGTCAACGGTTTGGGGTCCGCCCGCAGCGGTTAGTTTGCATGGTCATGTTTCCTTCGGGCGAGTGCCGGAGAGGTTCGCGCTGAGGACACTTGCGACTGAGTTCGTTTCGTAAGATCGATTAACGCTTTTATGGCTGGCCGCCCCGGTTAACACTGTACGTTCGGCGGCGCGCTCCATGCGCATGGGGCAGCCATCCACTCCGGGAAGCTAAAAAGAAGGATGTCGAGAATATCCTCAACATGCTGCTCGCGGCATTGACGGCGCCCAACCGCGGCCCTGATCGTTCCTTATCAGCCAAACGCCTCGCGCAACACTTCCAGGCTCTTCGGAACCGCCGAATCGGGAGGCGCTTTTCCCTCCATCTCAAGCGATACCCAGCCCCGGAATCCGCCATCCTTCAGGGTTGTTGCAATCCGCTTATAGTCGAGGTCGAGCGTGTACCACTCGCCGCCTCCGTAGTACGTCTTCGCTTGCACGATGGCGGCATGCGGAGCCAACTTGGCAATACCTTCATATGGGTCGCCCGGAAAATTCCCCGTATCCGCATTGATGACCAGCCATGGCGAGTTCACCTCGCGCCAGATCCGCAGCAGCACTTCTATATCTGTGGTCAGCCCCCAGTGGTTTTCGAGAGCCATGGCGACACCGGCCTTCTCCGCTGAAGGTAAGCAACTTCGGATAGACTCCACCACCCAACGAAAAGCGTCATCGTTGTTGTAGCCTTCCAACGGCGGCTCAGCACCTTTGACTTTCATCAAGTCATCGAAAGACTTGATCGTCTTCCAGCGTCCCGAGTTCAGACGAATGGCAGGAATTCCGAGGCGCGCTGCAATTTCGATGCATTTCTCGGTATGCGTAATCTGCGCGCGCCGCTCCGATGCGTCCGGATGAACGAAATCTTGGTGAATCGACAACATCGGCAGCGCGAGACCGTTCTTGAATGCGAGTTGCTTCAGCTTATTGCAGTACGCCGGCGATTCTTCCGCCATCTGACGGTGGAGAATCTCGACGCCATCGAACCCGATGCGAGCCGCATGTCCGATCACCCGTTCAATCGGATACTTCTCCGTCCGAAAGTGCCAATAAGAATAAGTTGAAACCGCTATCCTCGTTTTCGGCCGCACAGTGGATTGCGCGATCGCGGCCATTGAATGATACATAGGCAGCACCGCGAGGCCAAACAGATCACGACGAGTCATTACGTTATGGTACGGCCAATGTCGATGCTGAATCGGTTGGGCGGGCGCCCGTTTGCCCGAGCGCCCGGGTAGGTGTTGATTAGGCCTCGGTGCGATGCTCCTCGGTCCTGGTTTTTTCGAATTGCCGGAATCGCTCACTCATGTCCCGGAGTCTCGCGAAGAATTCGTCGGACGAATACGCGTGATTGATGCGCAACTCGTTCGATGCGGAGAGTACGGGGAAGAACCAGTCCGTCTTCCCCGTCGTCGAGTGGAGCCAAAGCGCTTCTACGAGGACACCCGATACCCTGAGCAAACGCAACTGATAGTGGTCGTCGGGTAGCTCGCTCCGCTGATTGATGTCGGCTGTGGCGTTGAGAACCAGAAGCGATCTCGGATCTTTCGATACCCTGACTAGCTTCGGGAGGCCCTTCAAATTCGACACCTCACCGAAAATGACATGGCCTTCCGGATCACGCGCCATGAACCGCCATGTCGTCGAGGGTTCTTCTTTCGGTTTCTGCCCGTTTTTCACGTCATCAAGCGATGCCGTAAAGAGAGGCAAGCCCACAGTCGCGCTTGATAACAGCTCTGCCATACCGCGCTCATGGTCTGTAAAGACAGGAGCGCCCTCCCTGAGCGCCTGCCGGAAACTGGCGGGAGCTTCCGGTATGTCTACCCTCATACTTACCTCCTTCACCGACTCCGGCTCCTATTGGCCGACCAGGAAGCTGTCGGTCCACCGTCCTTGCCCGAGGTACGTGAACGTGAACTCATCGAAATCCTGGATTGAGTCCTCGTACCACGGGTCGGCGATATTGAGCAGTTGAAAGCCTGCGGGATTGCGGAACCCCCGAATCACCACGAAATGCGCTCCGCCGCCTTCCCACGCTATGCGAACGCCGACCGGATTGCCCGCGCTGAGTTCAGCGCAAACCTCGTCGAACGTAAGGCTGCGAAGCCGAATGCCTCTGAGCCTATCGATAAGCTGCAAAGCGTCTTGTAAGTACGCCGCCGTATTGCATGGGCCTGGATCGCCGCAGCAGTTTGAACCGAGAACATAGCTCGCAATGCTGCATTGAGTCCAGTTGTTCGGGCCGGCATAGTATTTCTCGATGCTCGCCGACACAGCGGCCCAACACCATTGGTCCTGCAGTTGAGTTTCGATCTCGAATGGCATGTCTTACTGCCTCTCGTGGAAGATCTCTGGTTAGCCCGGACCTGGACCCTCAGGATTCCCGCCTCCGCCTCCGCCCGGTCCTCCCGGCGGTGGCACTATCACCGGTCCGAAGACGATCACCAGCCCGTTTAGCGAACCGCCTCCTCCCGGGCCTGGTGATCCGGGATTGGCTCCGCCTCCCGGATTCGGCGACTCACTATGAGCCCCGGACGCCGGCTTTGCGGATTGCGATTGCTGAGCCGTCAGCAGCGGATTCTGCTGTCCGGCATGCGCCGGCAGATCCACACCTTCCGCCCGACGCGAGAAAGAAGCTTGTTCCTCTTCCGGTCTCGGCTTTACGTGCCCTTCTGGCTTCTTAATCGCGATCGCGGAACCATCTGGATTGATCTCCTGCGTAACGCTCAGGGTACGACCGTCGAACTCGATCTCGTAGCGAATCACCATCCTAGTAACTCCTCTTATTTGTCTCGTTTGAGACCTGGTAGTGAAAGAAAGCGAGCATCCCTCGCGAGATCCGCCAAATCAGGGAAACGGCTCACGTCGGCGAGGACAGCGTACGAAGTTGCCTCGAGGAGTTTGATTGTGTCGTCTCGTTGGCCAAGAGCTTCGTAGGTAAGCATGGCCATCCACTCAATCTGCTTGTCTTTCGGTCCGATACTCAAGGCTTGTGCAATTTCGAACTGCGCTCGTTGTCGATCTCCGAGTCGCGCCGACAGATAGGCGATGCAACTCCGAAGAAAGCCGCTCCGCGGATTCTTTATCAACTCCGCTTCGGCGAACGCAAGGCCGCGCCGGTTCGCGGCTTCCGACTCACCGGTGAGTCCTACCCTTCTGTACACGATGCCGAGATTCAGCCACCAAAGCGGCCGCTCGGGAGACATGCCCAAGGCTCGCGTCAGGTAAGGTATAGCTTCCTGATCCCTGCCCTGATACATAAGCGTTACCGCGAGGTTATTGAGGACAGCCGGCGTTTCACCGAGAACCAGCGCAGTACGGAGTTCTCTCTCCGCGTCGGCAAAGTCGCCCGAGTCTATGTAGGACGTGGCCAATGCGTAATGAGTAGATGACTCGTTTGGCGCAATTTCAACCGTTTTCTTGAAGTATTGAATGGCTTCTCTGTACTCGGCATTCTCATAATAATGCGTACCCAGCGCCTGATAGTTCCGGTGGTTCTCCGGATCGAGTTCGATTGCGCGGCGCAACTCCGCAATCGCCCTATCCGAATAACCGGCGCTGTCAAACGCGATACCCAGTCGTCGATGGTTGTCCGAGTTATTGGGCTCCAACTCGATGGCTCTCTGGTATTCGATTACAGCCTGCTCATATTGGCCTTTGTTCGCGCTGAGAAGACCTGCCACGCGATGTACGGGCGCTAAGTCTTCGTTCCGGCGCTGCGCCTCTCGCAGCGAGTCTTCAGCCAGGGTAAGATACTTCTTATCTTTCGTGACAAAGTACTTCCACCACCACGCCTCCGCATTGCCCGCGTGTGTCAGTGGCGAATCAGGGTCGGCCGCGACCGCTTTTTGCATAGCATCAAGGGCCGAGTTCACACTGCTATCCCGCCGCATGTATGCAAGTCCGTCAAGGTAATACTGCTGCCCTCTCGCACTCATCGCGGCGGTCTTATTCAACGCCGGAAGATGAAACGTCCCGGTGACCATACCGGCTAACGCCACAGGAATGTAGCGAGACTCACTGGCTGCGTACTCTCCTCTAAATTCCCTTATACGCCCTGAGGAACGCACGTCTAGGAGATAACCCCGAACGATGCGCTTGTCATTAGTGGTCTGAATCGTTCCGTGCAGTACATGAGTGGCGCCCAACGTTGACAGCGCCTTTTCGGGAGTGTCTACATGATTGCGGAGTACCTGACTGAACGGAATAACGGTCAGCCGCGTCTTCTGACTTCCTTTGACGCTAACAAGCTGACTCGCGATCTCTCGAGACAATGTCTCGGATCCCCGACTCGAACGGTAGCATCGCAAGACGTACTGACTCACTCGGCGCAGTGGTAGTCTTATACGTCGCTACTCCGGAAATTATGGCCAGGACCGCTGCGGCTGCCGACGCGAGAAACCATCGGCGCGATGGCGGCGCGATCTCGTGTGCAATGGCGTCCGCGCTCGCGAACCTCTCCGCGGGATCCCAGTTGAGACAACGCTGCACAACACGGTTCCACCTCGAATCCGGAGCCACCCCAACGACCATCTCGCGGAGAATCACTCCGAGAGCATAAACATCGGAAGCAACGGAAGCCTTCTCGCCTTTCCAAAGCTCCGGCGCCATGTAGTCTGGCGTGCCGGCCATCTCTCCGGATTGCAAGCTTCGCTGCGTCGCCTCCGGACGTCGGGCGAGACCGAAGTCCGTAATAACGGCTCGGGTTCATCACCCTCCCTCGCCAGGATGATATTGCTGCTCTTGAGATCGCCGTGGATCACGTGCTTACGGTGTGCTTCCGCTAATCCCGCGCAGAGTTGCAGAGCGATGACTCGAGCCTCGCGGTGTGAGCATGGTCCGCTGCGAAGTCTCTCCGAGAGTGTCTCGCCGTCGAGAAACTCCATCGTCAGAAAATCTAAGTCGCCATGTTCGGTTGACGCTGTGTGAATCTCGAAGATTTTACAAACGTTCGGATGGCTGATGTCACTTGCGTTGCGAACTTCGGGAGGTAGCCGCTTACGAAAACCGGCCTTGGCGCACTTCAGGGCGATGCGTCGATCGAGCTTCTCATCTCGCGGCCTCATAGACAATGCCCATGCCGCCTTGTGCCATCTCGCGAATGATCCGGAAGCGATGTTCCAGCAGTTGACCGGGCTCGAAGGGATGCTCCAGGAACCCTCTGGGATAGAGTGGCTCCACAAGGAAACCTTTCATCCGTTGTTCCCATTCGACATAGCTCCGCACCTGCTGGAGTAGCGTACGATCGTCTCCGCACGCTTCTCGCAGAAAGCTCTCGGTGTCATCCGGCGGAGAGGCCAGCGCCCTCTCCACCAGACCCATCACTAAGTCATCGTCCTGCGCTTTGGCTTTCATTTCCGGATCCCATCTGCTCAAACAGCCACTTACGGGCTTCGAGCCACATGCGTTGCAGGGTGCGGATCTTCAAACCTAAGGCTTCGGCCGCCTCTTCATCCGTGAGTCCGAGAAAATACTTAACCTCGACAAGCGTGCACCACTCGGGATTTTCAACAGCCAGCTTGTCTAATAGACTATCCACCGTCAGGGCCAAGCTCACCTTCGCGCTATCGCCATGAATGAAGTTCTCCATTCCCTCGATAGCTACGAATTCCGCGTTCGGCCGGCCGCGTGCATGGTCGATCAGGTGACGGCGCATGGCTCTGCCCGCAATAGCGAAAAAGTGCTGCCGGTTGTGCCAATCGCGATTCTTGGCGCTGACCAGCCGGAAATAAATCTGATCGACAAGCTCCGTCGGTTGCAGGGAGTGACCCTTGCGTTCGCCCTTCATCAAATAGTGAGCGAGCCGCCGCAGATCAGGAAGCACGAGGGCGAATAGCTGATTCTCAGCGTCCCGGTCTCCGTCGCGCCACTTATAGAGGAGCTCGGTGATATCGCCTTTGTCCGGCACAGGCCACCCTTGTGTGCGCATATCATAGCGCACGCGGACGGAGATCGGGGTCATGTGCCTCGGCGATCGTACCCGTCGGCGCGCGTTGTGATCACAGGTCAGCGAGCCGTCGCACTGCGCCGGGTTGCATGTGCGGATAGTCATGGGTGTTGCCTTTCGTTGTGGTGTGGGGAGAGATGCGGCAGCAGAAGGGACCGCCATTCTGCTGCCGCAAGCCGATCTTACTTTCGATCCGATCTTACTTTCTAAATAGATCGGCGCTGGCTGTTTCTACGCCGCGGACGCGGGTCATCAGCTCTTTTTCTTGTTTACTCTTCGGGATTAGCCTGCCATTCGAAGAATCGGGCGCGACAACCTTCGTGAGAAAGTAATCGTTACCATATCGGTTGAACACCAGGGATCCCTTGTCTCGATTAGGATGAGCGGAAGCCGGAATCGTCAAGTACGAAGCGGAGGTGGGTTTGCCATCTGCGCTGCGCATCGTGACCAGGAGGCCGGACTGGATCACGTCATATTGGCCGGCAGTCATCAAGACCTCACCCATCCGAAAATCAAACGGCACTGTAGCCTTTGATTTGATCGTCTGAGCAGTCAGTTGGATCGAGGCAAGAAGTCCAATTGCGAGGACGAAGCGTTTCATCACTGTACTCCTTTTCCGAGACCTCGCTGATTTCTGTCGAACCAGCTGTCAAGTCTCGCAGCAGATAGCGATGCAACGGAAAAATCCCGCCACAATCGTGCTTACCCTTGGATGTACTTAAGTTTCAGAAACGCCGGAAGCTGGACCGTGAAGCTACTTGACCACGCCCATCTTCTCGATGGGCCAATAGATGAACACAGCTTTCCCGTAGATATATTTCCGCGGCACGGGACCCCAGGAACGGCTGTCATTCGAGGAACTCCGGTGATCTCCCATGACGAAGTACTCATCGGACTGAACTTTGAACGGAGCCATCGATTGACGGTCGCGGTACTCATTCAGCACATAGCTTTCTTCCAGCCGCTGGTTGTTCACGATGACCGTCCCGTTATCAACCTCGACCGTATCGCCAGGAACACCGATCACTCTCTTTATGTAGGACTTAGTCGGGTCCATCGGGAACCAGAAGACCACCATGTCCCCGCGTTGAATGTCGCCCATCCCAAACCGGTAGACGAATTTGTTGATGAAGATCCGCTCCTGGTCGACGAGGGCGGGCATCATGCTGGTCCCTTCCACCTTCACCGGCTGATACAGGAACAAGATCACCAGGATGGCAAGGAACACGGATACCAAAAGGTCTCGTATCCAACTCGCCAGCATCACGAGGGGCGAGCGGCGGAGCACAGGCGCCGGGTGGTCAGTGGACGAGGACGGGTTCTCCATACTTCCGAACGCGCCCTCTTATTCTAATGCAAGGGATGCAAACCGCGCTGATCGTACCTGCTTTCAACGAAGAACCGGTACTGGGTCAGATGCTGGACGCGATCCCGCCAGGTATCTTTCAACTCATCATCGTCGCTGATAACGGGTCCACTGACCGGACGGCCGAAATAGCCCGAGGGCGCCGCGCTGCCGTGGTCCACGAGCCTGAGCGGGGCTACGGAGCGGCCTGCCTCAAGGCGATCGCTACCCTGCCGCCTGAGATCGAAGCGCTCGTATTCATGCAGGCGGACTTGTCCGAGGATGCCGCGAAGCTCGGGATCTCTTGAACGCGTTGAAGAAACACATGACCTTGTCCTGGGCAGCCGGACAATGGGCGAAGCCGATCCCGGAGCGTTGCTCCCGCACCAGATGTTCGGGAACTGGGTAGCGACCACGATGATCCGCCTGTTCTACGGCTATCGCTACACCGATCTGGGTCCGTTCCGTGCCATCCGCCGCGACGCGCTCAACAGGCTCGGCATGAAGGAGCGGAACTACGGATGGACCGTCGAAATGCAGGTCCGGGCGGTCGAAGAAAAGCTGCGAATCGCCGAAATACCGATCCACTATCGAAACCGTGCCGCCGGTGAAAACAAAGTCTCCGGAAACACGAAAGCCAGCCTGATGGCTGGCTGGAAAATTATTACCACGGTTCTGAAATTATGGTGGGCGGGCCAGGCTCGCTGACCCGCAATGGAGTAACTACAGCTTAGGCGCCTGACGTCGCCGAAGTACCGCGAGTGCGGAACCTCCGAGACCCAGCAGAGCCAGGCTGCCCGGCTCCGGGACACCTGAGGTCCCGCTGTCGTTCAAATAAAACGCGAATTCCGGTCCCCGGGTCGAACCCGGAAGAGACGCGCCCGTACCGTTGGAAGTGACCCACCAGGCAGCGCTGCCGCCGGTCGCGCCGCTCAACTGCAGCCAATACGGACTGCCCGCAGCAACATTGAAGGGATTCAGCAGGTTAAAGGTGACAAGGTACGCATTCCCGCCGCCGCAGCACCAGGGTTGGCCTGAATCGACAGCAACTACGTTTTGTCCGGCCCCGCTGGCGAGGACGCTGCCAGGGGAACCACCGCTGTCCGCCAGGAACGCGTATTGAATATCCTGGTTCCATCCGGCTATGCCGTTGTAATTTTGGAAATAAAATCCGACGCTGCCGATGGTGGTATTCGAGGCGATGCTAAAGTTATCGGCTGTAGAATTGGAACCCAAGACACTCCAGCCGTTGACTGTGTTCGGACCTCCGTTATCAAAAACGATCGCGGCGCCGGCGGGACTTGCAAGTGTCGCGAGTAGCACGCAGAGCGATGCTCCGATGTTGAGAGAATAGTTTCGTAATATCGACATGAGTTGATGTTCGATTAGTCCTTTTTTCGCTGGCTACGACGTCAAACGCGTAGCCAGTGAGCAAAGTATACCGGCGCATCAGATATTACGAAATTGGTGTTAGTACTTAGGGTTAAGACGTTGGTACTAAGTACGCGATCAAACTGTAGGATTACTTACGCCGGGAGTTAAGCCTTTTCCACGTAAAAAATCCAAGCATCGTTTTGGCGTCAATAATCTTGCCTGACGAGATCATTTCATCCACATCCTTGGCCCGGAACCACTGCATTTCAATGCGCTCGTCTTCCATCGGCTTCTGTTCGCCAGGGTTCAGATCCTCGGCCAGGAAGACGGTCATTTTCTCCGCCAGGAAGCCTGGACTGACGTAGAACGATGTCAGCTTCGTCCACTTCTTCGCCTTCAACCCCGTTTCTTCCGTCAGCTCACGTTTGGCGGCTTGCAGGACTGTCTCGCCTTTGTCCACACGGCCCGCGGGCAGTTCCCATAAGAAGGCCTTTGCCGGCAATCGATACTGCTTCACCAGCAGTATCCGGCCCTTCTCGTCCACGGGCATCATCACAGCCGACCCGCCATGCTGCACGATCGCCCGTTTGATCTCGAATCCATCCGGATCCACGGCATGGTCCTGCGTCACCGTAAAGATCGAAGTTTCCAGCAATTTTTCCGAAGAAATCAATTTCATCTTTTTATAAGAGCCTTCGCAAATTCGTCTACCGGCCTGGTATTCATCACGTCGTCCGCGGTCAGCCACCCCCGCCGGGCCGTTAATACTCCATACGGCATGTTTCTTAGATGCTTTGGATGATGCGCATCCGTCGAAATTGTGAAATTGCAGCCTTTAGCTTTCGCCGTCCGCAGCAGCGGTCCGTAGATGTCCAGCCTCTCCGGACTGGAGTTGATTTCCAGCCACACGCCGTGCGCGGCTGCTTTCGCCGCGACCTTTTCGAAGTCGAACTGGTATCCCTCGCGATGCAGCAGCATGCGCCCGGTAAGGTGTCCCAGCACTCGTAATGACGGGCATTCCAACGCGCGCAGCAGCCGCTCCGTCATCTCGGCGGGCTCCAGGTTCATGAAGCTGTGGACGCTGCCGATCACGATGTCCAACTCAGCCAGTGCATCGTTGGCAAGGTCCATTTCGCCGTCTTTTAAAATGTCGCATTCGATGCCGGAAAACACGCGCAGCGGCAAACCCTCCTGGTTGCGCGCCCGGACCTCCTTGGCAAACGCGACCACACGCGCCTCATCGAGCCCGTTCGCCATAGCCAGCGCCTTCGAGTGATCGGTAATGGCGACATACTGATAGCCGAGTCGCGGCCGCCTCGGCTGCCATTTCCTCGAGTGTTGCACGCCCGTCGGTCTCCTTCGTGTGCATGTGGAGGTCGCCGCGAATGTCCGATGCTTCCACCAGTCGCGGAAGCCGCCGCTCCGCAGCCGCCTCTATCTCACCGCAATTCTCACGGAGTTCCGGTGGAATCCAATCCAGACCGAGGGCTGCGTATACTTCCTCCTCCGTCGCGGCGGCCACACGCTCATTCGTGTCGAGCTTGAACAGGCCGTACTCATTGAGCGTTAGCCCCATTCTCAACGCCCTTTGCCGAAGCGGGACATTGTGATCCTTGCTCCCGGTGAAGTACTGCATCGCCGCGCCGAAACTCTCCGCAGGCAGCGCGCGCACATCCACTTGAATGCCTTCCAGACCGACCTTCGCGCTCGCTTTGTTCTCGCCGCGGCCAAGCACCTCGTGTACCCGCGCAAACTGGACAAAGCGCTCCAGAGCGCGGCGTGGGATCAGGTCCGGTCACCAGCAAATCCAGATCGCCCACCGTTTCGCGACCCCGCCGCAGACTTCCCGCAGCCGTCACCTTCTCTACTCCTGGAGTGGCCGATAGATACTCGATCAATTCATCGGCGGTACACTTTGCAAACGGCAGCAGGAAGCGGCCCGAACTGCTGCGATACGACTGAATCGATCGAAGAACCTTCTCCTCCAGCTTGGCTCCCATTCGAGGCAGTGTGCGGAGTTTTTGCTCTTTGCAGATTCGCTCCAGATCGTCGACCGTACTGACGCGAAAGTGCTCGATCAGCAGACCGATGCTCTTGGGACCGAGCCCCTGAATCTTCAGTAGTTCCAACGCCGTCGGCGGGTACTTCGAGAGGAGTTGGTCGCGCTTGTCGAAGGTGCCGCGCTCCAAAATGTCGCAGATGATGCCGGCGATCCCCTTGCCGATTCCCGGCACATCGGTCAGCTTCCTTTCGGGGTCCGCCGGCGATGTCGGCAATGCGCTCGGGATACCCTTCGATCACGCCGGCGGCATTCCGATAACTGCGGATGCGAAAGCCGTCTTCGCCCGCAATCTCCATAAGATCGGCTGTTTCGGCGAGTAAACACGCTATCTCGCGATTCTCGATTGTGGTGGGTGCGTTCATGTACGCGCGCTGGTTACGATCCGATGTTACCGCGAGTGATTTCTCGTTAGCCGCCGGTCAACAGCGGCGAGCGCGGATGAAGCGGTTGTAATGTGGCAAACTTATCCGTGGAGGACAGCTATGACCGCAACGTCCGCTTCACTCCTCGTATTTACCTTCGCGATTTTCTCCTCGTCAGCCTCGGCCCAGCCCCATTCGCTCGGCGCGCTTCTCGATGGCAGTGGCTTTGTCCCTATCCCGGCCGGTGAATTCAGCATGGGTTCGACAATCGGAACGCCTGACGAGCAGCCCGTTCATCGTGTGAAGATTCCAGAGTCCTTCGAAATGGGAAAGTTCGAAGTCACTCAGGCGCAATGGGACTCAGTCATGCGCAACCCGCACGCGACCGTCAGCTCGAGAAACCGCGCCGCCGAAACGGACGTGAACCCCAGCCACTTCAGGGGCGCGAACCGGCCGGTGGAAAAGGTCTCCTGGCATTCGGTCCAGGTCTTCCTGAACAATCTGAATCAGCGCGATCCGAAGCATACGTACCGGCTGCCGACAGAAGCCGAATGGGAGTACGCCGCGCGCGCCGGATCGACGGAGCAGGTACCGAAAGATCTCGACGAGATCGCGTGGTTCAAGGCGAATTCGGACGAAGAGACCCATCCGGTCGGTGAAAAGGCTCCGAACGCATGGGGACTGCACGACATGTTCGGCAATGTACTCGAGTGGGTGCAGGACTGGTATCGCCAGGAGGGCTATGGCGGCTCCGTGCCCGCGGATTCCTACGCCGGCTCCTACAAGGTCTACCGAGGGTGTGGCTGGTTGTCCGAAGCCAAGTATTGCCGGCCGGCATTCCGGGCGTTCGATTTTCCGAGTTCTGAAGTGTACTCAGTGGGTTTCCGGATCGTTCGTGTGCCGAAGTAAACGCCGCCTGCCCCGGAACTGTGGACCAACTGCTCTACTACCCGATGAAATACCCGGCAGGCGAGTGGTCCGTCCAACAGTCGCTCGGGGCGAAGGACGTCACATTGCAGGCAGCGGACAGGACCAGGCTGCACGCCTGGTGGGTTCCGGCACCTGCGGGGTCAGGGGGTTCTCCGCGATGGGCCACATTGCATCTGCACGGAAACGGCGGAAACATTACGCATCGCGGATTGTCGGCGCGGACCATCGTTTCGGCCGGATCATCGGTGTTACTCCTGGACTATCGCGGCTACGGGAAGAGCGAAGGAAAGCCGTCTGAGAAAGGACTCGTATCTGGACGCCGTGACCGCGTACGACTGGATCGTCGCGCACGGGTACACACCAAACCAGATCGTGATACACGGAGAATCCCTCGGCACGGCGGTGGCAACCTGGCTCGCGACGAACCGGCCGTCCGCTGGAATGATTTTCGAGAGGCGCCGTTTACATCCGCGAAGGCCGTTGCCGGTCGAGTCGTGCCTTTTGTGGGTCCGCTCTTCGTCCAGGGATACGACAGCATGGCGCGGATCAAGGACATCCATGTGCCGCTTCTGATTATTCACGGCGATCGCGATGAGGTCATCGCTTATCAGTTGGGTCAGGAACTGTTTCGGGCCGCCAATGAACCCAAATCATTCTGGACGATCGCGGGAGCGACGCACAACGATCTGCACATCCGCGGGCGCACCGAATTCCCAGCGCGTCTGGGGGCGTTTTATCGATCGCTGCGCAGCAAGTAACGAAAGTCGTTTGGCCAGTTGATTGGTTCAATTGCCCTGCACTCAGCCGTGCTCACCCGCGGATGCCATAACAAAAAATCACTTAATCAGCCACCCACAGCGGAACCTCGATGACAGATGTCCTCCCGGCTTCACATTGAGCAGCAACGGCACCTCCGCGGTCGATCGTTTCTTCATCGACTTCGCTCACATCAAAGCTGGCGAGCACACGATACTCACCCGGCGGCAGGCTGTCAAATTGAAACGCGCCTTCGGTTCCGTCGTCTCCTGCAAACGGCGACCGAGTGACCGCCGTTGGCGCTCCCCTACAGGCCACAGGAATACTGGAGCGCCCGGTGAAGGTCTAGCTTCCGTGATCACGCGGCCGGTAATCTTGCAGGCATGATCTGATACCGTAACTCGGATAATCGATTGTCTTCCAGCATCAATGAAAACCTGAAACCAATCAGGAGGGCTCACCGAGTTGCGGCGATCTTGTCTTCCGGTGCGCACATTCATAATCGACTGCACATAGTGATCAGGGGGCACATTCGCACGCATCTCCCAAAAGCCAGGATCGAGATTGGCGTGCGGAGCGGTGATCTCGAGGAGACTGCCTGTCTCCGACAGGTTCTGACGCCGGCCTATCAATTTCACCGCAGCGGCGCCCAGCGATCCGCCCCCTGTCCGTAGAACTTCTATCTGCACTTTCGGTGACCGCGCAAGACTCAGATTGACTTCGAGGTTGCCGCCAAGGGTGAATTCACTGAACGCCGACGAATGGCCATCTTGCGAAGCAAGTACCTCATACGCTCCACTCGGAAGACCTTCGAACTGATAGCTACCCGGAGTTGCTCCACAGAAGGTCTGGCCAGTACGCTCACCAGTGTCCGATGTTAAGGTGATGACCACCGGCCCGGCAGTTTGGCACGTGATCCATCCCGAGAGGCTGAACAGCGGTCCAGACTGTGGATTTACGTCCGCGTCCGTAGTATCAGCATCTACTGTCACACGAAAGAGCCTTGCGTTTCTGACTTCGCTCTCTTGCGGGGCGAACGTGGGTAGCCATCCAGTGCGGTCTTCAAGCGTGTGTGCTCCGGAGCGAACCCAATATTTGCCCGGCTCGAGGCCGCCGATCCGGAAAACACCGCGATCGTCGGAAGTCGAGGCGCCGGCAGTTCGTAAAGGCAAGCGCGCACGATAAGCCACAACCGGAACTCCCGGCGTGCCCACGCCGTTTTCGTCTAAAACGCGGCCCGTCAGGGCCCCTTTATGACGCATGCGCAGTTCCGCAAAGTGCGTCGAATCGGTCCCGATTGATATCGGTGCGCCACGGCCGGCTGGCAGTCTTTGCCCATAGGCTGCGGGAAAGTACGCGCTGCGCATCGCGGTAAGGAGATACGTGCCGGAGGGTACGGTCGCAAATACGAATTGCCCGCTCTGGCTGGTTCGCGTGATCAGAGGCTGACTCGCAACACTACCCATACTCGGTACCGCTTGGAGCCGTACGACGGTCCTCGACAGCGGGCGTCCAGACGTATGCTCGATAACCACACCCGCAAGCGTTCCAGCATTCATGTAACCAGCGATACCGAAGAGCAGGAGACACCAAGCCGTGTGCATTCTTGTTCTATGACGGCGGGAGCGCATCGGCCGTTGAGGCCATCAGGCGCCAGTCCTAACAAGAAGGACCGCTAAGGACTGTCGACCCGCCGCCCCGACGGGCTCCCGCTACTGAACATGGCCGGAAGGCTTCTCGACTTCCGGAAGTGGCAGCAGCTTGTCCGTAGAGTACTTCGTCGCGGCGGAGCTCGCCTGTAGTTTTGATTGCGCTTCAGTACTTGATGGCTTGTGTGAGTCCATTCCCCAATCGCTGTTCACTACCGCAGCAAGTCTTCAGTCAGCGGGTCTTCACGAAGACATCCCTGCCGGATGAGTAGTTTTTGGTACCGCGCATGGTGTATCCGTGCTGGACGGTCAGGGTACGGTCGACTGTCAGTTCTTTCGCTTTGCGATCGAGGCTCAGCGTTTCTGCGATTGTGACGGTTGCGCGGTTCACGTTGCGGTGTGTTTCGGTGACGAGCTTTGGTCCGTCCCATCGCGCACGCCATTGGAATGGCCCGTTGTCTTCCGCCGGCTTTTGACTTTCCGACCCGTCCAGTTTGTAGACGATGGTTTCGCTTTGGCCACCTCGGCGGGTTTCGATGCTCAAGTCATTAGCGTCTTGTTTGATCACGAGAGTGACAGGTTCACTCGTGGCGGTGGAGTGGGCCGACTCGCTTCGTGTCGTATCCATCTCCCAAGTGCCGGAGAAGTCGGGATTCCTTTCCGCGTGTCCGAACCCTGGAGCTAGGAGCGCGAGCGCCGTGACCCAGGTAGCGAGGACGGTATGATTCATGATGCTTTTCTCCTACATATCGACGCTTGTCCCGATGGTTCGATTCTGACGGCAGAAGATTGTTTCGTGTAGCCGGCGCGTAGCTCCCAGAAAGCGTCAGAGATTCAATCGCAGCGGCTTATTCGCAGAAGAGGCGAAGCGTTCGCACGCAAAGCTGTCAGGACCCAGGTGCCCACGACACCGGAGCCTCGGAATCTGATCGGGCAGTGGAAAAGGTCTCCTGGCACTCGGTCCAGGTCTTCCTGAAAGATCTCAACCAACGCAATCCGAAGCATACGTACCGGCTGCCGACGAAAGCCGAATGGGAGTACGCCGCGCGCTCCGGATCCACGGAGCAGGTACCGAAAGCCCTCGACGAGGTCGCCGTTCAGGCTTCGGACGACGAGACGGTGACAAGGCTCCAAATGCATGGGGACTGCACGACATGTTCGGGAATGTACTCGAGTGGGTACAGGACTGGTATCGCCCGCACGGATACGATGGCGCGGCTCCCGCGGATTCCTACGCCGGCTCCTACAAGGTTTATCGAGGGTGTGGCTGTTGTCCGAAGCCTGATATCGGCGGCCGGCGTTCCCAGCGTTCGACTTTCCGGCTTCTGAAGTGTACTCAGTGGCTTTCCGGATCGTTCGTGCGCCTAAGTGAACGCCGCGTGCGACCTGATTAACTACCAGGCGGGCGAGCGGTCCTCCAACAGTCGCTCGGGGCGAAGGACAAGGCTGCACGCCTGGGGCATTCGGCGCGTACGGAGTCAGCGGGTTCTCCACGGTTACCGATACCACATCTGCACGAAGATGGGGGAGCATTACCCATCCGTCGAAACAAATCGAAAAGCTGCATGACGTCTGCTGCTGCCGATTATCGGTGTAGCTGAAACTCCGCCAGAGTTAGCCGTTGTGGTTGATGAATGATTTCGAATATGCCGGCTCTGTCGCGATCGGAAGGATGAGGCGCGATCAGCGATTTCTAAATCTCGCCAGCCTGCCGGTCCGGTTTGAACCGGGCCGGCAGAGTGAGACTTCACATCAGAAGTACAGTTTCAGGGCCAACTGCATTTGACGAGGCGAGTTTGCCTGGTCGCCCGCAGTCTGGCTAAGAACTCCGAAGGTCTGCGTCTGCAGTCCGAGAGAGCCAAGACCGAAGCGGACCCTGTTGAAAACGTTGAACGCCTCAGCGCGGAAGTCGATGCGGGTCTGTTCCTTGATCCGGAATGACTTTGCTATCGAAAGGTTCTCGTTGTAAATGGGCGTGGAGCGATACTTCGGATTGTACCGGGTCATGTTGCCGAACACGTTCGCCGGTTGAGCCGGGAAGAAGCTGGCGGGTTGAATCGTGCGGTCGACGGCCGGATCGAAGCTGTCGCCCTTCGTAGCGGGCTTCCAGCCGTCATAGGTGCTGATGATCGGCCGGTTGCCACCGCGCGAAGAGCGGCATGCCGTTCGAGGTGGTAATGGCGGCAGGTTGTCCGCCCGAATACGTGGCGATACCGGAGATTCGCCAACCGCCGGCAATCCAGTCAAGCGGGCCGCTGATGTTCACCAGTTTTCCCCGTCCGACCGGGAGGTCCCACACGGCACCGATCTTGAAATTGTGGGTAACGTCGAAAGCGCCGATGGACTTCTCCAGCCCCCGGTTATAGTGATCCATCGCGAACCCGTAAGCGTCCGACCAATAGCTATCGGAATCGGTGAGCAGCTTCGAGAATACGTAAGAAGCCTGGAACTGCAAACCTCGCGAGTAGCGCTTATCGAAGCGGACCATTGCCGAGTGATATGTGGAGTGGCCGCTGTGATCACCGCCGCCGCTGCGAGTATCGATGTCTTGGAACTGCGGGTAAGGCCGAAGCGCCTGACGTACCGTCGCGCCGCTTCCCCAAAGTTGGACAAATCCCGGGAAAGGAGGCGTAAAGCCTGCAGCGACCGCCGCCGGCGACGTGATCGATGAATTGAGCAGCGTTGCGCCGTATCGATCCAGCAAGGCAGGGTTCAAGGCGTTATACGAGAGCAATCCTGCCTGAAGGCGGCTGCCTAAACTTCCGTTGTACCCGATTTCGGCGACCATCGAGTCCGACAGCTGCCGCTGAATCGAGAAGTTGATGCTCTGGTATGCAGGCGGACGCGTTGCCTCACGGCCTTGGCACCATGGCATCGCACGGCCATTGCCGAAGCTCGGATCGACGAATGGAGGCGCTTGCCAGAACGGTTGTCCGTCCTTCACAAGGAAGCGTGGCTGCAGGCCCTGTGTCGAGTCGCTTTGGGTGTCGGTCAGGGTAAACCCAAGAGTGTGGGTGGAGCCGGTGACCGTTGTGATGTTGCCGTAGCTCAACCCGTACGACATACGAATCACATTCTTCTGTTTCCAGGTATACGCGACTCCGAAGCGAGGACCGAAGGCTTTGTAATAGCCGTCTGCCAGTGCGCGAGAGCCTTCGCATGCCCTTACAATTGCCGGCGTAGATGAGCGCGCCCGGTAAACCAGCCGCGCCCGGATTCGGACGGTCAGGAGCGAATTCGCTCCAGTTGTCGTTCTCGCCGGTCGGAGGAAGCGTCGTCTCCCACCGTAAGCCGAGGTTCAACATCAGGTTCGGCCGGATCGCGCCAGTCGTCCTGGACGAATCCTGCGTAAGAGGGCCACTGCTGACCGATGTAGCGGATGGTGTCGATGGATCCGGCGTTCGCGTATCCGAGCAGCATTGAGGCAACCGGACTCCCGCCGGCCGTGGCGAAGTTCGTATCTCCGGGTCGGCCTGTATTCTTGAAGTCGAAAGTGATGCAGCCCGATACGCACTGACGGCCGAATCCGTTGTAATACTGCATCTGTAACTGGCCGCCGAGTTTCCAGGTGTGTTTCCCCTTCACGATCGTGAGATCGTCGGCAAACATCTTGATGAAGTTTTCACTGCCGTTGTTAGCGCGACCGCCCCACTGGCGAGTAGCTGTTCGAGAAGTTGAAATTCACCAGGTTCTGGTCGCAATCCGGCACGTTCTCGATGCAGACCTTGTCCTTCCAGTTAATGCCGCTACGAACAGTTGCCTGCGGCGGATCGTGGTTTTCTTTCCAGTTATTCCCGCCGCCATAGAAGTGGTTATAAACCGTTGGCGAAAACGCGTAGTCCCAGCTACCGCGAAATACGTCCGAGTTGCGCGTCAGTATCGTTATAGTTCACGAAAAAGCCCGGCAGGTCGGCGGCGCCGAGAGGTCCCGGGACTTCTGGCTCGAGCGGTTGTATCCCCAATAGCCGGAGATGCGGCTCTTCTCGCTGAACACGTGGTCACCTTTGACGCTGATCTTGGTGTTCGGGCGGAGTTCGGTGCCTGTCGTGACCAGATAGTTGTTCTGAACGTAGTTGATCGTGCCCGGGGCCGCGCCATTGTTCGGCAGCGGGTCGGTCCGCACGGAAGCCGCAAGCGCCTTGACCACCGTCGGATCGAACAGGCTCTTGGGAATCTGGTTGTTCGGGAATACCTGGCGGGTCACCGTTCCATCCGGGGCCGTCACCTGAGAGGTGGGATCGTAGATGGGAATCATCTGCCCTTGCGCGTTCACCCAGTTACGGAAATCGCCGTCATACATCTCAGCGGTCGGCACCGTACGCGTCGCGCCGTTGGCTCCGTCGCGATTGCGAAATGATTCGTAGCTGAAGAAGAAGAATGTTTTATTGCGGCCATTGTAGATTTTCGGGATCCACACCGGGCCGCCGGCCGATGCGCCGAAATCGTGCTGTTTGTATACGGGACGCGCAATACCTCGTCCGTTGTTAAAAAAGATTGTTTGCATCGAAGGCTTCGTTGCGAATGAAATCATATGCGGTTCCGTGCAACTCATTCGTTCCAGACTTCGATGCAAAACTCATGATGCCGCCCGAAGCTTGGCCATACTCCGCCTTGAACCCATTCGTGTCTACGGTGAACTCGGTTACTGCTTCAATTGACGGAGCATTCACGGCTACCCAGCTTTGGCTCAACGCACGGGAAGTGTTTGCCGATACGCCATCAAGGTTGGTGCCATATCCTGCAGCCTGTCCGCCGCCGAGAATGAATCCGTTGTCGCCCCCGACGTTCTTGGCCTCCGGAGTTAGCGCCGCCAGATTGAACGGGCTTCGCATCGTGCCGCCTACGACCAGTGGAAGCTCATCCACGAGTTTGTTATCCATCGTGACGCTGGTCTTTGCGTTCTCCGTAGAGAGCGCGACTGCGCTTGCGGATACCTCGATAGCCTGCGCAGCCGCGCCGACTTCGAGAGTAGCGTCAGCGCGGACAGTGGCCGACGCATTTAGAACAACGCCCGTGACAGTCGCTGGACGGAAACCTTCGCGCTCTACACGAATGTTGTAGATACCCGACTGCAGTTGAGGCACGGTGTAGTCACCGGCCGAATTGGTCGGCACGTTAAAAGTCACGCCCGTTTGCGTGTTGGTCAGTGTGACTTTGGCTTCGGGAATCACCGCCCCCGAGCCGTCTTGAACGGTGCCTGTAAGCGTTCCTCTGTCCGACTGAGCGGCAAGAGGGACGCTGAGAAGCATCAGGAACGCGGCTGCAGTCATTCCAGCCCGGATACTGCCAGTCAGCATACTGGCCTCCTTTATTGATCGACCCAAGGCGATCAAGCGAAGTTGTAGCGACAGGGGCACATAAGGCGCCTTACTCAGATGTGATGGCGGACTTCGGCCAAAGCGCTTTGTTGTTGTAGCGACATTATTAGAAAGATCCGATGCTGTCAAGCGTATTCCGCTCTCTGTTTTTTGTTTGAGCTCCAGGTACTGCGAGTACTGTGCTAGCCGCATTTTATGCGCCTGTCAGGCACAGACTGAGGTCAGCGCGGGCGAGCGGAACAATATAATCGCGCGCTCTGCTTCCGCACGTAGCGAGCAGCCAATGGAAAATGTAATGATATTCAGTCACTCGGCCAATAATTATGTTGAGTTTTCCAGAACTCTGAAATTCGATATCGATTTTCGGCGTATTGCTATCACTGCCACTGCGATCTGTGCTCAAGGCTGCTACTCTGGAGACGAGGCGCTCCGATTGCGCGTTTGTCCGAATCGTTCTTAGCGAATTCTTCTCACTCGACCGCATTTACTTGCAACGTTACTGATCGGGGCCGGATCTCTCAAATAGGCGCAGATGCGCGTAGGAAGCCACAGCAGCGTGCAGCATCAGGAGCTCCATTCCGTATCCGAATGGTGGCGGATCTTCGTTGAAAGCGTTGTCGACTACGCTTTCATCCTTTTTGATCCCGAGTGCCGCGTCGCGGCATGGAACATCGGCGCAGAAAGGGTGCTCGGTTATACGAGCAACGAGATTATCGGCCAAAGCGGGGCGGTCTTCTTCGTTCCGGAAGACCGTGAGTCCGGGGAATTCGAACGAGAACTCGCCGCAGCGCTTCGGGATGGTAGAGCCGATGACGAACGTTGGCACATACGCAAAGACGGTAGCCGTTTCCGCGCCAGTGGCACCCTGACGGCTCTTCGCGGTCCACAGAATCAGGTCATCGGGTTCGCCAAGGTGATGAGAGACGTGACCGCGCGCGAGCAGGCCCGTCTAAACACCGAGCAGGCGCTACGAGAACGGATGGTGATTCTAAAGGAAGTTCACCACCGCGTCAAAAATAACCTCCAGCTTATATTGAGTCTCATGCGCTTGCAGGCGGATCACGTCCATGATCCCGACCTGCTCAGCCTTTTCCAAAAAGCACGAACGCGCGTGCGTGCTATCGCTGCGGTTCACGAGCGGCTGTATAGCACCGACGACTTCACCACAATTCATATCGGGCGCTATCTCGAAAATCTTGCTCGCGAACTTCACCGGTTCTATCAGGTTTCAAACTCGATCAGTTTCAAGATTGAGACGGCCGATCTCGCTTTGGGAATGAACCAGGCCATAGCGTTAGCGCTGATTGCGAATGAACTGCTGTGCAACGTCTTCGAACATGCGTTCCCTGGTGGCCGCAGCGGCAATGTTTCCATGGTCCTGCGGTATTCGGATTCCGATGGCGTCGAGCGTGGCGAACTCGAGATTGCCGACGATGGTGTCGGATTGCCGGATCATGTGACTCTGGAAGAAAGCGACACGATGGGATTCGACCTCGTTCGGCTGCTCTCTTCACAGATACATGCCCAGATCACTATGCTGCCGCGATGCGGCGGCGCCTGCTTCCCGGATCTCTTTTCCTGTAACCGATGAAGAAGGATAAACCTTCGTGGTTCCTTCGCGCGGGCCAGCGCTTTTTTAGCGTATTCTTTTCGCGTACTATGGAGCGACGAAATCTTTTACGAGAGATACGGAATGTTACCTATTATTGGCGCAACCCGGCCTAATGCTCCGATTGCGTGGTCATTTTCCACCGCAGAAAATTTCAACATGGCCCGGCATCATATTTTGCCGTACAACACGCTGCGAGATCTTTGGAATAAACTCGTGCGATGCTTCTATGACTCGCAGCTCGCCGAAGCTCGAGTGGCGATCCGTCAGTTTTTGATGGTCTGCAATGCCAGGCTACCGCATGTTGATTCTTTGTTGGACAAACTGCGGCGAGATCAGTTGTCCGTGGTTGAGTGCAACGTGCTGGAGGAAACCGCGGTCTGGGCAGCCTGGAACGTGGTGGATGGTCCCAAGAATCGCAGTGACGACCCGCACGATACGTATCTGGACCGCTTCACTTTCGGTGTTACGAAAGAAGAATTCGACCGGATGGATGTCATCGAAGGGCTCTACGGAGCTTTCGAACACTTCAATCGACTTGTTCAACCGACCGCAGGAGACCTGCGCATTCTGGCTGAGACGTTGAAATTGGCTCGTCTGACGTTGGCTCTCGTCGAATGCCCGATTCCGTTCCGGCCCGATATGTGGGAGAAGGAAGCGGACGGCCGATGGCGTAAGCGGCGATCCGGCGAACAGTTTCTGAAGGCAGGCGCGCGCTAGTCTGACTGCGTTCTTCTCAATCGAACTGATACATTTCTTCCGAGAGGACTTCGTATGAGATGGACTGCTGGTTGTGCGACGCTCTTGTTCAGCGCGTGGGCTCAGACGTGGCAAGGCAACCATGACGAGAGCAAGGTCAGGCCCTACACCCTTCCCGACCCTCTCACCTCCGTAAGCGGCAAGAAAGTAGTGAAAGCCGATGAGTGGCGGAAGTCGCGACGCCCCGAGGTTCTTCGGCTCTTCGAGGAGAACGTTCATGGACGGACACCTTCGACGAAGGTGAAGACGCGCTACCGCGTCGCCTCTACTGACCGCAACGCGCTTGAGGGCAAGGCTGTGCGGAAGGAGGTCACGATCTCATTCTCGGGACACGAGAGCGGTCCGAAGATAAACGTGTTGCTGTATCTGCCCGCTCACACGAAGGGGCCCACTCCGGTGTTTGTCGGACTTAATTTTGGAGGTAACCACACGGTGCACGCGGACGCGGGCATCACTCTGCCGGGCGTCTGGATACGCGAACGAAGCCGCCCGGAGGATTCTCGGCCGAACGAGGGCTACGTTCACAAGCCGGCAACGGAGGAGAGCCGGGGCAGGGCCGCCACCCAGTGGCAAGTGGAACGTATCCTCGCGCGTGGTTATGGCTTGGCGACAGCGTATTACGGAGACATCGAGCCCGACTTCGACGGGGGCATGGAACATGGCGTCCGAAAAATGTTTCTGCGTGAAGATCAGAAGGAGCCTGGGCCGAACGAATGGGGAGCCATCGGAGCGTGGGCATGGGGTCTGAGCCGTATTGCCGATTACTTGACTAGCGACAACGATGTCGATCGCAAGCGACTTGCCGTCATGGGGCATTCACGCCTCGGAAAGGCTGCCTTATGGGCGGGGGCTCAGGACGAGCGATTTGCAATCGTGATATCGAACAATTCCGGCGAGGGCGGGGCAGCCTTATCAAAGCGGAACTTCGGTGAAGATGTCTGGAGATTGAACAACAACTTTCCGCACTGGTTCTCGAAAGCGTACCGTCAATACGGGAATCGAGAGGCGAATCTACCTGTCGATCACCACATGTTGATTGCCCTGATCGCCCCGCGTCCTGTGTACGTGGCGTCCGCCGCGGAGGATCTTCATTCCGACCCCCGCGGCGAGTTCCTGTCTGCAGTGCATGCCGGTCCTGTTTATGAGCTACTCGATAAGCAGAGCCTTGGTACCGACGAAATGCCGAGCTTGCACGAACCCATTCAGAAGACGATCGGATATCACATCCGTGCCGGCAAACACGATGTGACTTCTTACGACTGGGATCGCTTTTGCGATTTCGCCGACTTACACTGGCCGAAGAAATGAACCTCGGCTAGCGTGACGGCAGCGACTTTCGCGGAATGCGCAGACCCGACTGAACCTGCGACCGTGATGACGTCGTACTTGCCCTGAAACGCAACCAGCAGGTGCGCGGCCCAGGGCTCCATTTTGTATTCTTTGGTGAGCCAGTCCACCATATCGCTCGTTGCAATCTGCAGCGCCCGATCGAGTGGACTCGCAAACTCGGGTTGGCTGCCGATACTGATAATGTAGTCGGCATTCTCGAGCCTCGGGGTTGAGAGACCGGCACGTTTACGGAGGTCCACCGTGAACTCCACGTCCATAGAAGTTTCGATGCCGTTGCCGGTCGGTTCACCATCGCCTTGCAGGGCGTGACCATCCCCGACGAACAGCAGCGCTCCAGGATGATAGACGGGCAGCAGTACTGTCGCTCCTTCGCGGACCTCGTTGTAATCCATGTTGCCGCCGTAAGGTCCCGAGATGCCGGAGCTCGGACCGAAGTCGCCCGCGGCCGCAACACCCACGCAGCCGAGCATCGGCACAGCCGTAAACTCCATCTTGTGCACCTTGCTGATTGGGCCCGATAATCGCGCTATGCCCTTGGCCCCGTCGAGATCCCACTTCACCGCGTTGGATCTTCCGGGATACGCCGCCCCTTCCTTATAGGTGTTGGGATAGAGATTCTCGATTGAAGCCGGTGTAAGGGCGAACAGACCAAGCCGGTAACCGCTGTAGCCCCAGTTGCGGTTGAGACGGACTCTGCGGAACGTCACTGCGATCGCATCGCCTGCTTCGGCGCCTTCGATGTAGAAGGGCCCGGTTAACGGGTTCGACTGTTCACCAACAAGTTTGCTGTTCTCGTCGCGCCCGGACGCGTCGAGTGTCCGGGTGACAACGACGTCGCCAGGCTTGATCTTTTGAAGGACCTGATGCCGGTGGTGAAACGAGTTGTAGTATTTCGTGGCGGTGACGCGGTGCGTCTCCGCCATGCACACGAATGAGCAGCAAACGAAAATCAGGGCACGCTGAATCAATGGATCACCTCTTCAGCAGAGTGTATCGAATGCTGCGCGCCTTTACTGGTGAATCAGCGGAAACTGACGATGACATGCTCCGGTGACATCTGGAGAGTGTGAATTTCATTCTTCTCAAACCCGGCAGCGCGGAACATGCGGTCGTACTCGGTGAATGTGTATGCATCGCCCGCAGGCGTCGAGGCGAGCATCGTCATCGAAAACGTTGCGGAAATCGGCGGCGACACGCGATCGTCATTCGGGACAAATTCCAGCGTGACGCACCGGCCACCTGGCGCAAGCGCGGAATGAATCTTCCTCATCAACTGCTCACATGTCGGCGGATCGAAGTGATGGAAGAAGTTGGTCACAAGGACGACATCGTAGTCCTTCCCGTAATCGACTTCGAACGCGCTTCCGGGCCGTTGTGTGTACCTGCTCTCAACTCCGGCTTTGCGGGCATTCTCCTGCGCAACCGCCAGAACGGCCGCCCAATCCAAAGCCACGATGTTCGCCTCAGGAAATTTCTGCGCCAGCGCAATGCCGAACAATCCGTGACCGGCAGCGATATCCAGAACACGACGGGGCGGGTCTGATGCCAGCAACTGCGCGATCCCCTGCGCCGCGGGCGCAACCATCGCAGCCATGCTACGAGCGAACTCCACCCAGATCGGATTGTCGGGTGTCACGCTTCCCTGGCCGGCAAGTTGTGTCGTGCCCGTTCGCACGGTTTCCGTCAGCGCTTGCGCACTCTCAACGAACGTTGGCAAATGCAGGAAGTGCCGCATGCCGCCGATGTACGCAGGAGATCTCTGATCCAGGAAGGTGCCCGATTCCTGCGTCAAGCCATACGCAGAGCCCGTCTTCGTCAAGAAGCCCTTTACAACGAGGTAATCGCAGAGAATACGTAAACCTCGCTCGGATGCTTTCGTCTCTTTCGCGAGAGATGGAATCGTGTCGGCGCCTTTGGCGACGGCCGTAAAGACATCGAGATCGAGGGCAGCTCTGAGCGCGGCTGCCTGTTGGTGCGCAAGCAGTGTGTCAAAGATGCGTTCCGGCGTTGGCGGATGTGAAGTCATGTGCGTAGATGCCATAGTATCTCCTTATCGCGCTTCCAGTTGAGCAAGCGGGTTATCGAATGTAAAGCCGAACAGCTTCGGGTTTTCTCCGATCACGGCAGCGGAGAAGATATAAAACACGTAGTCGTAGGTTTCTTTCGGAAACTTATCCCGGTAGTTCGTAAGCAGCTTCCAGAAATTGCGCTCACGTGGGTTTGCGGGCATATTGCGAATGATCGGTATGACGCGATGTTCACCCCAGTTATAGGAAGCAACAACGAGAAGCCCGGATGCCTGCGCGTCTGTGCTGTAGATGTCTTTCAAGTACCGCGCCGCCGCTGTCGTAGCCTTCTCCCAGTTATGCCGGTCGTCCGCAGGATCGGGACGTCGAAAATCCGCGAGCGGCCCGATTCGCAACCCGTACTTGGCTCCTGTCTCGGGGATAAATTGCCACATTCCCTTGGCGATTCCTTTGTAGGTCGGAGGTCCGCTGATAAACGGGTCGAAATCACTCTCCTGCAGCGCCAGGTAGAAAAATTGAGGCGGCAGGTTCTGCCCGAGAAGCTCATTTGTAATCCGCGTGGTATATCCGTTCTTCTGAGCGGATTGGATGGCCTTCAGCAGCCTCGGCGATGACTGCCACTTCTTGATATAGTTCTGCACCTCTTCGACGAATCCCGGAGGCATGTCCAACTCGCACTCACCGAACACACGCGCGACTCGCAGGATAAGCTTCTGCTCCTCGGGCATTTTCGGGTTATACACACGCAGCGTCGTCAGGAACTTCTCGTAATTGCTCTCCATTTCCTTCTGCCGAGTTCGATACTTCGCAATCTGGTCCGCCCCCTGCTGATTCTGCGTGTCGCGAACGAGTTTCTCCACGCCCGCCAGGTCAACCTGGAGAGCCTTCATCGAATAAAAGATCTCCTTCGCCATAGCGGTTTGCTGAGCGAGATGGCGATGCTGATAATACGCATATCCGGCGATCCCGGCCATGGCAAGAACCAGCACGGCCACAATGCCGTGGTACTTTCTCCGCTGCTTGGTCTGCACCTGCTTGAACGCGCGGCGAACCATTTGCGTGTGTTCGCCGACAGTCTCACCTGGCGCAGCGTCCTGAAAATAACGCGCTGCGAATACGGCGGTGGACGCAGCAGGCGCACTGACCGCTTCCACCTTCGGTTTCTCCACGGCGAAAGAAACGAACGGACCTTCGATGCCAAGTCGGATGGTCAGCGCGTCTTCAATCGCCGCATCCGGCACACGATTTCCATCCACGAAAATTCCATTGCTGCTACCCAGATCCCGCACGCGCCATTGATTGCGGTCGAACGACACCTCAGCGTGGTAGCGGCTCACGTACTCGTTCTGAATGCGAAATTGCGCATCCTCCGCCCGCCCGATCCGGAAGGAGGAAGTAAACCGCAAATCGACGTGATCCCCGGGGGTAGGGGATGCGGATGCCCGAATCACAGGTGGCGACTGGAAGACGGACGAGGCGGGGCGAGAGGCCATATTGTGATCGTCTCATTAATTAACGCGCGTAAAATAACGCGCGTTAAAGTTGCGCGGGCGTTTCACCCGAAGCACAACGAAAAAACTTGAAATTCTGCTTGACCACCACCCGTCAGTGAGGCTATCCTGATTTGGCTGGAGGAACACACCAATGATCGCCAATCGTAGAGGTTCCAAATCCCTCATGGGCGCAGCTTCACTGAAGTACGGCGTACCGGCGACGCCTTGGTCCTTCTGCTCCCACCTGGATATAGCTCAACGGTAGAGCAGCAGACTGCAAATCTGCCGGTCGCGGGTTCGAATCCCGCTATCTGAGACCTTCGGTCAAACTCAGCAACACTCGAGTAAGTCGGGCTCCCTTCAGCTCATGCAGTTTCAACACTGGCGTGGGCAGCGGACCCAACGCTTTGCGCGATCTCTGAAACTGCGCGTCGCCATCACGGGACGGGCTGTGGAGATTGCCCGCGGAGTTTCCGTGATGGAACACCGGCTTGCTCGTATTTGAAACAAAGGACGGTGATTTTTATGTTGCGCCGAGTTCTTGTCGGCGATAAAGAGCGCGTTTTTCTGATTCGTAAGGGACGGTTTGAGGATATTCTCGCGCCGGGTGAATACTGGATCGCAGGATTCGGCGTTGTCCTCGAGCGTCACAATACTCACGAATACGTGCTCGTCAGCGAGTGGACAGACTTCCTTGTCAGGGAGCGCTGGGCTCTTGTCTCACGGTATTTCACGCCGGTGGAGACAGGGGATGCGGAAGTCGCGGTTGTGTACTTCAATGACAAGGTAACCCGCGTCGTGGGGCCGGGAGAACGCATACTGTTCTGGAAGGGCCCGGTCGAAGTCACGTATGACCTCATCAACGCCCGCGAGAATGCGCAGGTTCCCCCCATTCTCGTTCCCGCGATCCTGCGCCTCGGCCGGGAATCGCAGGCCACCGCTGCCGTTGTCGACGAGGGGAAGCGAGGACTGCTGTACATCAACGGCCGCCTCGTGCGGGATCTCGCGCCCGGAACGTACGCATTCTGGAACGCAGCGGGCTTTCCGCGTGTGGACGTGCTGGAACTGCGCCTGCAAACACTCGATGTTCCGGGGCAGGAGATCCTCACTCGGGACAAGGTGACTGTGCGAGTCAACATCTGCGCGACGTATCAGATCATCGATCCGGTCGCGGCCCGCGCAAATGTAAAGGACGTGTGCGATCACCTGTATCGAACGCTGCAAATCGCCGTGCGGCAGACGCTTGGACGCCGTACGCTGGAGGAACTGCTGGCGGACAAGGTGCAGGTAGACGCATCCGTTGCAGCCGAAGTGCGCGCGGAGATGGAAGTGTATGGTGTCCGTGTGGGCGAGATCGCTCTCAAGGACATCATTCTTCCCGGTGATATTCGCGACATCTTGAACCAGGTGGTTACGGCCGAAAAGCAGGCCCAGGCCAACCTGATTCGCCGGCGTGAAGAAACGGCGGCGACGCGGTCCCTGCTCAACACGGCGAAGCTGATGGAGGATAACCCTCTGCTGGTTCGTCTGAAGGAGTTGGAGACCCTGGAGAGGGTCGCGGAAAAGGTGGAGAAGATCACGGTGGTCAACGGTCTTGACGGACTGCTCGATGGCGCCGTGAAGCTGTCCCGCTAAATGAGGACCCGTTCAGGACGGGTCCTCACCCTTGTTTGTCGTACACTTCCGTCCAGTCGCGTGTTTTTCCGTCCTTCTGCTTCACGTGCATCCTCCGCGTCAGCGTCTTGCCGTCCGCCGAAAGCGTCGTGATCGCATGCTCTTCCATCGTGTCATCCGAGGACCAGGACTCGATCGATGCAGGCGATTTACGAGCGAACTTGATCGTTCGGCCGGACTTGTGGTTCTCTTTCACCGGGTAAATCTTTTCGTCAATGGCGCCTTGGAACTCAAACGTGTCGGGCGACGATTCCTGATTACGCTGCACAGTTCCCGAGTACTTGAACGCGGGCTCATTGTGTTCGATCCTGATCTCGACATTCAGAGGCGCAGCATCCTTGTCATATTTCGATTTCTTGACGTTCAGCTTCCATACGCCCGACATATTGGCTACGTCCGCGGCTAAAGCCACCGCATGCGCTAGCGTCAGGCACAGGGCAACGTTCATCAAAGCTCTCATCGCGAGATTAGATGCTGCCGCGCGGAAATGTATCTCGCAGCTATCTCAGCAGCACGGGCAACAGGATCGCAATCAGAATGAATCCGCCCATGATCAGCCAGGCTGCGGGACGGGCCATGTTGAACGTGTATCCAAATCCCCAGCGGCGTTCAACGATCAATTCAGGGTCGGCCGGATTGTAGTAGAAGATTCCCAAATGCCAGTGATCCGGTGAACTCGACGGCGCATCGCCGGTCGACGGCATTTGAGCGGCGCGGATGGCCAGCACGATAGTGGCGATAACCAGCACCGCTGAAACCACGAGCATGATAGCGCCTACGTTGATCGGATACAGGATCGAGAGCGGCATCAGCCCGAAGCCCAAAGCAACCACGTACGCCGCCCCGAGCAGGATAAACATCGCCGGCCGCGCCGAACGCGATATCCGCGCACGACTCGCCATCGATCCGGTAATGATCATCAGTATGCAAATTCCCGCGCCGGTTGCGAACATGCCGGCTACGTTTGCAGGGGTAGTCGCGACCCATCGATCCGGTCCATGGATTCCCCAATGCACGGGAAACCGGTCCGGCAGGCGGTCCCAGTTTGAATACAGAATCGCCGCTGAAATTGCGAGAAGAACGAGCGGTCCCAACCAGACGGCCAGACCGCCGGGAAGGGAATTCCTCATCAGCTTCCTTGTGGGCCGCCGTAAGCCTCATCCAGAACTTCGACGACATGCTTCACCGGCTGACCTTTCCCGTGAAGCTTTGCGCCGGCGCGCAACTGAAGCATGCAGCCAGGATTTGCCGTGACGATTACGTCGGGATTCACCATATTGACGTACCGCATCTTCTTATCCAGAATCGCCATCGACATCTCGTTCTCCACCACGTTATAGATGCCCGCGCTTCCGCAACACAGATCCGACATCGGCATCTCTTTGAGAGTCAGCCCTGGGACGGAGCGCAACAACACTCGCGGTGGAGTCCTGATCTTCTGGCCGTGCGCCAAGTGGCAGGAGTCCTGATAAGTGACCGTGTAGGGGACCTGCTTCATGTCTGTGTTGAGTTCGATGCTCGCCAGAAACTCGGTCACGTCCTTCATCTTCGATACGAATTCGTGCGCCTTGCCCACATAGGCCGGATCATTTTCCAACAGCTCATCGTACTCCTTGAGCGTCGAGCCGCAACCTGCCGCATTGGTAAGAATCGCATCGTAATTGCCCGCGAGCAGCGCGTCGATGTTCTGTTTCGCCAGCGCACGGGCTGGATTCTTGAGCCCCGCGTGTACGTGGAGCGCGCCACAGCACGTCTGGTCCTCCGGAACGTGAACCTCGCATCCGTTCTTCTGGAGCACACGAACCGTAGCCTCGTTCAGGCGTGCGAAGAAGATGTTCGCCATGCACCCGCCGAGAACAGCAACCTTATACCGCTTCGGACCAATCGGCGGGAGCACCTTCCCGTAGTAGCGGTAGAAACTCGGCATCTCCGCGTCAGGCGAGAGCTGCTCCGCGCGTCCAAGGCCGCCCATCAACTTCAGCAATCCGGAGGATCGCGCAAGCTTCTGCAGACCCGACGCTTGATACAAATACAGACCAGCCCCTGCAACCTTCAAAGCTGCGCGGGATGGCAGCAATCCATTGAATACGGCATTCCGAAGAAGCCGCACGTGCCACGGACGCTCGATCGTCTCCTCGATCTGCGCACGGGCAGCTTCGATCAGCCGTCCATACTGCACTCCTGAAGGACACGCCGTCTCGCAGCCTCGACACGCCAGACAGAGATCAAGATGCTCGATGTAAGACGGGTTGATCTTCGCTTCGCCGGTGGCCACCTGCACCATCTGGTAAATGCGGCCGCGCGGCGAATCCATTTCGACGCCCAGCTCGCGATACGTCGGGCAGTTATTCAGACATAAGCCGCAGTGGACGCAACGATCGAGATCCGCCTGCTTCGGAGCGTCATGAACCTGAACGTCAGATGCGGCCATACAACCTACCTCGATTCAAGAGAGCGTTCGGGTCAAATAACTGCTTAATCTTCTGCATGACGGGGAAGTCACTGCCGGGCTGCGGCCACAGTGTCAAAGATTGCTTCGCTTCTTCGGGAGAAAACTCGATTGCGCCCTTCTGATCGCCGACCCGAGCTTGCGATGCGTCTGAATAATAGACGTACACGACGCCATTTCCGGCACGCGCCACTACGGGTCCGTTTGCGGGCTTGATCGCGCCTGATAATCCTTCCAGAGTGGTCGACACACGGACGACCGCGCCTTTCGGATGCTCACGCAGCCAAACCGGTGTGAACTCCCGAATTCGGGACCAAATCTCATCGTCTTCACGGATTTCCGCGCCGCCCAGTTCTCGTGTGTACCGTTCCATCACGGCTTCACTGCCGCCCGCTTGCAAAAGCAGGCAATACCCGCTCAGCCCGATTCGCTCCGCTGCCGGGGGATTCACCAGGTCAAGGGCCGAGGGCTGCAAAACGCCCTGAATGATGCGATCTCGTGTGGCGATCGCATCCCCTAGGCTCTGATGCGAAACAACGAAAGTTCGCGTGACGGCGGGCGCTGGAGCGAGCTTAAAATTCACCACTGCAATGGCCGCCAACGTTCCAAATGACCCGATCATCAGCTTCGCCATGTCCAGACCGGCGACGTTCTTGACGACCATTCCTCCCGAACTGACCAGCTTTCCTTCCAGCGTCGCGAACTTCATGCCGATAATCACATCGCGCGCGGTCCCGTACAAACGCCGGCGCGGGCCGCTCGTATTCGAAGCGACTACTCCGCCGACAGTTGCCGAGCCGGCGAACGGAGGATCGAGGGGAATCATTTGATCATTGCCCGCAAGCAATGACGTCAGATCGGTCCACCGCATACCGGCTTCAACGCTGATGGTCAAGTCCGCGGGCTCATACTGCAAAACACGATTCATCGACAATGTCGAAACGGACGCATCGGCAGGATGGACCGGTCCCGCCATCAATGCTTTGCTCATCGCGCCGCCGAGCTGAATAGTGTTGCCTGCTGCCGCGCAATCAGCAAGCGCCTGAGCCAGTTCCTCAGGGCCTTTGGGTTCGATCAAGGTCTATACTCCACGACTACCGCAGTAATGTCATCGTGCTGAACAGCTCCACCGGTGAAGGATTCTACCGCGCGCATCAACGCGCGCAGGAGGCCCGAAGCGGAATCCTTCGCATGCGCGCGAATCACCTCCATCATCCGCGACGCTTCGAAGAACTTGCCTTGCGCATTCTCCGCGTCGGACAGTCCATCGCTGTATGCCACGATCTTATCCTGCGGCTGAAGCTGAAGAGATCGAACGCCGTAGGTAGCCTCCGCGAGCATCCCTAGCGGCATTCCTGTAGTCGCGAGCGTCTCCGTTTCTCCCGTTGCGCGAACAACCAGCGGTGTGCAGTGTCCGGCGTTTGCCCATCGCAGCAACCCATCACGGCTGACCGTGCAATAAAAGACCGTCGCGTACTTCTCGCCTTCGGTCCGCTCGTTCAGGAACAGGTTGATGCGGCTCATCATTTGCTCTATGTCGGTCTCCGAATCGGAAGCGAGCAGGAAACTTCCCTGAAGCAGCGCTGCAAGGAGAGCGGAACTGACACCCTTACCCGAGACGTCCGTCACCACCAGCGACCAGGCATTCGGAGAAAGCTGGCGCACATCGAAGCAGTCCCCGCCGACTTCATGCGAGGGAATACTCGATCCCGCAACCCGGAACCATCCGTCTGAGGGCAATCGACGCGGAAGGAGACTGGTCTGAATCTCGCGCGCGATGGATAGTTCCTCTTCCATGCGCTGCTTGATGCGCTCCTCTTCGAGCAGGCGAGCGTTCTCGAGAATTGTCGATGCTTCGAGCGCAAGCGTCTGAAGCAGCTCGCGATTTCCGGACGACAGGTCTATGGCCGTTTGCCGCGAGTCGAGATAGATGACACCGATGGTGTCGGTGCGAGAGGTAATGATGCAGGTTTCCTGCGCCGACCCGGTGCGCACACGGACCAGCGGAACACCAACGATGCTTCGCGCATTTTCATCATCGGATCGAACGGTTGAAGAAAAATCGGCCGCCTGCGAAAAGAAGGTCATCGACAGCAGTTCGCGGCGTTGATGAAGCGCGTTCTGAATACTGTCGAGCGGGGCCCCGATCTCCGTCTTCGGAACCTGATTGCCGTGGCGGTCTCGGGCAAGCTGAACGCTTAAGCCCGCCGTTTTCGTTCAAAAGCAGAAACCCGCGTTCGAAGCCGGTGATCGCCAGAGCCGCGTCTACCACGGCCGCCAGCACATCGTCCGTCGAGAGTGAATTCTGGAGCGCACGAGCCACCTCGACCAGCGCGCGAAGTTTCGCGAGGTTGCCGGCCCCGGCCGAAGCCGTTTTCGGCGCGGAGAACTGATCGAGGAGTTTTTGGATCTCGTCGTCGTCGAACGTGAAGATCAGGCTGTAGGAATCGGGAAATCCGAACTCAATCCGATCGGCCGCATACAACTTCTGTCGAGTCACGCGAGTTCCGTTAACGAATACGCCATGGCTGCTCTTCAGATCCTCTACGTAGTATTCGCCGTTTTCAGCGACAATACGCGCGTGATTCCGTGAAGCCCGATTGTCGCGGAGGATCAGATGATTATCCGCCTGACGGCCGATAGTGAAGGGAACGGGCGTTACCGGAACACGATTCCGGTTCCCTGAAGGATTGATGACGACAAGCGTAGCCGGACGCGCCATAATCGCGCCTGTGGAATTCTGCGCGGACAGAGTCATCCGGTGGTTCGGCCGATGCGGCCCCGAGACTCGTCAGCTTCCTTCATCTCCTGCTCTCGAAGAGCCTGACAGTGCGGACAATAGCCGCCGACTTCCGTGCGGGCCAGCAAGACTTCGAACCCGAAATGCTGTTCGATTTGCTTGCGAAGCTTGTTTAACGGCTCGCCAAAGAATTCTTCAACCTTGCCGCAACGCAGGCAGATGATGTGGGCGTGCTCCTGCTTCAGGCGCGTCTCATAGAAGTGCTGGTCGCCGCCGATGTGCATCAAGTCGAGTTCGTCGACCAAACCGCCGGCTTTCAACATCTTCAATGTGCGATAGACCGTGACCCGGTTCAGCTTAGGATCCTTCTCCTTCGCCATCAGGTACAGCCGTTCGGCGTCCAGATGCTGGCCCGATTTATCGATCAAATCGAGCAGGATCTGTCTCTGCCGGGTAAGGCGTACGCCACGTTCTTTAAGTGAATCTTTAATGCCCGCTACTGCCATGCCGTTAGTGCCCGCAACCTCTGCCCCGGAGCCGGTAAAACGATTCGGCCATGGCGCACGCCATCGGTCGATGCGCGACTCCTTTAAGATTCAGGCTACCATGGCCCGCGCCTCGCAAAACCCCTATGCCGTTGGTGACTTACAAATCGATCGACGATACTGGATCGTAAATGGATTGCGCCATCCACCCGGTCAACCGCGAGGCGGTCAAAGGTTTCCTGCACACACCGGCGATCCCTTCCGGCGACTGCGTCGTCCTGGCGCACGGCGCGGGTAGCGACGCGAAGTCGCGTTTGCTCGTGGTCGTCGCACAGGCGCTCTGCGACGCAGGCTTCTTCGTCCTGCGATACGACCTCCCATTCCGCCAAATCAGACCTCACGGGCCCCCGATGCCCGGGCACAGCGCCCGTGATCGCGCGGGGCTGCAAGCCGCGACCAACTATGTTCGCGAACTCGCATCGGGCCGGATCGTATTGGGAGGCCACTCGTATGGAGGGCGCCAATCGAGTATGCTGGCTGCCGAGCAGCCAGAAGTGTGCGACGGCTTGCTCCTGCTGTCCTATCCCCTTCACCCGCCTCGCAAGCCTGAGCAGCTTCGAACGCAACACTTGCCTGATGTGCGGACACCGGCGCTCTTCGTCCACGGAACTCGCGATCCTTTCGGTCTGCCGGACGAGATGGAGCAGGCGCGCTCGCTATTGAAAGGACCGGCCGTCTTGAGCCAGGTCGAAGGCGCCGGGCACGATCTCGCGTCCGGCAAGTTCGATGTCAGCGGGCTTCTCGTTGTGCCATTATTACGGCTGCTCGGTGAAGGATCGTGAAGGAACAAGGGTTACACCTCGACCAGCGTGAGACCGGGGATTTTCTGCAAGTGACGTTGATTCCGGGTTGCTACCTCATACCCGCGCTCTAGGACAGGTCCCGATCAGCAGATCGTCGAGGGGATGACCACCTTTTGCCGACGACTCCCCGGCCAGTTCGGCGTAATATCCGTGAAGCCGGAGGATCGAAGTGGAGATAATTGCGGATTTCGCGTCCGCGGTCCGGCGACGTTGGACGCGCGTGCCGGCCTCCGGCAGACGCTGCGCGAGAACGGCTTTTCGGAGAGTGACATTCCCGCGCCGCTGCGTTCCGTCGCCAGCAAACGCGCTCAGGAAGAGAAGGCGAATCTCGGCGAGTTCGTTGGACGCGCGTTGCAGGTACATAACGAAGTCGGCTTCGGCAACAAGAGGTCGTCCATCGCGCGTGCGATGTTGTACAACCTCGCGCAGCCGGGTGCGGTGATCATCGTGCCCGACCAGCTCTGGATGAGCGAGACCTGGGCGGGCATGCTCGCGGGAGCGGCCGCGCGGGGCGCGCACGTCCAGATCATCGCGCCGGCGTTGGCGAACGCGCCGATTCCCGACGCGCCGGCGATGGCGCGTGCGCATGACGTGTTGATCCACATGCTGGCGCTGCGCGACAGCCTGAGCGCCGACGATGCGTGAGAGCGGCGGCGAGCTGCACATCGGTCTCTTCGCCGCGCTGGCGCAAGCGGACGACGCGGCCGGCCGCCTGCGCGAGGTACGCGCGGGACTCGCGCGATATCCGTGGATCCGCCGAGTTGATTCCGTTCGACGACAAGACGCTGTCCGTGCTCGACCGCGTCGAGCGCGACATCTCGAGCGCCGGACGGCCCGACGCGACGAAGCTCACCACCACGATGAAGCCGCAACCGCCGCAGCCGCATCGCAAGACGCAGGTCATCGCGCGGCCGGAGGCGATCGCCGCGTTGCTACGGCAGCCCGGATGGGACGACATGCTGGCGGATGCGATGCGCGTGCAGTCGAGCCAGACCATGAGCTTCGCCGACCAATTGGGAGATGCGCATCCCGCCCTCGACACCGCGGCGACCCGCCGCGCCGACCAGATGATGCGCGGCTACGAGGCGAGCATTCCGAAAGCGGAGCGGAAGCGCGTTAGCTTCTACTTCACCGAGGGCTCGCACAACATGGACGACCGCGGGCTCATGTCGGACGGCGAGGCGATGTTGATCGTGTCCGGCCCGCAGGCGTCCGCCGGTCTCGTGGACCTCTTCTACATGATGGCGCGCACGACGTGGATTGATCGGCCGGATGAACTGGAGCAGCTGCTGCCGCGGCGTGCATCGCTCATCCACCGGTTTGCCCACTGGATTCGCGCGGCGCTGTGAGCTCCGGCCGGGCAAGGCGTCATCGTTCCTTTCGGCCGAGGCCGAAAAGAATAGGACTTCGGCGCCCAAGTCGTTCGGCGTCGGATCAACTAGGCCGACCCGCTTCAGAAAAGATTCGA
>CAWGVL010000002.1:0-48889 GCA_963825845.1 Bryobacteraceae bacterium | reverse complement strand
TCTGAGTAGTTGGCCGCATCCGGGTCCTTCAAGACCTTCTTCGCCATGAACCGATAAACAGCCTCCCGGCTATCTTTGTTGTAGTTATGCGGAGCGTCGATCAGTATGGTCTCAACCTCGGCCCCCTTCCCGTAAAGATCATAGATTGCCTTCATGGCGGGAAACTCCTCTTTCGGAGTGTTTCGGGTCCAGTCACCTGTCGCGGAAACCATCAGCATGGGCTTGGGCGCCATCAAAGCTGCGATCTCAACATTGTTTGCGCCGACCCGCAATCCCGGAGCGTTCTCACATGGCGATCCGCCTTGCATAATCAAGGAGATCATGTTGACTGGCGCGGACCACTTGGGTCGATCGTCGACAGCGCACAAAAGGAAGGTCTGAGTTCCACCACCCGACTCACCTGTAACTACAATCCGTTCGCTATCAACATCGGGAAGACTCTGCAGGAAGTCCAGGGCTCGTATCGAATTCCATGTCTGCAGTCCGAGCGGGCCAAAACTCCACAACTGCTCGCGTGGTCCGCCAAACGCATGCGGGATCTGCATGGTGTCGTTGTAGCCGATCATGTCGTACGCGAATACGACATATCCCTGACGGGCATGGTTGATGCCCCGCGATGGAACGGAAAATAGCTCCCCGTCTTCTAATCGCCCGTACTGGGCATGACCGTGCGGCGCCAGCATTCCGGGGAACTTCCCCGTCTTTCCCAAGGGACGGTACAGATTACCGGCCAAATAGAACCCGGGCAGCGTCTCAATATAGACCTTCTCGATGGAATAATCTTTGTTTTCAATTCGCCCGAAGATCTTGGGATTCAATGGCGTGCGCTCGGGCATCGGCAATAGCCCTGCTGCAAAGCTGACCTGCTTCCGCAGGTGCTCGGCGCGGCCCTTCCATTCTTCAAGTGACTTGAACTTCGGGGGAGGAAAATGGGTATCAGTATTGGGTGTTTGTGTATTTCGAGAGTCTTGCGCCGGTACGGCCGCGAAGGCAGTGGTCAGAGTCGCAAACGCTAGTACGGTGCGGAGAATGTTGCCGAGTTCCATTGCCACAGATCGTAGTGACTATTTCATGAGAACGCAAGTGGGCGAGTCCACCGTGTTTAGCACTTTACCAATTCTCGATATATCACTCGATGGTCGCGAAACTTGGAGAAGCGGTTTAGCCTTCGATTGACGGTATTCGCGAACTGCTGAACTTCCTGGTGACGTGGCAAAGCATTTTCATTTAGTGTGACATCGGCGCGGATAACTCAATTGGAGTATCGATCGCGCCGATTACCTCGGCGGTGGCAACCCGAACTCAGCAATACCTGAGTTCTCAGCATCTTCAACAACGCCAATTCAACCTGGCGAAGTCAAGTCTCTCGGCCGGAACGCAGTATGGGCTATCAGTCAGGAGTCCCGCCCAATGCGTGGATCACAATCTTCGGTCAGAATCTCGCAGCCACCACCCGGGCCGTTACCACATCCGGTCTAAGAGACAACACATTCCCGACAACGAGGGGAGCGGTGAGCATCAAAATCGATACCGATATTCCCGGCCTTCTTCACATCGGGCAACTACGTGCCGCCGTTCAGACCGCAGGAGCATTACAGGGCAATATCGACTTGCAACTGCAACAACGCAGGCCGCGAAAGCCGGAGATGTGATTTCGCTTTATGGCAATGGGTTTGGAACTACAAATCCGCCGGTCGCCCCCGGCAAAGTTGGCGCAACAGAAGCTCCAGTGGCGAAGCCCGTCACGGTAACCATCGGGGGCATGCCAGCGCCCACTACATTCGCTCGCTTGTCTGCGGCTGTTGATATCAGTTGAATACCACCGTCCCTGCGTTGCCGGTATAGACCATGAAGTGATTGCGAAAATATCAGGTCAGCGGAGGAAGAACGGGCGTTCTTCTAAGGGTGCATCCTTAGCGACTTACGAGTGGCATTCATCACTGTACTGTTAAATTTTGGGCTTCGTCGTGCTCATCGTTGCGTTGTTTGCAATCATCATTGTTGCTCGCGATAAGTTCTGACGTGCGAATGAGTTCACACTCCGGATTTCAGCCGAATGTTCTGACGATCGGACATTCTACTCGCCCGATCGAAACGTTCATCGAATTGCTTCAGGGGAATGGCGTCAGGACGTTGGCGGACGTACGGACCATCCCACGGTCGCGGAACAATCCGCAGTTCAACCGCGATGTGTTGGCCGATTCTTTGCAGATTGCGGGAATCTCGTACATGGAGATGAAGGATTTGGGAGGGTTGCGCCACACTCGGCCGGATTCCATGAACACGGGTTGGCGGAACGCTTCCTTCCGGGGATACGCGGATTATATGCAGACCCCCGAATTCGAAGCGGCGCTTGGTCGGCTTATCGCGGCCGCTGAGCAGGAGGTGATCGCGATCATGTGTGCTGAGGCGGTCCCTTGGCGATGTCATCGTTCATTGATCGCCGATGCTTTGCAGATTCGTGGAATACCCGTTCAGCACATCATGAGTGCCAATCGGGTACATCCACACAAGTTGACGTCGTTTGCAACGGTCGAAGGGACACGGATCTTGTATCCTTCCACTCAGGCATTCACATCCTGAATTTCGCGAAACGAACCCAGAAATCGAGAACCTTCCATTCCTGCCTAACGATAAGAGACAATATGTAGAACGAGCCTGGGAATCGGCCCGCACCGGAAATAGGAATGTGGGGTGTCGGCCCATTTTGGAAACAGTAAGCCCGAACACGGTCAATAACCTGAGCACAGTACGCAGGCATTGATTCAGAGGGCATAATTGTGATACCGTAATTTTTCGGGCTGTAGTGCATAACTTGCTATCGTGGCCCGTTTTCCCCGAAATTAGATGGAAGCTACCCTACATGCGTTAGGCCAAATCCTCGTCCAGGCCTTGCCGACTTTCTTCCTGGTCCTCTTCTTATTTATTTATTTGCGCGCGATGTTCTACAAGCCGCTGGAGAGCGTGCTCGCGCAACGAAATGAAGCCACCGAAGGCGCACGGAAGAAGGCGGCGGAAGCTCTGGACCGCGCTCAGGCAAAGGTCGCCGCGTATGAGGAGCAGATTCGCGCGGCACGCAACGAAATCTACCGTGAGCAGGAAGAAGTCCGCCGAAAATGGCGCGATGAACAGGCGCGCCAGCTTGTGACCGCGCGGCAGAGGGCCGAAGCAGCCCTGGCGGAGGCCCGCGCTCGGATCGCTGGGGAAGCTGCCGACGCAAAGTCCTCCCTCGCCGCCAATAGCCAGTCTCTCGCCAATCAGATCGCCCAGGCCATTCTGCAGAGGAGACCTGCTTGAAAAACCTTCTCGGAATAGCCCTGCTGGCCGGAACGCTCGCGTTCGCTCAGGAACACCCTGCCGCCAGCGAGCCTGCAGGCGATGCCACAGGGCACGCCCAGGGCGGAGTCCAACCCAGCACGTCGGCGGAGCAACGTCACGCGCAGCAAGAGGCAAAGCACGGCGAGGCTCACGCCGAAGCCGAGGCTCCGATGCCAAATGAGATTTGGTGGAAGTGGGCCAACTTCGCCCTTCTAGCGGGCGGCTTAGGTTACCTTATCTCGAAGCACGCGGGTCCTTTCTTCCGGTCCAGGACAGAGGAAATCCAGAAGGGAATTCAGGACGCGGCGAAGGTTCGCGCTGAAGCGGAGGCTCGCGCCGCACAGATTGAGAGCAAGATCGGAAATCTATCCGGGGAAATCGAAAGTCTGAAGGCCACCTCGAAGGCGGAAATAGCCGCCGAGGGAGCACGAATGCAGGCGGAGACCCAAGCCCAGATCGCGAAGATTCAGGCCCAGGCCGAAATGCAAATCGCCTCAGCCGCCAAGAGCGCCACCCTCGAGCTCAAGGCGTATTCAGCGCAACTCGCGGTCGAGCTCGCCGAGAAGCAGATTCGCGAGAAACTCGACACGACCGCTCAGGACAATCTGGCAAGCGCCTTCGTGAACGACCTTCGCCACGAAAAGTCGGCGCAAGCGGGAGCGCAGTAACATGACTGATGCTCTTGCCATTCGCTATGCCCGGGCCCTGGCGGATGCGGTGTTGAACCCGAAAGCTGGAATGGATCCGAAACAGGCGCTCGCCGAACTCCGGACGTTTAACAGTATGATTCGCGATTCAGGGCAGTTGCGCACCGTCCTGTTGTCGCCTGCGGTCTCGAATAAGAAGAAGCGCGCCGTTGTGCGCCGGTTCGCCGAAACCCTGCCGCTCTCTCGACTGATTCAGAATTTGATATACGTGATCATCGACCGGCGCCGCACGAATACGCTGAGCGATATCGCGGATGCGTTTGAGATGGCGCTGGATGAGCGGCTTGGGATTGTACGTGCTGACGTGAAGTCGGCGACGCCACTCAATGACCGTCACCAGTCAGAATTACAACGCGAGTTGTCGCGTCTCTCGGGCAAGCAAGTCCGGTGCGACTTCTCGATTGATCCGGCCTTGATCGGTGGTGTGGTCGCCCGGATTGGTTCAACCGTGTATGACGGTTCAGTCCGCTCGCAGTTGGAAACATTGCGTGAGCGGTTGGTTGCCCAGTAAGCACTCAAGCAGGACTAAAGGAATATGGCTCAAATTCGAGCAGACGAGATAACGCGAGTTCTCCGCGAAGAAATTGAAAATTACGATAGCGCCGTTAGTGTTTCGGAAACCGGGTTCGTTATCTCGGTAGGCGACGGCATTGCGCGTATTCACGGTCTCGAGACCGTGATGGCCGGTGAACTCATCGAGTTTCCCGAACAACGTTTCCGGCCTCGCGCTGAACCTCGAAGAGGATCAGGTCGGCGCCGTGCTCCTCGGCGACTACACCGTAATTCAGGAAGGCGATGAAGTCCGCCGCACCGGCCGCATTATGTCGGTGCCCGTAGGCGAGGCGTTGATCGGACGAGTCGTCGATGCGCTCGGCAGCCCCATCGATGACCGGGGCCCAATCCTGACCAGTCAATTTAATCCGACCGAAGCTCTGGCTCCCGGCGTCATTGACCGGCAATCCGTGAAAGAGCCGCTGCAGACCGGTATCAAGGCTATCGACGCCATGATCCCGATCGGCCGTGGACAGCGCGAATTGATCATTGGCGATCGTCAGACCGGGAAAACCGCCATCGCTCTCGATACGATCATCAACCAGAAGGGCGGCGATGTCATCTGCATCTACGTAGCAGTCGGACAGAAGCGCTCCACAGTCGCGCAGGTGGTCAAGACGCTGACCGACTACGGCGCGATGGATTACACGATTGTTGTTGCTGCGACAGCCTCAGATCCTGCGCCCATGCAGTACATCGCCCCGTTCTCGGGCTGTGCCATGGGCGAATACTTCCGCGACAGCAAACGGCACGCATTGATCATCTATGACGATCTGTCGAAGCACGCGGCGGCATACCGTGAGATCTCGCTGCTTTTACGCCGTCCGCCAGGCCGTGAGGCGTTCCCCGGTGACGTGTTCTATTTGCACAGCCGGTTGCTTGAACGTGCTGCGAAGCTGAACAACGCGAAAGGCGGCGGCTCACTCACCGCGCTTCCGTTCATCGAGACGCAGGCAGGCGACGTTTCGGCGTACATCCCGACAAACGTGATTTCGATCACCGACGGTCAGATCTACCTCGAAGCCGACCTTTTCAACTCGAACGTCCGGCCGGCTATCAACGTCGGTCTCTCGGTCAGCCGTGTCGGTGGTAGCGCGCAGACGAAAGCCATGCGATCCGTTGCCGGTTCCCTCCGCCTCGAACTCGCGCAATACCGCGAACTGGCCGCCTTCGCCCAGTTTGGATCCGACCTCGACAAATCCTCTCAGCAGCAACTCAACCGTGGCCGCCGTCTGGTTGAAATTCTGAAACAGGATCAATATAAGCCGCTTCCAATGGAGAAGCAGGTTATGATCGTCTTCGCCGGTGTTAACGGCTATCTCGACGATATCGCCGTTGAGAATGTCCGCCGCTTCGAAGCCGAACTATACAAGTTCGTAGAAAACGCTCATCCCAGCATTTTCCAAACGATCCGCGAGAAGAAGATCATCGATGACGCCTTGAAGGCTCAAATCAAGGACGTCATATCCGAGTTCAAACAACGCTTTACCTCGGCCGCGGCACAGGCAGGCCGCTAACATGCGGGCGCCTGCAGCCGATTGGAATCGTTTCCATAGGGGGGCGATGTAGCCATGCCCAGCCTCATAGACATTCGGCGGCGAATCCGTTCCGTCAAGAACACGCAGCAAATCACCAAGGCCATGAAAATGGTCTCGGCAGCCAAACTGCGCCGGGCGCAGGAACGAGTTGTGGCTGCGCGACCCTATGGCGCCATGCTGCACCGCGTGTTATCGAACGTCGCTGCGGCTGCCGCGGGTAATGAAGAGATCGGCAATTCACCGCTTCTGAAGGAACGCCCGGAGAATCGGATTCAGTTGATCCTGTTCACCTCCGACAGAGGTTTGGCCGGAGCTTTCAACGGCAACCTGCTCAAAGCCACACAGCGCTTCATCGCCGAGCACCCGGATGCCCGAATTGAGCTCGAACTGGTTGGGCGAAAAGGCCGCGACTTCTTTCGTCGCCGTCCTTATCCGATCACAGGGGATCATGTAGGCATCCTGAACAAACCGGCATACGCCGACGCTTCTGCCATCGCTCGCAAGATTATCGACAGATTCGCAAACGATGAGATCGACGCGGTTTACATCATCTACAACGAGTTCAAAAGCGTGATGACGCAGAAGCTCACGGTCGACAAGGTTCTTCCCGTGACAGCCCCGCAAGGCGAACCGGTCAACTATCTCTTTGAGCAGCCGGTGGAGCAGTTAATGGCGTCCTTGTTGCCAAAGTACGTCGAAGTTCAGTTCTACTCGGCCATGCTCGAAACCGCCGCGGCCGAACACGCCGCCCGTATGACGGCCATGGATTCCGCCACCAGCAACGCCGGCGATGTGATCGACAATCTGACGTTGTATATGAACCGGGTGCGGCAGGCGAGCATCACACGAGAAATCATCGAAGTTGTCAGCGGCGCGTCCGCTTTGGAGTAACGACATGCACACATCTGTTGTCAATACGGCGATAGGCAAGGTGATCCAGGTTGCGGGTCCCGCTATCGACATTCAGTTCCCTGAGGGCCAGGTCCCGCCAATCCTTACCGCCATCCGCGTAACCAGCGAAGGTTTTGACGTCCCCGCTCCGGTCGATCTCATCGTAGAAGTTGCGCAGCACATCGGCGAAGGCCGCGTGCGCACCATCGCGCTCCAGCCGACAGAAGGCCTCGTCCGCGGAATGAAAGCGGAAAGCCTCGGGGCTCCAGTGTCCGTGCCCGTCGGAAAAGAAACCCTCGGCCGCGTTCTCAATGTGATCGGCGAGCCCGTCGACGAAATGGGTCCGGTCAAGACCGCGCAGCGTTACCCGATTCACCGTCCCGCTCCGACGTTCGAGGAGCAGTCGACTGAACTGCAGATGCTGGAAACGGGCATCAAGGTTATCGATCTCCTCGAGCCGTACCTGAAGGGCGGCAAAATCGGTCTGTTCGGCGGCGCTGGCGTCGGCAAAACCGTCGTCATCATGGAACTCATCAACAACATCGCCATGAAGCACGGCGGTGTGTCGGTGTTCGCGGGCGTAGGCGAGCGTACTCGTGAAGGGAACGACCTGTGGATCGAAATGCAGGAATCGGGGGTTCTTGACCCGACCGACTGGACCAAGTCCAAAGTAGCGCTGATCTATGGCCAGATGACTGAGCCGCCAGGCGCGCGTCTTCGCGTGGGCCTCACGGGTCTCACCGTTGCCGAATACTTCCGCGACGAAGAAGGTCAGGACGTCCTGCTGTTCGTCGACAACATCTTCCGCTTCACCCAAGCCGGCTCTGAAGTATCGGCGCTCCTCGGCCGCATGCCGTCGGCCGTCGGATACCAGCCGAACCTCGCTTCGGAGATGGGCGCTCTGCAGGAGCGAATCACCTCGACCAACAAGGGTTCGATCACCTCGGTCCAGGCCATCTACGTGCCCGCTGACGACTACACCGATCCCGCCCCGGCGACCACCTTCGCTCACCTCGACGCCACGACGAACCTGTCCCGCGCGATCTCGGAACTCGGCATCTACCCCGCGGTCGATCCGCTGGCATCCACCTCGCGTATTCTCGACCCGAACGTCATCGGCGCGGAACATTACGGCGTGGCTCAGTCGGTGAAGCAAATTCTGCAGCGCTACAAGGATCTCCAGGACATCATCGCGATTCTCGGTATCGACGAATTGTCCGAAGAAGATCGCACCACGGTGGCGCGCGCCCGCAAAGTGCAGCGCTTCCTGTCTCAGCCCTTCCACGTTGCCGAGCAATTTACCGGCTTCAAGGGCAAGTACGTAAAGCTATCTGATACGATCCGCTCATTCCAGGAAATCGTCGACGGCAAGCACGACGAAATCCCTGAGCAGGCGTTCTATATGCAGGGCACTATCGACGACGTGCTCGAGCGCGCCGAGCAGATGAAGAAAGCTTAAGCGAGCGATGGCCGGCACACTACATTTAGAGATTGCGACTCCCGAGCGTCTTCTGGTGAAGGCAGACGCCACGGAGGTCTATGTCCCCGGAGCCGACGGAGTGCTCGGCATACTGCCGGAACACGCCGCGTTGCTCAGTGAACTCGGATATGGCGAACTGACGTTCGTTACTTCGCAGGGACGCAGCTCGATCTTCGTGGCCGGCGGGTGGGTCCAGGTGCTCAACAATGAAGTGCGGGTGCTGGCAGATCGCGCCGAGAACATCAGCGAGATCGACACCACCCGCGCTGAATCTGCACTCAGGCGCGCCCAGGAACGCCTGAACGCCCCGGCATCCGCCGGCGTTGACGTCGCCCGAGCCATCAACGCGATGCGTCGAGCCGAAGCGCGCCTCGCAGCCGTCCGTTCCCATTAGGATGCGAATCGGAATCATCTCCGACATCCACGATCACCTCCATAACTTACGCCCGGCGATCGGCTACCTCTGCGACACGACAGACCTCCTGGTTTGCTGCGGCGACCTGTGCTCTCCATTCGTGATGGATGAGCTGAGAAAATATCCAGGCCCTGTCCACATTATTTTCGGGAACAACGATGCGGATCTATTCCGGATCACCCGCAAGTCCGACGCCCATCTCCAACTCCACGGCGAGTTCCTCGAACTCAACCTCGATGGATTCAAAATAGCTGCAAATCATTTCGACAACATCGCGGGTCCAATCGCCCGATCCGGTCTCTATCAGCTTGTATGTTTTGGGCATAATCACCGCTTCAGCCTGGAACGATTCGGCGAAACCGTGGCATTGAATCCCGGAGCCTTGATGGGAACGGCATTCGGGCCGGGAGGAGCCGAGCCGGTCCCGGTGACGTTTGCGACCTTTGACACAGAGACCCGGCAACCGGCCTTGTATCGATTGTCCGCTGGAGTTATTGAGCTAAGTACTTGGGAACGCCCGGGTGCTTAGAGTGCTCGGACAGTGCGCGAGCGCTGAATACCGACGACTTATCGAGTAATTCCACATCTGTCCCGTCGAGCAGCGGCATCTCATGCTCCACCCAGTTCGACAAGGGGATATTGCGGAAATACAGCCGCTCCTGCATAATGATCGATCGCTTATTCGTAAAATGCGACTTGCTTTCGCGCAGGTAACGCCGCTCCTCGACGCGGAAATCCATCAGGAATGCGTCGAACGCCTTTCGCTGAGCCGTTTCCTCCGCGAGCCGGATCTTGTCAGGGAAACTGGTCTCCAGGCTCTTGATCTTGGCATTCGCCTCGGCAAGCGTCTCACGTTCTTTTGCAATCGCTACTTCCATGCGCGATTGCATGATGTAGAACGAAAGAATCGCGGAACCGGCGGCGACAAGCACTGGTAGGACAATCCAGAGAATGGCATCCATGGGAGTGGTCTTTCCAGTACCATCGGTCTACCACCAGCAGAACTTTAGAACATACGTTCCTGGCGGCGTAGAGTCCCGAACGAGCCGATATTCGCGACCGCGAACGCGATTCGGAATTGATTCTCGTTTCGGTCGCCAAAGCTGAATCGGCGGTACTGGACGCTGTAGCCGCAGCAATCAGTGTTGTAGGAGAACTGTGTCTGCGTGTGCTGCAGGACACCTATCTTGTAGTCGTACACGATAAAAGCTCGTGTGCTGAAACCTTTCCTATTCTCCTGACCATATCCCACACTCGAATAAAGCTGGTTCGCGCTGGGCGACAGAATTGGATTACTGCGCACCTGATTGTGACCGACACTCAGATACACGTTGTGCTTGAACCGGCGATCCCCGGTGAGACTGCTGTTTGTCATATGGCCGCGTGCAGGATCGTAGTCCGCGCGCCATTCAAGCGATACCCCGGCGAAGGCCCGCGCCCGGAGCACAGAGGATATAGGCGAATAGTTCCTCGCCGTGTCCAGAAACGTGTAGCCCGTCAGCGTAGCCGAACTGAGCAACACGTTCCGCCGTCCTTCGACGATCGCGCCGCCAAACGTGGGATCGAAGAACCGCCGATGGGCGATGGTCCAACTCAGCGTTTCCTCCACGCGCCCATCCCGACGCTTGGTGAAGATGCGGTTCGTCAGCGAGAATTCAACCTCATTTGTGTTGGAGAGCAGTTCCGTCTCGTCGAATAGGATGTACCGGCCAAAATCGTTGATCCCGTTTACATACCGGTAATACACTCTCGGCTCGATCACATGCTTCTTCTTCCCTCCATACACCCGAGCTAACGACGGCAGGATCAACTCGGTCGAGAACTCTCGCGAACTCCGAAGCGCTCCGGCCCCGGTAAAGTGATGCTCGCTATCCAGGCTGCTGCCGTAATGCGTCTCCCGTATCGAAAACGAGGGGATCAGGTGAATTTCCTTCCATCGGAGGGCCGTTGTGACACGCGGCTCAAAATCCAGACGGTCGACGAATGCAGACGTGCGATTGCCCAGTTCATTCCGGCGGAGAAACGACGCGCTGCTGTCGAGTGACACCCAGACCGGGAGCACCCGCTCGGATACCTGCTTATCACGGCTGCGGAACTCGAACGAGGGTAACCGGCGCAGAGACACCTTGTCGTTTTCGTTCGTGCTCAGGAAATTTTCAACACGCCACGCCGCCAAACTGAACGAGAAGGTATCCCAGTGCTTTGAAAGGTGCGCCGCCGTGTGTACCTCGGAAAAGATAGCTTCGTAGTACGAGTCGGTAAACGACTGCCGAAAAGCAAAGGAGCTCAGGTAATTGACGTCGGCGCGCGCCTGCCACCCATTCTTCAGATCGGAACGGCCGTCGAAGCTGATCAAATACCCGCTCGTCGGCGGACGGCGGACACCATCAACGACCTGCCCGCGATCGTTCACCCCGTACAGAATGAAGTTAAAATCCGTGTCCTTCGCCGGCTTCCCGCGGAAATCCACGTGGTGCGCGACGCCTCGCTGGGTGAATAGCTGGGCGCGATATGTGGCGTCATACGATCGGTTGATCGCCCAATAGTAGCCTCCGCCGATCATGGTGCCGCGCTTTGAACTCGTGCCGAAGTTCGGTGTAAGCAAGCCGCTCTTGCGTGGAGCCCGCTCCAGCGACTTGTAGAACATCGGTGTGTAGAAAATAGGTATCCGCCTGACCGAGAACACGCTATTGCGGGCAATCGCCCGCTGGCCCGGAATGATATCGAACGCCGACCCGCGCAGCCTCCACCACGGCTTCGGCAATACGCAGTTCGTAACGAAGCCGTCATGCAGGATGTACCGATCCTTCAGCCGCTCGGCCCACTTCCCCTCGAACGAGAAGGGGTTGTTCGTGGTCAGGATGCCGGGGCGCGACTCGATCTTTGCCGGCGATGACCCGTGAACGTTGTAGTACTTCCCGGTCTCCGCTTCTAGATCGTATTCGACCTTATCCGCCTCGATGTGTTCGCCCCCGGCATAGTGGTCGAATTTGACATTGCCGCGAGCCTCCGCGTAGTGCTTCTGCTCGTCATAGTCGATCTCGTCGGCCCTCAAAAGCATCTCGGTGGTCTCAACCACCGCGGCTCCGCGCAGCTTATGTACTGAACCTTCGGCCTCCTGCGTCACTGCTCGAACGAAAATTTCATCCTTCTTAGGACCGTCCCGACGCTGTGCGGCAAGCGGATAAGCGCACGCAAGGGAAAGTAGGCCTACAAAAAGTCCGTGACATTTCCACAGGAAAATGTTATGAAAAATCTGGGGAAGTATCGGTCGACTCAATCGTTGACCGTAGCACGAGCGTGGAGGAAGCTGCAACCATGACCTGTCAGTATTGCCGGGCACAAAATGATAATGACGCGCACCGCTGCAATCGGTGCGGACGCCGGACGATGGACCGTATCCCCGTGCAGATGACGGCAGCCGTTCCCGTGTTGGAAACGGTGGAGATGCCCGCGCCCCCTCCGATTCCGTTACGACCGCAACTCGTCACCGAACCATCGGCCAAGCGAAGTAGTCCCCCTTCCGGTCAGATGGCATTTCAGGCAAGCCTGTTCGGGCCCATGGAAGCGACCCGTCCGCAGCAGCCTCAGCAGACCGCGCCGCAGCCCAGGCGTCAGGTCAACCGGGTACGGCGCGATGATTCGAGACAGCAGACACTCGATCTGCAGGATAACCTGATCCTCAAGACATCCATCGAAGCGTCGGTGTACTGCGGAGCCCCGGTCGCGATTGCAGCCCACCGCGTCACGGCGGCTGGGATCGATGCCGCGCTAGCGGTAGTCGCGCTCGGTGTGTTCCTCGCGACATTCCATTTCGCGGGTGCAGAAATCGTGCTGACCAAGGATACTCTGCCCTACTACTTTGCTTGCGCGGCATTGATCTCACTGTTCTACCGGGTTCTGTTCTGCATCGCAAATCGCGATACTCCCGGCGTTCGCTGGACCGGGTTGCGCGTGCTCGATTTCGACGGCCGCACGCCTACGCGGAAACAGCGCTGGTATCGGCTGCTAGGTGGTTTTGTAGGGGCCATTGCAGCGGGAATCGGCCTGATCTGGGCGATCTTCGATGAAGAAAAGCTCACGTGGCACGATCACATGTCGAAAACGTTCCCCACCCCTCGTTTCTTCTAGTCGTTGTCCACGGCTGATCGTATGATGTTTAGGTGAGCATCTATTTCGACGAGAAGAACCTGCTCGCTTCACGTGTCGGCGATCGGAACGGCATTACCTCTGAAGAGATCAACAACGCGACAGCTTCTGCTCTTGACGCGCTGAGCAGCTTCAAAAAGTCGAGTGAATACGGCCATCACGGCTTTCCTCAGCTACCACTTCAGACTTCCACAGTCCGTTCGATTAGCGAGTACGCGAATGATTTGCGTGGCGGTCACGAGACGGTATGCGTAGTCGGAATCGGCGGAAGCGCACTTGGCGCATGGGCTCTGGACTGTGCGATGCACGGCCCGCACCCCGTGCAGTCCAAGACTCACCCCAGACTTGTTGTGCTGGACAATGTCGATCCGGTCTTGACGGATCTGGCGCTCGACTCGATGAATCCGAAGAAAACTCACGTTGTCGTTATCGCAAAATCGGGTTCGACCGCTGAGACGATCGCTACATTCCTCATCGTTCAGGACTGGTTGACCTCGAAACTCGGCAAGAAGGCCGCTCAGCGGATCTCCGTTGTAACGTCGGAAGGCCGCGGCGATCTGAAGAAACTTGCGACGCAGGAAAAGTACAGGACTTTTCATCTGCCGGAGAATGTCGGCGGCCGCTTCAGCGTGTTGTCGGCCGTCGGGCTGCTTCCTGCCGCGCTCATCGACATCGACATTCGAAAGCTGGCGAAAGGCGCAGCCGCGATGACGAACTCGTCCTGGCAGCCGAACCTCCAGCAGAATATCGCGCTGCGCGCCGCTCTGCTGCACTTCCTGATCTGGACCAGGCGCAACAAATCGATTCACGTGGCATTCCCCTACTCGAATCAACTCTGGGGGACAGCGTTCTGGTTCCGGCAGTTGTGGGCGGAGTCACTCGGGAAAGCCAAGAATCGTAGCGGTGACGTCATCCATGTGGGTCAGACGCCCGTCGCAGCATTGGGGACCACCGATCAACACTCTCAAGTGCAGTTGTACATGGAAGGTCCCAACGACAAGGTGTTCACGTTCTGGGCCGTCAATAAGTTTGCGACGCAAGGAAAGATTCCGAAGACCAGGACAGGCTTCGAAAGCTTCGACTACCTGGCGGGCCAGAGCCTGGCGAAGCTGATCGATGCTGAGCGGAGATCAACTGCGGCGGCACTCGCCGAGAACGGACGCCCGAACTGCACCGTGAGCCTCGATCGCGTGGATGAGGAGCATGTCGGCGCGTTTCTGCAAATGATGGAGTTCCAGACTGCGTTCGCCGGAGAGCTGTTGGGGATCAATGCCTTCGATCAGGAGGGCGTCGAACTCGGCAAGAAGTTCACGTTTGGCTTGATGGGACGCGCCGGATATGAGGAGTTCCGGTCTCGCGTCCAGGGCTAGTTACGGCATTAGCCCACAATCAACGAGATATCGATCAGGTACATCTGCCGGCCATTCCCGCCGTGTGGTGAGTCGACGATGATCTTCTTTCCATCAGGACTGACCCTGGGTGTCGTATCGTATCGCCAATATCCGGTATACTTCGGCGGCGAGTGGAAGTGGCCGATGTCATATCGCTTTCGCATCTTCGTATCGTACACATAGGAATGCTGCAGTCGATCCTGGTCCGGCGACGTATCGGATACGATCCATCGCCCGCCTCGGAAGAAGGAGGGGTGGCCGTTCTTGGGCATGGCGTCCGTAGCAAACGGCTCCACCGAAGCGTCGGGCTCATTCATCATGTAGAAGCGCTCCCCGTGGGACGGGTGGTTCATCCACACGAGCAGCGAGCGACTATCGCGCCAATTGTAATGTGAGGTTCTGCCATACGGATCAAGAACGCGTATATTCTTGCCATCGGCATCCGCGCTCAGCATCCTCGTCGAAAATGCCCGGCCTTCCGCTTCCCCGCGCCAGCGCTGGAAGAAAACGAATCGTTGTCCGTCAGGAGCGAACAATAGGTGATCGAAATAATGCTTGGCGTTCTTCGAGTACCCGCGTTCCCTCGGAATTGCGACCACGTCCGCCAGCGATACAATGAGCTCGGACTTGCCCGTCCGCAGATCCATCTTCCAGATGCCACTCTTCTCCGGCGCAAGCTGGTCCGAGAACGGATCTTCCAGGCCGGCATAGCCCGTTTCGGGGCGCATCGCAAAGGATCGGCGGAAGTCATTTACAATTGCCCAGCAGCCATCGGGTGAGATGCAGTAGATGGGCATCGGAAGCGTGCGCCGTTTACCGGTTTTTACGTTCAAAATGTGGGAGACGAAGCGGTCTTCCACGCGATCGTTGAAGATCACATCCGTGCTCGAGCCCGGCAGCCACTGCAGCATACAGCCCTGATGCCAGCTCCATGCGCGACCCTCGGCGAATTCAATCCACTTGTCGCCATCCTCCGTATCAACCATTCCGAGTCGGACGAAGTCATTCGCTGTAGGAAGACGATGCTCAATAGCGCCTTCCATGCCGAGAGCGTAACGGCTCGAGGGGTCGAACTGAAGCTTGTCGTAATAGCCGAACCAGTGAAACTTCGGACCCTTCGTGATCGGCCGCACGGGCGGGCGAAGGCTCTCACCGTGCAACGTGCGCGCCGCGAGCACCGTCGAAATAAACGATCACCGGTCCAGTGGAGACATCAAGTTAATAGATTATCCCTCAAAGTCACCGTTGCGATATCGAAACTCCGGAGGATCGAAGAACGTCTTTGCTACAATCGCGGTTGCCAAGCGTGGCATGACGCGTTGAAGGAGGGTGAATGGCCTCAATGCTGATCCCGAAGAATCTCCCAGGTACGCTCGGTGAGCTTCGCCGCAGCCGTTTTTCAGAAGAGCGCCTCGCACGAAGAACGGTGAAGACGAGATCCGCGAGAATCTCATCTGCCGCCTGCAACGCAAAGAGCCTTTATTCCCGGGTGTGGTTGGCTATGAGGACGACCGTTGCGCCTCAAGTCGTGAATGCCATTCTGTCCAGGCACAACTTCATCCTGCTTGGATTGCGAGGTCAGGCAAAGACGAAACTGATCCGGCTCCTCACCACGCTCCTCGATGAGTACCTGCCGTTCATCGAGGGATCCGAGATTCGCGACGATCCCTATCATCCAATAAGCAAGTACGGCCGGGAGAGAGTCGTCGAGCTAGGAGATGAGACGCCGATTGACTACCTGACCAGAGACGAGCGATACGTCGAGAAGCTGGCTACGCCGGATGTGACTATTGCGGATATGATCGGTGACATCGATCCGATCAAGGCCGCCAGACGCGGGCACAACATCAGCGATGAGCTGACCATCCACTACGGTCTCCTGCCGAGAGCGAACCGCGGCATTTTCGCTATCAACGAACTTCCCGATCTGGCGGGGAAAATCCAGGTCGGATTGTTCAATATTATGCAGGAAGGCGATGTGCAGATCAAAGGCTATCCTGTCCGCCTGCCACTCGATGTTTTGCTCGTATTCACGGCGAATCCCGAAGATTACACAGCCCGCGGAAAGATCATCACACCTTTGAAGGATCGTGTCGGTAGCGAAATCCGAACTCACTATCCGTTAACGATCCAACACGGTATCTCCATAACGGAGCAGGAAGCCTGGACAAGCCGTCAGTCGCCGATCAATATCGAAGTGCCGAATTATATCCGGGAGGTCATCGAGAATATCGCGTTCCTCGCTCGCGACGATAAGCGCGTCGACAAACGATCGGGTGTTTCACAACGGCTGCCGATTACGGTGCTCGAAAACGTGACTTCGAATGCCGAGCGTCGGGCGCTGCGTTCCGGAGAAACTGAGGCGGCTGCGCGCGTCTTGGACATCTATGCGGCGCTACCTTCAATTACGGGGAAACTGGAGCTCGAGTATGAAGGCGAGTTGAAGGGCGGCGACACCGTTGCGCGCGAAGTGATTCGAACCGCAGTCGGAAAAGTGTACAGTTCGTATTTTGAGGGCGCGAACATGTCGCAGATCATTCAGTGGTTTGACATGGGCGGCAGTGTGCGGCTGGATGAAGGTCTGCCGTCCGCTGACGTCATCGCACAATTGAACGGTATCCAAGGACTGCTCGAGAAGACAGGCCAACTCGGGCTGGGATCGAATGAAAGCGATGCCCTTCGCGTTTCTGCGGCCGAGTTCATTCTTGAAGGGCTGTACGGGCATCGACGCATCGCTCGTAGCGAGGAGCGCGAGTTCAGCGCCGGTGAGCGCAAGCGCGAGACGAGCCCGCAGGAGGAAGCGCGGAAATCGCGCCGGCAATACCAGTGAAATGGATTAACTACTCGCGATATACCGGTGAGGACCTCGGCATCTCGGCCGAGGATCTCATGCGAGCGTTGTCCGACTTCTTCCTGCAAAGCGGATTCGAGTCGCAGTACATGCAGTTCAGTGAGATGGACTCGAATGCGCTGGAGCGTTTGAAAGAAGCAATCGAGCAGGCCTTGCGCAGCGGTGAGTTATTCGATCCCGAGCAGGCCGAGCAGATGGCTCAGCAACTCGAGAACATGTCGGGAGAGGAGTTCCAACAGCTCGTAAACCGGATGGTCGAGAAGCTGTCCGAGGAAGGCTATATCAACACCGAGCAGCCGGGTCAGCAGGGGCGTGCCAAGGAACCGAAGTCCGTCAAGTTCCAGGTCACGGACAAATCTGTCGATTTCCTCGGGTTCAAGACGCTGAAGGATCTGATGGCGGGCCTGGGCCGCGCGAGTTTCGGGGCTCATGACACTCGTGAAATGTCAACGGGTGTGGAGACTAGCGGATCGTCGAAGCTTTATGAGTTCGGTGATACGCTGAACCTCGATGTGAGCGAGACGCTGTTTTCTGCCCTGAAGCGCGAGGGACTCGGATTGCCCTTGAATCTCGAATACAGTGATCTGCACGTCCACCAGTCTGAGTATCAGAGTTCCTGCGCCACCGTGCTGATGCTCGATTGCAGCCATAGCATGATTTTGTACGGAGAAGATCGATTCACGCCGGCAAAGAAAGTTGCGCTGGCGCTCTCGCACCTGATTCGTACACAGTATCCGGGCGATAGCTTGCGCCTCGTTTTGTTCCACGACTCCGCCGAGGAACTGCGGCTGGGCGATCTGGCCCGCGCTCAGGTTGGCCCGTACTACACGAATACGTGCGACGGATTGCGGCTGGCACAACGTCTGCTCTCGCAAGAAAAGAAGGACATGAAGCAGATCATTATGATCACGGACGGCAAGCCTTCGTGTCTAACGCTCGATGACGGGCGCGTGTACCGCAACGCGTTCGGGTTGGATCCGCTGGTGATCAGCAAGACGTTGGAAGAAGTCGGTCGCTGCAAGAAGCAGGGCATTCTGATCAATACCTTCATGCTGGCGAGCGACTACGGTCTGGTCCAGTTCGTTCAGAAGGTGACTGAGCTTTGCCGCGGCAAAGCGTATTTCACGACGCCGGTGAATCTCGGACAGTACCTGCTGATGGACTACATGAATCGCAAGACTCGTACGATTCACTAAATTCACCGGATGAACAACAGGAACTGACCGATCGACTTGGCGGCGCCAGTGTCTCGATACGCTCGCTGTTTCGAATCATTCCCTTGACAATCCAGACACAACACGGCGCAGGGTTGCGGTGTCCCCTGCTTGCGATAACGATTCGATGCGTTCTCGACGCCAACGTGCTGAAAGCGGATGTTCGGATTTCGCTGGAGGACAAGAGCTTGAAATGGGTACTCCAGTTGATTTCTGCTGATATCGGTGCCCACATCACGACATCCGGACCGCGCGACCAGATCCGCGGCTCGTACGTACGAAGCTTCATTGTCCATTGACTGGATATCTGCAAAATACCTGGATTCACGGGAAGTGAGAAAGATAGATTGCGGACCCCTGAGAGGTCGTATCCAGTTCTCGAGCAATGGGAGACGAGCGTTGTCCAGCAGAAAAACACAAACTCCGAGCGCAAGGATTTGTGGCCTGAGACGCGCAAGCACAAGGCCTGCCAGGGGCGCCGCAATCATGAAGAGTGGAACCAGTAATCGTGCGCCGTACGGCTGCCATCGCAGGACGGCACAGAACGCCAGGAATCCAACCAACACACCGCACCCGTAAAGCAGCCACGCGAAACCTCCATGTTTCCGGGCAGCGTGGGCTACCGCCGGGAAGGCAATGCACAAAAGTAGAAGATGCCATTTGTTGTTGGCGTTCGCCTCATGCCGCGTGTTCTCAGGAGGACGATATCTGCTCCACTGCCAGGTAGTATCGGGATCGTTTGCGTTGATCTTGAGAAGATCGTGCGCGCGGACAACGTTGTCGTATACGGCCTGATTCCATTGCTGGCTGCGGCCGCCCAACTGGTCAGAAACATTGCGCAGTACATTCGATACCGTTGCCTTCCAGCCGGGGTGGCTGTTCCGTAGCAGAAATGTACCGTTCGCGAAAGGAGAGTCAAAGCCCAAAGGCGAACCGCTCAACTGCATATTTCGGCAATATTGCGGCGCGTTCAAGAGGAGTACGGCCGCAAGGGTATACGACGTACTTACGAACCAGCGAAACTGTCTTGTCTTGTGCCACGAGATGCAGATAAGAACAGCCAGTAGCGCCGGCCCGAAAAGATAGGCAGTGCCTTTGGTCGCAACGGCGAGCCCGAAAGACAGCCCCGAAAACATGGTCCTGCCGAGCAAGCCGAAGTAGACCGCACATATCAGCCAGAACGCGAGAAGGAGATCATTCTTTGCTCCCGAGGCTTGCAGGATTGCGCCGGGTAGTGTGGCGCAGAAGAACGCGGCCAGCTGCTGGCCTTTGCTCGTTACACCCAGGGCCGACGCAACACTCGAGACGCCTACGATGCTGGCCGCGAATGCAGCCCACACGACAAGATTCACGAACCTGTCATCGCCGGCAATGATGTACGTATGCAGCATCAGGTACTCTGTAAGCGGCGGGAAACTGATCTGGTTCAGGTAAGAGGTCGGAAAGAAATCAACATCTTTGGACTGCGCCCAATACACGACCCTCGGCATGTGATACGCCAACGCATCGAACGTATTGGGCGGACTCAACGCCGCAGTTGTGCCAGTGATCGCCACAATACAACAGATCGCTGCAACCAGTACGGCATCCGGCAGACTAATGCTCGGCCGCTGAAATCGTGGATGACTCCTACGTGAATGCAGAATGGCAGCAGCGGCGATTATTGCCCAAGTGACCAATAATGCAGACCTGGTCAGCAGGTTGACTGCGCCAAGAACCTCAGTAATGACCAGGGCGATCGCTCCGAACGCGACGAGCGTGCGAAGAATCGAATCACGCACGCTTGATTCTCGTATCGCTTGAGGCAAGCTTCGCCGATGTCTCAAGTCCGAGTATCCGCCGCCATGCCGAAGCGACGCAGCATCATGAACTCCGACACATTCTCCCGCGTCAACAACCCGAGCAGACGATCTTCGTCCATCACCAGCACGCACGAAAGGCGTCCCAACAAAGGAATCGCGTCGACCAGAGCAGTGTGCGGATTCACTCGGGGAAACTCGCGGTCCATGATGCCGGCCACATAGGCGTCCGGCCCGTCGACAGCCATGCCGCGAAGGAGAGCGTTACGTCCGAGCAATCCCAGCACCTGCTCACCCAGCACGACAGGAAAATCCTGCTGCGATGTCGCAAGAAGCATATTGGCCGCTTCCCTTACCGTACTTCCATGGTCGAGGGTCCGGAAATCCGTTATCATCGCCGACCGCACGGGAATGCCTTCCGTCAGTGATCGTCCGACCACCGCCGCCGTTTCTTGCGTTGCGCCGACATAGACAAAAAACGCGATGAATACGAGCATGAATTGCATGGACAGCAACCCATAGAGGCCGATCAGGATGGCAAACATCCGGCCCGCGCTCGCGGCCATCTTCGTCGCATTGTCTTCCGTCTGCCAGCGAGCCAGCAGCGCCCGCAACACACGCCCGCCGTCCATGGGAAATGCCGGGACCATGTTGAAGCCCGCGAGAATCAGGTTCCCGATCGCGATTCTCGCGAGAAGGTTAGCGTCCGTCGGCCGCGCCATTACGTTGGGATCGATCTCCGCCCGCATATAACCGAGATACGCGAAAAGCGCCGCCGCGATGAGGACGTTCACCAGCGGACCGGCTAGAGCGATCCAAAGCTCCTCGCGTGGCTTCGGACTCCGCTCCAGCTTTGCAATCCCGCCGATCGGATACATCACGATTTCCAGGGTGCGGATCCCATAACGCCTCGCGACGCCCACATGACCCAACTCGTGCAGCAGCACCGAACTGAAGAGTGCGATTACATAGATCACGTTGAAAATCGCCGATTCGCCGCCACGGACACCCAACGTGATGATGAATATCATCAGTAGGACAAACGTAAAGTGAAGGCGTAGAGGCACGCCGAAAACTTGTATCCCGCGGCCTTGCGTTCCAGTTCTTTCTTCCGCTGCCGGACCGGAAGGGTTCATGCATCCTCACGATACCATTCGCGCGAAAAGTGTAACGCTGGGGGCTCGGGAATAATCCGAACGTAAGTGGACATCCGATTCACACGGCAGGGGATCTACCTTCCCGCTATCGATCTCTGGTTAGATCCTCAGGAGCGTTGCGAGAACTCATGGATCAGCCATGGCCACAGCGACCATGCGCGCGGGCCGCACTGCACTGTCATTGCGACCCCGGAAACACTGCGTGTGTACAGGGTACGCTGGCCGGAGGATGAGCAGGTCCCGCAGACGCTGCAAGCCCTCGCATACGAGGAATCGATGGAATGGCGAGGAGCCAGGCTCACAGCCTATCCAGCCAGCCACATCGTCGGCGCTGCCCAACTTCTTGTCGAGTTTCAGGGCGAGCGCATTGTCTACACGGGGGACATTAAATTACGGGATCCGATCTGCGGGTCCCACACGGAGCCCGTGCGTTGTGACCGTCTCATCATCGAATCCACGTTTGGGTTGCCGATCTATCGATTTCTATCGCGCGACGACGCAAGCGTAAGGATCGTGAATTTCGCCCGCGAGTGCATGGACGATCGCATTACGCCCGTGTTCATGGGGTATCCACTGGGGCGAGGGCAGGAGATCGCCTTTACTTTGTGTCAGGCGGGCATCCCGACAGCGATTCATGGCTCCATCGCGAGAATGATCCCGGTGTATGAGGAAGCAGGGTTTGCGTTTCCGAACTGGTTCCCCTATAACGCCAGGGAAACCGAAGGCAAAGCGCTCGTCGTAGTGCCGGGGTTTCGTGCGCAACTGGAGGCGAGCGGCAAGAACACCCGTCTTGCTTACGTGTCAGGTTGGGCCGCCATCGACAACGCTCGAAACCGGGCCGGCGCCGAAGAACTGATCCCATACTCGGATCACGCTGATTTCGACGAACTGCTCACGCTTGTTGCAAATAGCGGCGCGCGAGAGGTGGACGTTGTGCATGGATACACCGAGGCCTTCACGCGCATTCTGCGCCAGAGGGGAATCGATGCCCGAGCGCCAAGGGAAGCGGCCGAGCGTACGGACGCGGACGTGCTGGAAGGCTGATGGACCGTCTGGCATTCACCTGCGAGCAGGTCGCACGTTGGAACTCGCGGCTTCGAAAAGTCCGAATTCTCGCAGCGTATTTGCGTGAGCTGCCAGATCCGGACCTTCCGCGCGCCGTTCGCTTTCTATGCTGCGGCCCAATCCAATCGTCGGACCGGAAGTTCTCGGTAGGAGGAGCGACCCTTCGCGAGGCGCTCTTGCGGGCGAGCGGCTGGGATGCCGAGACGCTTAGCCTGTGCTACACCCAGGTCGGTGACACCGGTGAGACAGTCGGCCATCTGATGAACGGCATTTCCCAGGGCGAGCCGATGAGTCTGGCCGATGCGGAGTTGTTGTACGCGAGGCTGTACAAGCAACGGCGTACATCTGACAAGGTTGAAGTGCTCCGACAGATATATCTGCGATACAGACCTGAGACACTCAAGTTTTTCGTCAAGGTGATCACCGGGAATCTTCGAATCGGACTGCAATCGAAGATGGTTGAGGAGGCTATCGCTGAGGCGGCGTCGGCCAAACTCGATGACGTGCGGATGGCGAATAACCGTCTCGGGGATCTGTCCAGGATCGCTCTGGCCGCCCGTCAGGGCACACTTCATGACATCGAAGCTCGCCTGTTTCATCCGATGGATTTCATGCTTGCCAAACCGCTGGACGTGCTCGGTGATCTCGATGATCCCACCGCATGGTGGATCGAGGACAAATATGATGGCTTCCGTTCGCAGGTTCACGCTGACGATGGCCGCGTTGCCGTCTTCACTCGCGGTATGGAGGATGTAACTGACGCATTTCCCGATATCGTCGAGGCATTTCGGCCGGCCGTCGGAGGACTCGTTGTCGATGGAGAGATTCTGGCGTGGCGCGAGGGTCGTGCCCTGCCGTTCGCAGTCCTTCAGCAGCGAATCACACGAAAGAAAATCCCGGCCGGAATGGTCGAGAGCGTGCCCGTTGTTTTCATGGCGTACGACCTTCTGTATGCGAATCGTCGGATGTTGATCGGCGATCCGATTGAGCGCCGGAGGGAACTGTTGATAGGCGCACTTTCCCACCTGCCCGTACGGATCGCGCCTCAGTGGAGTTCGCCGAGTACTTCGGAAATCGACCAGGCATTCGCTGCTGCGCGTGACCGCGGCAACGAAGGTCTCGTAATCAAGCGTAAGGGCAGTCTGTATGAGCCGGGCAAGCGCAGCGGCGCCTGGATGAAGATCAAGCGCCCTCACGGGACGCTCGATGTCGTGATCACGGCAGCAGAGCAGGGAAGTGGCCGCCGCGCAATTTACCTTTCGGATTACACGTTCGCCGTACGCGATGGCGACCGCTACTTGAATGTAGGGAAAGCCTACTCCGGTCTCACGGACGCAGAGGTGCGCGAACTCACGCGCATCCTGCGAAGTCTCACTATTGAACGTTTCGGCAAAGTTGCGCTCGTAAGACCCGAGGTAGTGCTGGAAGTCGCATTTGACGGAGTCCAGAAAAGTCCGCGGCACAAAAGTGGCTACGCGCTTCGATTCCCCCGAATCCTTCGATGGCGCCGTGACAAGCGTGCTGAGGAATCGGACACGCTCGATCGCGTTAAGGAGTTATACGAAAAAACACTGAGTGGTTGACGTTAGGTTACAAAATAGGATCGACTCAGTATCTTGAGGTGGAGTTCGCGCGCATTGGGGTAGCTTGGATCCCACTGATGTGGGGATCCTCTGTCGTTCTAGTACGTTAAGCCCATTCGGCCATGAGAAATCATGCCCGTGTCAAGGTGTATAGCACGGGATTAAAGGTAAACTAAAGAACGCGCGACGATTGTCGATGAGTTTGAGTAGCAATGTGCTGCAGTGTTGCACGTTGCGCTCTAACAGGATTGTGTGTTGAACTGTATGATTACTAACGGTGTTGCATGAAGAAAGCTGTCTCAGCGCTACTCGTGTTGCTGTGCTTCGTCGCAGCTTGCAACCGCGACCCTAACGTCGCTAAGAAGAAGTACGTCGAAAACGGCAACCGGTACTACGAGAAAGGTAAGTACAAAGAAGCTCTAATCATGTACCGAAACGCGCTGAAGCGCGATATGCGCTTCGGTGAAGCGTATTATCGATCTGCTCTGGCCGAACTCAAGCTGAATCGGTATGCCGAGGCGGCTAGAGATCTTCAGCGGGCTGTGGAACTGCAACCCGACAACCTGGACGCTCATACACGCCTCACGAACCTGTTCCTGAACGCCTATCTCGCGGACCGGAAGAAATCGAAGAGCCTTCTCTCCGAACTGAACAGCCTTTCCGACAAGCTGGCTAAGAACTTCCCGAACAGCTACGACGACGCAAGGGTAAAAGGGTATCTCGCGCTTTTCGACGGCCAAGCGCCGAAAGCACTTGAGAACTTCGATAAGGCGAATAAGATCAAGCCCTACCAGCCAGACCTGGTCCTTGTCTATATGCAGACGCTCGCTGGCCGTGAACAAGGCGGACGAGGGCGAAAAACTTGCATACGACATGTTGAAGAAGGACCCTTCCGCGCTCGCGGTTTACGACGCGCTCTTTCTGCAGTACATGAGAACGAACCGGCTTCCGGATGCCGAGAGAATCCTGAAGTCCAAGGTTGACAATAATCCAAAGGTCGCCGATGCGTACCTCCAGCTAGCCGCACATTACTATTCCCTCAAAAGACAGCCTGAGATGCAGGCGGTCCTTCAAAAACTCAGTTCGAACGCGACTGACTTCCCGCAATCTCAGATCATGGTCGGCGATTTCTTTCTCAGGACGCGCGACCTGAACGCCGCGATGACGCACTATCAGGAAGGGATCAAGCGCCAGCCGAAGGAAAAGCACACATACCAAAAGCGCATTATTGAGGTTCTCGTCAAACAGAATAAGAAGGATGAAGCGCAGCAACTCGTAACCGAGATTCTCAAGGAAGATCCGCAAGGATCCGGAGGCAATAGCCATCCGCGCATCGCTATCTCTGTTGACCGGAACTCGCGAGCAGCTCCAGTCCGCTATTAATGATCTCCAGAGTGTGGTCAGCCGGATGCCCGAAAATCCTGTGCTCCGGTACAACTTGGGCAAGGCGCTTCTTGCGAAAGGAACGGTCCAGGCGGCGCGCATCCAGTTCGAGGAAGCGATCAAATTGCGTCCCGATTATCTGCTGCCCAGAATTTCCCTAGCTCAGATCTACCTCCAGAACCGGGAGTTCGGCAAAGCCGTCCAGATGACCCAGGAAGTCCTGGTCTACGACGCAATGAATGTGCCTGCCAGACTCCTGCGGAGCCGGGCGCTGATCGGCCTGGGCGAAATGAAACAGGCCCGCACCGAACTACAGCAGACCTCCACCCAATTCCCCGACCTTCCGGAAGCTCGTCTGCAGGTCGCCGCGCTCGACCTGCAGGAAAAGAACTTCAAGGCGGCGGAGGACTCCTTCCGTACACTATATGGTAAATTCCAGGATCCCAGAGCCTTCATGGGATGGGTTGAGACGCTCGTCGCCCAAGGCAACTCGGCGCAAGCTCTCAAGATGCTGCGGGATGAGCTCGCGAAGAATCCGGAGCGGCTCGAATACCGGGTCGCACTCGCGAACATCTCGGTGAACACCAAGGATTATCCGACCGCGATTGCTGAATATAAGACTGTGCTCGACAAGTCGCCGCGATCATCGGATGTTTGGCTTCGTTTGGGCGAAACCTACCGACGCTCTGGCGATCTGAACAACGCCACATCCAGCTTCAAGAAGGCCCAGGAACTCGCGCCCAACAATGTGGTTCCGCACCTTCAATTGGCGCTGCTTTACGACACAACGGGCAAGAAGACCGATGCCCGTCCCGTTTATGAGCAGATCCTCCGCATCCAGCCTGACAACGCGGTAGCCTTGAACAATCTCGCGTTCATGCTTGCGGATAACGGTACCGATCTTGATCAGGCGCTTACGATGGCCCAGCGTGCGAAGCAGCAGCGTCCGAACGATGCGAACGTGTCCGACACATTGGGGTGGATCTACATCAAAAAGAACCTTCCGGATAGCGCGATCTCGATCTTCCGTGAGCTGGTGAAAAATGAGCCCGAGCGGGCCATGTACCGGTATCACTTCGCGATGGCGCTGTATCAGAAGGGCGATCGTGAATCTGCCAAAAGGGAACTTGAGGCAGCATTGAAGGCGAAGCCTGGTAAGGAAGAGGAAGCCAAGATTCGCGATCTGATGGCAAAGCTCGGATGACCTCGACCCAGATAGAGGAGCGTCCTGTCGGGCGCTCCCGGCGCTGGGAAACGATATCGCCGACTATACCTTACGTCTTACCTTTTATCGTTTTTTTCGCGCTTCTGCTCTCCGCCGACGATCTGCGGCTAATCATCGGTGAGTGGGAATACCCTTTTCGTGTGTCGGTGCTGGCGTGCGTAGTCTGGGTTTTCTCACGGCACGTCATCGATCTTCGCGCGCGATTCTGGATCGGTAGCGTCGTTCTGGGCATCGCGGTGTTTGCGATCTGGGTGGCGCCCGATGTCCTGATTCCCGGTTATCGCGATCACTGGCTTTTCCAGAATCAGATTACCGGCACTTTGAAAAGTTCCATCCCTTCCCATCTACGGGAGAGCGCGCTTGTACTAGTATTTCGTACGATCCGAGCAGCCATCCTGGTTCCTATCATCGAGGAGTTGTTCTGGCGAGGCTGGCTTCTGCGATGGCTGATCTCCCCAAAGTTCGAAGAGGTTCCCCTCGGAACGTACACGCGCCAGTCGATGTGGCTCTCCGCGATTCTGTTCGCGTCAGAACACGGTCCGTATTGGGAAGTCGGATTGCTAGCCGGGCTGGCATACAACTTCTGGATCATACGGACGAAGAGTCTGGGAGATTGTATTCTGGCTCACGCCGTCACGAATGCGGCGCTCTCCTTGTTCGTCGTTGCGAGCGGTAAGTGGGATTACTGGATGTAGACGGCCCGGTCACCGCGAGCATGTGTCAGAGATATTCTCGATCTTCACTACTTCGAAGATGTCTCCATTCTGAGCCCCGCGCACGGTGACTTTGTGACCGATGTAGCGCGCGAAATTATCGTCAGGCATTCCTTTCGCTTTGAGCGTAGTAACCTTCCTCATGTCGGCTTCGGAAGCCAGAAGGTATCGTTCGCCTCGCTGGTCAAGACAACCTGTGAGTGACGACTGGGTCTTCTCGGAAGCAGTTGCGGGTTTCTTCTGGTGCTTCTCCTCCGGATGCGCGCGAAGTAAGCTTGCCAAGGCGACGACAATACTCAGCCACCGCATCGATTCTCCTCCTTTACGAGGGAAGACGCGCGCACCAGAATGGGATTTCGTGAGGATTCTAAGGATAATCGGGGGCGGGATTCGTCGCCGGTCAGGCGAGTGGGGTAGAGCCGCTCGCCTGACCGGTCCTGAGTTACTTCAGCGCTTTCTGCATTTCGTGCTCCACCTGCTTAAACCCGGCCGGAACACTCAGCTTCGCGGGATCGACGGGAGCTGACGAAAAAGCGGTCAACTCTGTCGTCAGTTCCATCAGCGTTCCTGGAGGTGTTACGCCCGCGGCGCCTGCAGCGGGAGGCGGAGTAGCGGCAGCAGAGGGCGGCGGGGCGGCCTGCGCCTGTTGTGGCTGCTCCTGCGGCTGCTTTTTCTTTTTTCCGAATCCACTGAATCCGCCAAGACCGCCCGCAATTCCTCCGACTTTCCCCATGCGTCCGAGGGCGGCGCCCGTCGCCGCAGATTCCGCCGCATCACCGACGGAAGGTGCCGGAGTCTGCTGCTGCTGTTGCTGCTGCGCGCGTTCTGCCTCGGTCATTTGTTCCTGAGCCTTCGCCATATCGGCTTCGCTCATCCCTTCTGCCGTGCCGGCCATCCGAATGACCTGCAGCACCGGTACGCCCTCCAGCTTGGAAGCCTCCTTGTACATCTCACTCATGCCCTTCATCATGCCGGCCTGGCGGCCCATCATCCCCGCCATTCCGCCCATGCCGGGCGCGAAAGCGAGTTTCTGCGCCATCTTGGTATAGAAATTCCGGACTTCTTCGTATCCCGGCAGATTCGGCGCAAGCCACATGTCCGTGACGACTCTCATTGCGCCCTTGTTGCCGGACTTACTATCCTGTCCTTCGACCTCCAACGTCAGGACCGTTTCTTTTGTTTGGAATCCGTTGATAGTCCGCGTAGCGCCGGTCTGCTTGACGTCCGCCTTGAAGTTCATCGAGGCGTCGCTTTGGCCCATTTTCTCGCTCATCTTCTGCATTACTTTCGCAAAATCAGCGAAAGTAATTACCGAATATGTCTTTTTGTCGAGATCGATGTCCGTCATCGTCTCCGCGCTCAGATCAATGATGTTGATATGGCGAGCGCTCGATGTCGAGAGTTTGTCGCCCTTTACCGAAATCGTGGTCTGCATCGGCTCGCGGGCCTGTTTTGAAAACGCGCCGGCAAATTTCATCATGCCGGCCATCATGCCGCCTGTAATTTTGCTGGTCTGCTCATAGCTGAAGTCCGCGCGCACAGATCCAGCGGCTACGGCGAGCAGCGCCGCAGTGGAAAGAATTCTTTGGAACATAGCACTCCTTACGAGTGACCATGGTAGCGCATCGTTGCCTCTCAACCTATACCCTCCTATGGGTTAGCTCCGGTCAGGAGATTCCGCCGGCTCTATAGGAGTGTGGAATTCCAGAAAGAAATTCCCGGAACTTCTCGCGTGCGGATTTCCGGGGGTGGAGATTTACGAAGTAACGAAGCGGCGAGCGTTTGTTTGCGCTGCAGGCGCTCTTCCTCACGACAGAGTTCGTATATCACGACAAAATCGCCGACATCCTGCAGAATATTTATCAATTCCAGCAAACGGGCCTTCAGATTCCAGGCTTCTCCGACGAGCAGGCATGCTTCGTGATCGAGGATCGCGTACACTGCTGATTCTGAAGGAATTTGCGACACAACGTCGATACGCGTGAGCGGAACTTGGTGAGGGTCGCGCCAAGGCATAAACCACCGCCGCGAACGTTCGGATCAACACCACTGCGAGGGTGTTCCTCCGCGTCTATCGGGAAAGTGTGCCTACTATCCTAGTCGAAACGGGATTCTGATGCAACGCGTATTTAGCGAGCGTGGATTAGCTGTGGACTTCCTCGAATTCCGAGCGCAATGAGCCTACGATTGAACGCGAAATTTCATCCTGAACCGCGAACGCATCCGATAGGTCGCGTTCGTAGGTTTCGGACCAGACATAGACGCTGGAACTCGAATCGATCAACTGTGCGGAGATCCGAAGACGATCGCCTTGTTTGCGCACACTGCCTTCCAGGATGAAGTCCGTCTTGACCTCTTCGCTCCCGTGCAGTCCCGTGTGGCGCGCCACCACGCGGAAGTCAGGTAGTTTAGTGAGTGCGCTGACTACATCCTCCGTGAGCCCGGAGCAGAAGTATGCGTACGCCGGGTCCACCCCGAGATTTGTGAATCGTGAAACGGCGATCGATCTCTTGCCGGAACGCGAGTATAAGGACCCGTCGACGAACCCATACGCCTGATACTGTTCACGCGTCATGATCATGGGAACGTAACTGCCCTTACGAAATTGGATGACGATCTGATCCTCGCGGCCTTCGGTTTGGTAATAACGTTCAAGCTTGGAACGCAGACGTCTCGCCTCAACCCGAACGATTGAGTCAATTCGTGGGTCAAATGTCTCCAGTTTGTTGAATACTTCAACGCCAACAAGATACTCTTTCAAAGTGCTTTGCCGGCCTTCGACGCACTGTTCAACGGTGAAGCGCAAGAACCGGCCAAGTCGCTTGGAACGGATGAAGGTAGCGCTTGAAAGGATACGATCTAACTCCGCGTGAATCGCTTCAGTAGCGAGTCCGCTCGCAATCGTGCAGTCGCGGTCCTCACGCATCATCGCCGGAGTTGGAAGGACGTGGGATTCAGCAGTTGCAGGTATCACTGGTCGTCACTCCCCCGTTTGAGGCGCAATATTCGGTAACAGTTTCGACTCGTATCATCGATAACCGTTAGCTCGTTACGGGAAAGTGTTTACTGTTACAGTCTGTCGCGGAAGGTGAGGTTTGTAGCCCCACCGCATCTTAAGGTAAGCACACACGCGATTGTGCTGATCTTTCATGTGGTTAGCTGTTGATTCGAAGTTCCTGGCTGGAGAAAACGTAGGAATGGGGAAAAACATCCTAATTACGGGTGGAGCTGGCTTCATCGGCTCTCATCTGGCGAATGAGCTACTCAACTATGGTTATCGAGTCCGCGTACTCGACAACCTATGTCCTCAGGTGCACGGGGCCGGCCGGAAAAGGCCCGCGTACCTGAATCGTGATGTCGAACTTCACATCGGCGACGTTAGGGATGCATCCGCGGTTCATCGTGCGCTCGAGGGGATCGATGCCGTCTACCACTTCGTCGCTGTTGTCGGCGTCGGACAAAGCATGTATGAGATTGCCGACTACACCAGCGTGAACAACCTTGGTACGGCTGTCCTGCTCGAGGGAGTGCTCAAGCAGAAGAACATCCAGCGGATGGTGGTCGCCTCGAGTATGAGCATCTATGGCGAAGGCCTTTATCAGGACTCGAACGGTCGCATATGCGCGGCCGCTGATAGAACACTTCAGCAGATCAAGGCGCAGGACTGGGAGGTCCGAAACGAAGAAGGCGAAACCTTGACACCTATTCCGACCCCGGAGACGAAGACCCCGACATTGGCGTCGGTCTATGCTCTTTCTAAATATGATCAGGAACAGATGTGTCTTATGATCGGTCGCGCCTATCAGATCCCAACCGCAGCGCTGCGATTCTTCAACATCTTCGGTCCGAATCAAGCCTTGTCCAATCCGTACACAGGTGTGTTAGCGATCTTTGCTTCAAGGCTCTTGAATAACCGCGCTCCACTCATAAATGAAGACGGCCGGCAGAAACGTGACTTCGTCAGTGTCTATGATGTCGCTCGTGCCTGCCGGCTAGCCCTTGAAAAGAAAGAAGCCGCCGGTGGCGTCTTCAATATCGGGAGCGGCAACCAATATACAGTCAGCGAACTGGGGGAGAGGATTGCACGTGTCCTAGGCAAAGACATCTCGCCCGAAATTACCGGCCAGTACAGGGCTGGCGATATACGTCACTGTTTCGCCGATATCACCAAGGCTCGTGAAGTTCTCGGATTTGAACCATGCGTGAGCCTGGAGGACGGACTCGTTGACCTGGCATCCTGGCTCGAGGGACAGATCGCGTCCGACCGTGTGGCCGAATCGCGCAGCGAACTCGCAGCCCGAGGCTTGATGGTATGAGCGAGCTTGTTCTGATTTGCGGTGGCGCGGGCTTCATTGGCACGAATCTCGCATCCAGGTTGCTCGCCTCGGGCACTCGCGTGCTGGTGTATGACGACTTGTCCCGAGCCGGCGTCGATCGCAACCTTCAATGGCTGAAGGACACGTACGGATCGCTCCTCCAATTCGAGTTGGGAGACATCCGGGATGCTCGCGCCCTTCGGCAGTGCCTGCGAGACGCCACTGCGGTGTATCACTTCGCCGGGCAAACTGCCGTGACGACGAGCCTGGTGAATCCGAGGGAAGACTTCGAAATCAACGCGCTTGGCGCCATGACTCTGCTCGAAGAGCTACGCGCACTGCGGTTCCCGATTCCACTTTTATTCACGTCGACCAACAAGGTATACGGTGACCTCGGCTCCGTCGCTTTGCGCCGCCGCGGATCCCGCTATGAACCGCAGCATCCCGGCATCCTGGCCAATGGTATCGATGAATCCTGCCCATTGAGTTTTCACAGCCCGTACGGTTGCTCGAAAGGCGCTGCCGATCAGTACGTGCTCGACTATGCGCGCAGCTATGGAATGCCCAACATTGTGTTCCGTATGAGTTGCATCTATGGTCCCCACCAATGTGGAACGGAGGACCAGGGGTGGGTTGCTCATTTTATATTGCAAGCGATCGCAGGTCAACAGATCATCCTGTATGGCGATGGCATGCAGGTTCGCGATGTGCTTTTCGTCGAGGATCTCGTCGATGCCATGGTTCTGGCCCAGGACAACGCAACCAGGCTCGGCGGGCGAGCATTCAACATCGGCGGCGGACCGGGGAATGTCATGAGCCTTCTTGAACTGCTGGAAATCGTCGGCGAGTTGGACGGGCAGGCTCCTTCGGTGCGGTTCGACGATTGGCGGGTCGGAGATCAACGGTATTATGTGTCGGACACGCGCGCCTTCCAGTCCGTGACTGGCTGGAAGCCTCGGACGAGCGTTCGTGACGGTGTAGCCGCGCTACATCGCTGGTTGTTCGAAAACAATGAAACTGCGCGATTGGCGCTGCAGCGGGGTGTGGCGTGAAGTATGCCCTCGTGAATCCGAACTGGTCATTTGGAGGGAGCATATACTTTGGCTGCCGGGAACCCCACCTACCGGTCGAATACGGATACGCGAAAGCCCTCCTGGAACGCGAGGGACACGAAGCAACCATCATTGACGGCCAAATGGAGCGCCTCTCAATCGAGGACATTCACAGCCGCGTGGCGGATATCGCGCCCGAGTTCACCGTCGTAACCACCGCGCCGAGCTACCTGTTTTGGCGATGCGCCCCTCCTGAACTCCGCGTTCCACAGGAAACGATGCGAGCTTTGCGGAGAGTAGGCGGGAAGATGATCGGTGTCGGGCCGCATTGTTCAACGACACCGAAGACCACTCTCCGAAAGCTCGGCGCGGATGTTGTGGTTCTCGGAGAATGTGAGGAAATCCTGCCCCAACTTGCCGGCTCCTGGTGGCAGGTGCAGTCGATTTGCTATGAAGTGAACGGCGAGCCGTGGTTGCAGGGTACCACCCACGCGACCGACATGAGTTCGCTTCCGGCACTCCACTGGCCCGATGAGTACGTGCGTCAGCACGCTCACCATCACCACCGATTCGAAGCGCAGCCGCAGGGAGCCGGCGCTGAAGTTGAAACCTCGCGTGGATGTCCTTATCACTGCACGTTTTGCGCTAAGGACAACTTCCGCGACAAGTATCGCCGTCGGCCTGTACCGGTTGTCTTGGATGAAGTGGACGGGCTGATCGCGCAAGGCGTTGAGTACATCTACTTCATCGACGAGATCTTTCTCCCGAATAAAGAGTTGTTGGAAGGCTTGGCGGAGCGCACCATCAGAATCGGTGTGCAGACGCGCGTTGACCTCTGGTCTGAAGCGATGATTGACCTCCTCGGTCGTGCCGGTTGCGTATCGATCGAGGCGGGCGTCGAGTCAATCACGGAAGAAGGTCGCGCGGAACTCGACAAGAAGTGCAAGATGTCTACGGAAGAACTCGCCGCACGATTGATCTACGCAAAGCAGCGCGTGCCGTTCGTCCAAGCCAACCTGATCGAGATGGAGCAGGACGACTTGGCTGCCGTGGATGAGTTCCGAGAACTTCTACTGCAGCATGGTGTCTGGGCCAACAAGCCCGTGCCCTTGTATCCGTATCCCGGCTCGCCTGACTACACCAAGCGATGGGGACAGCCGGACGACCGAGCATGGGAACGCGCGCATGACTACTATCTGACGTTGTACGACCAGTTCAGCGATATCCAGGACCAGCGCCCCGTGCCGTTAACCGACCTGGAACTTCCAATCCCCGTGCGCCAATGATTTCACCACGACATATCTTGATGACTGCAGATACCGTAGGTGGTGTGTGGACCTATGCAGTCGAACTCGCTCGTGGATTGACCGCCAACGGTGTCCACGTGTCGCTTGCGACCATGGGAGCGCCGTTGTCCCGTGAGCAGAGGAGTGAGGTTCAATTCAATGACGTCCAGGTCTTTGAGAGTTCGTACAAGCTCGAATGGATGGAGAATCCGTGGCAGGATGTGGATGCGGCGGGTGAATGGCTCCTCGATCTAAACGATAGGCTCCAGCCCGATCTGATTCACCTGAACAACTATGCGCATGGCAAGCTGGACTGGCGCGCTCCGGTGTTGATGGTGGGACATTCCTGCGTTTACTCCTGGTGGCGCGCCGTGCATGGAACCTCGCCCACCATCGCGTGGATGGAATATCGTCGCCGTGTGCGGGAAGGCTTACAAGGCGCAGACATGGTGGTTGGCGTTTCGAGGTCCATGCTTCGTGAATTGGAGCGCTGGTATGGCGGTATTCGTGCAAGCTGCGTGATATACAACGGACAGCGTCCGGGAGCATATGAGCCGGGGACGAAGGAAAACTTCGTGTTCAGCACGGGCCGGGTTTGGGATGCGGCGAAAAACATCGAAGCGCTCGATCTGGCTGCGCCGCTCGCGAGATGGCCGATATACGTTGCTGGCGAAGCGCAGCATCCCGATGGGGGACGGCGTTCCTTACGGAATGTATTTCCGTTGGGTACGTTATCCGGCCAAGATATCAGGCCGTGGTTCGCGCGGGCCGGCATTTATGCCCTTCCTGCCGTGTACGAGCCCTTCGGACTATCCGTTCTGGAAGCGGCATTGTCCGGGTGCGCTCTCGTTCTCGGCGATATTCCAAGCCTTCGAGAAATCTGGGGTGATACTGCGTTGTTCGTTCCCCCCTCCGACCACGAAGCGCTCGCACTGAGCATTAATCTTCTCGCTGCCAATCGTCGAATTCGTAAGACTTTCGGCACAAGAGCGCGTGAGCGCGCACGCAACTTTACCATCGACCGCATGGTTCATAGCTACTTAGGCGTGTATCCTCAGGTGCGCGCGCGATTCCGGGCAGCGAAGGAGGAGCGGACATCATGCGTGTCGTGATGTTCTATCACTCGCTTCTCTCTGACTGGAATCATGGCAACGCGCATTTTCTACGAGGCATCGTAAGCGAACTCATCGCGGATGGGCATGACGTTCGCGTTTGGGAGCCATTGGATTCCTGGAGCATGCAAAACATGGTCGATGCTCATGGGGAGCAGCCGCTGTGCGACTTCAAGGCTGTGTATCCCGATCTGACCAGTCATCGCTACGGCCCCGATTTCGATCTTGACGAAGCTCTCGATGGCGCGACTCTGGTGTTGGTTCACGAGTGGAACGAGCCATCCCTCGTGGCGCGTATCGGCAGCCATCGCAAGAGATCCGGCGCTTACACGCTGCTGTTCCACGATACTCACCACAGGTCGGTCACCGATTCTGACGCGATGTCCCGATATGACTTGTCCGGCTATGATGGCGTGCTCGCCTTCGGAGCCTCCCTTGCCGACGTGTATCGCCGGAATGGCTGGGGACGCCGTGTTTGGGTGTGGCACGAAGCGGCTGATGTGCGCAGGTTCAAGCCCGCCGCTGCCGTAAAAGAAGGAGATCTCGTCTGGATCGGCAATTGGGGCGACGATGAACGCACGGCGGAGCTGCATGAATTTCTTATTCAGCCGGTGAAGCAGCTTGGGCTCAAAGCGAGAATACATGGAGTTCGCTATCCCGACCATGCGCGGCAAGCTTTGTCGTCCGCGGGCATTGACTACGCGGGCTGGGCGCCGAACTTTGAAGTGCCACGGATCTTTGCTAGCTATCGTCTGACCGTCCACGTTCCTCGCCGGCCGTACTCGACCGCTCTTCCCGGGGTTCCGACGATCCGCATCTTCGAGGCCCTCGCGTGCGGTATGCCTCTCGTCTCCGCTCCGTGGTCCGACTCGGAGGGTCTTTTCACGCCTGGAGAGGATTTCCTCTTCGCAGAGAACGGACACGAGATGCAGAGCCGCCTGAGCATGCTTCTCAGTGATCGCGACCGGGCGTCAACTCTGGCGGAGCATGGACGTCAGACGATCCTCGCCCGCCACACATGTGCGCATCGGGTCAAAGAGTTGTACGCCGTTGTGGACGAAGTTCGATCATCCACTGCTGTCACCGTGGGAGGACTGAATTGAGCGATTCCCTTAATATCGCCTTCTTTGGATCGAGTTTGCTTTCCGCTTATTGGAATGGAGCCGCGACGTATTATCGCGGCATCATTCGAGCCCTCGACGGATTAGGGCACCGCGTCACGTTTTTTGAACCTGATGCATTCGAACGGCAGCAGCACAAGGATATGGATCCGCCTGAGTGGGCGCAGGTTCACGTCTACTCGGCGAACGATAGTTCTGGTGTGTATCAGGCCTTGGACATGGCCCGGGCTGCCGACGTGATTGTTAAAGCAAGCGGTGTCGGCGTATTCGATGAACTGCTGGAAAGCGAAGTGCCAGCGATGCGTCGCAGTGGTGCGATGGCCATCTACTGGGACGTGGATGCGCCTGCTACATTGGATCGCCTGGCGCAGGACTCCTCCGATCCCTTCCACGCGCAGGTATCGCGATACGATCTTGTGCTCACCTATGGCGGCGGGGATCCTGTGGTACGCGGTTACAAGGCCGCTGGGGCTCGGGAATGCATTCCGGTCTACAATGCGCTCGATCCGCAAACACATCATCCGGTGTCGCCGAACGATGTCTACACGGCGGGCTTGAGCTTCCTGGGAAATCGTCTTCCGGACCGCGAGGCACGGGTGGAGGAATTCTTCCTTCGGGCAGCAACGCGTGCGCCGGAAGAACAGTTTCTCCTGGGCGGAAACGGCTGGCGTGATAAACCGATGCCCACCGAACGTGCGATACGTCGGCCATGTGGGAACCGCTCAGCACAACGCGTTCAACTGCACGCCGCGCGCCGTCCTCAACGTCAGCCGTGAAAGCATGGCGCGATACGGCTTCAGCCCTGCAACTCGAGTATTCGAAGCCGCGGGGGCAGGAGCCTGTCTCATCACCGATGATTGGGAGGGAATTCCGCTGTTTCTGGAACCTGGCAGGGAGGTCCTGATTGCACGCGACGGGGACGAAGTGGCCGGACACTTACGCCGCCTCAGCCCCGAGCGAGCACAGGCAATTGGGCACGCCGCCCTTCAACGCGTGCTCGCCGAACACACGTATGCACACCGCGGTATGCAGGTCGACGCGGTGCTCACGGGCCGGTTCTCCGCCGTTGCGGGGCAATAAAGGAAACAATGCAAATCGTCATCCTGGGTCTATCGATCACCTCATCCTGGGGCAACGGACACGCGACTACATATCGCGGACTTGTTCGGGGACTTGTTGAGCGGGGACACGACGTACTGTTCCTCGAACGAGACGTCCCATGGTACGCTTCCCATCGGGATCTGCCGAATCCTCCATACGGGCGCACCGCGCTATACGGCAGTCTGCATGAATTGAAAGATAAGTGGGCGCGCGACATCCGTGATGCCGAGTTCGTTATTGTCGGCTCATATGTGCCTCAAGGTGTACCTGTCGGCGAGTGGGTAATCTCGACAGCGCGCGGGCCAGTGGCGTTTTACGACATCGACACGCCGGTCACCTTATCTAAACTCGATCGCGGTGACACCGAATACATCTCGCGAGCGCTCGTGATGCGATACGACATGTACTTGTCGTTCACCGGCGGACCGACTCTGAAACGTTTGGAGAAGCGTTTTTACGCGAAGCATCCTCGCGAGCTTTACTGCTCTGTAGATGCCACCGCATACCGTCCTGGCACTGAGGAGATCAAATGGGACATGGGCTATCTCGGCACATATAGCGACGATCGACAGCCTGCGCTGTCGCGTCTTATGCTGCAGCCCGCGCTGGATTGGAGGGATGGGCGATTCTGCGTCGCCGGATCCCTTTATCCCGACGATCTCGTGTGGCCCCCCAACGTGGAGCGTATCGATCATCTCCCTCCCTCAACCCATCGAGCGTTCTACAACTCGCAATTATGGACTCTCAATGTGACCCGTGCGGACATGGTCCGGGCAGGGTATTCGCCGAGCGTTCGGCTCTTTGAAGCCGCCGCCTGCGGAACTCCGATTATCAGTGACGCATGGCCAGGGTTGGCTGAGATCTTCGAGCCTGACGCAGAGATTCTCATTGCGCATTCCAGTGCCGAAGCGCTCGATTATCTACGTTCCACAACCGAGGCGGAGAGAAAATCCATCGGCCGGCGAGCTCGGGCGCGTGTATTGGCGGAACACACGGCGGAACGTCGCGCCGAGCAGCTTGAATCGTATGCTTTTGAAGTGGCGGGCATTACCCCCGCTTCGACGAAAGCGGTGGGTTGAGCATCGCGCATCCCCGGCGCAATCAGCTGAACCTTCTCATCCGTTGCGGCTGCCATTCCAGTCGATGTATGAACTCACATCCGATGCGTACACCGGATTCCAGCGTAGTCGTGTTGCGAATGTACATCACTGCGTGGAAGTACGTGTTGCGCACAGTAATCGTCGCATGTCCTTTGGGTGGTACGTCCATCATGAGCGCTAGTCCGGAATGGCTGATATCAGCCACAATCGCGGGTGCGAAGTACCTCAACTGGCCGTTCCGGGATGTCACGAAGACTTCCGACATCACGGAGCACACCATTTTCGGATCTCTTCGGCATTGGGCGAGCATTTCTCCTGTATTCATGTCTTTTGTCAGCTAAGATGCATATCCCTGCAAAAGAAAGTACTTGAGAATTTCATGTACTGGGAAATACTCTGGGCTAGTTTGAACGTCGTCCGGTCCCAATCACGTTGGGACCGCCGCCCGTGAAGCCGCACCCGCTTCCCGGATCTTGACGAGCGATGCGGGTAACCGGTCATAGACTATCTCAGTTCCCGCATACCGGCCGAAGCTGAGAACGCCGGTAGGGCACATCTGAACACATGCCGAGCATCGAACACATTGCGGATCCTGCATCGGCAATCCCTTGTTCGCAAAGTTCATCACATCGATGCCCTGGTGGCACACCGACGTGCACACGTTACATGAGATGCATTTCTTTTTATCCGCAAAGATCCGATAGGGCGAGAACCGCGCGTAAATGTGCATCAACGCGGCAAGCGGGCAGGCAAACCTGCACCACACGCGTCCGCTGAACCAGAAGTAAAATCCGACCCCCACGATTCCAGCGAGGAAAATATCGACCACGTGGTAGTAATCGAGCTGCACACCGAGAACTGACCAACTTGTCAGCATTGCGCCGAAAACAGCAGCCGCTTTGCCGCCGATTGCCGAAGCCGGCGAAGTCCAACTCACCACACGAAGTCCGAGCAGGATGAGTACCGCTAAAAGAATCAGCTGCCCCACCATGTTGACGCGATTCCATACCGGACCATGCGGCATCTTCTCACGATGTGTGTCTCCGAGCGTCTCCGCGAGTCCGCCGCATGAGCAGATCCACCCGCAATAGGCTCCTTTGCCCCAGCGGTAGACGATCAGAGGAATCAACACGAAGGTTTGCAGAAATGAAATCGCCAGCCACCACCACAACGGCTGCGCGGTGAAGACATTCCAGATGAACAGCGGCCACGCAAGAATCAGGCCGAATGCGCGCCAATATTCGCGGCCATGATCGTAATTAACCGCGGGGAACAACTGATCGGCTGCATACTTCATCGGTCCCGAGTCGAACCACCCTCCGTAACCCATCCATGGAAGAACGATATATGGCAGGAGAAACAGCGGTATCAACTGGAACGCGATCAGTGTCCATGTCTGCCGGCGGACGTATGGCGTGCGTCGACGGCGCATCCGCTTGATACCGAAACTCAGTACCAGCAGCGAATACGCGAGCGAGTAGTAGAAACCCGGCTGGCCAAGATTAATTGTCATCAATCCGGACCAGCTCTTCGATGCGTCGCCTCCCGGCGCAAGCAGTGCGTGAACGTTAAACGGAAACCACCCGTGGTGCTGAAACGATTGGTTCAAGACCGTCGAGCCTTTCCATAGATACAGGAACCAGCAAAATGCGAAAAATGTCAGAAATGACGCCCAAGTGCGGCCCGTCCATTCACCGCGTATAGCGATACCCGATCGCCGGAAAAAATCGAGAGGGGCCTCGCGGCCAAGCATTGTAAATACAATGTCATTCTCGATGTCAAACTCACGTCCGTCACGCAGGGTCACGGAGGAGGGAGCGATCTTGACCACCGTAGTTTCCAGGAACGCTCGCACGGAACCCGACCGGACCAGCCTGTTGAACTGCTCCACGTTCTCTTGTTTCGGCCGGGAGAATTCCTTCTTGCGATAGCTCAGAGTTACCTTCGCTCCGGCTCCGGCAAGAGCGATCGCCGTCTCGATCGCCGAGTCCCCTCCGCCAACGACAAGGACGTTTTGTCCGGTGTAATCCCTGGGATCGTAGAGCCGGTTATAAACCTTGTCGAGGTCCTCACCTGGGCAGCCGAGCTTTCGATGATTTCCGCTTTTCCCTATCGCGATAATGACCCGGCGCGCGTGCGTTACGGCTCCGCCCTCATGATGCAGAGCAAGGGAATCGCCTGACCTGGAGACACTCTCGATGTGCGCAGGTGTAACATCGACGCCCGCTCGCGCACGCTGCTCCTCGACCTCATCCACCAGATCTTCCTTGACTGTGGCGGCAAACTGCAGCCCGCCCTCCAAGGCCATGTCGCTCGGATACGTATAGATCGGCTTGGCGCGAGGGAAGTTCAATAACGTTGAGAACACTTGCGTCGACTCGAAGACTTCATACCGGAGCCCCGCTTTCGACGCTTCGACGCCGGCGGAAATCCCAGCAACTCCACCGCCGATGATCGCCACATCCAATACGTCTGAATCTATGCCGGGTCGGAAGTCAGGTTCCTGGAGAATCGCTCGGACAGCGCCAGCGCCGGTGTGGGAAGAGAATTTGAGTAAAGGGATGCCGGTCAGATCGCCAACGATGCGCACACCCGGCACAGCAGTGATGCCGTTTTCACCCGTGACCGGAAACTTTTCGACGATGCCGGCCGGCCATCCTGTGTGGAGCCATTTGGTGTAGCGTTTAAGAAGTCCGATCATTATCTTCCCATCGCGGCGCCCGCGCTCGTCCTTGATGTTACGCGAATGACCGCACGGGCAGTGTGAATCGGAACGCCGCTCCGGACCCTTCGTTCGACTCCACCCAGATCCGCCCGCCAAACCGCTCAACGATCTTCTGGCAGATTGATAATCCGATACCAGACCCGGAATATTCCTGACCGTGGAGCCGCTTGAACAGTCCGAATACCTGACCTGCGTACTGCGAATCGATTCCGATCCCGTTGTCGCTAACTGTAATGACGTACTCCGTAGCGCCTTGTTCCGATGAAATGTGAATTGTCGATCGGCGTTCCAGGGACCGGTACTTTAGCGCGTTACTGATCAGGTTTTGAAACACCTGCGTCATCGGTATTTCTGCCGCATTCACGACTGGAAGGGCGCCGTAGGTGACAACAGCATCGGCCTCTGTGATGGCGGTCTGCAGACTTGCCACGGTCGTGGCTACTACATCATTCAAATCAACAGTAGCAATTCGAATCGCTTGTCGGTCGCTGACTTGCCAATAATCGCGCAAACCCTTAAGCAGTCGCTCCATCCGCAACGCAGCTTCCACCGCCGTCTCGATGATCTTCGCGGCACGTTCGTCGAGTTGCGCCTTGTACCGGCGTTCGAGTAACTGGGTGTAGTTGATCACGATACGCAGAGGCTCCTGGAGATCGTGCGATGCGGCGAACGCGAATTGCTTCAGGTCATCGTTTGCCCGCACGAGTTCCTGTTCGGCTTCTTTTCTCGAAGTGATGTCGAAGTTCACCCCTGTGAATCGAAAAGGCTGTCCATGATCATCACAGAATACAGTTCCTTTGCCTGCCAGCCAGTGTATGGACCCATCGGGCCATATGACGCGGAACTGGATGTCAAGCGTCCTCCTTTCCTGGAGCGAACGCTGCATCTCTTTATCGACCCGAGTACGATCCTCCGGATGGATGCACGCCAACCAATCCCGATATGTGAATGGCCCATGCTTGCGGGGCAGTCCGTAGAGAGCGAAATATTCGCCGGAAAACGAAGTAGTCCCTGAGGACGGCGCCCAATTCCACGATCCGATTCCGGCGGCCGTCTGCGCGCGTGCAAGTTGATCCTCGCTCTCGCGTAACGCATGCTCCATCTCTTTACGTTCCGTGATGTCGATCACCGATCCGATGTATCCCAGGAACGATCCGTCGTCCGCGAACCGCGGAGTGCCTGAATCGACAGCCCATCGCCACGCGGCATCGCGGCGCCGCAAGCGATACTCGGTTCGAAAGGGGATGCGCGCCGCGTGAGCCCCTATGAACGCGCCTGCGGCCGGTTTCTCATCCTCCGGTTGGGTTTGATGTGTCCAGTCTAAGCCGAGGTTATCTTCGAGCGAACTTCCTGTAAACTCGCACCACTGCCGGTTGACGTACGTACATCTCCCGTCCGCATCGGTCATCCAGATCATTACGGGCGCGTTCTCTGCCATGTTGCGGAATCGCTGCTCGCTTTCACGAAGAGCTTCTTCGATGCGCCTGCGTTCTGTGATGTCGACGAATACCCCAAGACTGCCGCGTACCCGGCCGTTATCGTCGAACAGCGGAACTGCATGCCCTAATTCGTGGGCAACGGATCCGTCCGCGCGAATGATGTCGGCCTCGAAATTACGTACCTCACGCGCTTCTCGGGCTGCTATTTGCATCGGCAACTCGTCGGGTTCGAGTTCGACTCCATTGCTAAACATTTGATATGGCAGCGAGGCCGATTCCGGCCCGCTTTTCGAAGCATTCGTTGTGGCTTCGACACCCAGGATACGGGCGAACTCCGGGTTGATGCGAATCGTTCCGCAATCGACATCGCTCGCGACCGCGATGCCAAGTGGAATTTCCCGGAGCAGGGTCTCAAAATCGGAAACCTGACGGGCGAGCTCTTCCCGGCTCGCACGCAAGCTTTCCGAGCTTTCCCGCCGGAGTTTTGCGATCGCAATATGCCCGCCCACACGGGCCAAAAGCTCCTGAGCGCTGAAGGGCTTCGTCAGGTAATCGTCCGCTCGGGCCTCCATTGCTTCCACCATGGACTGCTCGTCTGCCCGAGCGGTCAACAGGATGACCGGAAGAGGAGCCACCGCGGGGTTCTTCCGGATGCTCCTGAGCATCTCGATGCCGTCGAGTTGGGGCATCATCAGGTCCGCCAGGATCAGGTCCGGAGGGTTTTCTCCCATCGCCTCGAGGGCGGCTCGACCATCCGCGACAGTCTCGACCTCATATTCGACCTGCAAAACGCGTCGAAGATAACCCCGCATATCCGCGTTGTCATCGGCGACCAGGATGCGGGGTCTTGGGCCGTCTCCCTTCGCCGTAATTAGCCGAGAATCCGTTTCAATTGTCGGCAGCCAGGGCATCGCATCGTCAAGGTAAAACCCTGACGGATTAAAGGGCTGAGCTGTGGGAAGCCCTGCAATGCGGTCCGCCGGTAAATGAGAGTAGCCGGCAGGAATCGAAACCGTAAACGTACTGCCTTGGTCGATACGACTCTCTACCTGCGCCGATCCGCCGTGCATCTTCGCTAACTCATATACCAGCGCCAAGCCGATGCCGCTGCCCTCGTGTGTTCTTCCTCGCGCTCCCGCAATCCGATGGAATCGCTGGAAGATCAGTGGAATCTCGCTCTCCGGGATGCCGGTACCGGTGTCGCTGACTTTCAATTCGATGCCGGCGTCGGTCTTTCGCAAGCTAACACGGATGTAGCCGCTGAACGTGAATTTCAATGCGTTTGAGAGAAGATTCAGCATGATCTTCTCCCACATGTCACGATCGATGTACACGGGCTCGGCGATTGGCTCGCAATCGATAAAGACCTGAAGACCGGCCCGTTCGATAGCGGAGCGAAAAACGCCCGCGATCTCAGCGGTCAATTGAGCCAGATCCACAGGTTCATACAGCGCCTGCATGCGGCCCGCTTCGATGCGCGAGAAATCGAGGATCGTATTCACCAGCCGCAACAGCCGCATTCCATTCCGGTGCGCGACCTCCAACTCGCCGCGTAATTCCGCACTGACCTCGGTGTCTCTCCGGATTGCTTCTTGCAGGGGGCCCAGCATGAGAGTCAACGGAGTCCGTAACTCGTGGCTCACATTGGAGAAGAAGATCGTTTTTGCGCGATCGATTTCCGCCAGGGCTTCAGCGCGCTTGCGGGTTGCCTCGTGCGCTCTAGCGTTTGCGACCGCACTGGCAATACTGCCCGCGACGAGATCGAAAAAGCCGTGATAGGAATCGTCGAACGGCCGGCGGGGACTGGCTCCTGCAATAAGGAATCCCGTTGGCTGAGCGTGCCCCCCTTCGAGTAAAGGGACGATGGCGGCGGTATGGCAATGTTCCGGCCAAGCTCCGCCAGGCAAGCCGCGCGCTTGCAAATCTCGTATGACGGCACGGTGACCCGGTATCGCCGAAGCCAACGGCCAAATCGACCCGTTGAGTTCGGTACCTGCCGGTTCAGTCGCAGGAGCGTAAGGGCTATCCGCCGAAATCCTCGTCGAAGCGACCAGGCGCGCCTCCCGAGAGCCCGGGTCTATCAGGTAAATCAGCGCAAACGCTACGTCTTGAGGATGCTCCTCCAGGGCTGCTGCGGCGATTCGGCAGGAGTCTTCGGCGGAACGTGCATCCGAGGTTGCGGTGGCGAGTTGCCTCAGTGCTCGCAATCTCCGTTCGCCCAAGACACGTTCCGTCTCTTCCGTGCAGGCGCAGAACACGCCCCCGATCCCGCCATTGTCATTCGGAGCCGGACTATAGGAAAACGTAAAGTACGTTTCTTCCGGATAGCCGTAGCGCTCCATCACGAGCAGAATTTGGTCGTTCCACGTGGATGCGCCTTGGCGATACACAGCGTCCGCCTGGACTCCGACTTCGTGCCAGATCTCGCGCCAGGTCTCAGCCGCTGGAACCCCTAGGGCGCGAGGATGCCGCGCCCCGAGCACCGGGATGTATGCATCGTTATATAGGTTGATGTATTCCGGCCCCCACCATAAAAACATCGGGTAGCGCGAGTTCAACATCAGCCTTACGGTCGTTTTTAGACTGTTCTGCCAGCTTTCGAAGGGTCCGAGAGGTGAGGTCGCCCAATCGAACGAGCGAATGCGCTGGCCCATTTCGCCTCCCCCGGATAAGAAATTCGTTAGACCTGAAGGATCCGCTGGGAGTGCGTGTGACTCTGCTGGCATTACTTTGAGCCCTATCTCCTACATCACCGAACGTTCTGGGTTTCGCAGTCATCGAAACCGCATCCGCAACCGGTAAAACGGCCAAGCGGAAGAACAGAGACACTTCGAGATTCGCACATGAACCCGTTTTACGGGAATGGGCTAAGCGAGTTCATCTGTATAGCGCCAAAACAGATCCAAGCCTTTCAGATCATCGGATGTCAGTTCGAGCACCAGATTCTCCGTCAGGTATTTGCGAACCAGCGGTTCAGGAAACCCGCGCTCGCGAGCGCTCATCCTGACGATATCGTCAAGATGCCCCAGCCCGAAACGGCAGGAGCCTGCGAAGGCTCGAGCGTTCTCATCTGTCATGAAGCGCGCCGGCCCCGACCAGAGCGCGAAGATCATCGCGCGGCCTGTCATTTCCGTCCACTCCTTGCCGAGATCGAAGACATGATACGGGAGCGAATCCGGTTCAATCTGGAGAGCCGGGTCACCGATAATCAACGCCGCGTCGGCGTTCGCCAGCATGTCCTTCAACTTCGGCGCCTGAATCCCGATGTGGGGGCTGCAGCCGTACTTGCGTTTGAGAACGATGCGCGTCAGCATCACGGACGTGCGCGAACTGGAATCCGCGGCCAGGGTTCGAATATCCTCCGGCCGGGTCTTTGAGATCAAAAGGATCGTACGAACGGGCCCCCGGCACGCGATGCCGACTTCACGCAGGTAAGGCAGTTGGAGACGTTTGATCTCCGCCACGGGAATGATCCCGATATCAGCGCTGCCGTCGGCAACGCGATCGGCGCATTCCGACGGAACGGAAAAGCTCAGGTCGAACAGGTCTCGTTCAGGACCATACGTCATGCCCCATACCAGGGGAACGGTGTTCAAAAAACTGACCGCGCAAACTCGCGGGCGGGCGGGCGGCGAAACCGGACTCAAGGCGCAGTGTAGCATTGTAGGGTGCGGGTTTGTGCCGAAAGGTCCGATAGTTGGATCATGATGGCTTTTCTCGCCGTGGATTTAGCCGTAAACATATGAGAACATCTGTCTTATTCACCGCGCTAATCGCGGCATTCCCATGGGCCTGCCAGGCACAGTCGGAACTTAATTTAACCCCTTCCCGTGTAGTCGGACATCCTACTCTGAATTTTCGGAGCGCTAACCCCAATGTAGTGGATGGTCGATCGATGTATTCGCCGTGGGCAGTCGCCGTCGATACCACGTCGAATCCGCCGGCGATCTTCGTCTCCGACACTTTTAACAACCGCGTTCTCGGGTGGCGAAATGCCACCCAATTCTCCAACGGCGCCAAAGCCGACCTGATTCTCGGCCAATTGGACGAACAATCCACCGAACGGCTGGGGCCTGGTACGGCGAGATCGCTTGGCTTTTCCACACCCGGAGCCTTGGCAATCGACTCAAAAGGCAGCTTGTATGTTGTGGATACCGGCTAACAATCGTATCCTGCGGTTCCGCAAACCGTTTGAAAGCACTGAGGAGATCCAGAACCCCGATTTCGTGATCGGACAGCCGAATTTCACCTCGGGAAATGCCAACAACGGGGGAGTCTCCGAGACCGGTATTTCGCTCGGCTCCGGCTCGACGCTGGCTACCGCGGGTTTGGCATTCGATGGAAATGGAAATCTCTGGTTCTCCGACTCGCTCAATAATCGTGTCGTGCGTTATCCCCGCGCTGCTCTCGACGCGGGTAGGAACGGCCCTGCCGCCGACCTCGTTCTCGGCCAGCCGGATTTTCGTACGAACACCGCGCCGGGAGGCCAAACGACGGAACAGCGTCTGAACAAGACGGTTCTCAATACTCCTTCCGGCATCACGGTGGATAGCGAAGGCCGCGTGTATGTGGCTGATTCCTACTCGCGAGTTGTTGTCTTCGCGCCGCCATATTTCAACGCAAAACCTGCGGCTCGCGTCGTCGGTGTCTGGATTCAACCCGCCAATCAGCCGTTTACGACACCCGAATACGTGCTTGGGAATCCCGAGGGTGTTCTCATGATGGGGAACCAACTCGTGGTTGTCGACACCGGGCAAAATCGTATTCTCCGTTACGATCCATTCACCGAATGGCCCGCCGAGACAGAGGCGATCCCGTCTCCCCCGGCAAAACAGGTTCTCGGCCAGCAGGATTTCAACAGCATCCGGGCGAACCGCGGTTTACCTGAGGCCACCGAGAGTACAGTTGCGGCTCCCGTCGGAGCCTTCGCAGTAGGACAAGAGTTGTATGTGGCCGATTCGGCGAACAGCCGCGTGATGGTCTTCCAGGGATTCGGTCCCACCGCGGCCGCTACCCGGTTGCTGGGGCAAACCGCCTTCAATTTGACCGCGCCGAACATAGTTGAGGGCAGGGAACTCTTCTTATTCAGCGGGTTCAGCGCCCAAACGCAACTTGCGGATGGCGGTGGCGTGGCGATCGACAACCGGTCCACTCCTCCCCGCCTCTATATTGCGGATACATACAACAACCGCATCCTCGGGTATCGGGATGCGCGCCGTGTTCGCCCGAACGATCAAGCTGACATCGTCATCGGACAGAGTGATCTGAACCGCGTGCTGATCAACGCTCCCAGAACAACGTAGAAGTTCCCACCGATTCGGGTTTGTTTCGTCCGACAGGGTTGATCGTCGATACCAACGGTGACTTGTTCGTAGCCGATTCCGGCAACGCTCGCGTACTCCGTTTCCCTTCGCCCTTCGAGCAGGCCATCGCCCCAGGTACCCGTCACGGGCCAATCTGGTCATCGGCCAGCGTGACGCGAATAGCCGTGTGACTGACGCCTCGCGCGTCAATATGGCGTATCCGTTCGGAGTTGCTCTCACCGTCGAGCGGCATCTGGTCGTTTCAGATGCTGCGCACAACCGCGTGTTGTTCTTCCGGCGCCCTGCCGGCGGCGACTTCACAAACGGCTTAGCCGCCGAGAAGGTGATCGGTCAACCGGACTTCTTCACCATTGCCCGCGCTACCGCGCCGAATCGGATGTTCAGCCCGCGCCATATCGCGCTGGATACGGACGATCGCTTATATGTTGCCGACAGCGGGAATGGACGCGTCCTGATCTTCGATCGGATTACGACGGCGGCGAACGACCCGCCAACCGCGTTCGTGCTACCCAATCTGACCGGAGCACAAGGGATCTGGGTTTCTCCCAGACCGGCGAAATCTGGGTGGCCTCAACCCGCGCAAATCGAGCGCTGCGTTATCCGAGATTCGAGCAACTCGCCCTTGGTATCAGGACCAATTACGAGATCGGGTCGTCCACGCCCTTGGCTCTCACGCAAGACAGTTCCGGGAACCTGTACATAGCGGAAGCGATTAATCGCGTGGCCATATTCTTCAATGGTTTGCGCACGCAAATCGCAGGTAATTACGCTGAGCGGGCGCTTTCTCCTGGGACGATCGGCATCGTCTATCCCCGCGGAACCTCCACCCGGTTCTCGAACGACATACAAACGTTCGATTCGCTGCCGAATCCGATCCCGCTA
>CAWGVL010000001.1:0-17740 GCA_963825845.1 Bryobacteraceae bacterium | reverse complement strand
GATATTGACGTGGCTCTCGTCCTGGCCGTTCGAGGTGCTCACGTAAACCAGATCGCCGTAGGACACCGGAGACGAATTCGCCAGATTGTGAGGGTGCGATCCGACTTCCTCCATCATGTCGAATTCCCAGATGATGTCGGCGTCTTTCGGTCCCGTGAACTTCTCGTCTTTGACCGGACCTTCGTTCCCGTTCGTGAATCCTTTGATGTCGATACACGTAAGCTTGGCGCGGTTCGAAACGTAATAAAGGCGGTCACCTTCGACGAGCGGTGACGACGCGACGCCCTGGTACGGCCAGTCATTCACGCGGCCGGCAGCGAGCTTTTCCGACGTATGCTGCCAGAGGAACTCGCCGTCGGATTCGCGGAAAGCCATCAGCACACCACGATCGCCCGGCTGCTTGGGATCGCGCATCCCTTCGTTGTTGGTGCCAATGAATACCATGCCGCCCGCCACGACCGGGTTCCCATACGCCTGTGAACCTACGGTGGCGACCCACTTGATATTCAGCTTCTTCTGAATGTCCCAGGTCACCGGAGCATTCTTCATGTTGGACACCATGTTCCGGTCGGGTGTCCCGCCCCACATTGGCCAGTCGCCTGTGCCAGGGTCGGAAGCGCTGAGCGCGAGAGCTGATGCCAGACAAAAAGGAATGCTGTGTTTCATCAATTGGGTGTCACTTTCACGTTGTCGAAGAACACTTCAAAAGGCGCATCGGCATAGAGGCCGGGACTGCCCTGGTGTTCCGGAAACTCGTCGGTTCGTTCTACTTGCCACTTGTCCGGTTCCGGATCGGATTTTGCCCATACCTTTCCGCGCGCAACTACTTTATTATTCGGGGCCGGTTCCACCCGCAGCTTGATGTGATACCAGATATCGCCCTTCCACTGGAAAGGCGCGGAAACCGTCCGCTTCGTTTCAGGCTGCCATGATTCCAGTTCCAGACGCTGGTGGCTGCCGAAAAGGACCAGGTTGTATCTCTGCACAACAACGCCGGCATCACCGAGCTGGCGGCGCTTCTCAATGGCGCGGAAATCGGCTTCCACGGTGTAGTTGCTCATGTCCATTGGCCCCATGTAGATGCGCGCACGCTTGGTGAACGGGTTGTCCGAGAGTTTCACCAGAACCTTGTTGCCTTCTACGTCGCGGATCTGGAACTTACCGGCAGCATTGATCCAAGGCGCCGGGGGAGGACCGGCAGCGGAGCTATCGAAGTTCTGTTCCCACGGCGCAGTCGCTAGAACACGAACTCTAGTGGTCCCTTTGACCCCGTTGACCGCCGCAGTGATGGTCCCCGCCTGCCACGGAGTATCGGCGGGCGCCGTACGCGTCGCCGGTCACATCGCCTTTGAGTTGTGCGACGGACCACTGAACGCCGGACGCCGGTCCGATCAGTTTCCCGTTCGCATCGTATGTGAAGACTTTGTAGGTAGCCTTGTCTCCGGGCTTCAAGGTTACTTCGACCGGAACTACCTGCACATGCGCGATCACGGCGCCTGCCGGCGCTTTCTTATCGACAGCAATCGAAACGTTCGGGGCTACATTCTTCTTCGTACCGATGCAGTAGATGGCATCGCTCGATACCAGATAGACACGACCGTTCGACACGGCCGGCGAGGCGATAATCTGTTCGCCCTCGGCCAACTGATCGCTGTCAAGCACTTCAACCTTGTCCTGCCCAGGTTTCAGGATGAAGAACTTTCCGTTCTCGGAGCCGACATAGATCTTTCCATCAGCAAGCACAGGAGACGCCTTCTGGATGGTCCCGAGGTTCTGCTTCCACAATTCACGTCCGGTATTGAAATCGAACGCGTACAGATTGGCGCCATTGTCTACCTGATACATACGATCGCCGTCAGCAATCGGCGAGGAGAAGCCGGCCTGGAAACCGGTTTTCGCCCACTTCACCTGCGCTTTCGTGATGTCGCCTTTTGAGCGCGCATCGATCGCGGCGATGAGTCCCATCTCGTTTGTATCCAGGTTCTCTTCGCTGTGGGTTACGATCGCGGTCGTGCCGGCGAGAGCGACGCCGGTATTCACGCCGCGCTTGCTAATGACGTACTTCCACACAGGCTCGCCTGTCCAGACTTTGATTGCGTGTATGGTGCCATCGCCTCCGCCGGCGATCAACAACCGCGTGCCGTCGACATCCGCGACAATCGGAGGTGAGTACGTGGTATCAAAGGGACGCCCACCGGGAGAGCTGATCCACACGGGTTGGCCGCTTCGTTTGTCGAACGCCATGAAACGGTGTCCCGCACGCGCCAGTTCTCCCCACCCCGTGGTGATTCCACTCACGATAACGAGGTCACCTTCGACAACGGGCGAGACAGTCCGCCCGCCGTGGGTAGTCACGAGTCCTGCTTCCTCCGCAAGTGAATGGGTCCACAGAACTTTGCCATTCTTGTCATGGGCGTTGAGAACACCACCGACTCCAAACGTGTACACATTGCCTGTCTCGGGATCGGCCGCAGGCGAAGACCACGCGACGCGGTGAGGAGGAACATCGCTGAGAAATACATTGTTCGCGTACTCCCAAACGACTTTACCGGTGTCGGCGTTCAGACACATCAAACGTTCACGAAGTGTCGGACCGGCCCCCACCGGATTGAAGACATAGACGCGATCGCCCACTACGATCGGCGCGGAGCGCCCGCCATACGGGGCCTTCCAGGCGAGATTCTCGCCCGACGGCGACCACTTCACGGGCAAGTTCTTTTCCGATGACGTTCCGTCGCGACGAGGCCCACGCCAGTCAGGCCAATCGGCGGCCGGGGCGCAAGAGGCGATGAGTACAGCGAATATGGCCGTGTTTCGCATGCTGTTTTTCAGTCTATAATCATACGACTTAATCAAAGGTAAAGTAGAAACCAGATCTCTATGACTTTACGATCCGCTCTCACTCTTCTGATCCCGAGCGTGCTGATGGCAGCTTCCAGCGTTCACGATTTCGCTCTCACCTCCATTGACGGGAAACCCGCTCCGTTGTCTTCCTACAAAGGCAAGGTGCTGCTCCTGGTAAACGTGGCAAGCAAGTGCGGATATACTCCGCAGTACACCGGGCTACAATCCCTGTACGACAAGTACAAGGATCGTGGACTCGTCGTAGTCGGCGTCCCGGCGAACAACTTCGGCGGGCAGGAGCCTGGCACGAACGAAGAAATAAAGACATTCTGCACCCGCAACTATAACGTGACGTTTCCCATGATGAGCAAGGTTTCCGTCAAGGGAGAGGATAAGACACCTTTGTACGGTTACCTGACAGAGAACACCGGCGGCGATGTGAAATGGAACTTCACCAAGTTCCTGGTGGATAAGAATGGGAAGATCGTCAGCCGCTTTGAATCCAAGGTTACGCCGGAGTCTCCTGAGCTGACTTCGGCGGTGGAAAAGGCGCTGGCGCAGTAAGCATCGCTTATGTCGTGCGCGCCTCGCCAAGGGCGCGCATCTCTTTGCACAGCGATCCTTACCACCCTTTCAGGAACTTCACCACTTCAGGACGCTGGGCCGCTCTCCGCGGACCGCATAGCTGAATTTTTTCGAGTACCTGAGCAAGCGACAACTCCGCCCCCGGCATCGACTTCACCCGTTCTTTGAAGAATGATTCGACCTCGGCATATCCGCTCTCATCGCAGAACGCCCCGCCGACAAGAGGAAGCTCTGACCCGGCATGATTCCCCAATCGCGACGGCAATCGCGCAAGAAGCTTATCGTAGTTCGCAACCATAAACTTCCAGGCAAGGGACTCCGTCTCCTCCTTCGAGTTGTACTTGAAGAGCAAATCAGTCAAATCACGTACGTCAAGCGTCGGATCGAGGAGCAGGTTCAATGCCCGGCGCGCAATCGCCACATTACGAAACGAACCCAAAGCGCCGACGATTCGAGCGCGATCGCGCCGGTCCGTCGACTTCCGCAACTCGGCGACCAATCTCTCGTAATACTTCTCATCGCCATTCGCGGCCGCGACGTTTAAGGCGCTGCCAGCCACATCGGCGCTTACCGACTTGCGGTCGGCCAACCAGCGCCATGCCAGTTCCTTCGCGTTCGCGATTAATTCCTGATCACCGATCTCAGCCACGGCAGGAACGAGCGCCGACCTCAGTATGCGATCATCATCGCTTTCATCCTGCCTGGGCTCGAAGCCCAGCTGCCGCGCCCTGGCGGAAAACATTGCCGTCATGAACCGCGCATAGTTGGGTTTCAGTTCCGAGGGAACGCTACGCTTCACCTGCTGAGCGATGTCCAAAGCAGCCAGAATCAACTCAGGTTCGGATGCATCTCTGAATTTGGGAACCAGGGCCAGCGCTTCACTAACGGGCATCTGGCCGGCCGCTACCAAAGCCGACACGCTCGTCAACAAATCGACCTTTTCACGGAGTTCCAGCTTGTCGATGTTGTCGAGGATCTTGCGTCCGGCTGAGCCGTCGTATCGCACGCGGTAATACCCTGATCCGCCGTCGTTCGCATTCAACCAGGCCGGGCACGCATTCGCCGACCGCAAAGGCACCGTATCCTTCGGGTCAGCCACGACCGTACACTCCCGCGATACCTTGCCGCCGCTCTCGTACTCAAAACACGCTGGAACTTGCCAGTATTCGCCGCGAGAGCCCTTCGATCCGATGGGGAGAAATCGCTCCTGCGTTACGGAAACCGAAGGTTTTGCGCCGGGCGAACAGTTCAGGTTGACACTCAGCAACGGAACACCCGTTCGATCGAGGAATGTGGAAAACGCGGAGGTCACGTCCTTTCCCGAAGCCTCACTGATGGCCTCAAGGAAATCGCGCGCGGTGGCTGCTCCCCACGCATGCTTTCGCATGTAGTTCTGGATCCCGCTCCGAAACCTCTCCGGACCGACGTAGTTCTCGAACATCCGAATGACCGCGGCGCCCTTCTGATAGGTAATCCCATCGAACGCGCTTCCGATGTCGCCCTCATTTTGAATCGGTTGACGTACTTTCCTGGCTGACAACAGCGAGTCAGTCGCCATAACGTTTGCTTTATGGTTCACGGCTGCCACTTCGACTTTCCAGTCCGGGAAGTTCTGTTCCAGCGTACGCATCGTTATCCATGTCGCGAACGCTTCATTCAGCCAGATGTCGTCCCACCAGGCGGGCGTCACCATGTTCCCGAACCACTGGTGAGCGATCTCGTGCGTGATAGTGGATGCGCTGTTGCGTCTACGGATCACGGTGTCGTCTTGTGGACGGATCAGCAAGATGGAGGAGCGATACGTGATCAGTCCGGCATTCTCCATCGCGCCGAACGCAACCGTAATCGGGATCGTGATCTGATCGAGCTTCTCGTACGGGTAAGGAATTCCAAAGTAGTTCTCGAGCGCGCTGAACACCTTCGGAGTGATCTCGAGCGCGTACTTGGCCTCATCCCGATGGCCTCGGGTCGTAATGACACGAAGCGGCGTCTTGTTCTTCCCAGCCGTTCCACCATCGATGATGTCAAACGGACCGACAGCCATTGCGACCAGATAGCTGGGCAACGGCTTCGACTCGCGGAAGCGTACGACCCTAACGGATCCCTCGACGCGATCGCTCTCCACCGGTGTGTTGGCAAATGCCTCCATCCCTTTCGGCACACGCAAGGTGATCTTCCAAGGCGTCTTGAAGGCAGGCTCGTCAAAGCACGGGATCGCTCGGCGCGCCGACGTGGGCTCGAATTGCGTGAGGATATAGGCATCTGCGCCGTCGGTCTGTTTGAACAAACCCTCGACATCATTTTTCAACAGGGGGCCGGAATAAGCGATCTCGATGCGCGCAGGTCCGGGCGCGAATGGCCCTCCCGAGAGCCCGATGAACTCGGTTCCGCCCTGCAGCACCTTGGCGGGCTTTCCGCTCACAGTCGCCGAGGCAATCATCAGACCGCTTGAATGAAGCCAGATCACTGACGTCGACTTCTTGACGTCCACTTCGATGAAGACCTTGCCATCGAAGCCATCGTTCGAAGGTGTCAGATTCAGATCCAACTCGTAACGAACCGGTTGGATGTCACCGGGCAGACGGAGTTTCGGCGCCTCCTGTGAACACACGATGAGTGGGAGCAGTGCCAGAACACACAACTTCATAGACAAAACGATAGACGTTTACAACAGATGACCGAGCTTCTCTTTTTTGGTCCGGAGGTAATCTTCGGTGGTGGCGATAGGCTCCACCTGACAGGGAACGCGTTCAACTACGGATATACCGGCCCGCTCTAAGGCATTGATCTTGTCGGGGTTGTTCGACAGCAATCGAACCTGCCGCGATACCGAAATAGTTAAGAATTGAGCCGGGCAATTGATACTCGCGGTGATCGGCTTTGAACCCGAGCTGCTCATTCGCCTCGACGGTGTCGGCGCCTAAATCCTGCAATTCGTACGCGCGCAGCTTGTTCATCAACCCGATGCCGCGGCCCTCCTGATGCTCATAGATGATCATCCCGCGCCCTTCCTCGGCAACGCGGTACAAAGCCAACTCGAGTTGAGCCCGGCAATCGCATCGTAAGCTGTGGAAGACATCACCCGTCAGACATTCTGAATGGATGCGGACCAGTGGCGGGTCTCCGGTCATGTCGCCAAGCCGCAGTACGACCGCCTCTTCCAGGCCGGAAGCGTAGCGACCTTCAAAGCCGAAAATCCGGAAGTGCCCGAATCGGCTGGGGAAATCGGCTTCAGCGACTTTGAGGAGTTCGAACGCAGGGCTAACGGCCATCAAGAGAAAGAGAATCCAAGGTTCCTGTCTTAATTATAATTGTCGGCAGACCGCATGCTAGAGCAGCACCTCGCTAACTTGCTCATCAAGCTCGCTGTTGCTGCCGCGGTGGCCAGCATCATCGTACGCCCCGACTTCCTGAAACGATCGCTGCTCCGCGACGGCCGGACACTTGTGCAGCGCGTGCATCTCGCCCTCGGCTTCGCTGCGATTTTTGGAGCCGGCGTTGCAACGCGTGTCGCAACTGGCGTCTATAAGGCTGTAGATCTCGGGCTCGAGGGCAGCCTCCTGGCTGGAATCCTCGGCGGATATGTATCCGGGCTGATCGCCGGAGTGCTCATCTCCTTGCCCGCTATGTTGTTCAATGGAGAATACTTATCGATGCCGCTCTTTGCGGGCGTCGGCGTGCTCGGCGGACTTCTGCGTGATCTTGCGCCGGAGCCGGAGGAGATTTGGAAGTTCTCACCGTTTTTCGATTTGAGCGTTTATCGGTTGCTCCGGAAAAGACAGCAGCCGCGGACACGTCTGTTCCATCTCGCGTTCCTCTCGACGATCGTATTCGCCGAATGCCTGCGCTGGACTGTGTTGTACCTGTTCGGTCCTACCGGGATTTTTGCGCTGTACGATCGCGGAGAGCATCGCCCGTCGGTGCTGTTTGCCGTGTTCACTACCACTCTGTTCGCAACCACCCTGCCGCTGAAAATATGGAACAACACCCGCAACGAAGAAAAGCTCGAATCGCAGCAGAGGTTGCTGAACGAAGCCAGACTGGCGGCACTGACACGGCAAATCAATCCGCATTTTCTTTTCAACACGTTGAACTCGATCGCATCCCTCATCCGCACCGATCCGGAGCAGGCTCGGACGATGATTTACCGGTTGTCCAGCATCCTCAGAAGCCTCCTCAAAATGAGGGAGAACCTCAATACCCTGCGAGAGGAGATGAAGTTCATCGACGACTACATGGGAATCGAACTGGTGCGTTTCGGAGACAAGCTTCGGTTCGTAAAAGAGATCGACCCAGCCACTGGCGACCGGTTGGTTCCCAGCATGGTGCTGCAGCCCCTGGTTGAAAACAGCATCAAGCATGGTTTAAGCAGCAAGGTGGACGGCGGTATGATCCGAATACGAAGCCGTCTTGAGGGTGGACGGTTGTTCCTGCTCGTTGAAGACGACGGAGTCGGCATCCCCGAAGCCAAACTTGCGACTCTGTTTGAGCAGGGTATCGGCATCAGCAACGTAAACGAACGTTTGAAAGTTCTTTTTGGTAATGGTTATAGAATGTCGATCGACAGCCGTCCCGGACACGGGACGCAGACGGAGATCGAGCTACCTGAACTGAAGAGCTATGTAGCGGCAGTATCTTAAGTGCGGACTCAAATCTAATGGAGCGAACCTTGAGCAAACTGATCACGTACCCGGTGAATGGCCACGTTAACGGCGCTCTACCGTCGACCATCTCAGGCAGGACACGCCGGGTGTATGACGCGCTGTCGCTCGTCTACCCGATGTCGACATTCTTCTTCCATTCCAAGGCGCACCAATACGCTTTGGAAATGTCGGGCATCCGGGACGGAATGCGTGTGCTCGAAGTCGCTACTGGATCCGGCGAAATGTTTCACCGGTTGGTTTCCGCGAATCCGAACGGATCGACGGTAGGGCTCGACTTGTCGCCGAATATGGCAGCCAAGACACAGAAGATTGTCCGCCGCAAATTCCCTCGCGCCAGGACGCAATGCAAAGCCGTGGACGCCCGATTCATGCCGTTCCGGGATGAAAGCTTTGATGCGGTAATGTGCTGTTATTTGCTGGAATTGCTGTCTGGTGATGATATTGTGGTCGCGTTACAGGAGATCCACCGGGTCCTGCGCCGGCGAGGGACATTTACGCTCGTCCTCATCGGCCAGAACACGGAGTTCTTCAACCAGGCGTATCGCGTTTGCGGGAGCTTGGCGCCGGCGTTCTGGGGACGCCAGGTGGAGGCAAGGATCCCGGATCTGATTGAGTCGCTGGACTTCAGGATCACTGGGGATAGAGCGATCCGGCAAGGCTTCTATCCATCGCGCATCCTGACGGCTCGGCGTTAGGAGGTTCAGGTGAAAAGAAGAGAGTTCGTCAAAGGGGCCATGGCCGCCGCCCCCATGTTCGTGCCTGCGTCCGCGTTTGGAGCTAACGATCGCATCGCGTATGGCGTGATCGCCACCGGGGGTCGTGGGCGATATTTGCACGGCAAGTTCCAACAGTTGGGCGCGCAGTGCATTGCGTTGTGCGATGTCTACGAGCCGAACATTCAGAAGGCGAAGGAGACATCCCCAGACGCGAAGACATTCGTCGACTACAAGGACCTGCTCGCGGAAAAGATGGACGCCGTGGTGATCGCTTCTCCGGATCATCACCATGCTCCGATGCTCTTTGCCGCCTTGGACGCCGGCAAGGATGTTTACCTCGAGAAGCCGCTGTCCAAGTCGCTGGAGGAGAGCGTGAAGATCGTCGACACGGTGCGGAAGTCGAAGCAGATCGTGCAGATCGGCATGCAGCGGCGAAGCGCCGAGTCCCTGATGAAAGCGAAGAAACTGGTGGACGACGGCGTTCTGGGTCAGATTACGCTTGTAAAGCCCCAGTGGCACTGGAACATCGCGAAGGAACTCGACAATTCACCCCTCCCCGGCAAGCTCGATTGGGATCGCTTCCTGGGCAGTGCGAAGAAGCGACCGCTCGAACCTATGCGATTCCGCAGGTGGCGGTACTTCTGGGATTATGCCGGTGGCAACATGACCGACCAGGGCACGCACTTGATGGATGTTGTGCAATGGTTCAGCAAGCAGTCGATACCGGCGTCGGCGGTATGTCACGGCTACGTTGCGAAGATGAAGGGCGCGGAACACCCGGATGTGTTCTCGGCTGTATTCGAATTTCCTGACATGATCGCGAATTGGACGCTCGATTATGCCAACTCGTACCAGAACGGCTGGTCCATCACGTTCATGGGCGACAAGGGCACGATGATACTCGATGAGTACGGCTACAAAGTCTTCGGCGAACCGTGGACGCCCCAGTCAGCGCCGATCTACGAGGAGAAAGCGCCCGTGCCGGTTGAGTCGCACATCCAGAACTTCCTGGACTGCATGAAGAGCCGGAATCAGCCGAACTGCACGGTCGATATCGCAGCCAGGGCAGTGGCCGGACCGCATCTGGCAAACCAGGCGATGCTGAAGAAAACGCAGGTCCGTTTGCCCGCGGGCTATCTCGGCGCCTGATTAGCGGACAACGCCTTCCATCGGACTGCTGGCGGTCGCGTAGAGCTTTTTCGGCATACGGCCGGATAGGTACGCCAGGCGGCCGGCGGTGACGGCATGCTTCATTGCCTCCGCCATGGTGACGGAGTCTTCCGCCGCAGCGATCGCAGTGTTCATCAGCACCCCGTCATAACCGAGTTCCATGGCTATTGCCGCATCTGAAGCCGTTCCGACGCCGGCATCGACGATCAGCGGCACCTCTGTAATTCGTTCACGCAAGATGCGGAGGTTAGTAGTATTTTGGATCCCGAGCCCCGACCCGATGGGCGCGCCCAATGGCATCACGGCAGCCGCTCCGGCGTCGATCAGTTTTCGGGCGTTGATCAGATCATCAGTGGTATAGGGCAAGACGACGAAACCCTCTTTCGCAAGAACGCGGGTCGCCTCAAGGAGCCCTTCGTTATCGGGAAAGAGCGTCTGCTCGTCGCCGATGACCTCGAGTTTCACCCAGTTCGACAGGCCAACCTCTCGGGCCAGGCGAGCCGTCCGAATCGCTTCGTCCGCCGTATAACATGCAGCCGTATTCGGCAAGATGAACATCTTCGTACGATCGATGTAGTCGATCAGCGATTCTTTTGATTTGTCAGTGAGATTGACGCGCCGAACGGCGACAGTGACCACCTCTGCTCCGGAAGCTTCGTGGCAACGAGCCATCTCCTGGAAGCTGCGGTACTTACCTGTGCCGACGAAGAGCCGCGAAGAGAACTCGCGTCCGCCGATTCTCACGTTGTCGCGCATACTTCTATTGTATAGGCCAGACGCCTATATGGACTGTTCGATGCAGTACGTCTTAGAGATAGCGGCGGGTATAGCCCAGGCAGGATGACTGCCAACTCGCGCGGGTCTGCCATCTCGATTGGAGACGAATCTCCCCGCGGTCTTGTACATTCTGCTGACGGTCGGTCCTGTATCGCGCGACGCTCTTTGTTCGAGCACTGCAGCGGCGAATGACCGGTCTTGGTTGGACTGGTTCCATATTGGTATAGATGCTCATAAGATCTATCGGGTCCCGCAATTAAGTAACGCGGGGTAAGACGTCCAAAAAGCGCAAAAGACTTGTTAAATTTTGTTAGGCCCTGCCTCGATTGTGGGTTCTCCCAGGCTGGCACTTGCTGAATCTGACGCATCCGAGTTCCGAAAGGTCGTTGAAAAGCGCGAAGTCACGGTGAAGCTGCGTGTTAAGTCAATTACGTTACGATTGCCTCGGCGCCTAACATTCGGCTCGTACCAAACGTCATGTTAGATTCGTAAAGTATCGCCTCCCGCCGGGGCCCTTAGCTCAGCGGTTAGAGCAGGGGACTCATAATCCCTTGGTCGTAGGTTCGAATCCTACAGGGCCCACCAAAGACCTCAACAACTTACGCATAGTGAACGGTATCGTCTCGATTTAATGTGGGGGAATTTGTGGGGAAAGCGTCGGAATTTGTGCCCATTGATAGCGCTTCGACTGCTTCGCGCTTCGCAGCCATTCGGATGTGCGAGTAGCGCTCCAACATCGCTCGGCTCATATGTCCCATCAAGGACAGCATCGTAGACTCTGGAACTCGGGCTTCCGCCATCTTGGTCGCTGCTGTGTGGCGTAGATCGTGGAAGCGACATAGACCTTCGCACGCTTACGGATGCATCCCATGCACTCGTCATGTCAGTGATTGGCCTCGTAGGATCATTCGGCATTGGAGTACCAAACGGGAATAGATAATGTTCGGGTTTGGTCTCAGCGAAGCGATTTGCAAACCATCCAGCATGTGAGCGCAGCAATTGAAAGAGATCACTGTTCATAGGTATCTGCCGACCTGTCCCTGAGGCTGTCTTAGCCTTACCCACGGTGATCACTCGCTTGATGAGGTCAACTTGTCCCCAAGTGAGGTTCGCAATCTCTCCGCTACGCATACCCGTAAGAAGAGCGATCCGAACGAAAGTTGAAATCATTGGAGAAGCGTTAGGCGAGTTGTTCGCGAGAGCGTGAAGGAGTTGCTTCTCCTCTTCCAGTGACAGAGCTTTGCCCACATCTCGACGCTCCTCCATCTTGCGCACCTTGGGCCACAAGATTGACCACGGCTGTCCGATAGCACGGCTCAATTCACCCAATTCCATATTGATGGTTCTACCTGCTGTGCGCTCCTTAAGCCTCGTCCTCATAAAGCCAAGTACAACCTGTTCGGTCAAATCAGGCAACAGAATCGAACCCAGCAGCCTCGTGACATGCGCGAGACGCTTGCGGGCAAACACGAGCGAACTCGCACGGTGATTGAGACCATATGCGTCGAGGTACACCGCGACCATGTCGCTCACGGAGCGTATTCGCTGCTCGTGTTTGGCCGCTGGCAAGCCTGCAAGAGTTCTCTCAAGTTCCCGCCGTCTCGACTTCTCGGCTTCTTTAGCGACGGTCTTACTCGCCGTCTTCGCTGATTCGCGAATCCGTTTCCCTGCGAACACGAACTCGTACCACTCACATTTATACACGCCCATTTATTTAGCTCCCTTCGACTTGTCCTTACCGCTTCCCTTGGGGCGTCCGCCCTTTTTTCCCCATTCCGCTAGTTGTTCTTTCGAGTGACGCTCGGCGCGTGCCTTCCCGCCCTGCGCACCCGTTTCCTTGAAAAACTGCTGTACCGCCTTCGGTAGACGTGGTTTCTCCATTCAATAATGATAACATAGGCCCTAGGTTTTTGCAAGCACCAATTCTATCTACCTACGGCCTAGGTTTCTGCTGGTCCATGCTCTGCGGAGGCTTAGAAAAGATTCGTCGGCGGGGCGTTCCCGGAGGTCGTGAGACTGCCAGCGAACGCGTGCAGGTAAGCCGTGCGCGGCGGGCGTAGGTCGTACACAGTTTTCGACGGGGGTACCCCGACCCCTCGGGGGTTACGTAAGGGCACGGTCGGCGTGTGATGCGAACGCAAGGAGCATCAGGCGTTGCGCGCGTGAGAAGTCAAAAATTTTTTTGAAAAGTTGGCAGCGCAGTTGTGATAACTACCTCATGAAGTACATTGAGAAGGTATTCGACGAGGAGGGGAACAACACGTGCCTAAGGCTGCCGCGATCATCCTGTGCCTTTTGGCCCTGAGCTGTGGTGTCTTTGTGTTGGGTGGTCTTGGCCTGCTCATCACCGGGAAGAACAGGAGGCGTTATGTATTGGTCGGGACGACCACATTCGCCGTACTGGTCGCGCTATTAATATTAGCCTCGTTGGCATTATGGTGAGCGGCTATGAACTGGAGACGCCGCCAATACATCTCCCCCGCGACTAGACCGCCGTAAGCGCCTGCGGCGCGTAGGCGGCAGTTGGACCATTAGCCTTGCGATGACGGAATGACGGGTGTGACGGCATTTATTCCCTTTTCAAAAAATAAAGAAGATAAGAGAAAGAAGCATACACGACCGCGTCACAGCCGTCATCGCTGCACGGCCCGAACTCAGTTATTTACACCGAATAACGATCAGTTCATCACGTGGACCGATAATCGCGCCGTGTGCCCTCGTAGGCTGTTTACATGAGCTTATCCGCATCTTCCCCGGCCCGAAATGATAGCGGCCCCACCAATGAAGCCCTACCCACGAAGCAAACCGTGCTCTATGATAGACTCCCCGCGAATGATTGAAATCACTCGTATCAACGACACGTACCACGTCGGCAGAGAGAAGCCAGGCGGGAAGGTGTACGTCATGACTGAAAATGACGCCCAGATAGCCTCGTACAGCAGCCTGACGGAAACACTGGAATGGTATCGACCAGTGGAGCCGGATGACAAAACAGTCATCGAGACATACCTGCGAGAGCATTATTAGAACATCTTCACCTATTGCGAACGGGTGGCGGAAACAAAGTGTCGAACGCTCTGAACGTCAGGTCCGTAAGGTCATCAGTTTCATGCTATATAGAGTAAACGCGTCTGGTCAAAACGGGTGGTTTCCGCCGTTTCATTATTGCGGTTGGCGGATGACGGGTATGACGGCTACATTTCCTCTTTGGAAAAGTAAATAGAAAAAAGAAGAGGAGAGAGTCATCACGCGTCATGTGGCTGTCATGCTGTCACGGTGCACCTGCTAGTGCGGCGACAACTCTTTCAGCCGATTCTTCTGAATGACTTCTCACGGCTTTTCGAAGGTACGATGCGTGCGCTGACAAGAACCGTACACCTTACACAAAATCGCGATGAGTAAACCGCTAAATACCGTTGCAAGCGAAGATGGTTCCGGAACAGAGGTATCGTTTTGGGATCGCAACGAAAACCACGTCTGCCCCTGAAATAATAGCCCTACCGACAATTTTACCGCTGTTGTTTATTCCATATACCTCCAGCCAATTTGCGCCAGGATAATCGATAGTCTGGTAGGTGCCCTCGCTATACAAGTAGCCGTGCCGCCCCAATAAGCACCGGGGGTTCCGTCAAAAGAACCAGGCGGGCCGCCAACGTAATTCCCGACTATCTGCCCTTTGTCATTGATGTCGGTAGCAACATCGTTCGAAGCCCCCGGTCCGGCAATTCGGAAAAAACTCCATTGGCATAAACGAACGCTCCACCGCGCTTCGTCGAACCGACAAGGGCGCCAAATTGTTGTTGCCGTACGGCATCGCGTCTCCGGTGCTGGTGAACTTACCTAGTTCATATATGTAGCCGTAACATCCACCACCACAGTAGTCCTGACCGTAGTCCTCGTAGCTCCAACCAACGATTTGGCCGTTGTCATTGATACCGAGAGCGGCTAGATTACCAGTCGGAGACGAGTTCACAATCGTCGTAAACTTAAGACCATCGAATACGAATACAGATGCACGGTCCTCCCGCTCCTCAGGCTCCTTGAAGATCCCGACAACATGCCCCTGGTTATTGATATCAGTGACTACCGTACGCGATGACCCAGGGTAATCGATACGGGTAAAATGACCGCCGTCGGATATGAATCCGGAAATGCCAGCGTCTGAGTAGTACCAGCCAGCTACTTGGCCACGATCATTGATCCCTTCCGCTTGTAAACGAGTGTAAGGGTGCTCGATGATTCTGAATGTGTAAGGTGCAGCAAAACAGCCTGAATTGATTGTCGCGAAGGCAGAAAATAGTACAATCGGCAGAAGACTGACTTGCATCGACCCTCCTTGCTCAGGCTCATACTATCATTGATCGTCGAATCAGAACCTCTCAAGGTCCTGGAGCAGTCCGATAAGAGGGAAACCTAATTGCCACAATCCAAGTCTCCTTTTTGAGCCGTTAGGAAGGCTGACTCATTCTCTCCATAACGTTTCTGAACGGGGCTTGATATCATTGACGACAGGATCGGAAGGGTAAACGCCATTGGAGACGTGGGGTGGAGCACCGAGCGTGCAGGAGGACCCTAATGCGTAAGCAACTGCAGAATTTGATCGCACTCATACCGCTCAGCGATCTAGCCGTAATCATGCTACTTTCGTTCGCGACTCCGCAGTCAGGTTGGGCAGATTCATTTACACTCACAACACTTGATTTTCCTGGTGCGAGAGCAGGAACAATTCTGTACGGGAACAATGATCGCGGACAAATTGTCGGGATATATCGCACGGACGTATTCACTAATTTCTCGGCGTTCATCTATGAGGGTGGCATCTTCAAGCAACTCGTCGGTGCCCTGGACGACGCGACATCAACAATGCTGGCCAGATAACCGGCAGGTTGAAGGGGGGAGGGGGCCGGTGTTCGCGCTACGTCGTCCTTCTTGTATACCGACGGTGTGTATGCTGAGATCATTTTCCCAGAGGCCCGGCAGTCCATCGCGTCTGGGCCGAATGACCTCGGCCAAGTTGCCGGAACTGCTACGTTTCTCTGCTGCGATGACGCCGATCATAATATCCTACCGCGTTTCTATACGACGACGGCACATACACGAGCATCAAGGTTCCTGGAGAGAAGATGCCAACGAGGCGACGGGAATTAACAACGCCGGTCACCTCGTTGGCGATGCGGGCGGCGGCCAAGCGCGTTCTGGGTTCCTGAAGAGTGGGGATGTCTTTACCCGCATAATTAATCCGGATGCGATTCGGACCGAGGTTGCAGGGATCAACGATCGTGGTGAGATGGTGGGCAGTTCGTTCTTCGGGGGACTTGAAGATATGAAAAAGGTTTTCTGTACAGAGCTGGGCGTTTCGTGGATATAGATGTCCCGGCTCGGAACGAACCAACACTCTTGGCATCAACAACTCAGGCCAGATCGTCAGGATCTTACACGGACCAGGAACATGGAACGTCTCATGGGTTCATAGCCACCCCTGTGCCTATACCCGAGCCTAGAACGTTTGTCCTGTTTGGAATGGGATTCACAGCGTTGGGTCTTTACCGCTTGAAGCGGAATGCGACCACGCCGTCTTCGAACCAGCAGTATCCCGATAAAGATCACCTGAACAACCGACACGTCGTGCTGTTTCATGTAAGCGTATTCGCCCGAAGAGCGGTGCCCCTGAGAGATTTCGATCTTTGGCGATAGTTTCAACAGCATTGGGCGAACTGATGATTCACTTCGCTCGCATGTGGAGTTTCGGGCTGTTCTGATTATTGCGGGCTTCGAAAATACGTAAGCTCAATTTTCGGGAAACCTGATAGCGCCGTGCTGAAGCATTTACGGACGTGCTTCGTAAAGCGAGGAAACAAGTGCGTGTCGAACTAAATTACGATTTCGCGCCGATCACATAGTAGAATTGGCGGAACTTGTGAGGCGGTTCAGAAGGGGAGTTTTTATGAAGCTCGTTACGATCTCACTACTAGCCATCGGCCTGACGCAGGCCGCAACACTGGGAACCTCGGTGTCGTTCACTGGTTGCGATGCTGTAGGCTCGGTGACAGGTACATGGAACGCCGAACTGGCGGGCACCTGTGAACTAACCCACCCTATCCCCAATTACCACCCGTCCATCATGTATATCCTCAGCGCCCAGGCGGCTCCCCGGCTGCTGCAAGTGGCGGGCTATCATTCATCGTCGGATCCGCCCGGTCTTGGGGGCGAGGAGACGGCATGGTTCGAGGACATGGTCACCATCGAGGCGGCGACCAACGAGCCCCTGTTCCTGACCTACGATGTCCAGTTCGATGGAACCCGCTTGGTCGCTCCTCAGGCCCGCAACCTTGCCAGCCTCGATATCGGGAGCCTCGTGGGTCAGGGTATCTTCAATCACTTCGGGGATAATGGGGCGTTCTCCGGGCTTGTGTCCTACGACGACCCCACCCCGGTCCTGCCGAACCAGCCCTTTACCTTCCGGTCTGAGCTTACTCTCAGCCACGCAGGGTCTACTGGTCTGGCCAAGTAGGGCAGAGCTTCTGGGTATCCGGGGAAGGGACGACATGGGCAATGACGTTGCAGTTCAAGCCGTCTGGGCAACCCCGGCGGATATCCATGAGCCTGCTACGCTTGGCTTATTGACGGCAGGATTGCTTAGTCTGCTGTTTTGGTCACGACGACGGTGCGGGCTGCAGAGTCAGTGGCGGGCCATCGGCCTCCCCGTAGTGTCTACCGCAAAGCCTGGCGAGCCGCTCAAAGCGCAGACCGTGCAGGCATGATTTGACTGAACCCCATCAATTCGGAAATCCCGCTATAGTACTAGCCGAACGGATACTATACGGGAAATCAATGCCCATTCGATCCCTATAGTGTAGGCAAAAACCTCCGCGAATACACAATGATCCCGCCGCAATCCTCGTACAGTTGGTCTACCTTCGAGGTTTTCTCATGGCGCTGAAGCGTTTATTCCCACCGATCTTTCGCCGATGCTTCAGCTTCAGA